>NZ_WHOD01000008.1 GCF_013141765.1 Paenibacillus foliorum
AAACGTTAGTTGAATGACAACAGCGGCAGTCTAAGACTTTATTTTTAAGTCTTGGTCAGCCGCGGTTTCTTTTTAATGGATCAGTCTAAAACTTATATTTAAAAAGCTGATGTTTCTTCAATACGAAAACCGCGTTAAATCAACGATTCCAGTCTAAGACTTTATTTTCAACGAACAACTGTAGCTGCGGTCACTAGTACCCGCAGGTTAATGCATCCAGCATAAAATAATCCTTTACTATGATGTCGTTTATTAACCGAGATAAATTTAGGCAAAATGGTGACACGATAAAACAACCTTGTCAAAAGATGGGTACCGCCTTATAATTTTTGTTAATGGTAATCTTTTCAATAACCTTGAAGTATCATTAATTAATCGAGTGTTCAAAATGAGTAAAAGTCGCTGATCACAGCGGCTTTTTTACTATCATCGGAGGTTTAGATGAAAAACAAAAAGTACTCAATAAAAGATATGAGGTTACTTGCGCAAAAGCGCGAGGGACTTTGCCTCTCTGAAGAATATATAACCGCTACTAGTCATCTATGGTGGAAGTGTAAAAACCCAAATCACGATGAATGGAGAGCAACTCCCAATAAAATTATGCAAGGCAGATGGTGTCCTAAGTGCGGCAGGGAAGTTACCGCAAATAAACAAAGAGGCGCTATCGAAGAAATGGTGGAGCTAGCTACAAGGAGAAACGGGAAATGTTTATCTACAGATTACGTAAATAACAATACTAAACTTCTCTGGGAATGTGAGCACGGTCATACATGGCTTGCGACTTCTGAAAAGATTAAAGGTGGTCGATGGTGTCCAAAGTGTGGAATTAATCGAAGATCAGCTTTAAGACGTTCATCGCTTGAGATAATGCAGCAGCTTGCAAAAAAACAAAACGGTGAATGTTTATCAACTCAATATACTGATTCACAAACCAAACTTACGTGGAAATGTGAGAAGGGGCATGTATTTGATGCTCAGCCTAATAATGTGAGCTATGGTAAATGGTGTCCGAGGTGTTCAAATGAAAAGGTTGGTTTATTGAGCAGATTGCCGTTTGAAGTGATTGTGCAAGCTGCGGCGGAAAAAGGCGGTGCCTGCCTCTCCAATGAAGATGATTACTTTGCTGGCAATTCACTGTTGATGTGGCAGTGCAGCGAAGGTCACATATGGAAAACCAGAGCAGCTTCTATTCGTCGTGGTTCCTGGTGTCCTGTCTGCAACCGGGGCTTCAATGAACGCAAATGTCATCTCATCCTGGAAGAACTGCTTGGTAAACCCTTTGAGAAAAACCGGGATGTGTTGGAAGGCTATGAGCTTGATGGATACAATGCCGAGATTGGTATCGCTTTTGAATACCACGGTTTGCAGCACTATGAATACGTGGAGATTTTTCATCGAAGCATCGAGAATTTTCACAAACAGAAGGAGCGAGACCGCTTCAAGCGAAAGCTATGCGAAAATAAGGGCATATGCTTGATCAGCGTGCCTTACACGGTTTCCCACGACGACACTCTCTTTTCCAACTTTATATATCTCAGCTTGAAAAAGAAGAAAATTGACTGTAAACCTCCGAGGAAAGATTTGGATCTAAAAACAGTACGCATAAAAAAAACTAACGATCTTCTAGAATTGAAGCGCCATGCGGAAAACAGGGGAGGTACGTGTCTGTCAGAGGTTTACCTCGGCTCGGAAGTCAAATTGCCTTGGAAATGTGCAAAGGGGCATATTTGGGAAGCTATCCCCTATTCAGTCAAGAGTGGTACGTGGTGCCCTGTCTGTGGTTCGCTCAAAATGTCAATAGAAGAAATGCACGAGACCGCAGCCTCAAGAGGGGGCAAGTGCTTATCGGAAACCTACGTCAATAATATTACACCGCTGCTTTGGGTTTGCAGCGAAAATCATGAATGGTACGCGAAGCCTACTCGTGTGAAAGCGGGATCGTGGTGCCCGGTTTGTGATGATATGGATAGGCGGAAAAAGCATTATAAAGAAGTGGTGACTGCAGTAGAGAGCAAAGGCGGGAAATGTCTCTCTGTATGGGAAGACTACACTAATAACCGAGCAAAACTGCAATTTGAATGTTCCCACGGTCACCAGTGGCAAGCGATTCCAACGACCGTGAAAAAAGGGAGCTGGTGCCCATGGTGCTATAGAGGTCGGAAAACCGAAAGTAAGCTTTCGTTTGACTGAGGTTTGTTAACGGAGAACGATAGTTCGAATAAGCAGCGACAGTCTAGGACTTTATTTTCTCGTCCTGGCTGTCGCTGCTTCAATTTCTAGTGTCAGTCTAATACTTATTTTATGGATTAAAAGATGTAAGGTCTTATTAAAATTCAGTCGATACATTATCATTATTAAAACAGAAAGTTATAGATACCACGCGCTAAAAATAGGACTCAGGAGGTATTATCACATTATTTGACGAATATTTTCATTTTCAAAATTTGTTTGGGAGGTATTAGGGTGAAATCAACAAAAAGTTCAAGAACAAAGCTTTGGAAATTTTTTGGGGTTGTACTTTTTGTTTTCTTTTTGAGTAAATATCTTTATGAAAAAAATGAAACAGTTAAGGTTTCTAAAGTGGAAGATATACAGCAAGAGCAAGTTATAGAAAAAATAACTAAGAAAGAGCAAGTGACATTAGAAGAAACTTCAATTAAACCTATTATTTATGTTAAAGAATTAGCTGGGAAAAACATACTTGAAGTTGAACAAATTCTTGGAAAACCTGTTAGGTCACGTGTTCTTGGAGATAAAGATAAGGTACATAGTGACCCAATGAATAATTATTATAGGAATGATTATATATCTATGTTTACAGATTACGGAAGAGTGGCAATTTCTTTTATTGATGGCAAAGCAAATCGTATAACATTAAATACAACAAATGATGAATATAAAATAATAAAACGTGAGGAACTTTCAGCACTCTTAGGTCTACCCAATATTAAGTTAGAGCAACATGGAACTTATAAATACTATTTCGCTAATAAAGTTGAAGGATTCTACGAAGTTATAATTGAGGATTATGGAGAATGGGCAAGCATTACAGTAATAACTGATAAAAAATACAATTGAACGGATAACGTTTGTCAATAGACATCATTGAAGAAGCTGCCGGTACGGATCGGCAGCTTCATTACGTTAACGGGTTAGTGGGAAGTACAGGAAAGGAAATAATCCTATTAATGGAGAATTTGTAGTTAGAAAACGGAGACCATCGAACAACAAGGAGGAATAAAGTGTTTAAAGATATTTTAACAAGCCTTAGAGCTATTACTGCTGGTTATTTCTTTGATGTAATAGGTATCACCTTAGTTATGATTGCCCTTTCATTTACACCATTGAAGGGAGCATATTGGGTTTATTTAATTGTGAGCATCTTATTTATAGTGCTAGGTGGTTATATTGCATCAAACGTTTCAAGAAGATATAGATTAATCAATTCAACAGTCGTAGGATTAATTCATATTCTTTGGGCTTTATATAGGGGAGGCTATATTGAAACTACTCATGTATTAGCAATACAAATATTGGCGGTCCCACTGGCAGTTTTAGGTGGATTATTATCTAAGAAGCAAAAGCCAGTAGTACGTGAAGTCGAGCAAATATAACAAATGTAGTTTAAGCTCCCATGAAAATTAAATCCGCAGTCGCAGAAAAAGGCCGCACTGAAGAAGACGCAGCTCATTCATTTTTTTGAAAAGCGTCTGAATAATGGATGTTGAAATGGTTCGGAATTAGGAATTAGCTGCAATTGTCACGGAGTAACCTAAGCTCTCAAGTCTACGAACAGCATAATTTGCAATAGACTGTTGTTTCTGTTTGTCATGGTAATCTTCGCCCAGGTCTATATAAGTTTCTTTACGAGTCAGAAGATAAAACGCAATTTTCAGCATAGCATGAGCCACATTTATAGCTGCTCGTTTTTTACCTTTTCGTGCTGCGGTACGTCTATACATGGCGCCGAGAAAGTTCTTTGATGTTGCAACGGAATGGGCTGCTTCTACTAAGGCGGATTTCAGATACTTGTTTCCGTTTGTGGTTTTGGCAGATTTCTTTTTTCCTGCACTTTCATTATGTCCAGGTACCAATCCAGCCCAAGAGCATAAATGTGCTGCACTGGGAAATTGTTTCTTAATATCCGTTCCGATTTTCGCCAAGATTTGTTCGGCCATTCGAGTGGCTATACCAGGGATTGAATCTAAACGTTCAACATCTTCATGAAAAGATTCTACCCGCGTAGCAACTTCCTGATCAAGCACCTCAACTTGTTCGGTTAAAAAATCAATGTGAATTAAAATGGTTTTGATCATGAGACGTTGGTGAGGGTTTACGTAGCCTTGAAGAGCTAGTTCAAGCTCGTCCTTTTTTCGTTTCAAGGTACGTCTGGCGAAGCTCGCTAGTTTTTCGGGATCATCTTCTCCATCTGCAATGGCGCGCAGCATATCACGAGAGGAAACACCCATAATGTCAGAGACAACGGAACCAAGCTTAATATTCGCTCCCTCTAATACCTTCTGAATGCGATTGTGTTGTCTGGATCTCTCTTCGATGATGCTGCGACGATACCGAACAAGCTCTCGAAGTTCCCGCTGATTTCGGTTGGGAATGAAGCTTGCTTTAAGAAGTCCGTGACGGAGAAGCTTGGCAATCCATTCCGAGTCCTTGACATCTGTTTTACGTCCAGGCAATGCCTTCATATGCTGGGCGTTCACGACTAAAAATTCAATTCCTTCAGCTTCAAGCAGGTTGACGATTGGCTTCCAAAATACCCCGGTGCTTTCCATCGCAACGTGAGAACATTCGTGTTGTTTGATCCAATCGATGAGTTGTAATAGATGCACCGTTTTAGTTGAAAACGTTTGGATATCCTTTCCCTTCGACGTTAGAATGCATGCTGTAATGTTGTCCTTATGGATATCCATACCGCACGCTCGTTCAATGACAACTTCCACCTTAACTACGCCCTCTCTACGGCTAAATTAGGTAAGAGACTGGTGCAACAACCAGAGTAGGATTAATCTCCCATGAGTGCTTCCCCGAGGGGAACGACAATCTGTGATGCACCGTGGTCGTTGGAGTCAGACTAACGGATGGGCTCGTAGGCACCATAGCTTATCGACCTTCCTCTCCCAGCCATAGTAGCAGTATGGACGGATCCTAAACATTTTCATCATCTGTGGTGCGGCGCATGCGCCGCATGTATG
>NZ_WHOD01000068.1 GCF_013141765.1 Paenibacillus foliorum
GACCGGCTTTTCGCAGTAACTGACGTCCATGTGCATATTGTCTAAGATCACCCGCACCAGCTAATATCGCTGCAACAAAGATGGGGCCAAGCCCCTTTATGGAGCGAAGCTGACTTGCCATCGGAATCTCACTAAGTATTTCTAGGATTTGCTTCTGCATTTCCCCTAGCATTTCCACGATGCGCTCATACTCTTCGATTAATCGTTCTAAATCTTGCTTTGCCTCAGATAACGCTGTGACATCACCCACACTCCGCTTGGCTTGAGAGATAAGCTCAGCAGCTTTCTGCGTGCCTGTAGAGCCGCCTGCTCTGTGCATATGCTTTCTCCAAGTCGTAATCATCTCGGTTATGGATCGTGATGCGAGATCCTGCGGTAATGGTAACTCTTTCAATGTGGCCATTGAACGTTTGCAAGTCCAATCCTTAAACACCGATGTATACTCTGGGAAGCGAATATCTAACCAACGGATAATCCGATTCTGCAACCGGACACTGTAGGCGACCCAGAACTCCCGATCGCTCATCAGGGTGCGTAGTCTTTGAAACTCTTGGGTTTGTCACGTATGTTCATAATAATAACCACGGCTTACAATATCCGCGATGACAAGAGCATCCTTCGGATCACTCTTGGAAGGACTATTATCGCGATTCTCCTTGTTTCTTTTGGTGGTGGCTGGATTCACTAGGACAACGTTCGTTCCTTTGTTTGTAAGCCAATTCGCCAGGTTCCACCAATAATGTCCTGTAGGTTCCATGCCAATGATAAAACTATTCAAACGGTGCTTCTGCTGAAGTCCTTCTATCCAACGCTGCAGCTTTTCAAAGCCTTCTATGGTGTTACTAAATGAGAGGTGTCGATTCGAGAGCACGATTCCGCGAAAATTCGTAGCTTGCGCCACATGAGTTTCTTTAGCCAT
>NZ_WHOD01000069.1 GCF_013141765.1 Paenibacillus foliorum
GAGCCCGATATGAGGCATAGGCTTGCGGATAGCCATAGTACACAAATCTATTCATGTGTTGCATACCCCTTTGTCATAAATTGAAAACCTTCAATAACTTATGACAAATACCTATGTGGTGTTCCAATGAGTAATACCGGTAACATTATCCTGTCCGTTAGTTGAGAAAACGGCAGCCATTTATATGCAGGCTGCCGTTTCTTCGTATGTATTAAGCTAACGTTTTCCGTTAGCGTAATCTATTTTAGGAGACAAAAGTCATCTAACCGACTGGTAAACGAGACCTATGGCTCCAGAATCAAAGGTCTTGTTTTCGATAAGTTTAAGATTGACCTTCTCCTTTAGACCTTGGAATAACGGCAACCCGCTGCCGATCAGGACGGGAGAAACCGTAATTTTATACTCATCGATTAAATCAAGCTGCATAAGGTGGTGTGCGATCCTAGGACTGCCGAGGATGACCATATCCTTGCCTGGCTGCTGTTTGAGGTTCTTGATCTCTTCCTCGACATCTTCTTTCACCAGTCTGGAATTGTTCCATTCGACTTTGTCCAGCGTCGTGGAAAAAACGATTTTGGCTGTCTTATCGATCCACTCGGCATGATTCCGTTCATGCTGCGAAGCTGATGGGTTCGAAGGCACAGATGGCCAATAACCGTGCATTAATTGATAAGTCCCTCGTCCCCAAATGACGGTGTCGGCAGTACTTAGAATTTCTTTCGCGTATTTCTCTAAATCACCATCGTAGGAAATCCAGCCAATGTCCATTGCACCGTTTGGCCCTTCTACAAAACCGTCAAGCGATGCGTGCAAAAATAGAACGAGTTTTCTCATTTTCAGTGCTCCTTTGTTCATGAGGGATGTCTACATTAGTTACATTTTAGCACATTTCAGCTTGGATTGTTTCTTATGGATTGCTAAGCTAAACTGCCCGTTAGCACAACGCGGCTGCCGATTTTAAGCCGGCAACCGCGTCGTAGTTATTTATTATGCTGGTTCACCGTTCAATAAGGAAAATCTCTTCGATGCGTAAGTAAGGACTCGATTGCAGTCCCGATCAAGAAAAGTCAGCCTCTTACAAGGTGGGGACTAGTTGACGCTTACTTATCCTCCTTTTATTACCTATACAAATGAAACGGGAGTGCGTTAACACTCCCACCGTTTTTATTCCATTGCAAACAGCTTAACCGTATACTTAATAGTAGCAGGCGTGCCGTCTGTTTTGTATAAACCATTAAGCTCTACTACAAACTCATTTCCAGCATTTGGTTTATCGAAGTATGAATCGTCAACCTTAGGTAAGAAAGTAATGGTAACTCTTTCACCATTATTATCGTATAAAACTCCGAATCCTGGAGTTTCATTAGGGATTAGTTCAGTTACTTTTCCATCAACCAAATTGGTTACTTTTCCAGCAACCTCCGCTGGTTCTGGTAGTTTATATTTATTGGGGTTTAGGTAAAGACTCCAAGCAGTTCCCTGCGGAAGCCAAGACACAGGGAAGTAACCTTTATTTGGCCATGCAACATAATCATAACTAGAGTCAGTTGACTGACTATCATACATATCACGTACAAGTATATTACTAACTCTAATATCCTTATTGTACGGATCTACCTTGCTGCTATAACCTAGACCGATTTTTTGAAGGCTAGGGTCTAGAATCCAACGTCTGTGTCCAAGAGTGCTATACCCAGTATCAGAAGTGAGAATACGTATTCCTTCATATAACTCGTTTGTATCATTGGTTTCCTTAACGCTAGCTAGGCTACTAGTAACGGCACCATCATAAGCCTTTTTGAAAAATGAATCATCAACACCAGCTGTTTGAGTAGGTGTATGTGTTGATTGGTTGGTAGCTGTTAATAGAACAGATCCATGTTGAGCGATATCGTTGTAATTAGCATCTAACACCAATGCTGGCAATCCGGCCATTTCACGAACAAGGTTAGCGGCTTTAAGTCCATCCTGCATGAAACCATCACTCAGCTTACCTGCCTTATACGGAGCTGTATACGAAGGCTGTTCAGCAAAACGATCACCTTTATACGTTGGTGCATATTTGTTAAATAAAGCCTCAACGCTAGCCATGGTAGTTCCCTCAATAGCACGATCCTTAGCGATGTAGACCTGACGCTCAGAGTTAATCCAAGCTACATGCATGGATAGAGACTCGCTTACATAACGCAATGGAATCATAGTACTTCCATCAACTAGCGCAGGAGCTACAATAAGTTGTGAAGTAGTACCGTTGAGCTTAGCTATCTTGCTGCCAATAGTAAGTTCAACTTTAGTATCTCCCTTTGTACCAGTTACTGTCTGAGTTTTGTTATCCCATTTAATTTCCGCCCCAAGTGCTTCAAAGATAGCACGCATAGGCACAAGAGTTGTACCAGATTGGATGACAGGGTCTACAGGCATCTTCAGCAACTTACCTTCGATGTTAACTTCGATAGGCATCCAGGAGCC
>NZ_WHOD01000070.1 GCF_013141765.1 Paenibacillus foliorum
GATAAATAAACAAAAAGACTTACATCACTCTTATTCCTCCGAGAGTAACATGTAAGTCTTTTTGGATTTGTGTTACCAATACTTCACGCCGCTTCTCCATTGTCCTATCCGTTATAATTACGGTAGAGGTGATTTATCCGTGTTTATCCCACCAATGTTACTTGAAACAGCACCCAAACCATTTTCTCACGACGATTACATATTCGAACCTAAAATTGATGGTCATCGACTTATATTATCGCGGATCAGTGGACAAACCCGCCTGTATACCCGACATAATAATGACTGTACCAACCAATACCCAGAGCTTTTAGATATCGAGCTCGATGACGTTATTCTTGACGGAGAGGTTACGGCAACAGACGAATCCGGTCTAATTGATTTTGAGTCGATCACTAAGGAAGCAAGACAAAATACGAAAGGCTGCGGAAGCCTTCCCGGTCAATTACGTTGTATTCGACATTCTCCGTTACAAGGGTGAGGATCTTCGAGGCTATCCGTTACACAAACGTAAAAAACTCTTGTCTACGTTAAACTTCAGAAATATTCAAATGGCACTCATACCGTCACTTGAGGCAGAGGGAGAACGTCTTTATTCGCAAATTGAGGCATTGTCCGTGGAAGGAATCGTTGCAAAGCGAGCAAATTCGATTTACATGAGCAACCGATCGAGTGCGTGGCAAAAAATCATAAATTGGACATACGTCGAAATGTTTATTTCAGGATACCTCAAGAAAGATTTCGGATGGTTGGCAGTAGATGAACGTGGACGACCATTAGGAGTGATTGAGCTTGGAGTGACACCACGTCACAAGATGGCGTTCTAAAGCGTTTAAGATCAGCTTAGAGCTGGCGAGGACCATGACTATGTTTATTTGGAGCCGTGGTTAAGAAATTGGACGAAAGCAGGCCTATTACGGTCACCCGTTTTTGTGGGTTTCATGTTATGAGCGTTCGTTCAATATATTAGATATTGAGTTGACGCCACTAGTACTTTTACTATTTGATATACAATAAAACCAACTACAGCTATAAAAAAAAGTATAAAACCCCACATGATATTTCGCTCATTGGCAGTGTGAGGGTCGGATTCTTTTATTCTTTTCATAGTAGCCGGCTTTTTACTACAAGTGTAGCAGAACCCCGGATTGTTATCATTATGGCAGTCCATGCACAAATAATAACCGCAGTCAAGGCACTTAGTTACAGCGTTAATTTTCGTATGCGCAGAACATTTCGCCATAAGCACACTGATCCTCCGTCCAAATCCAAAATTCTCATTATGCCATCGAGGGATACTCTGCTTTCAGTGCATCAAGACTATCGTATCTCGGAGTCTCGAATACGAGTTTTGCAGGCGCCTTATCCGTTCTATCCTTCAGGATGTGTCCAAAATATTTTCCGCTCTTCTCAAAGATGCATATCGTACGACCTGGTTCATTCAATAGTTGATAGCGTTCTATCATACTGTTACACCTCTTCGTAGTTTTACTTTTATTCTAACATATGGAATCTACTTACAAAAAGAAAAATAAGTAGATTGCCAAGAGTTACATGTGTTGGTTTATTTGCATTTCGCTTATTAATGAAGCTAAGGGGCGTGATCCGGCTATGTTATATCATGTTATCCATTTGCAAACACATGAAATGAAAACATTGAAAACAGCTGATATCCTAGATATGGATTACGATGCTGACGGACGAGTAGCAATTATTGGGAATAATCAGGAAAACTATTTTTTACTAGCGAGTAAAGACATTATTAACGTATCCTAATTCATCAAGGCAGAGAAGAAGCCCTCAATCCACTTTAGGAAAGAGGGCTTCTCTGTGTATGCTCACTCCCCCATTTATCCTCACGAGATCCATCCATTGAAAAGACACTGCACGGAGGAGATCCATCTAAGATATCCAAACTAAATAATTCTTTAGGCAGCTGATCATTGGGAATCTCCTTAAACTGCTGAATCGGCATCATGAACGGATACCTGGGTATTGTGATTATGACAATAGATACGCATCATTTGTGGGTCGATCTCTACATTCTCTAATACATCATTTCCAGCCAGCTTATAGCCCATCGTGGAGCCCCCACCACAGGAGAAGCAGCTGAAGCTTTTGAACCTTATCAAGATCACTTAGATGCCAGAACCACTCTTTATCCATTAGAGTCATTAAATACAAAATGACATCGGGGGCATTTGTGCTCAAATTGTGATTCATCGAATTCATCTATATTTAATTTCTCTGTTAGTAAAATTGCCTAGTTGCTCTTCTGGTGGTTCTTGAAATTCCTGAATCAAACGATCTATCTCAGTACCATCAAAGCCACTCAGTTCTAAATCAGCACCAGCTGCATAAAGTTCTTCAAGCAGGCGAGAAAGCATTTCTTCATCCCATGCACCTGAAACCTTGTTCAGTGTCAGGTTAAGCAGCTTCTCTTGCTCAAGCTCCAGCTGAACAACTGACACATCAATCTCCATGTCACCACGTTCGAGTAAAATCTTATAGCGTTGATGACCTCCTACCAGGTTGCCAGTCAGCTCATTCCAAATCACGGGATCTATATAGCCGAATTCTTCAATTGATCTCTTCAGCTTTTCATATTCAGAATCACTCGGTTGCAAGTCTTTTCTCGGGTTAGAAGAGGCAGCGTTGATTTGGGAAGTATGAACCTTTCTAATCTCCATAATTGAACCTCCATAAAGTTAAGTTGGTTTTGGGCAAAAGAAATAGCACTGGTCAGTGTGATAAGAACATTTGTCAAAACATCAGTTGTATTAATGTTTTGATGTTTCTTTGTCAGGCTTGCATTTAACATCATTCCGTTGAATATCAATAATTTTGTATCAATATTTAATGAGGAGTGATTTTCATGATAACATTAAAAAAAATGCTTCTATCCATGTTGATTACATGGACTTTGATGCTAGCTTTTAGTGTTGTTCCCGCTGCAGCAGCACCAACTGACGAGACCGAAGTTGATCTTAACTACGATGTTTATTTGAAGTTAGAAGGCATTGAAGGTGAGGCAACAGCTGAAAAATTTGAAAAGTGGATTGCACTCTCTGGTATTCATTTTGAAGTTTCTAATACCTCATCAAACTCAAACGGAGGTGGCGGTGCTTCTGGAAAAACCACAGTCAAAGAGTTTATGGTCATTAAACAATTCGATTCCTCATCAGTACCTTTATTTCTGAGTACTTTAACCGGCAAACATATGAAAAATGGAAAAATTGTATTTGTATCCCGTGGTGAATCCCCCACTCCTTTATTGACTATAGAATTAAGCGATGTGGTTGTATCCAACTATTACTTTAACAATACGAATGAAACCGTTAGTTTGGAGTTTAATAAGATTCAGTTAAGTTACTCTACAACTGATGAAAAGGGCAACAAATCTCCTCTAATTAATGGCGGTTTTGATTTCAAACAGAATAAAGTGCAATAATAAAAGAATAATCCCTGCCTTTTTGTAGGTCATGGGATTATTCTTTTATTTTTAAGTGATTCAGAGTTCCCCCAGGATCAATCTCTTAGTAGTTGTTCAACTAAACTTTCACACACAACTGCTTCGGACAAAACTGCTTCAATCCATCCCATTTCCCCCACACACAACCTTTGCATTGCTCTAGCTGCTTAGGCAAGTTTTTTTCAACTAACCTTTCAATTTCACCCAGGCTCACACCCCTGACACATAATGAGTGATAACCCAGCACAGCAAAAAGGACGCATGCTGCGCCCCTGCCTGCACGTATCCAACCGTTTCTTTCAAACTTCCACAATATCAATATTCACGTCCATTTCCTAATGCCCCCATCAACAGCAACAACGGGAACATAAGAGACACCTGCATTCCTCCTATATCGAGCCAACCTGTAACAGTTGATGCAGTTACACCCTCTACTTCAGCTGCACCAGCTCCCGTTGAAATAAAATTTATCGATTTATAGTGATACCATTGAAGTCATCATAAACAACAAAGTAGAAACCGTTCGGATTATTTTGGTTGACACCCCGTAGACAAAAAAGCCGAATACTCCAGTCCAGCCCTTCGGGCCCGAAGCTTTGATTTTCACCAAAGTAACGCTTGAGGGGAAAGACATCAAACTGGAGCGCGATGTAACTGAACGTGATCAGTACAAACAGTTTATTACTATATTTACATCGGGAACAAAATGTTCAATGAAATGCTGCTGGCCTCACTAGAGCCGCTGTATACCCGCCAGACGTATCTAGTATGCTTGCGTGGACAAGGGGCTGGTCTCCAGTTGTTTCATTGATTACAAGAAGTATTGCAAATGGATGTCCGATAACACTTTCAAACTTGAATGGAATCGACATAGTAATCCATCCATAATAATACATAATCTATCATCAAATGATATAATAGACCTAACTTATTTGAAGGTAGTCCAACATGAAAAAGGTTAATTCATATCGCACTCACTTCATACTGCGTTATTGCAATCAAGAACTAGTCTGCGACCCAAAAGTACAACCAATAACTCAAGTCACATCTGAGGTAATCTTCCCGCCAGCAAGCCAAACTGCAACTATAGACGTATCTGCTCCAAAGCAATCTACAGCACACCCGCATTAACGGTGGTGGATAAAAGATTTATTGATGCAAGAGTAACCAGAGTAGTTGACGGTGACACTGGAAGTTACCGTTAATGGCAAAAAGAAAAGTACTACCAAAAACTAATCTTGTAAAAAATGAGGTATTAATCATGACATCGCCAATGATAGAAAGTCTGGCTGCAGGTCTCTTTTTAATAATGGGTGGTGTTTCACTAATACCGGCAGTCATCTTATTGATATTGCGAGTGAAGTTATTTAAGTATTTTTTCTTGGCATCAGGAGTTGGTTTTTATTATTTTTTAGTTATCGCTTTGGTGGTACCCTATATACCGCCATTTGGATCTATGTCATCAGAAGAATCAAGAGCAACAAATAAAGCTTCAGTAGAAAATTATTTCAAAAACCTACCAGTGGATAAAGCAAAATTGGAAACAGATTCGAAAATGAAAAACGATGAAGCTGCCAAAAAGAAAGCTGATGATGAAAAAACTGCCAAATAGGTTACAGCCTAAAAAGCGAAAAATTTAACTGAATCTTAGATTAAAGAAACCTTAACTGCTATAGACAGGAATTTTATGATTGATGGGATAAGAAGTGGGCTCAAAAACTACATGATTATCTGGATTTCGAATTAAGCAAAGTTTAAGATCCAAGTTGAAGTCAGCAAATGCATTGCGCCAGACAAGATGCTTTTTTCCAGATTGTTGAATACATATGGGCATGTTATCCATCCCTCTAAATATCCACATTACGCGAAATCCACCCTGATTACATCTGTAAGTTGAAATACTTCCCATATTGACCCTGACTCCACTTTTATAAGAGAATAGCGTGGATCCATGCTTGTTACAGTTCCAAATATTGTCCGGTTTCCAATATCTCTGAATAATGTGACTGAAACCTCACGTGTTTGTGATTTCGACACTTTTAGTCTTTTGAATAATTCTTGCTGCTCCTCGTTTGTTAACTCTGGTTTAGACAACCTTTCCGTCTGCTCATTTACTCTATTGGTTCGGACCTTATGTTCCGGCAACATCATTCGGCTACACGCTCCCTATTCTATTTTCATTAAGTATTTTTCTCACATTCCAATCTCTATCCCTAAGCTCCATCAAAACCGAGCATGCGTTTCGTCCTCACTACCGAGTAATCGAGTATAAATAATGTATTCACCTCAATAAGAACACACGTTCTCATTACATCAAGAATAGCGAATTTTCATTCTTATTTCAAGTGTAAAATATAAATATTTGAACAAAAAAAGCCCCTCATCCCGAAGGAATGAGGGCTTATGTTAATTAGATAAATCCACGAGAAACAATAACAAGTAAAATGAATAACACAAGTATTACACCTGTGCTAGTCAAACCACCAAATCCTGCACAACTTGCACAACTTGCACCTGCTCCTAGTCCCAGTCCCATAGATAACTGCCTCCTTCCATATGGCCTACAGCATCTTATGAAACTCAGCGTTTGCCTGATTGGACGGTTCAAAAAATGGGCGTTTGCAAAGGAAAGAAACCTGTTGTTATCGATTGGTATGATTTTCAAAAGATGAGTTGTGAATTATACTGCAACTTATTCAGCACGTTTCCCACAGCTCCGTCAGTTGAGACTATTTCATGTATTGATCCGTCTATTTCGTATAGGATGTCTTTATTCTGACCGCTTGGAATTTGCTATTCCGCCATTCCGCCAGCCCTCTATAAATGGCAAGAATCATAGCCGTCAACCCATTTATCAAACCACCATCAGAGCCGCTACTCTACTTGGGGCTGCCTCCAAAGCAGTAACGTTGTAACAGCCTGCAGCACTGAACCTATCAGCTTCTTCTCAGAACAGTCTCTTCCATCCAAAAAGCAACAGGTATCGAGCACAAACAAATCTGAGGCCATTCTAATTTATATTTATCTTTCAGATACCGTCACTGATTCGATTATAATCTTTTCAGAAGGAGCGCTTAATTCTCCATACTTGCTCTTTTCAACTTGTGTATCTGCAATCTTTAATATTGTATCCATACCCTCTATAACTTTACCGAAAATGGTATAGTTCGGGGATCGATCCAAACTCTTACTGTCTTCCCCCGTACAAATAAAAAACTGGCTGCCATTTGTGTTAGGACCTGCGTTAGCCATTGCAACAATACCCGGCTCGTATTTATACGGTGAACTTAATTCATCTTCGAATTTATATCCTGGACCACCTGTTCCATTACCAGCGGGATCACCTGTTTGAACCATAAAGGATTTAATAATCCTATGGAATACAATATCATTATAAAATCCATCCCTTGCAAGAAAAACAAAATTATTTACTGTTTTTGGAGCGGTATTAGCAAATAACTCGATGGTGAAGTCCCCTTTACTCGTTTGTATTACTGCTTGATATGATTTCGATTGGTCAATTACCAGCTTGGGAGGTTCAGTGTAACTTTTCTTTGATATTTTTTCCTCTGTTTTGATTAGTTCAACCTGATTAGATAAAGCCTTCTGTTCCGTTTTAATATTTTCAACTCTATTATCGTTACTTGCACTTAATACATGGACACCTGATGTAAAGAGAAGAAATAAGGCTAGCAAACCTTGTATCATGTTATGACAACTCCTAGATCTAATTAAATTTTGAACGCATTAAGGATACCATATTTTGTATAATTTCGTCATGAAGTTTGAAAAATTTTCTGATAGTCCCCTTTCAATCGATTAAAAGCACAAAAAAAAGCCCAAGGGATTGTCTCCCTTGAACTTACTTCATCTTTAAATTGATTTCCAGGAAAAAAAGATATAGGCCCGGTGGGGGTCGAACCCACAACCTACCGGTTAAGAGCCGGTTGCTCTGCCATTGAGCTACGGACCTGTAAACACAAAGAGTAGTATAGCATGTAATACTCGTACAGTCAACTCTACATTTCATCTCCCGGTCAATTCAAGGATCTAGCACTGTAATCAGACAAGCCAACGTTTTGGAGTCTAGCTTTTTTATTACCCCTCCAAATTAAAATTCAATCGTTAAATTTATTATTTTGTACCCCATTGCCGATATAAGAATGGATAGACATTTTAATATAAGAGTCACTACAAGCTTGAATAAGTATCAAATCGAAAGGCGGCTGGGAACATACATGGATATTGAGAAACCTATTGTTACTAATGAGCGTTATGTCACGACTATTGAAATACAAGAAAAGTATGGTGCCAAGACAACACATTTAGAGATGCTGATAGAATTAGGAAAGGTGCCCTCTGTAAAAGATTATGTAGATTTATTTAAAGAGAAGCTGGGCATTGAGGTAGAGATAAAGGATATTAACACTATGCCCCACTTTGACAAGCAAAGGTATTATTTGATGGATTTTAGAGTCCTGGAGGGAGCAACTCAAGAACTTCGAGGAATTAGAGTATTACGTACAAGTAAGGATTTCACCTA
Organism: Paenibacillus foliorum; assembly: GCF_013141765.1. GTDB lineage: Bacteria > Bacillota > Bacilli > Paenibacillales > NBRC-103111 > Paenibacillus_S > Paenibacillus_S foliorum. The sequence goes on from NZ_WHOD01000070.1 coordinate 8,016, forward strand.
TACTCCAATAACTAAATTATAAAAAGCTTACAAAAAAACAGCCCTCAATCCTGAACTCCAAGGAAAGAGGGCTTTATATGGTATCAAAGAGTGTGCTCATGTTTTTGAAGCTCTTCTTCTTGAAGCTAATCTCTTGGACTATCAACTTTCATGATATCCATAAACGGTACCTTCGTCAGTTCATCCTCACGTTGTACATGTACCTTACCGGTGCGCGAATCCAAATTAGTAATCCATCCACGCACTGGCTCTTCCCATCCCCAAACCGTCAGCTGAACCTCAGCTTTCTCATCCTTGGCTTCAGTCAGTTGATTTCCTATCTCCTCTAACACAAACTCATCCCGCGTCGGCCGTTTTGCCACTTTTGCCTTAGCCATCTCTCTCTCCCCTTTTCTAATTGATCTATATGCCCGCCATTCGTTCCTAATAATCTGCTAATATACTATTAATGCCAAGTAGAATGAATTTCCAACTAATAGAACGCGGCAACAAAAGAAGCCCCAGAATCAGCCTTAGACACTTCCCACTTCTATCATACCAAAACCAATCGCAAAAGGGCTAATTATTTCCCATCCCCCTTCTCTTTCAGCTGCTCTAAAAATTGTGTGATGACACCAGGCAGCGGCACACCTAGGATACCTAGGTTCTCAATTACAGACAGCCCTTCCCTGCCTGCGTAGAAATAAATCACAAGCGTTCGAAACACCGGCGATTGGCCGCTAACAAACTCATCGAGTAACACGGATAGTGCAATCACGCCTAGGACAATCGCCTTTCGGATACCGCCCCAAAACATAACCTCACTATTAACCGTTTTTGTTTTAATTGCTCCTAGCAAGCCGCTTATGTAATCAGCCACCATGAGATAGACCATCACCTTGAGGGCGGTATCCCATCCGCCAAGAAAATGTGTCGCTATAATACCAACAAGCGAGGTAACAGACCCTAGTATTGTTTCTGTTCTTTTATCGCCAATCGCCGCTGAAACTAGTAATAGTCCAAGTTTGTTAATTTCCATAAAGTAGCATCATCCTTCCCTTTGTACAAACTATGTAAAAGGGATTCAAAAGGTTTGGTCATGCTCCTAATTTGAATAATTGGAAAGCAGCTTTTTATAGAAATGTGTAAAGAACCGTCAGTAAATATCATGCTAATTAAGCACTTAAGTGGCTGGTTTTCGCCTGCTTTAGAATAAATACTATTAATAAGGTTTTGCACACTATGTACTTATGCACTCCCGTATCAGCCAATGGTGATTTTGCCTTCTGGATATCTGTACAATTCTTTTTTTTGTTTAGGTAAAATAGAGAATGCCAACGTTAGCAGTCCTATCCGTCCGATAAACATAAGTAAAATAATAATGATTTTACCGGTGAAGGTTAAATGCTGAGTCAGACCCATACTTAATCCTACTGTACCAAATGCAGATGCAGTTTCGAACAAGATCATTAGAAAATCCTGTCCTTGCAGTGCGGATAATATCATTGTAAAGGTGACAACAATAAACACAGCAATTACTGTTAAGGTTACAGCCTTATAAATATCTTTTTGAGGGAGTCTATGACGAAACATCACTACATCTTCCTTGCCTCGTACCATGGATATCAGAGCCCCCACCAGAACTGCAAAGGTTGTTAGCTTAATCCCCCCTCCGGTCGATCCAGGCGCCGCTCCAATAAACATCATAATAATCATTAGGAATTGTGTCGCTTCGTGCAAATTCGCGATATCAACAGTATTAACGCCAGCTGAACGTAAGGTGATAGATTGAAATAAGGAGGCAAGTATTTTTGTAGTCCAACCATAACCCCCCAATGTATTCATATTTGCATATTCAAAAATAAATATACAAACTGCACTGATCCCGGTCAGAATAACAGTCGTATAAAGCACCACTTTTGAGTGTATAGACAGCCTTCTTGTTTTTGGATAATCCATAATATCTGAAATGACAATAAACCCTATTCCACCTAACAAGACGAGCGCCATGGACACAATATTAATAAAAAAATCATCAATGTAAGGAGTTAGATTAGTATATCCGCCCATCAGTTCAAATCCTGCATTATTAAAGATAGACACAGAATGGAATATAGAAAAGTAAACGGCTTTTCCGAATGGCATTTCTTGCGACCATCGGGACAGATACAGCACAGCTGCAATACTTTCAATCGTTAAAGAATAAATAAGGACCTTGCGTATAAGTCGAACTATACCTTCCATTGTATTCTGATTCAAAGTCTCTGTCAGGATTAATCGGTCGCTAAGTGAAACCTGCTTTTTCAAAGCTATGGCAAACCAGGTTGCCACTGTCATAAACCCGACGCCGCCAGCTTGAATCAATAACAGCAAAACGATTTGTCCGAATACGGAAAAATGTGTGCCTGTATCAACAACAATAAGACCCGTTACACATAACGCAGAGGTTGCTGTAAACAAAGCATCGATTAACGAAATTGTATTGCCGCCTTTTATAGCGATCGGTAATGACAATAGAAAAGTACCCAAACAGATAATCAACGCAAACCCGCCCGATAACACACGAGAAGGAGTCATTTTCATATAACTAGGTAGACGCAACTTTATTAACACCTCAATTAATTTTATTTCGTGTTTGCTCCTATAGCTCACATAGCATATATATTTATCTGAGACATTTAGATGATGCTCAAATAAACCAAATTATATTATACAATACAATCCGGGTCGCTGTAACAAGTATTAAATTGCTAGGATATTCGGCTGCACCATCCTCAGAAAACGGTACAACCTAAAAAGCTGTCGGGATATCCCGACAGCTTTATGAAGTCTTACTCCACTTGCAACTTATTTCGTTATGGTTCCTTCAAACACAACCTCACTCAATGGGAGGCGGCCATTAGGCAACTCACGGGCTTGTAGTGCTTCAGGCAGCTTACTCTTATCTCCTAGATAACCGACAGCTATAACGGCGTGTAGTTCAAGCTCATCCGGTACATTCAGCAGCTGCCGCGCTTTCTCGCGGTCAAATCCACCCATTGCATGTGTCACTAGTCCTAGCAGTGTTGCTTGCAAAGCTAGAGATCCCCATGCTGTTCCGCTATCGAATGCATGCGCTACGTTTGGATCTCCGTTACCTCTTACCTTCTTGGAAGCTACTACTATAAGAACAGGAGCTTTAGATGCCCACACCATATTAAATTCATTTACGAATTGATGGAAGATACCTAGTTGTTCCTGCGTTTTGGCAACAATAAATCTCCAAGGCTGGTCATTCGATGCAGATGGAGCCCAATGAGCTGCCTCAAGAATTGTGTTTAGATCTTCATCACTCACCTTGCGCTCGGAATAGGCACGAGGAGACCAACGATTCAAAAACAGAGGATTAACCGGGAACTCAGACTTGCGATTACTTTGTACCTCAGGCGCAAATTCAGTGACAACAGATATATGGTTACTCATGAATAAATACCACCTTTCATATAGGAATTAACTTATTTTAAAATAGCACACAAATGATTGTTTAGCAACCATAATTCGTTATGCCCTCTTTACAAGAAATGGGATTTGCTTCACAATTGGACTATGGCAACTATCCAAAATATGCCAAAACAGGAGTGATCCAATTGTCCAAAAAAATCCTTCTCATTACAGGTGATGCAGTAGAGTCTTTGGAAGTATATTACCCATATTTTCGAGTTTTAGAAGAAGGTTACGAAGCTGTAATTGCTTCGCCCAAGAAAAAGGTACTGAAGACCGTTGTTCACGATTTTGAAGGTTGGGACACTTATACAGAAAAACCAGGATATCAATTGGAGTCTCACTTGTCATTTGAAGAAGTAGACCCTGCCGATTATGACGGCCTCATTATTCCTGGCGGGCGTGCTCCTGAATACATTCGATTGGATCCGAATATTCCTCGCATCTTAACCCATTTTTTCGAAACCAACAAACCTGTGGGTGCCATATGCCACGCTGTCCTTGTACTTAGTGCATTAAAAAACAATTCATATTTTGAAGGCCGTACTCTAACCGCCTATACGGCTTGTCGCCCTGATGTAGAGCAGTTAGGCGCAACCTATGGTGCCGATACACTACACGTAGATGGAAATATTGTGTCTGGACATGCTTGGCCGGATTTGCCAGGATTCATGAGAGAATTTCTTGCGCTTGTAAGGAAATAATATAATAAAACAGTCGACAGATGATTTAGATGTTGTCGGCTGTTTTTATTTAAAAATTAATATACACAATAAAAAACTCCCCAGTGTTCCTGAAATCAGAAACCGGGAAGTTCAAGCAGATGATTGTAGTATATTGCTCTTGCAACTATTACACAAAATTCATCCAAACAGGAGCTCTCAGCATACCATGACGGGTAAGTCCGCGAAACATAACTCTCGCTTTAATACCCGATTTCAGATATACAAAACGGTCATTTTCAATGCTCACCGACTTATTGCTAATGGCATGAAAGGCAATTTCCTGCGCGGGACCTATGCCCTGCTTAATAATTCCTGCTGGACGTTTATTACCATTTTCCTCTGTCTGTATGAGCCACCCTAGCTCATCCTTGCAGTAACCTATAATATCAACTTCCTTGTAACGCCTATTGATAATCTTCAGCCAATCATGTGAGCTGCGCGATACATAAAGACTGTCTTTACGTTTAGCCACTATCCCCTCCATCGATTTTTCCACCACAGCATGAAACAGATCTTTTCCCGTATCTTCAGTCTGAGGCACCAAATGAAAATACTCGTTAGGGATCAATCTGGATTCCAAAATAGAGCGACGTTTCATTAATGGCAAATCTCGCAAATCTCTGCCTTTATAGAAAAGCACATCCCAAACTACAAAATGCACTGGCCTATGAATAGCATAGGACCCAATTCTATGTTTATTTTTCAGTTGTAATCGTTCCATCACTAATTCATAGTCAGATTCGCCCGTATCCGGATCTATACAGCACACTTCACCATCAAGCACTATATCCCCATCTACAGGCACATTCAGAAGCTCAGGATACTGTCTTGTACAATCTATTTGGCCGCGCGTGAACAAACGCGTTTCTTTTGCGTTTGCAGACAGTATAACCCGATGCCCATCGAGTTTAGGTTCATAAACGAAAGCCGGATCCGAGAATGGCTCATCTATTAATTCCAGCAGCATCGGTGCGATAAACATTGGCATCACCCAAAATCATTGTAACATGGACTTCGCTATGAATAATTAGGGAAAACATGGGGATGATATGTTTACTTTCAAATATAACCAGGAGGTGTTTTTCATGGCAACAGGTCAATCTAGAAACAGTAATCAAATTGTCGTTCAACAAGCCGCAGCTGCTTTAGAGAAATTGAAATACGAGGTTGCTCAAGAATTAGGCATTCAAATTCCTCAAGACGGCTATTACGGTTATATGGCTACCCGGGACACAGGAGCCATCGGTGGACATATGGTGCGCCGTTTAGTACAAATAGCTGAACAGCAGTTAAGTAACGGAAGCCGGTTTTAGGCAAAATAGCATCCTATAAGTTCAGAACCGCTACGCAACAAAAACAAAAAACAGGCTTGGTCTTTGAATGGACCCAAGCCTGTTTTTACTGTTTTTCTACTACCAACCTCTGTTAATTGGCGAATCCAGCAGCTCCGAACGAATCTGTAAAAACTTGTAGAACGTAGTCGCAGCTTGTGCACGAGTAATTTGCTCGCTAGGTTTAAACTTACCAGCCTCGAGAGGCATAATGCTCAATGCATTAAGTACAGCGATAGCCCCTTTGTTCTTTACTCCCTCCAGATCGGTTGCGCTTGTCGAAAAGAGTCCTTCCACTTGAGCTAACTTACGATAACCAAGTGCTCGGACAATTAGATCTGCCATCTCCGACTTCGTAAGCGTTGCATCCGGTTTAAATGTGTCCGATGAACGGTCTATCAAGTTGAGATCTATGGCATTTTCTATATAAGCAAAATACTTAGAATCCTTAGCTACATCACTGAAGCTAGCAGATCGTTCTGCATAAGCTCCAGCTGCCATTGGGTAATACCCCCCATTAACAGAGGCCAGCATCATTTTAATCATTTCCCCACGGGTGATCAACCCATCAGGCTGTACTTTGCCATCCACCACATCAAGCGCTTGGTAATCCACCATCAGCCTTAATGCTTCTTCAGCCTTGTGACCTGCAATATCGGTTGGTTCAGAAATCGGCGTGATGACTTGGATGGTTTCTCTATTCTTCCATTCACCTGTTGCCGCATCCAGAAATGAAGGCTCTCGGAATTGAGCTTTCGACTTCAAATTATAGACCAGCTTCGTTTCAGGTTTCTGTGGTGCTTCTTCGGACGGCTTGATCTCACCCGCTGCAACCATAAGGTTGTATTTTTCCATTGGGATTGACGAACTGTAATAAGGGTAACCCCTTCCGCCATTCATGAATGTCATATATTGCAATTCAACATCATATTGAGAAAGCAATATCCGCTTCGCCTCATCTTCTGATATCACTTTAGGTTTGTCAGTTGGATAAGGAATTGAAGATATATTACTGTAAAAGTCCTGAATTTCACCTGTTTTGCGGTCCAGATTAATATTAATGGATTCATACTCCGTGTACACCCCATTAACTAATCGACGGAAATTAAAATTATTGTATGGCATTTGCTGAAGCTTTTCCACAGGGATATCATAGATTTGAGGCTCCAGATATAACTGGTGCGCATAAGTAGGAAGCAACTTTTGAACATAAGCGACTGCCTTTTCCTTCAATTGATCATTGCTTAAATTACTTGTATCCTGAGCAGCCTCTGCTTCTGCTTGAGCTATACGATAATTATACCGAGAATAACGCAATACAGCGCCAGTATTACTGTCTACTGCTGCATGAATAGTCGGATTATCCTTATCTTTACCTGTAGACCAGCTTAAATCCCACTGAATAGACGTGCTCTCAGTGCGCGGATCGTGATTTTCTTGATACGATGCATTTTCCAGCTTGGCATCAGCAGGGAGCGGGAGAAGCTTGGTTACTCGTTCTATCGCCTGCTCCTTTGTTAGTTTAAGCGGTTCCTTCGGCATTTCCTCCAACGGCTTATCACTTGCAGGAATTACTGCCGGGCGTGCACTCCTAGGTGCTCCAGTGTACAGAAGTGCATCTCCTGTTTGGGCATCAAACATGAACGATTCCATTTGATAAGAAATCAAAGGAGTTACTTTTCCAGATGGTCTGTTCGGAAATATGTATTGCAGGCGTGGTTCAGCTAGCTTCTTAAACTGCTCGTTGGCTTGTTCAGTGCTGAGAATAACTTTCGGCGCGTTGAAAGTGAGTTTGGAATCCCATTGCATGTTATAGGAAATGATTTGACCCTCCCCATCCACAGTCAGAGAGATTGAGTTTTGCGGGAAAACAACCCCATTTACAACTCTAACATACTGGAATGGATACTGAGCAGAGCCGGTAAGCGGTTTGCGATAGAGTTGCTCGAATTGGTCGTAAAATTTCAGCTGTTCCTTTTCATCCGGGTTAGTCTTCGCAATATAATCAAGGGCAATCTGCTTGGCGTGCTCCAGATCAACCTTGGGAGGGAAAACAGGCTTTTTATCAGGGTCATAGTTATTGATGTAATAAGAAATGAGCTGTCCTGAGTCCGAATCAACTGAAACGTTAATGCTTCCATAATACCGTTTCTGATCCTGCTTATTAAAGTTCATATTCCATGATCCACGACTACTGCCGCTTCCGTAAGCGTTATGATAGCCCACCCCTTGAAGTGTAAAGCCGTCCGGAACTTTCACATATTGTTTGGCCAGCTCAATTGCACGTTCCCGACTAATTTTTGTATCGACTGGCGCCTCCTCATTACTAAGGGTTTGACCCAAGCTGATTTCAGGTTTTACGGCCATTACATTGACTGCTTCAGGCATCATTGCCGAAACTGGCGCTACAGAGCTGAGCAGCATAATGCTAGTGATACTGGCAATTCCTAATTTTTTCATATTGATTATCGACCTCTCCCTGAAAAGGTTATTTGATGTTCACAGAAAAGCCATCTATACCACACGAAATGAAGCTCCGTCCGATAAGTAACTGCTTTTCTTAACCATACATGGACTATAACGTACCTCATTTGGAAAAAGTTGCACTTGAATAGTCATTAAAAAAGAAAAATTCTCACACGCTGGAGCGGGTGAGAAAGAGGGTATGAATTATTTAGGTGCAGGCTTGTAATCTCCAGGGACCATTCCTGTTGAGATGGCAATACGGTTCCAGCAATTGATTGTGTTTATAGCCATAAGTAGTGTGACAAATTGCGTCTCATCAAAATGCTCGCGGACCTTATCGTAGATTTGCTGAGGCAAGCCGGCATGAGATATTTGGGTCACTGCCTCTGTAAGCTCCAATACAGCTCTCTCCGCATCTGAGTAGAACGGAGCCTCCCGCCATGCATTCAGCATGTAGATACGCTGCTCGGTCTCTCCCATTGCACGCCAATCCTTTGTGTGCATATCAAGGCAATAGGCGCATCCGTTAATTTGGGAAGCTCGTATTTTGATAAGCTCGTACAAAGACGCATCGATACCGCTGCTCTGCATATAGCCTTCTAATTTCAACATGGCTTGTAAAGCTCCTGGATTCGCCTTTTGATAATTCATTCGTTCTTTCATAGTTATATCTCCTCCACTATCATTATTTCGTTACATATTCTAAGACCAGCATCGGGGCTTTTTTGTGACATATTGAAGTATTTGTTTCTCTATATAGCTTTATGCTTTTGAAGCCCGCTTCAGCTTATCCGGATTAACGACGAAATATATAGCTTGGATCGCAGAATGATCGAGAGCAGCTCTAAAACAAATCGCTAATTGTGGAATATCTTCACGAACTAGCAGCAGCCCAGGCTCGCCGTTGATGTTAGTCGGGCGAAGCTCGCCTTGGAATGAATTTTTTCCTTGAATTCCTTCCAAAAAGGCTTGAATGCGTGACTTTCCTGTAATCGGAAATATCGCCGCCCTTCGCTTCCCACCTCCATCGCTAATAAGGACGGCCTCATCCGTAAGCAAATGCACAAAAGCTCCAAAATCACCTGTCTTTGATGCAAGTAGGAAGCTGCTGACCAGTTCTACTTTATCTCTAATACCGATTGAGGAAGATGACGTCTCTCCTACCTCTTGTTGAATTTTCGGCTTTACACGACTGTATATTTTGCGACAATTAGCCTCCGACTTGTCCACCATATCTGCAATCTCACTATACTCGTACATCAGCACTTCTCTTAACAGAAATACAGCGCGCTCCACCGGATTTAGCTGCTGAAGTACAACGAGTAAAGCATAAGATACCGTCTCTTCTTGAACGACCTGCTCCTCCGGGCTTTCTGACGCTTCTCCAATATCCGGTTCAGGCAGCCAAGGCCCTTGATAGACTTCCCTTTGTTTGCGCGAAGAGCTTAAAAGATTCAAGCAGCGGTTTGTCGTCATTTTGACCAAGTACGCCTTCTCATGTTGAACTTCTCCCAATTGGACACGTTCCATCGCAACAAACACATCCTGAACCATATCCTCAGCATCACTAAGCGAACCCAGCATTCGGTATGCTATCGAGATGAGCAGCGGCTTGTAAGCCAAGTACATTTTTGCCAATTCCATTGCCCAAGACCCCTCCTTTCAAGAAAAGAAAGCAGTCTCTTTGTAGGAGACCGCCTTCTATCTTGCTAGCTTCATTTGTATGTATCAATAGCTGATTAAAGATGCCATAAGCACACCGGTAACAAGACTAAGAATGAATGAAAACTGACCTACCGCTATGTTCCCCTTTGGGATTTCAGCCAATACCCGAAATGGAGTCAGCAGCTCAAATAAATAAAAAACAATAATTTGAAATGCTATGCCCAGAAGCCCCCATACAATCAAATCTAGCAGTCCGACAGAATGGTATACCGCTGAGGCTAATACTAATCCTTGCCCTAATATTTTGCCGCCCAGATCATAGGCTGCCGCACGAGCAGCTCCAACTTTAACCGGATCTGTTACCTCACTGCCCTCTTTGATCAATTTAAATTCGCTGTATGGCGTTGTGAAGACGAAAAAAAACATACCCACACCTAACAACGGCACGGTCACTCCTAGATAGATTAAAAAATTAACAATCGAATCCCATTGCGTCACTTTAATTCCCCCTTAAACTTCAATAGGTAACTATTAAGCAAAACCTACAGGCAAATAATAGGATAAATTATTTGTGATAGGCCCACCAACCCTCGGAATAACGGCTGAAGCCCTACCTCCAATGACAAAACAGCCCCAAAGCAAGCTCCCTCGCGTGCTGCCTTTCAAAGTCTCTACGTCAATGATTGGGAGCTCGGTAAATTGCTGATAAACCATTGGCTGCTGACTATATTCATCGGCAGCATTCTGTTCAAGCGTTGATCCATCAGCATCATAAATGGACACCCCGCTCCCTTCCCGCCCGAAAATCGGCTTAACAACATAGGAAGAAGCTTCCGCTCCGGCCCCATTAAACCTATTTTCCAAATAAGTCGGAAGCATATAGCTCTCAATTATTTGATGCTCCTCTGAGGAAAAAAATTGCCCTTCCTCATGCAGACTCCAGATCAAGGCTTGCAATGCTTTGGTCTGCGCCAGAAATCCTGAAGGAGGATTTACAACAGCGAGCTTCCCATCTGCAATTAGCCGCAGAACATGTTCACCTGTCGGATAACCGTCTTCATCATGTTCCTCTGCAAGCTTCTCGATCGCGTGCAATCGGTACAGCACCTCAATGGGCTGAAGCTGCTCCATTTCGTCCATTAACCACAGCCGGTCATTGAACACCCGCAGCTGTGATAAGGGGGCAAACCGCGCTGGGAGTCCAGAGCGCTCCAGCAGATAACGAGTCGTGCCCGCATCCTCGTCATGCCAATCCAATGCGCTGAAGCAGATATGCTCCGTTGGATAACCTGCTTCTTGATATGCGTTGATGGCCTTATCGAATGCAGCCTTCAGCATTCTGTCACACCCAGCATTTGGGTCCTCCGCTCCGTAAGCTGCGCATACATGGCTGTTCACATGAAACGCTTCTACAATACCTGTTGGCGTATCACTGTTAAATTCAAGCATCTTGATCTCCTGTCCGTTTACTGCAAAATCAAAACGGCCAATTAACGTAGGCATCAAAGGCTCGATGCTCAGCCTGACTGCGCTGAACGAGGCTTGTGGCAATCCTAGCTGCTCCAAGAGCGCATCATCAGCCTGCTGTACGATTTGTACAGTACGAGCGTATATCCGCGCCAGCTCTTCCGCAGCTTGAAGTATGCGGCTGTGCAGCTCCTTATCGATTCGATAAAGATCTGCCAGAGCATACTCGTCTCCATACATACAGTCCCAAGTAAAGATTCCATCCTTCCGCAGCGGAGTGTAGATGGCCTCTCGCCGATCTGCATAAGCCATAGCTGCGGTGGCTGGTATACGATGATAGTCCATTAGCGGCGCTCTCCCTCCAACCTTTTCTTCTTCATCGGCTGGGGCTCGAATGGCCAAGTTCCGGTCTTCTAGCTGGAACTAGAACCCCCGCTGCTCCCAATGCCTCCATGAGCTGATGAGCCTTTGGAGATACCTGATGATCCATCTGATGGTGTTGAGCTTGTAGAAGAAGCTGCACCACCTGATGTCCCACTAGAACCATAATAACGGGAAGACGAGCTGCCGCTCCCATTATCACAATACCCGTCATTATTTTGATCCACGCAATTCGAATTAGCCGGTGTGTTGGAACACCCAGGTGCAGCAACAAGCGCAGCGGCCACAAACAGAGTGACGATATGATGTGTTTTTCCGACCTTTTTTTGCTCCAAAGCGGTTTCCTCCTAAGAGTTTTGCTTTAGCAAAACTGACCTCGTAAGCATGTGCTGAGTTTTGCTTTAGCAAAACTGACTTCGTAAGCATGTGCATGATAAGCTCCTATAAAGCTGGATCAGACTCTGATTTCACTGCATAAAATACGAATGTTTCACGATCTTCATCGATTTCCGTTGATGTACGGTACCATTCCTGCCCATCTACATATAGAAAGTTGGCTTCCAGATGCAGCATCGCAGCGAGGTTATCCTGGAAGTTGTAAGTATGCACCAACCGATAATTAGCACCTAATTCACGGTATTCGCGAAGTTCCATCCGTAATCCAGATGTTCGTCCTGAATCCGGCTTTTTCCACGACATAACCCGCTCATCATCAGCCCGCTTAACATAGATGACATAGCAAGCTTCCTCAACAGCATTGGATGTTTTCTCGTAAACTTCGCTTTCCTTTACTAAATAATCACAGGCAAACCGCAGCGCAATCTCTTCCCGCTCCACGCTGTCGTAATAGTACAGCAGCGGGAAGCCGCTGTCTTCTCCATACAAACGATACTCCAATCGCGGCATATGCATGCTCCTTTCTCGTCTACGTCGATCCCTCCGACAATAGCAAGCAGTAAGTTATACGTGCAAAAGGAACAAAAGATGCGTATGCCATCTTTCCTAATTTCCTGATTCTAGAGTACTGCGCGTATAAGCAATAGTTCTAATTCCTATGATGTTTGTCATTTTCGTGGAAATTGATGCGGCTTTTCTAGAGCATACATATCTTCCTCTACCATCGCTACCCGTTCACGTACATACTGACGACAGTCGTCAACCGCTTGGTTATAGAATATAGGCCCCGCATGCTTCGCAAAAAAATCCAGCAGCTGATCAGCCGCTAAATGTCCCAATTCTTCACCCCGTTCCACCAGAAAATATTGCTGCAGCATGCTGATGATCTGCTCCTTTTGTTCCTTAGGTAATTTTAGAAGATTCATAATAAAATCAGCTCCTTAGATCCAAGTTAAAAACCGTCCTAATTCCTTTAGGACGGTCATCCATTCCAAACAAACATGTCATATTAAAACCCGATAGTCACCGTTTCTGTTCCTGAATCAGACAATCCAGCTTCATTGTCAAACCCTGCATTGCCAAAAACCGAGTTCCCCTGACAGCGCGCTGAACCGATTCTAACAGCTGCTTTAGAGCATTGAAATAGACTATTGCCTGTGATGATATTTTGTTTGGCTGCGGAAGCAGTCCCTTCTCCAATAGTATCTATCATGATCCCTGTTTCCACTCGGCGTACCACATTGCTTTTTACCGTATTCGAGTCCCCGTTGAGCACAGAAATCCCTCGAACCGAAACGTTAACTGTATTACCAGTGATTGTGTTTCCATAAGGACGGTCATCACCGGCATTGTCCGCAGCATCCAATTGAATTCCAGCTGATGAAGCTCGGGAAATCATATTATTAACAATCGTGTTGTTGCTGCAGTAATCCTTCAACCGTATTCCATAGGTGCAACTGCTCTCTTGATCGCCAAGATTTGCGGCTGAGATCATGTTACCTTGGATCAAGTGATCCGAGCATGCCTTTAGTTTCGAAGAAAGTAAAATCGCTGCACCCTTACAGCCTTCGATAATATTATCTGCAATTAGTGAGTATCTGCTTCCAGCGTTTAAAACAATGGCATTTTTGTATACAGTTTTGAAGTGATTAGCTTGAATCCTATTATTGTTGCCGCCTTCAACAATAACTCCATATCCCTCATATGGACTTTCAGTTCCTACAATAGAAGAAAATAAGCAATCCGTTACGCTGACCTGCTCGGTACGTATCAATTGCACCCCGCATGTAATCATCTTGAATACACAACGATTGATCTGGAAGCTCTCAGATTCAAGGACATAGATTCCACATTCGACTAAGGGGTTTAATGAGGCAGTACCGACTCCGGTACCTTCGAAGGTTATACCCTGCACAGAGCATTGCGTTATACTTGCTAAGCTTTTGATCATTTGAACATTGGATTCTGAAGCCCTAATTATGGTCGCTCCAGCACCTGCACCCAGAAGATGCACCTTCGAACGCATAAACAAGCTGGACTTGATAACGTAATCTCCTGGCGGCAAATAGACAGTCCCGCCTCCTCTAGCGGACGAGGCAGCATTAATTGCAGCTTGAATAGAGGATGTATCATCTTGTCCGTAACGGCCGCTTCCCTGAGCTCCGTAATCCTTTACATTATAAAATAGACTCGTATCTATAGCTGGAACGGTAGAAGCAGCGCGTGCTTCCCCAGGAAATCCTGCCCCTGCAGCAAGCAGTACACCAGCTGCTCCTAAGGAAGCTAACATTTGTCTGCGAGTCATCGGTTTCCCTGTTTCTTGCTCTTTATCGTTTGGTTCTATTGGCAGCACATTCAAACCTCCCTATATTCATTAATCTGGTAAATAGCCTATTCATATTTTTTAATAGATAGATTTAGTATAAATGGAAATCCAGTCAGCATCAAATGAAAAAAATAAAGCCCTCACCAGAGGACCTCATTTTTCCAATCATCTATATCCGGTTCTTTTATTGTTTTAACACCTTGAGCAAACGTCTTGCGGGTCCTGAGGGTGTATCAATCATCTCATACATCTTAAGTGTAAGTGGGTATTCCAGCTGCTCGGATAATAGGGTATTTAAATAGTAGATTTGACTGCCGTTAATAATCCGGTTCTCCCCCGTCAAATCTACGGTTTTGGAAGCAATCTTTTTCCCATCTGTATTTACCAATTCAAAAGCAAGCTTAGAAAGTGCGGATGTTGTAACAACATTATCCGTCGAATGCACATCCAAATCCAGCTTCAGCTTATAGGTATAGCTCAGAGAGAATGTAGCTGCATTATTTAATACATAATTGCTGACAGACCAGCCTTTCAGGTCAATATCATAAGGATACAACGTTATTTGATTAATAGGAACCTCAAGCTCCCTTTCAACCTGAAGGCCAGCATGAGCTATCACCGTCTTGTAAGGAGCGGCTGTTTGATCATCGTAAACGCGTAATGTAAATTCATTATTTTGTTCAGATAGAGGCAATAAAAAGGTATAGGCTACTACCAGCCCCGCATTAGGTGAAACCTCAACCTTAGATGCTGGCTTTTTGCCGCTATAAGCATTCCCTGCGGTTGAAACCAGTTCTGTGCCAAAGTCAGGCACTGTCAATGGCTTGCTGCCGCTATTGGTCAATTTTAGCTTGACTACGGCAGTTTTGAAGCCTTGACCTTCATTTTCAAACATTTGGGCATGCATAACGGAAACAGCAAGTGCTGGATCAACTATGACATTCAAAGGATCAAACGCAAGTGGCTGCAGCAATGAGTACTTCGATGCAGCCTGCTCTGAAGGCTGTGGCTGCGCTCCTGCCGCAGCAGAGAGCCCTATTTGCAGCCTGCCCACGGAATAGGTAACTAGAGGCGGAAGCTCTGCATCTGCGCTGCGCGGAGCAGGCTGATAGCTTTCCGGGGTCATTATATTCAGGCCGGTGAGTACCGTATCCTGATCGGTAGGAATGGAGAAATACATATATTTCTGGGCGCCGGCATCCAAAGACTTCACACTTTTATCAGCTCGACTGCCCGCATAAATCTGCTTGTCGGATCTACCATGGATCGTAAAGTCAGGTATCTGTTCTGTACGATCGCTTGGATTCTGGACACGCAGTGTTAGCAGCTGCACTCGCTTCGTCCCATCGCGCTCTTCAGTCAAGCGGATAGGCGTATAAATAAGCGGTGAAGCTACGGATGGTATGGTGAAGGATTCATCCCATTTTTTTAAGAATTCAGGGTCGGTTAACGAATCGTCAACCCCCTTCCAACTTAGTCCCTTAACTGGTACGGACAGCAGTGTCGTTTCTACTTTCGGATATACATCTTTATTAATGTCAACCCAAGCTAGCTCATTCAAAGTAAAGTCTTGCTTACGATCCAACAGCACCATATAACTCAATTCCACCGTTGCACTGCTTTCCACGGCCTTGATATTTGTCGCACTAGGGTGAAGAGCGAAGGCTCTGTCATCATTCATAATCGCTCTCAGCTCGCCGTCAGGAACGCGGACAAGCGTATCGGAATGATTCGTTATTTTCACAACTGCAGCAATACGTGTTCCACTATACGTATGCTCGTTTAACAAGCTTTTTACCTCTAAATTAAGATCAGCTGTCAATGCAGCCGGTAGCGTTAATTGTTCAGCCGCTTCTGATGCCGCAGTTGGGGCAGCCAACACTGTTACATGCATTGAAAAACATAGCACTGTCGAAAGCAGCACAGCTAGCATTTGATTCTTTTTCCTATTCACAGCTGATCCTCCCCCTGATCCCGCTTTGATCATTTAATGATTTCCACCTTTTCCTTATCCTGCAACCCTTGCCCGACTGATATGACAATTGGTTCCCCTTCTTTCAAGCCGCTTACGACCTCACGATAGCCGTTCACAGCGCGGCCAAGTGTCACTTTACGCTTCTCCACCTGCTCACCTGCCAGCACAAAGGCGTACATCTCGTTACCATCCTGTGCAACAGCGGAGGTTGGTAAAGCCAAAGCGTCCTGCTTACCCCCGTCCCCCAGCAAGAGCTTCACACGTGTGCCTGGTTTCAGCTTGAAGCCATCATTCTTTGCGGTAAGCTCCATTACAAACGTTTTACTCTGCGGGCTCATAACATCTGCTAAATAGGTAACGGCTCCCTGAAATTTATCATTGCTTCCGGGGAGTGTAAAACTCACTTCCGACTTCCCTCTTGCCAGCTTTACTTGAGCTTCCGTAAGATCAGAGTGAATCTTAACAGGATCGAGCTGTTGAATAACTCCAGCAACGTAGCCCGACTGTACGGACATGCCCTGCTCCGGAAACAAATCCGTCAGGATGCCATTGATCGGCGCCTTCACTTCGAGATCGGAGATCGTTTTGTCGATATCCTCGACTCCTACCTCTGTGGTTTCCAATTGAATTTTCAATGTTGCTAGTGGATCTGTTGCCTCCAGATTAGCCAGCTGCTTCTGAGCTGTATCGAGATCCAAAATTGAAGTTTTCCATTGCGTTTCAGCTTTCTCCAATTGGTTTTTTGCAGCAATTCCTTGATCATAATCATTTCTTAAGTTATTATAAGCTTTTTCGAGATCCGCGATTTGCAATCCCAGTTTGCTGATAGTATTTTTTAATACCGCTTTATTGGTAGCCACATCCTCGCGTGTTTTAACCAATTGTGTTTGCAAACCTTCACGTGTCAGCTCTGTTTTTCGCTTCGAACGCTCCATGTCCGTCGCATCCAGCTTCAGGATGACCTCCCCCTGCCGAACAGCGTCACCCCGCTTTTTAAGCAGTTGCAGAACATCGCCTCCTACCTTAACTGTAACATTCACCTGAGAGGAGGAAACCACATCCGCATCCTGTTCAACCAACCCCTCCATGGCTTGCTTGGCCACAGGGACCACCTTAACCTGCCTGAGCTGCGCTTCCTTCGCAGACGTAACGGAACAACCCGCTGTTACAGCTGCGCATAAAAGAATCATAACCGCAGGTGTGACAGTGCTTTTCCATGCCCATGCCGAAAATCTATGCTTCATAGTTTACGTACCCCTTTGCCCAATAATAGTAAACCTTACTCGAGGACATTCAGAAATGGACAGCTGTTTGTTATTCACCCATCACATGCTCTTTCGATGAACCCCCAGGCCGTTTAACAGTTTTCAAAAACATCGATAACACTACAGAAACTAGCGCCAAACCAGCCGTCATATAAAACACATCGTCCATAGCTTGGACCGTAGCTTGTAATTGAATTTGCCCGTAGATATAGCTAATTGCACTGTTTTGGGCTTGCCCGAACGATTGTCCCATCGTCATATATTGATTTTGGATTTGACTGACATTGTTCTGGACTGAAGCCGAGAACATGTTCATCTGATCGGACATCGCGGCCGAATGAAAAATTCGCTGGTTGCTGAACATCAGCGCCAGCCATGCGATACCGAACGATGCACTCACCTGCCTGATGGCGTTTGAGAGTGCTGTGCCCTGCCCCATCTTGTGCATGGGAACGGTATTCATCCCAGCCGTTTGCACCGGCATCATAACAAGACCAACACCAACCGCGCGTATCATGAGCCATCCCATAATCGTTGAGAATGGGGTCGTCACATCCAATTGCCTTGTCAAATATAAGCCGTAAGCCGTAATAATCATGCCGACAACAGCCAGTGGCTTTGCGCCTATTTTATCAAATAGCGCTCCTGCGATTGGCATCATCAGACCGGACACTATCGCTTGAGGAAGCAGAAGCAGACCTGTCTGGATCGGAGATAATCCTGCAACATTTTCAAGAAATACAGGCAATAGGAACAGGCTCCCCATCAAGATAACCATGGCCGTACTGGAAATGATCAGCGTAAGCGTGAATGTGAAATTTTTCAGTAGAGACAAATCCAGCATCGGCCTCTCCACAATAAGCTCAATAATGACGAAAGCAATCAGGCAAACAGAAGCAATTGCAAGAAAAACAATGACTTCCGTATTGTTCCAGCCCTTATCTGCTACAATCCCTACGCCATACAGAAGTGTGGCAAGACCTGTACTAGAGGTTACAAACCCCCATAAATCAAACTTGCCATGGTTTTCAACTTTGTATTCCTTTAAAGCAGCTGCAGCCAGAAAAATATCTATGATACCAATTGGAACGTTGATGGAGAAAATTAAACGCCAATCCAAATACTCCACTATGTAACCACTCAGCGTCGGGCCGATAGCAGGAGCAAACATAACCGAAATACCGAACAGACCCATCGCCATTCCCCGCTTCTCAGGCGGAAACATACGGAATAGCATCACCATACTAACCGGCATTACCGCTCCCCCGCCGATGGCCTGGATAATTCGAAAAACAATCATCGAGTTATTGCTCCATGCAGCACTGCATAATGCAGAACCGATTGTAAACACGGTTACAGAGTAAAGAAACACTCTTTTATAACCGAAACGATCGCCCAAATAGCCGGTAATAGGTATCAATGCACCTACTACTAAGGAATAAGCAGTCAGGACCCATTGTATTTCCGTTTGGCTTACACTGAACACCGCCATCATCTTAGGTACAGCTACATTTACAATGCTAGTGTCGAGAATCGCCATAAAAACCGCAAGAATCATCGCTAGCATGGCTAATCCTTTTCCCCGTGCAGGAGGTTCTGCACCTACAGCCGCATCCGGCTTCGCTTCTCCCAGTTGATCCGTCATCTATCGTAACTCCTCTCCGAGGTTGAGCTTAGTAACGGCGAAGTTACCTCTCGATTTTGGTGACGGCGTTCAAGCCAGGAATTAGCCGCTTACCTTGATAATCTTCCAATGCAATCTTCACAGGCACACGCTGTACGACCTTCGTAAAGTTCCCGCTCGAGTTCGAAGAAGGCATTAGGGAAAAGGATGAATTCGTGCCAAGACCGATTTTGTCAACGCGCCCCTTAAACTCTGTACCCGGAAACGCATCGATGGTTAGAGTCACTTTATTACCAGCTTTCACATCGAGAAGCTCTGTTTCCTCTATATTCGCCGTAACATACAGCTTCCTTAAATCGGCACTCATCAGTAAAGCAGCACCTGCTGCAACCGTTTGATCCTTAACCGCATTCGTTTGAATGATGGTACCGTCATCAGGAGCGATGATGTCCTGAGTGTTCGCGGCAATGTTACCACGTGCGGGAGCCGTTTCTACGATACCTAGTACATCGCCTTTTTTGAAAGTGTCCCCTTCTTTATAGTTCCATTCAATCAGCTTGCCTGACGCCATTGAACCTATTGCTCGCAGCTCACCTTGCACCTTGGAATCTTCCGTACTGATGTATTTACTGATCTGCTGATAGTAAAAAAAACCTCCAATGCCGCCTCCAATAACAACTACAGCAAGAACACTCAATCCGATTAGTTTCTTTTTCATGTATCCAAGCGCACCATCCTTCTAAATCATTGTTTAAAATCTAAATCCGCCGTCATTTTCCGGAGTAAGCCAATAAATTGAACCTGCTCTTCAACCGTGAGCTTTTGTAGCAAGCTAATCAATATCTGATCCCTTGTCTCTTTCATTCGCATAATGGTTTCCATGGCAGGTTCCGTTAGCTCCACCCACACAACACGGCGGTCAATATCATCCCGGGTTCTATCGATGTGACCGGATGTCACCAGACGATTAATAGCGATTGTAGTAGCACTTGTGGAGAGGCCCAGCTCATCTGCTAGCTCACCTACAGTTGTTTTTTTCTTACACAGTAGTGTTATTAGCAGCAGCATCTGTTGGCGAGAGAAGCCGTGAGGCTCCGAGCATTGATCTTTGAACCTGGCTACTTTTCGTAATAATTCATCGATTTGAGCCAAACTTTCCCCAATAGTCATGGACATCCACCACATCCTTTTATAACAAAATAGTTTTAATATAAAATTACTTTAGGATAAATTTACCACCCGTTTTCTCAAACCGTCAATGCCCATTTTCAGCCAAAAACACGCAAAAAAAAGCAGACCCAATGGTCTGCCTAATTTTTTAACCGATTTTCTCGTGCTTATCGAAACATACCCCAAAGCTTAATCAAATGAAACGTGTTGTTCGGATCTATTTTTTGTGAAATCACAAAATTGATCATATGCTCAATCTGTTTGTCGCTCAACTTCTCTCCAAGCACCTTACCCAGCATACCGACAAATCTACGTACCTTAGCCCGATCCTGCAGATCGTATCTTGTCACACCATGCAGAATCATTTTGATACGTTCTTTTGTATCTGGATTTTTCATTTTCGCTTTAACGCGTTCCACGAATGCAGGCTCAAATCCGAACTTCTGATAGCTCATGCCACAAACACCCCCGAACAAGGAAATGAGAAGCTCACTCCTAATAAGTCTATGACGGGAGGCTCGGACATGTGTCTTATTCAACGGGACAAAACTTTATTAAGCCTATTAATCCAGCAATTCACTGTCAAATATATGTTCTCGCTGTAAAAATTCACGCTGCTTCAAGTAAGCGGCTGCTGTCCAAAAGTCAGGATGTCGAACAAGTGCTGCCGCCTCATCCCGCGCTTGCTCCATGACTTCAAAATCCGTAACCATATCAGCGAGCCGGAAATCAGGCAGTCCGCTTTGCTTGGTTCCGAAGAAATCACCCGGTCCCCGAAGCTCCAAATCGCGCCGCGCGATCTCAAAGCCATCGTTAGTGTCCGTCATCGCCTTCATGCGCTGCTTGCCGACCTCATTCTTCGGATCAGCGATGAGAACGCAGTAGGATTGATGTTCTCCGCGACCTACGCGGCCGCGAAGCTGATGAAGCTGGGACAAACCAAAGCGATGTGCATCATAAACAACCATCAACGTTGCATTCGGCACGTCCACACCAACCTCGATTACCGTGGTCGAAACAAGGACTTGAGTTTTATTATCGCTAAAGTCACGCATAACCTCGTCTTTCTCCGATGCATGCATCCTCCCATGAAGGAGCGCTACCTTGTACTCGGGAAAAGCAAACTGCAATTGAGCATGCACATCAATCGCATTCTGGACATCCAGCTTCTCTGATTCTTCAATCAGAGGGCAAATAATGTAAGCCTGCCGCCCTTCAGCAGCCTCGCGGCGTATAAAGCCCAGCACGCGTTCAAGCATATCATGAGTTACTGCATAGGTCTTGATTGGCTTACGCCCCTTCGGCAGCTCGCGCAGCGTAGATACGTCCATATCACCAAAGGCTGTTATCGCGAGGGTCCTCGGAATTGGCGTTGCAGTCATCGTCAGAACGTCCGGATTCATTCCTTTGCGACGTAAAACACTCCGTTGGTTAACACCAAAACGATGCTGCTCATCCGTTACAACAAGTCCTAACTTACGGAAGAATACATCCTCCTGAATTAAGGCATGCGTCCCAACGATCACATCGATCATCCCCATCTGCAACGAGGCCAACACATCGCGTCTTTGCCGATCTGTTAGGCTGCCGGTAAGCAACGCTACACTAATGCCATACGGCTCGAACAATCGCTCCAATGACCGTTTGTGCTGCTCAGCGAGTATTTCTGTCGGCACCATCAGTGCTCCTTGGCATCCCGCTTTTACAACAGCGAACAATGATGCTGCTGCTACGACTGTCTTTCCTGCTCCTACATCCCCTTGAAGCAAACGATTCATGCAGAATGACTGCTGTAAATCTTGTAAAATTTCCGCTAGCACCTGCTTTTGCGAGTCTGTCAGCTTAAACGGAAGCGCCCGGACAAATGACCTCACCTCCGGTAAATCAAGCTGATGGGCAACTCCGTCAGCCCGATCATGGTTCAATGCCCGGTAGGCCTGCATTTTTAATTGAAACAAGAATAGCTCCTCGAATACCATCCTTTTACGCGCATTCAGCCCTTCAGCTATAGATCCAGGTAAATGAAGCAGAGCCACAGCCTGCTTACGAGGCATCAGCTCATACCGATTCATCAGCTCCTGCGGCAGTACCTCAGGAATGAGGTTGCCATACTGCGTAATCGCTTGCTTGGTTGTTTGACGCATCCATTTTTGAGATATAGCTCCAGTAACTGAATAAACAGGCTGCAGCGTTCCGATCTGCTCAGTACCTTTTCCCGGAAATTGTGATTCTGATACGGTTAGATGCAGCCTTTTCTGATCCCATTTTCCAGTCAATATTATTTCAGTGCCTGCCTGCAGCTGGTCTTTGATATAATGCCGGTTAAACCAGACAGCCGTTATAAAAAGTGAGTTTACAATAAGCTTACAGGTCAGTCTGGATTTGATTCGACCGTACATCTGTACCTGCGGCATCCCGGCGATAGTTCCTTGTACCGTGATCTTATCGCCATCCTTTACCTCAGTCAGATCTCGAAGTGTGTAATCTTCATACCGAAAAGGATAATAATCAAGAAGCTCACCGACCGAAGAAATGCCAAGCGCCAACAGCTCCTCCGGCTTCTTACCCTTGACACCTTGTACCTCTTTAACTGGAATTTCGTATAAATTAACGGTCATATTAAACCGGATTAACGAACACAGCAACGGCTCCAGGACCGGTGTGTGTTCCTATAACAGGACCAATATTTGTATATCGTGAACTTTGAACCACAAAATTTTGCAGCATCAATTCATTAAACAATTCAGCAGTTTCTAGAGAAGCGGCATGTGCAACGGTGATATGCAAAGGCGTATCTCCCAAATCCTGCTTTAAAAGCTCAATAATCCGAGCCATCGCTTTTTTCTGGCCTCTAACTTTATCAACCGAGTACACGGTCCCTTCATCTGACACAGATAAAATCGGCTTAATGTTGAGCAATGAACCTACCAAAGCAGCCGCTTTCCCGATTCGTCCTCCCTTTTGCAAATACTCGAGCGTATCCACCAGGAAATAGAGCTTCAATTTTTGACGCATCGAGTCCAACAGTTCCAATATCTCTTCCTTGCTTCCCCCTGAACGAGCGGCTTCAGCAGCTGCAACAACTAGCGCACCGAATCCATAGGAGGCAGACCTAGAATCAATAACCGTAATATCTGCACTCTCATCCATCATTGACTTAGCCAATAAGGCCGATTGGTAAGTACCGCTTAACCCAGCGGACAAGTGAATCGAAATAATCGGGGCATTGGATTCTTCAGTCAACCTTTTAAACGTTTCCACAAATTGTACCGGCGAAGGCTGTGATGTTGTTGGGAGAACAGAAGAGCTCGTCAAACTTTCAAAAAAAGCTTCTGATCCCATATCTATTTGATCACGGTACGTGTCCATACCGAAATGAACCTTTAACGGCACCATCTCAATGCCCAACGCTTCCCGTATTTCAGCTGGAATATCCGCTGTACTGTCTGTAACAATCCGAATTTGACTCAAAAAAAACTCCACCTCAGCTCATGTAATAAAATTGATCCTGTTACTCTGCGGACACAATATAGTAATACAGGGGCTGGCCTCCCGCATGAACCTCAACTTCCACTTCCTTGTAAGTTTCCTCAATATAGCTGACGAGCTGTTCGGTCTGATCTGGGGCCGCTTCTTCTCCCGTATACATGGTAACAATCTCCGCTCCATCATTGAGCAAGCTATCTATCAGCCTCTTACAGGAAGCTACTAAATCAGGCTCAGCATTCACAATTTTGCTGTTGTGAATTCCAATATAATCCCCTTGTTTGATGTCTATATCGTCAATACGTGTATCACGAACAGCATGGGTAATCTGACCTGACTGAACCTGACTGATAGCCTCATTCATACTCTCCGTATTCTCATCAAGTACAGCGTTCTCCTGAAAAGCAAGTACAGCAGCGATACCTTGCGGGATCGATTTGGTAGGAATAACCACAATTTGCTTGTCTTCTACAAGATCAACCGCTTGCTTAGCAGCTAGAATGATGTTTGAATTGTTAGGAAGAACAAACACCGTGTGAGCTGGAACCAGTCGTACTGCGTTCACAATATCCTCCGTACTCGGATTCATGGTCTGACCCCCGTGAAGCACTTGATCCACACCCAAGCTGTTGAAAATATTGGAAATCCCTTGTCCGACAGATACCCCAACAAATCCATAACGCTTTATTCCGTTTTCAGCCTGCACAATAGCAGCCGAATCGCCATCATTATAAGAAACTTGCTTAAATGCACTAGGAGCATTCGCCGCTGTACCTAGCTCGCTTTCGTTCCTATACAGCTCTTCAGCTTCTTCCAGCAGCAGATGTGTATGCTGATCACGCATATTCTCGATTTTGATCCGGCTTAAAGCGCCATATTGCATCGCATGGTTCATTACCGTTCCCGGAAATTCTGCATGGATGTGTACCTTGACTAGATCATCATCTGCAACAACCAATAGGGAATCTCCGAAGTTAGACAACTCCTGCCGGAATAGCTGCTCATCGAAGGTAAGACCTGTCAGCTTTTGCTTCTGTGCCTGCAGAGTAACCATAAATTCTGTGCAGTAACCGAATTCGATATCCTCTGTTGACAACTGAGCTTGCGCCCGCTTAGGTTCTCCATGCGGAATTCCTTTGCCAGCGGCTGAAAAACCCCGTTGTGCTTCGGCTTCATTATCTTTGCTGCCTGTTTCTCCGTCAACTTGCTCCAAAGCCTGAAGAAAGCCCTCGTAGATTAGGAGCAAGCCTTGACCGCCCGCATCCACTACTCCGACCTGCTTAAGTATGGGCAGCAGGTCCGGTGTTTTGGACAGCGCCTCTCTACCTTTATCACATACTTCTCTCATTAGCTCGACCACATTCGTTATGCGTCCTGCTTGTTTAACCGCGTGCTTGGCGGCTTCCTTGGCAACGGTTAGAATCGTTCCCTCTACCGGCTTGACGACAGCCTTATAGGCCATATTCACGCCGTTCTGCAGCGCTGCCGCAAACTGACGAGCATCGATCGAATCCGTTTCCATCACTTCTTTTGAAAATCCACGAAATAGTTGTGACAAAATCACTCCTGAATTGCCGCGCGCACCCATCAACAGGCCTTTGGCCAAAGCTTCCGCCAATGTACCTATCTGTTGAGATGGACGCCGCTTCAGTTCCTCAACACCAGAGGTAAAAGTCAGGTTCATATTAGTCCCTGTGTCCCCATCGGGCACAGGAAACACATTGAGCGCATTGACCTTCTCCACATTATCTCTCAGTTGCTGCGCTCCCTTTTCCACCATGCGGATAAAGTCATTCCCATTAATACGAACTAGGTGCTTACTCAACAAACATTCCCCTTCCTACCTCACTCAGATTGAAACCATTCCACTTTCCGGTTAGAGGCTTACTCTATTTTTATTCAGATACCCGGACCCCCTGAACATAAATGTTCACGGACTCCACCTGAAGCCCTGCAACCTCACTTAATACATACTTTACTTTTGTCTGAACATTGTGAGCTACAACTGATATTTTCGTTCCATAGCTTACAATGATATATAAATCAATTGCCGTCGCACCTTGCGCATCACGACGGATCTCTACACCACGGCTCAAATTATCTTGTCGAAGCAGCTCCGCAAACCCGTCCTTAAGTTGATTACGCGATGCCATTCCAACGAGTCCATAACAATCCAAAGCAGCTGAGCCTGCCAATACAGCAATAACCCCATCAGCTACCCATACTTTTCCGTACTCCGTAGCAAGTTCTATAGCCATCATCAATAGCTCCTTTGATATAGATTAGAATGGACTCATTTTTTATTTTACTATATCAGCTTGCAGAAATAAATAAAATATACAAGACCTCTATTTGATCACTTAAGAAATTATAGAAAAAACATCGCTGGAACATTGACGTTATTTGTTACATTGTGCTATGATATTTGAGTGTGTTTTTTAACAGGATTTGCTTACGGAGAGATCGCTTTCGAGGATCTTTGATCATCGTAGCTTTTAAGGAGGTGTCATACAATGTCCCGCAAATGTTTTATTACCGGTAAAGGACCCGGAACAGGCAACCATGTATCTCATGCTAACAATAAGTCGAAGCGTACTTGGGGTGTTAACGTTCAAAAGGTTCGTATTCTTGTGGACGGAAAACCAAAGCGCGTTTATGTAAGCACGAAGGCTTTGAAATCCGGAAAAGTTACTCGTGTGTAATCTTTAACCACTAACGACAAAAAGCACCTGGGGCCCAGGTGCTTTTTTTAGTTTCATGTTGATAAGTAAGTAGAAGCTTTATACTTGACTTCGCCCAACCTTGGCTAATGCGACTCATCCTGTATGGAAGGCGAAGCCTTTGGATATTCTAGAGTTAGTTTTTGCTGAACGTACTAAGTACGGCTTTTACTAATCCGCCTAACAACCTCGGTAGCTTGATTGTATAAAATCTCATTTCTGCCCCTCCTTCTAGGTTGCGTTTAACCAGCTGCGTTTCCTTAAACATCTTGTGCTCAAGCTGGCATCACGCTGTTATTCCCAACCATCATGTTCATCATACTCCATTATATTCCTCTATTTTCAAAACGTGCCTATCCATTCGAATCAGCCTAAAAAAACAAAAAAGGCTACAAAAGCCGAAACTTTTGTAACCATATTATGCAGCTTAAAGCCGATTTATGAACGCATAGGAACATGGATAATATTAAACAGATGCAGGCAATGTGCCCGCTTTAATTGTAAGATAGATCGCATAAATAACGGCAAAAATGAAATAGAGTACAATCGTGGTCACAACAAAAGCAATCCTCATGCCACGGCTTTCATTCCTTTTAAAAAACTGAATTCCCGTGTACAGCGCACCTAAGGAAAAAAGATATTTCAATAAGTCCTGAATTTGCGAAAAAAGCGTCAACATACCTGCACATAATAAACTAAACCCTAGTACGGTTAGAAATCTCACAGCCTCACTCCTCGCCACGAAGTTTCCGTATAGCTTCTGCTCGATCCTGTTGGGTGAAAACAGCATTACCCGCCACAAGTACATCAGCACCCGCTGCAGCCACTTGTCGCGCCGTTACGGCATTGATTCCACCGTCTACCTCAATGTGTACATCCTTCAAGCCGCGTTCATTCAACATTTCACGAAGCTTAGCAATTTTGGGCAGCATACCAGGAATAAACTGTTGGCCCCCAAAACCAGGATTCACCGTCATAATTAAAACAAGGTCCAATATCTCGTCCATCACATGCTCAATTGTTGATAACGGGGTCGCTGGGTTAAGTACTACACCCGTTTTGATTCCCTGTTCTTTTATTAAATGAAGCGTACGGTGCAAATGACGGCACGCTTCTACATGTACGGAAATCAAGTCAGCTCCCGCTTTAGCGAAAGCCGGTATATATAGATCTGGATTCTCGATCATCAGATGAACGTCGAGAGTAAGCGCGGTATGCGGGCGAATCGCCTCAACTACCAAAGGTCCGATGGTGATGTTAGGGACGAAATGTCCGTCCATCACATCCACATGAATCCAATCCGCGCCTCCACGCTCCACATCTGCGATTTCAGCACCCAACTTAGAAAAATCTGCCGACAAAATAGACGGTGCTATATTCAGCATATCAGTACCTCCTTTTTCTCTCTTTAATTTCGGTTAGAAAGTGCAAATAGTGATCATAGCGGGAGGCAGATATCTTCCCTTGATCCTTCGCTTCAATAACCTTGCACTCAGGCTCATGCTGATGCTGGCAGCCGCGGAACTTACATTCCGCCGTGTAAGGCTGAAACTCCTTGAAGCAAGCACTAAGATCCTCTGCTTCCTCAACCTGAGCAAAATCAAGCTGGCTAAAGCCAGGCGTATCCGCAACAAGACCGCCATTATTCAAACGAATTAATTCCACATGTCGGGTCGTGTGTTTTCCCCTTCCGAGCTTCATGCTTATTTGATTTGTTTCGAGCTGCAGTCCAGGAACCATAGCATTCAGCAATGAAGATTTACCTACACCAGACTGACCAGCGAATACACTGATTCGACCGGAAAGCCTCTCGAGAATGGGCTCGATCCCAACGCCCATTTTAGCGCTAGTCACAACAACTTGGTATCCGATCTTCTCATACAATTCAACGATATAGTTCATGCTGCCTGATAGGATTTCAACATCCTCAACAGAGCCGGACTTAGCACTAGAGCCACTCCACTTTTGCGGCTGGTATAGTGTATCCGAATCAGAAGTTGCATCAGCTACCATCAAATCTTGTTTAGTCAAACAAATAATAGTCTCCAAACCGGCACTTTCCGTGTGTACTAGAAATTTGTCCAGCAACTGCAAATTTAACGCTGGCTCCTGTACGGCAAATACCAATACAGCCAGCTCCACATTAGCGACCTGTGGACGAAGCAGCTCGGAGCTGCGAGGCAAAATTTCATCTACAGTCCCTTCACCATTTTCAGTCAACCCATAAAGAACCCGATCCCCAACCAACGGGGACTCGCCGCGTTTCTTAAAAATCCCACGAGCCCGGCATTGAACTGAAGTCATGTTTTCTCCATCTTCAGGTAACACGTAATAATAACCGCTTAGCGCCTTTACAATAAGACCGTGTGGCATTAGTTTCTGCCTCCTGTACCGGCACTATTACCCGGTGTGGCGTTTGTTGGAGTTGGTGTTGGAGTTCCCTGAGTACTTTGAGCTCCTGTACTAGTTCCACTGCTTGTGCCTGTTCCTGTGCCAGTACCAGGAGTAGTTCCTCCTGAATTTGTTGGCGGCTTAGTCCCCGCTCCCGGTGTTCCTGTTCCAGGCGTTGTAGTCTGACCTGGTGTATTAGTGCCTGGTGTTGTAGTACCAGGGGGTGTGGCACCTGGAGTTGTAGCACCCGGCACTGTCGTTCCTGATGAACCAGACGGGATAGGATTGAATGGCTTACCATTCTTCTGAGCGATATAATCGTCATAAGTAACGGTTATCATATCGGCAAGTACATTGTCCTGTTTAACCTGAATGACAGCTCGTTTATCTGGAGCTACTACGAGGCTTACGTCTACCGTACTCGCCTTAGTTACTTTTGTTATGGTTTTATATTCAAAGTTTTCATACATGGCATCACTCAATATAAGCTTAACGGTCGTTTCCTTGCCATCCTTGGTCGGCTTAATTGGCACGGCAATCTTCATAGGCCCTGCTTCTTCTGGTAGTCCCGAGCTGATGATCAGCTTGATTTCGGCCCCTGGCGAAACCTCATCATTATATTTGTAAGGGAATTGCGTAATAACCTTACCTTTAGGCTGTTTATAGCTGGCTTCTACATTGATGCCATCTTGAGCAAGCTTCAAGTTGCTGACAGTAATCCGAGATTTAGCCTCAGATTCGCTTAATCCCTCTAAATCAGGCATTTTGAACGTTTCTCTACCCTTGCTGACTGTTAACATGACGACAGCGGTCGCTGGATCCAACTCATCATTTAATGCCGGCGTTTGTAAAATAACGGTCTCCGGTTCTTCATTCACAAACTCCTGCTTCACCTTAATTCGGTCATCCGTTATGCCAAGAGCCATAATCGCCGTTTTTGCGTCTCCCAGCTTCTTGCCTGTAACACCTGGCATTTTAAGCTTTTCAACACCTTTACTGATGTATAAGGTTTCTTTAGAATGAATCTTGAGCTTCATGTTCATATGATCCTGACGAATGACCACATCCTTCGGCACGTCCTTGGAGCTTTCCGGAATGATCTCAACCTCCAGATTAGCCGCTTTCAGCATCGACTGTGCTTCCGTTACCGGCTTGTTAACAACCGTAGGAACGTCAACCTCCTGAATCACGAACTTGGCTTTCACCACTCCAACCATATACCACATTCCGCCCAGCAACAGCAGTAATATGATGATCCAGATGAGTGGCTTTACCCAACGCTTTTTCTTTTTTTCCTGAGGCTCCTCTTCGTCTCTTGAAGTGCCGAAATCCCGATCTCCAGCCGAAAGAGAATACTGATCTGGACGGATCGCAGGAATAACACGCGTCTTCTCTTCATCCAACTCATCATCGTCCATAAAATTGACTTTAGCTTCATTACGTCTATGAGGGAGCAGACAACTGTCCAAATCATCCAGCATTTGCTTAGCAGAACGATAACGCTCCGCTGGGTTTTTACGCATAGCTTTCAAAATAATATTTTCCACGCTTTGCGGAATAAGAGGATTCACCTTGCGTGGCTCCTCCACTTCCTCCTGTAAATGCTTCAATGCCACACTGATCGGACTTTCCCCCAAAAAAGGCAGACGACCCGTAAGCATCTGATACATAACAATACCTAGTGAATAAAGGTCTGATTGCTCACCCGTAAAGGTTCCTTTGGCATGCTCTGGTGAAAAATAATGGACCGAGCCGACAACAGAGCCGGTTTGAGTTATTGTTGAAGAAGTGATTGCACGGGCAATCCCGAAGTCCGTAACCTTCACTCTGCCGTTTTTGCCGATTAAGATGTTATGAGGTTTAATATCACGATGAATGATTTGATTATGATGGGCATGATCAAGCGCATCACAAATTTGGCTGGCGAAATGGACGGCTTCTTCCACTTGAAGCGGCGCTTTTTCCTTAATAAGTTCATTTAAAGTCGTGCCTTCTATATACTCCATAACAATGTAATGGATATCTTCTTCTTGACCAACATCATATATACTGACTACATTGGAGTGAGATAACGATGCCGCGGCCTGGGCTTCTCGTCGGAACCGCTGGATAAATTCCTCATCATGTACATACTGCGAACGCAGAATCTTAACAGCAATATGGCGATGTAGTAATATATCTAGAGCCTTATAAACAATTGCCATTCCTCCGCCGCCTACACGCTCAAGAATTTCATAACGTCCTCCCAGCTGCTTACCTATCATTCATCATCACCTCTCTTCGCCGTCAAAATGAGCATTTTTCTCTGAATCACTTAAACCATTACTGACAAGCACAAGAGTAATATTATCATCGCCGCCAGCTTCCAGCGCTTCATTTACTAGCCGCTGAGCCTTGCTTTCCATAAGCCCGTCCCCATTCACAACCGCAAGCAGCTGATCAGGGCTGACGAGACTGCTTAAGCCATCACTACATAAAAGTAAAATATCGCCTTGGTTCCAAGCCAAATCCCGTATATCAACTTCGATAGTCGCTTCCGTTCCTAGCGCCCTAGTCAGTACATTGCGTCTTGGATGATTCCCTGCTTCCTCTCGGGTGATTTGGCCGCTTTTAACCAATTCATTAACGAGAGAATGGTCCTCTGTAAGCTGTTCGATACCTTGAACATTTATTTGATAGGCGCGGCTGTCTCCAATATGTCCTACAACAACCGAATTTTCGTCCGCCAATACCGCTACAACAGTAGTACCCATACCATGATAACTTTCCCGCTCAGCGGCGAAAGCGAATATCCTCTCGTTAGCAAGCTCCACCGCCGACTTCAAGAGCGTTCTTCGTTCCTCTACACTCGGACTTTCGGGAATTGCTTGCAATTCCGAATAGATTACATCAACTGCCATTTGACTAGCGATATCTCCCGCCTGATGACCGCCCATTCCATCCGCAACTATGGCCAACACGAAGCCATTCAAATTCTCCTGTACAATCGCGCGGTCCTCATTGACCATACGGACTCTTCCGATATCCGTTTGACTGGCCGTTTTGATCATGGTTCTCCTCACCTCGCACCTGACTCCATATGCTTCGCACGCAGCTGCCCACAGGCTGCCGCGATATCGCTGCCTTGTTCTCTCCGTATAGTTGCATTAACTTTATTACGTTCCAAAATACGTTGGAA
Organism: Paenibacillus foliorum; assembly: GCF_013141765.1. Classification (GTDB taxonomy): domain Bacteria; phylum Bacillota; class Bacilli; order Paenibacillales; family NBRC-103111; genus Paenibacillus_S; species Paenibacillus_S foliorum. Next base: position 40,041 of record NZ_WHOD01000070.1, read on the forward strand.
TGCAAATATATCATCCCTAGGTGTCCGTACATAGTCACGCTCGGATACATAGTTAACTGGAATTAAATTAACGTGAGCCATTGGGAAGGATTTAAGCACTTGCCCCAGTTCCTCTGCATGCTCAGGACGATCATTAACTCCACCCATCAAAGCATATTCAAACGTAATTCTGCGACCTGTTTTGGCCACATAATATTGACAAGCTTCAATTAAATCAGCAAAAGGAAACCGTCGATTAACCGGCATCAGCTTAGAACGCAGCGTATCATTGGGAGCATGAATCGAGATCGCCAAATTAATCTGCGTTTGCTCATCAGCAAACCTGTATATGTTCGGTACGATTCCGCTCGTTGAAACTGTAATATGACGTTGACCAATATTCAAACCTTTAGGATGAATCATAACCTTCAGGAAGGACATCATGGCATCATAGTTTTCAAACGGTTCACCAATACCCATAATAACGATACTGCTAACGCGCTCTTCAGACGCATCCAACAGCTGCTGAGCTTTTACTACCTGTGCAATAATTTCCCCCGAAGTTAAATTGCGCTTCAATCCAGTCAAGGTTGACGCACAAAATGTGCAGCCGATTCGGCAGCCAACCTGTGTCGTTACACAAACACTGTTACCATAGCTATGCTTCATAATGACAGTTTCAATGGCGTTTTTGTCAGACAACTCGAACAAAAACTTCACCGTTCCATCCTTGGATTCATATTTGGCAACTTCAGCCAAGGTGACGAAATCAAACTGCTGCGCCAGCTTATCACGAAGAGTTTTGGGCAGATTCGTCATCTCTTCGAAGCTTGATATTCTTTTCACATACAGCCAATCAAAAATTTGTCCGGCACGGAAACCTGACTCACTATTATCTTTGACCCATTCCTGCCATTGCTCCAAAGTCAAATCGTATACATAAGGTTTATCAGGTTTATACATTTTCTGTTTTGTCAATTCCATTATCATCACAACCTGTTTTATCAATTAGAGTGCAGCAATATTGACGAAAATTTCGCTTATCACTGCACATACATTAGATTTTACCATATCTCTTTTATTTACGCTCGTTTACGCAGCTTAGCTATAAAGAAACCGTCGGTATGATACTCATACGGATATATTTGCAACGGCTTAGGCTGGTCCCATTCGAACTCAGGATGCGCCTCCAAAAACTGATTAACCATACCCTCATTTTCGTTATGTTCCAGTGTACATGTGCTGTAAACAAGCACACCACCTGGACGTAATAACGAATGAACTTGTTCCAAAAGCTCGCGTTGGATAACACAAACCCCATCTATTTCCTGTTCACTCTTGTTCCACTTCATATCAGGCTTACGCCGGATTACACCAAGCCCAGAGCAAGGAGCATCAAGTAAGATGCGGTCAAAGCTATGCTCAGAAAATTGCTCATGCAGCTCACGCGCATCTTTTACAATAGTATGCACCGAGCTAAGACCAAGACGTTCTGCTTGCTCTTGAACCAGCCTCTCTTTATGTTCATGAATATCGCAAGCCCATAGCTCGCCGCGATCTCCCATTTTCTCGGCTATATGAGTCGTTTTACCTCCAGGCGCTGCACAGCAATCCAATATCTTTTCACCTGGTTTAGGATCAAGACTTAGCGCAACCAGCATAGAGCTCTCATCCTGGATAGAGAATAGTCCCTCCGCATACCACGGCGTTAAAGCCATGTTGCCCCCACCTCTGACAATAACTCCGTCGGGTGCTAATTCAGATGGCTCTGCTTCAAGGCCCGCTTGCTCCAAAAGCTCAATTAGCCCGCTGCGGCTCAGCTTCAGCGTGTTAACACGTATACTCACTCGAGGCGGCACATTATTAGCTTCGCAAATTTGCTCAGTCCTGGCTTCGCCCAGCTGACGGATCCAGCGCCGTACAAGCCATTCCGGATGGGAATGAGTTAAGGCTATCCGTTCTACAGGCGGCAGACCTGCGGGGAGCTGCAAGCTGTCCTTTTGCCTGATGATGTTGCGCAGCACTCCATTGACCATTCCTGAGATCCCTTGATGCCCTTTACGCTTAGCCATATTGACAGCTTCATTAACGACAGCGTGATCAGGAATTCGATCCAAGTAATAAATTTGATAAAAGCTGAGTCGAAGTAGACTACGCACCCAAGGCTCAAGCTTGGCAAGTCCTTTTGCAACAAAACGTGCCAAATAATAGTCTATCGTATTCAATCTCTGGATGGTGCCATACACAATTTCTGTAGTTAACCCGACATCCGGTCTATCCAGATTATATTTTTGCAAAATTTGATGCAGCAGCAAATTGCTGTATGAACGGTCCTGCTCAATACGAAGCAGCACATCCAATGCAGCGTCTCTTGCGCCGCCTTTTGGTTTATTCCCATTAGAGCTGGACGGGCTACCACCTCTGCGCTTATCTGCTGTCTTTGGGCCAGTGACTGTATTCGATTTACCAGAACTGCCTTTAGCATTAGCGCTTTGTTTTGTACTCATTTTGTTGTCTTTTCCGATGCCGTTACTCAACTTGTATTGCCTCCTGATCTCTTTCCGGATTCCAGATACAGCTATTTAACCGAGAACCGTTCCGGCCGTCAGTTGGCCGCCGCGGGCAAATTGCCCGGCGTCCATCGCCTTCTTACCGGCAGGCTGCAGCTCTGTTAGGTTTAGCAAGCCATCTCCGGTTTCTATTTGCACACCGGCTTCGCTTACAGCAACGACAGTACCTGCAGCCTGCCTAGCTTGCTTGGAAGATGCATCATTTGGTTCCGGCTTCGCGCAGGCCCAAATTTTCAATACATCGCCATTCCATAAGGTATAGGCTCCTGGTCTTGGATTAAGTCCACGCACCTTGTTCCAAATAGTCAAAGCTGGTTGATTCCAATCAATTAGCTCTTGCTCACGGCTTATATTTGGTGAATATACCGCTTCTGAGTCATTTTGAGCCACCGCTTGAACACGGCCTGCTATTAGCTCCGGCAGTGTCTCTTTTAATAGCTGAGCCCCAGCCTGGCTAAGCTTATCAAACATAGAGCCAGTTGTGTCCGTATCCTCAATAGGAACCTCTACACGGCTGATCATGTCCCCTGTATCTAAGCCCTCAGCCATATACATAATAGTTACACCCGTCACTGCATTACCGTTCATGACTGCATAATGGATAGGTGCGCCTCCACGATATTGCGGCAGCAAAGAAGCATGAATATTAATACAACCCAGCTTAGGAATGTCCAACACTGCTTTGGACAATATTTGGCCATAGGCTGCGGTAACAATCAGATCAGGCTGCAGCGCCTTTAATGCTTCAACCGACTCAGTGCGGCGCAGCCTCTCCGGCTGCAGTACGGGAATTCCGTACTGCTCAGCTGCTGCCTTGACCGGTGTAGGAGTCAAAACCCGCTTGCGACCAACGGGTCGGTCCGGTTGAGTGACAACGCCAACGACTTGTACACCACTTTCAAGCAAAACAAGCAATGAGGGCACAGCAAACTCCGGCGTGCCCATAAAAACTACTCTCATGCTTCACCGCCCTTAGGGTCAACTCGGTACACCTTATCAGCCAAGTCGGTATACAACACCCCATTCAGATGGTCCACTTCATGCAGAATGCATCGCGCCAATAGTTCTGTCCCCTCGACAACTATTTCATTGCCGTCACGATCCAGCCCCTTCACAACTACCCGATGAGCCCGACGAACATCACCATTCATTCCGGGAATGCTCAAGCAGCCTTCGGGTCCAACTTGCTCACCTTCCGTTTCGATAACTTCTGGATTAATCAACTCGATCAAGCCTTTTTCATCACCAACATCCATCACAATTACGCGCTTTAGGATACCGATCTGAGGCGCAGCTAAACCTACACCCTCTGCATCATACATCGTATCAGCCATATCATTTAGTAGCTTATGAATGTTTGCATTAATTTTCGTTACAGGCTTACACTTTTCGCGCAGCACGGGATCCGGGTCTTTTACAATAATTTTAATAGCCATTTACTAACACACCTTCCTTAAGGAAAAAAGTTCATTGATATACTTCTTGGAATAAAACAAATGAAATTTAATAAATAAATGAATAGATTCATCAATTGAAGAGGTTTCTGCTCAACTACATCAGCACCTGCGGATCAACATCGATACTAATCGTCAGCTTATGCTGTCTTTCCACATCCTCAAAGGATGCCACAGCCTGCTGTACAAGACCTGAAATAGAAGCTTCACCCCGATATTTTATCATGCATTGGAACCGATATCTATCCTTGATGCGAGCAATGGGCGATGCCACAGGGCCCAAAATCTCAATCGGGAGTGGAGCCAGCGATTTGGCAAGCTCCTTCAGACGTGCTGCCAACGATTCCGCGGTTCTCATAAGCAAGGGTATCTGTTCATGCGATAAAGTGATCAGTATAAGCCGATGAAATGGCGGGTATTCATGGAATTTACGAAGCGTCATTTCTCTATCCTTAAAGCTATTGTAGTCATGTTTGCTTGCGCTAATAATGCTATAGTGCTCAGGGGCATACGTCTGTACAAACACTTCACCTGGCAGCTCATGCCTTCCAGCCCTTCCTGCAACCTGAGTGAGCAATTGGAAGGTCCTCTCAGCAGCACGAAAATCGGGCAAGTTAAGCACGGTGTCAGCAGCTAAGGCACCTACCAATGTAACATGAGGAAAATCAAGTCCTTTGGCTACCATTTGAGTACCTAGCAGCACATCAGCTTGACGATTCCCGAATAGGGTCAACCATTTCTCATGGGATCCCTTCTCTGTTGTTGTATCAACGTCCATACGAATTACACGGATTCCTGGAAAGAGCTTGCTCAATTCCTCCTCCACACGTTGGGTTCCGGTGCCAAAGTGACGAATATGCTCGCTTGTGCAGCTTGGGCATACGGTCACCTCACGTTCGGCATATCCACAGTAGTGGCAACGGATAGCGTGCGAGCTTTGGTGAAATGTTAGTGATATATCACAATGTGGACACTGTGCTACATATCCGCATGTTCGACACATCACGAAGGTGGAATAGCCGCGGCGGTTCAGCAGCAAAACAATCTGTTCCTTCTTGTGTAACCGTTCTTCAATCGCTTTATACAAGGAACGGCTGAACATCGATCGGTTTCCCTCCCGAAGTTCCTCCCTCATATCAATAATATGAACACGAGGAAGCGGACGTCCTTCAACACGATTCTGCATCGTTAGCAGCTCAAATCGGGCTCCTGGCTGTTGAATCGCACCAATTTGCCCGGATTTGGAGGCAGGTGCAGCATTCACAATATCCGTTCTAACGGCTTCAGTTAAGCTATTTCCGCCTATAACAGCCGCCATCGACACCGGTTCCGGTGTTCTTATGGGGTTCTCTCGCATCGTACCATACATACTTTCAAGCGAAGGTGTGGCCGAACCTAACACAACGACAGCATGATGCTGCCCGGCACGAGCAACAGCCACATCGCGTGCGTGATATTTGGGGCTCTCCTCTTGTTTATAAGAGGATTCATGTTCTTCATCTATAATAATTAACCCTATCCGGGTAAAAGGAGCAAAAATTGCAGAACGCGCTCCAATAACTACGCTCACCTGCTTGAGCATAATTTTGCGCCATTCATCGTATCGTTCACCATGGGATAGTCGGCTGTGCAAAACAGCAACCAAATTACCAAAGCGGCCTTTAAATCGCTCAACCATTTGTGGTGTCAACGAAATTTCGGGAACCAGCACGATTGCCTCTCTGCCTTGATCCAAACAAGTTTGAATCGACTGCAGATAGACTTCTGTCTTACCGCTTCCAGTTACTCCCTGCAGCAAAAACACCTGATGCCTCACATCTAGAACAGCCTGTGAGATGCGGCTAAATACTTGCTGCTGCTCTGGCATGAGTGGAAGCGGCTCCGTCCTGCGAAAATAACGCTCAGCATAGGGATCACGGAACACTTCAATCTCTTGAATGTCCAGCCAGCCCTTCTCCGCTAATCCTTTGACAGTGCTTGCGCTTATGCTAAGCTCATTCAATAGTTCAGATAGCTTAATCGGATATGGATGTCCCGCTAAGTATTGAAGCACTTCCTTTTGTTTAGCCGATCTTCCTGGCAGCTGCTCCGCCCATTCCAACAGCTGCGGTGGTTCCTCAAGAGGAATAACGGTGAGCACCTTTTTGGTAGCCATCCGGTCTTTGATCAGCTGCACCTCAACTAAAGTGCCCTCCAGTATCAATTGCTTTACAGAGCCGCTGTCTGTGGCGAACTTTTGCAGCAGGGTTTCAATTTCTACCGAGCCTTTTTCACGAACATATTGGATGATTTCATCCTGTACTGGAAGCGACATTATATGTTGACCTATGTCTTGTTTTTCAACATTGCGCTCCCCTGCCATTTTATCAGCAACCTTCACATGCCGTTCATACTTAGCCTTTAATGCGCCAGGTATCATCGCCTGCAGGGCCGTAATCTCATGACATAAGTACGTATGACTTATCCATCTGGCTAGCTCTACCAAATCGGGCGTTAATGGCGGATATAAATCCATTACTTCAGCAATAGGCTTTACCTTAGCAGGGTCATAGTCCACATGATCTTGAAGTCCGACCACGAACCCTTGCAGCTTTCTAGGGCCAAAAGGAACGCCAACCCTGCTTCCTACCAAGACCCATTCCCGCATTTTTTCCGGTATAAAATAGTCGAAAGCACGGTTTGTTTGTTTCGCAGGGACATCCACAATGACTTTTGCATACATCATTTGTTTGTCCCTTCTCCCTTCACGGTCCGTTCAGCAATCAACGTTAACAGTTCACGGGCTACACCAAGCTTCGTCATAATAGGCAGCGCCCTTACCAAACCATTCTTATCGTATATGCGTACAACATTCGTATCGGTCCCGAAGCCTGCGCCTTCCTGCGTGACATCATTGGCAACCAGCAAGTCACAATTTTTTTTCAAAAGCTTACCCATCGCATATTCGTCGATACGTTCAGTCTCAGCAGCGAATCCTACTATGAATTGATTTTTTTTCATACTGCCAATGGTTTGTAAAATATCTTGATTCTTGACTAAGGTAAGTGTCATTTCTTGTTCATTTTTTTTAATTTTTTGCACTGCTTTCTCCACAGGCCTATAATCGGCTACTGCCGCAGCTTTGATAACAATATCTGAACCCGGCAGCCTTTCCAAAACAGCCTCCAGCATGTTCTGTGCAGATTCAACATGCACAACCGATACACCGTTGGGAACCGACAACGAGGCTTTCCCTGTCACGAGTGTTACCTCAGCTCCCATACTTCGAGCTGCTTCCGCAATCGCATACCCCATTTTCCCGGACGAATCATTAGTTAGATATCGGACGGGGTCAATACGCTCAACTGTGCCACCTGCCGTAACTAACACCTTTTTCCCACGCAGCTGCCCCTCTTCCATAAAAAAGCGGTGAATCGCTTCTACAATTTGCTCCGGCTCCTCAAGCCTTCCCTTGCCGACATATCCGCAAGCTAATTGCCCAGTTCCCGGCTCAACAAATAGAACCCCGCGTCCTGCCAAGGTTTCCATGTTGGCTTGAACCGCAGGATGGGCATACATATGCACATTCATAGCGGGAGCAACAAGTACAGGAGCTGTAGTAGCCAGAAGTGTAGTAGTTAACATGTCATCAGCTAATCCATGCGCCATTTTGGCAATAATATTCGCCGTAGCCGGCGCCACCACAACCAGGTCGGCGCGATCCGCCAGATCAATATGGGATACAACGGCCGCATCCTTCTCGTCGAATGTATCGACAATCACATCATGCCGTGAGAGAGTTTGAAAGGTTAAAGGTGCTATAAAACGGGTTGCGGATTCTGTCATAATGACACGCACATCGGCTCCTGCTTGAGCCAATTTACTACAGATTGCAGCTGCTTTATAAGCTGCAATTCCTCCGCTGACGCCAAGAACGATAGTTTTGTTACGAAGCATTCCCAATTCGCCCCCAATTATCGAGAAAAAAATAACAACCACGAGGGTTGTTGTTAGAACAGCTTACTTTACGATTTCTTTGCTAGGCAGCTTTTCGTAAGAGATGTGATCCTCATAAATCTCTTCCAATGCAAGTCCTACATTCTTATACGATGCTCTGTTACGAACCTCTGTTTTCGCTCCGTCACGAAGCAATCTTGCACGCTTTGCCGCAGCAACAACCAACGAATATTTGCTATCCACTTTATCTAACAGTTTGTCAATTGACGGGTATAACATTTACTTCACCTCTGCCATCCATTGTTTTATTTTACTTACCACTTTATCCTTACGGCAATGCTCAGCTACTATAATCGATTGAATATTTGAGCATGCATGCTCTACATGATCGTTAACAATAGCATAATCATAATGCTCCATCATGCGGATTTCATCCATTGCAACTGACATCCGGCTTCGGATTACTTCCTGCGATTCTGTTCCGCGCCCGACAATACGATTCTCTAATTCATCCATAGACGGAGGCAGTAAAAATATGAATACACCTTCAGGAAACGACTTCTTTACTTTCAGAGCACCTTGAACTTCAATCTCAAGGATAATATCCTTACCTGAGTTTAACGTATCCTCTACAAACTTACGAGGCGTACCGTAATAATTACCAACATATTCAGCCCATTCCAACACTTGATTATCTTGGATCAACTGCTGAAATTGTTCCCTTGATTTGAAGAAATAATTCACACCGTCCACTTCACCCTCACGTGGAGCACGTGTCGTAGCTGAAACGGAGTAGATTAAATTGGGGGCACAATCCCTCAGAGCTTTGCAGACCGTTCCTTTCCCTACTCCGGAAGGTCCTGATAGTACAATTAATATTCCCTTTTCACTACTCGTCATGATCATCGTCCTTATTGGAAAGTCGATGTGCCACCGTTTCAGGCTGTACCGCTGACAAAATCACGTGGTCGCTGTCCGTAATAATCACTGCTCGAGTACGGCGTCCATAAGTCGCGTCAATCAACATGTGACGGTCACGCGCTTCTTGTATAATCCTCTTGATTGGCGCTGATTCCGGACTTACGATAGAAATGATTCTATTCGCAGAAACAATATTACCGAAACCGATATTAATAAGTTTGATAGCCATCTATTTTCCTCCCACAGGCTTTGCTACAACAAAGCCGCCTTGTAAGCATTCATTAGCTTGATTAGCCTTCTATTCGATATTCTGAATCTGCTCCCTCATTTTTTCCAGCTCAGCCTTCATTTCCACCACAAGCGTAGTGAGACCAGCATGGTTAGCTTTAGACCCGATTGTGTTCACTTCCCTGTTCATTTCTTGAACAAGAAAGTCTAACTTTCTTCCAATCGGCTCCATGGAGTCCAGCAGCTGTTTGAATTGCTGAAGATGGCTTTGCAGGCGGGTTATCTCCTCATCCACATTGGCCCGTTCGGCAAACACCGCAACCTCTGTCGCTAAACGAACCTCATCAATAACAGGATGCTGCAGCAGCTCCTGTATGCGTAAACGCAGCTTAGCTGTGTAATCCAGCACCGCTTGAGGAGCCAATTGTATGGTTTGCTCGAGGAAGGATTCTGTAGCTTCAATTCGCTGCAGGGTGTCCGCGTATAAATTCCGACCTTCGGCTTCACGCATATGAAGAAGCTGTTTAACCGCATCCCCTACGCATTCCTTAAGTTCATACTCCATCTCTTCTTCCGTAACTTCAATTGTTTCCTTAATGGAGATCAAGTCAGGAATATGCAAGTAATCCTTCACCTGCATCATACCGTCGAGTCCAAATCTGTCCTTTAGCTGCTTGGCTGCCGAATGGTAAGCTTCCGCTAAGGTCCAATTCAGCTCCGCCGTTTGATTCGCTGCAGCAGTACGTTCAATCGTGACGAACAAATCTGCACGTCCCCGTTTGATCTGCTGCTGAATGGTGCGTTTAAGTAAATCCTCATACTTTAACCATTCGCGGGGCATCCTAACAATAACTTCACAATACCGATGATTGACCGTTTTCAGGTCCATTTGCACGCTATAGCCAGCAAATACGCGGTTTGCTTGTCCGAATCCGGTCATACTGCGAATCATCGCATTTTCACATCCATTATCCTATATTAATTCATTTTGCTAGTGGGTACAAGTGGAAATAGCTCTCCCCGATTTCTCCCACACATAATTTGTCAGCTGGACCGTCATCTCATAAGATAGGAATGGTGTCATTAGATAGATTCCGTTAAAATACTTCATCGCCGTATCCAAAAGCTCCTTGGCGATTTGCACACCCATGGCCCGGCCTTCTTCACCTTTCAAACCGCTCATACGTTGTCGTACCTCATCTGAGAGCTGTATGCCTGGAACCTCATTATGCAAATACTCCGCGTTGCCTCCGCTAGCCAATGGCATAATGCCGATAAAAATAGGAATGCTCAAGTGCTTGGTAGCCTCATAGATTTTCTCAATCAATTGAGCATCATATACGGGCTGCGTCATAATGTAATCGGTACCGGCTTCGATCTTCCGTTCCAATCTTTGTACTGCTTTGTCCAGATGCTTGACGTTAGGATTAAACGCAGCTCCTACAATAAAATTAGCCTGTTTCTTCAGCGCCTTACCGGAGAACGCGACTCCTTGATTTAGTTGTTTGATCATACGGATTATCTCAAACGATGTCAAATCATAAACCGAGCTCGATCCCGGCAGATCGCCAAATCGTGCTGGATCTCCAGTTACTGCAAGCACATGATCAATCCCAAGAGCGTGCAATCCCATCATATGAGACTGGGTTCCTATCAAATTGCGATCGCGGCAAGCTATATGAATCAACGGGCGTAGTCCCGTTTGCTCTTTAACCAAATAGCCAAGCGCCAAATTACTCATTCGGGTTACAGCCAGTGAATTATCTGCCATAGTCAAAGCATCGACTTTGGCTTCTTTAAGTGCGTGCGCGCCCTTCATGAACTTCTCAATATCCAAATCACGCGGCGGGTCCAGCTCTACAATAACGGTATGGCGCTGCTTCACTAAATCAATAATATTCGGCTCGACTGCAGCCTGCGTTATTTCATCCGACGCTTTTACCGGTTCACGTTCAGGCAACACAGCTCTACTCACATTTTGCTGCTCATTAACCACTGCTGTCGGTTCAGGTGTATACATAGCAATCGCCTTAGACATAGCAGCAATATGCTCTGGTGTCGTTCCGCAGCATCCGCCAATGATACGCGCTCCTAGATCAGCAAATTTTATAGCAGTTTCCGCAAAATATTCAGGCGTTGCTGCATAGGTGAAACGACCATCCACATAATCAGGGATACCTGCATTAGGGAATATGGAGTAAGGCAATACGTCACCTGCCGCAGCCACTTTTTCAAGCGAACGCAAAAGTCCATTAGGACCACTTCGGCAGTTAAAGCCAACAACATCAGCACCGTTCTGCTTCAGCATTGCAAAAGCATCATGCAGTTTAACGCCATCTTGTGTCGTGCCTGTTCCTTCTGTAGCGAATTGGCATATTACCGGTAATGAACTGAGCTTGCGAATTATTTTTAGTGCCAGCAGCAGTTCTTCAAGATCATAGAATGATTCAAGCAATAGCCCGTCCACTTGTGTGTCCAATAAAATCTCTATTTGTTGACGCAAATCTTCTTTTATTGTTACAGTCCGGAAATTTTTACGCATTCCTGCACGGATGGAACCGATCGCTCCAACGACATAGGCGTCATTGCCAACCGCTTTGCGAGCCAACTCTACACCTGCGCGGTTAATGGCCTCAACATCCTCTTCGAGTCCGTACTTGGACAGCTTCTCGCGGTTTGCCGAAAACGTATTTGTTTCAATTAGCCTCGCGCCCGCCTCATAATAACGTTTATGGACATCAGCTATTACATCCGGCTTCAATAAATTTAGTTCCTCATAGGATATACCAACAGGAAATCCCATCTGATACAAGTAAGTCCCCATGGCTCCATCACCAATAATAATTTGCTGACGGAGCGCTTCCCTCAAATCAAGCTTCATCCTCTACCGGCCTACCTTCCCTTTTACAATATACCCCACAAGGTTAAACGGCTATCCATCATCACTAGCTTGTGAAAATAGCTTGTGAACCACGCCGATTTCGAAACTTGCGCTTTATCAGCCTAAAATACCGGAATACACCTGCTCAGCTGGACCCGTCATATATACACGGTTATCAGCCTTACTCCATTCGATGAGCAAATCTCCACCTTTTAATGAAACGGTAGCTACTCGATCTGACAAACCATTCAATACGGATGATACCAAAGTAGCGCAAGCTCCAGTCCCACATGCTAGGGTTGGTCCTGCTCCACGCTCCCACACTCGCATATCCATAGCCTCTCGTGATTTGACAGTAGCAAATTCCACATTGACGCGCCGCGGAAACAGGGGATGTACTTCCAACTTCGGTCCCCAGACAGCAAGATCGATGGAAGCTGCATCCTCTACATAAATGACACAATGCGGATTCCCCATCGATACGGCGGTGAAGTGGAAAACCCGTCCATCCACTTCAATAGGATAGTTCAGCACTTGTTCTTGATCGATAGTAGTTGGAACCAGCTTTCCTTGAAGCACCGGCTCCCCCATATCGACACGAACGGCCGTCACTTTGCCATTTGATACCGTAAGCTGTACCTGCTGTGATCCCGCTCCCAACGTCTCAATAAATAACTCCGTTCGAGAGGAATCAATAAGCTCATGCTCGTAAATATATTTAGCAACACAGCGCACCGCGTTGCCACATTGCTCGGATTCCGATCCGTCTGAATTAATGATACGCATTTTGTAATCTGATATATCAGAAGGCAGTATATATACTAAACCATCAGCTCCAATACCAAAAAAACGGCTGCACAATTGAACGGCAAGCTCGCTTGCATTCGACGGCAGCTTGCTTTCGCCTGCAATGATGATAAAATCATTACCTAAACCATGCATTTTTGTGAAATTCATCATCTCTCCTGCTTTCAATCTTTCTAGAGTTCCTTTTGTTTAGCCACTATCATAACGCAAAACGAATAACATGCATAGTTTTTCCGCAAAATTTTAACCGATATTTACTGAAAAAGCAAAAAGCCTGTGCAATGGGTTCTATTCCCACGCACAGGCTTTTGATGTCTTTTATCTGGTGATGGGTTTGGCGCTGCCGTAACGAATAGGCTTCCGCTTTGCAGGCTTGCTCATGACACTGCCGATGCCCATTAGAAATGTTGGAATTCCAGCGAACACAAGCACGATGATCCAATCCTGCCAGCCGAGCGGAACCGTTTTGAAGATCGGCTGCAGCTGCTCGATGTACAGAACAGCCAGCATTAAGAGTAAGGAAGAGATGACTGCTAATACTAAATAACCATTCTGCAACGGGTTGCGGTGAAAGATTGAACGGGAGCTGCGGCAGTCAAACACATGAATCAGCTGTGCCATAACTAATGTAGCAAAAGCGACCGTTTGAGCATGAACCAATGTGACCGCATCCCCTTTGGGCCCCTGGTACAGCACGATCAAGAAAGCTGCAAGCGTGCACAATCCGATCAATATTCCCCGGCTTATTATTTTCCAGCCCAGGCGGCGTGCAAAGATGTTTTCACGGGCACCGCGAGGCTTCTGCTGCATCAGATCCTTCTCGGCCTGATCTACGCCAAGAGCCATCGCTGGAAGACCATCGGTAACTAAGTTGACCCATAGAATTTGAATCGGGATTAACGGCAGCGGAAGCCCTGCCATCATGGCCAGAAACATAGTCATAATTTCTCCAACGTTGGAAGCTAGCAGGTAGCGGATAAACTTGCGAATATTTTCGTAAATCCCGCGTCCCTCTTCTATAGCAGCAACAATGCTCGCGAAGTTGTCATCGCTAAGCACGAGCGCTGCTGCTTCCTTGGTCACATCTGTACCGCTAATGCCCATCGCGATTCCGATATCGGCCGCCTTGATGGCAGGCGCGTCATTCACACCGTCGCCTGTCATTGCGACTACGTGGCCCTTACGCTGTAGCGACTTTACAATCCGCAGCTTATGCTCCGGGGATACCCTAGCGTATACATAAGCATCCTCTACGCGATCATCTAGCTCGTCATCGCTTAGCTGATTCAATTGCTGCCCATTCAACGCCAATCCACCATTTGGAGGCAAGATACCAAGCTGCTTCGCAATCGCTTCTGCAGTGCCTTGATGATCTCCTGTTATCATCACCGTTTTGATGCCAGCCTTGCGGCATTTGGTGATGGCTTCCCTCACCTCTTTGCGGGGAGGATCGATCATCCCTGTCAATCCAATAAAGACAAGCCCCATTTCTACCTCATCTTCATCCGCATAGCTGTCAGTAACCTTCAGGTCACGATAAGCTAGGCCCAGCACACGTAGTGCATTTTTCGCCATGCCTTCATTTGCTGCCAGCACCTTTTGTTTCAAAGTCGTGGTGAATGGAATCACCTTATCGTCCCATAGAACGTAACTGCACTTGTGCAGCAGCAAATCAGGCGCTCCTTTCGTACAAACCATCCGGCCGCCTTGATGATCAACCAGTACAGTCATCCGTTTTCTTTCAGAATCAAACGGAAATTCGCCGATACGGTTGAACTGCCCTCCCATTAATTGCTGGGTGGTACCAGCTTTGGCTCCAAGTACAACAAGTGCCCCTTCGGTTGGATCGCCTTTGATGTTCCAACTGATAGCAAGCTCCTCAGTCGCCTGCTTTTTGCGTTTGGCCTCTGTCTTTTCTTCTACCAGAACGGCGTTGTTGCAGAGCACCGAAACTTGCAGCAGCCGATTCAGCATCAGATTGTTATGGATATCCACTTGATTGCCGCTGCTCAGAATATCGCCACGAGGGTCATAACCATCGCCTGTAACCTCCAGCACATGACCTCCAAGCCAGAGGTGGGTTACTGTCATTTTGTTTTGTGTCAATGTGCCTGTCTTATCTGAGCAGATAACCGACGCGCAGCCGAGAGTTTCGACTGAAGGCAGCTTGCGCACGATTGCTTTTCGTTGGATCATCCGCTGCACACCCAGTGCAAGAGCAATCGTTACGATTGCCGGTAATCCTTCGGGGATTGCTGCAACAGCTAAGCTGACACCGGCAAGAAACATACCGTATGGCTCCTGTCCGTGGACAATACCAGCTATTACGACAACTACGGTTAATGCAAGAGCAACGATAATTAATATTTTCCCCAGCTGCTCTAAGCGATGCTGCAATGGCGTTTCCATAGATTCCGTGCTTTGGATTAAGTCAGCAATTTTACCCATTTCCGTATTCATCCCAGTGCGGACCACTATACCTCTCGCCGTTCCCCTCGTAATCATCGTGCCCATAAAGCCAAGATTTCGTTGGTCGCCGAGCGGCACTTCCTCACTGTTAAGCGCATCCGTATGCTTATTGACCGGCACGGATTCTCCAGTCAAAGCAGATTCCTCCGCGTAAAGACTATTGGCGTCAACAAACCTGATGTCTGCCGGGATCCGATCCCCGCTCTCCAGAAGGACAAGATCCCCGGGCACTAGATCTCTAGCAGGTATTTGAAACAGCGTGCCGTCTCGCAGCACCTTCGCATGTGGCGCTGACAATTCCTTTAAGGCACGAAGTGAGCGCTCAGCCCGGAATTCCTGAACGAAGCCGAGAATCCCATTCATAATAATAATGGCGATAATCGTTACCGCATCCAAATATTCACCGAGCAGCCCTGAAATGAGTGTAGCCCCCATCAGCACCAGCACCATAAAATCTTTAAACTGATTTAAAAATAATGCGATCGGTGATATTTTTGCCCCTTCGGATAATTCATTACGACCATGCTCGTCCAAACGCTTTTGCGCTTCTTCTGACGACAGCCCTTTTGACGGATGAATTTGCTGCGATTGCATAATCTCCTCCGCCGTCATCTGGTACCACTTTTTCTGACTCATCTGCTCATTCCCTCCCAAAAGGATCAAACAACCTCTAGAAATAAATGTATTCAGACAAGCTAAAAAATAGCACAATAGAAGGAATGGGATGACAGACTTAAGTTTTTGCCGAAAATATGGCATGATAGAGTATATCTTCTTAAGCCCTTATAAAAACTAGAATTTGAATGGAGTTGTAACGAACATGTCGTTTGACGGTCTTGTCGTCCACAGCCTCGTGCAGGAGCTGCAGGCTTGCGTGGGCGGCCGAATTAATAAAGTACACATGCCATCAGGCAATGATATTGTATTGCAGCTTCGCGCTCAAGGCAGTAATGTAAAGCTGCTCCTGTCCGCGAATCCCACATATCCTCGTGTTCATGTAACCGAACAAACCTTTACCAACCCTATGGAAGCTCCGATGTTTTGCATGCTGCTTCGCAAACATTGTGATGGCGGCGTAATCGAGAGCATCACCCAACCGGGGCTGGAGCGGGTTATTCGTCTTCAGATACGCCAGAGAGACGAAATTGGGGATGTCAGCAGCAAGGTCATCATTATTGAAATAATGGGAAGGCATAGCAACATTATTCTGCTTGATCCGGCAACAGATACCGTCATTGACGGGATTCATCATGTAACGCCAGCAATCAGCAGCTACCGGATAGTTATGCCCGGAAGTAGGTATACCACTCCTCCTGAGCAGCATAAACATCATCCATTTCATGTGGATAAGGAGCGCTTCATTACTCTGCTTACTCAACCTCATACTACGCCTGCACAAGAGGCCGATGTGTTGAAAAGCCTGAATGAACCTGTTCATCCGGATCCCCAAGCAATTAATGAGGAAACATGGGAACAACGTCTGGTTACGCGCTTTAGCGGATTCAGTCCGCTCGTTGCCAAAGAGCTTGTCTATCGCACCCAATATCCTTTAACTGTGGCAAATACACCTGAAGCCAATGCGGCACTCTTGTGGGAGCCCTTCCATGTGCTCATCGAAAATCTCAAGCTAAACGGCGGAGATCCACATATTTGCGAGCAACCCGAAACGTCCAAGCAAGCCTTCTCGATAATAGAGCTGACTCACCTGCATGGAGAGATCAAACGGTATTCTTCCGTGAGTGAATGCTTGGAAGCTTTTTATGGAGATAAAGCAGAGCGGGATACTGTCAAGCAGCGGGTATCCGATTTGCTGCGGTTTCTGCAAAATGAACGAAACAAAAATGCTAAAAAAATGGAAAAACTTCAAGAAACGCTGGAGGAAGGTCAAGAGGCGGATAAATTCCGGATTCTTGGAGAACTGCTCACCTCCTCTATGCATCTAGTTCAGAAGGGTGACAAACAGATCGAGGTCATCAACTATTATGATGAAGAGCAGCGCCCTATCTTTATTACTCTGGACCCATTGCTCACGCCCTCGGACAATGCTCAGCGTTATTTCAAGAAATATACTAAAAGTAAAAACAGTCTAATAGCGGTAAAAGAGCAGCTTCTGCAAACCCAAACGGAAATTCATTATTTGGACAGTCTGCTCCAGCAGCTTGGCACCGCATCTCTTAGCGATATCGAGGAAATTCGTGAAGAACTGATCGAGCAAGGCTATATTCGCGACCGCAGCAAAAAAACACGTAAAAAGAAAGCCAACCAGAAGCCGCTGCTTTCCTGCTTTACTTCTAGCGAAGGAATCCCTATATATGTTGGGAAGAATAATACGCAAAACGAATATTTAACCAACCGACTGGCCCAATCTGCGGATACCTGGCTGCATACAAAGGATATTCCTGGCTCACATGTGGTCATTCGAAGCGTTCAATTCGGCGATGCTACACTCCATGAAGCGGCACAGCTGGCGGCGTATTTCAGCCAAGCTAAGTCTTCAAGTCTTGTGCCAGTTGATTTCACAATGATCAAGCATGTCCGCAAACCAAGCGGCGCTAAGCCTGGATTTGTCATTTACGACCACCAAAAGACATTGTTTGTGACGCCAAATACCGATGAAATCAAACAAATGCCCGTGAGCATCAAGTAACCATTCTACCCGTTATACAAAAAAGGCGCTTCAATCTCCTGATTTCACAAGAGGATTGAAAGACGCCTTTTTTCTATATTCGTGTTTCTTCGTTATTTTTACACATAATCAAACGTAATGCGCTAATTACTTATTCTCCAGATAAGTTGCTTTCCTTCAAAATAACGTCATGAGCGCCACCCTCAATAATACTCGTCGCAGATACAATGGTAATACGGGCTTTGCGCTGAAGCTCTTCAATCGTTTTCGCCCCGCAATTGCACATCGTTGATTTGATTTTGCTGTTTGTTTTATCCAAATTTTCTTGCAAACCTCCCGCATAAGGTACGTACGAGTCGACACCCTCCTCAAAAACAAGGCCTTGCTTGCCCCCTGTATCATAACGCTGCCAATTCCGAGCACGGTTAGATCCCTCACCCCAAAACTCCTTAACGAAATTGTTGCCTACCTTCAACTTTCTAGTCGGACTTTCGTCGAAGCGGGCAAAATATCTTCCCATCATAACAAAATCAGCACCCATAGCTAACGCAAGGGTAATGTGATAGTCATGTACAATTCCGCCATCCGAACAAATCGGCACATAAATACCTGTTTCTTCAAAATACTTATTTCTAGCTTCTACTACTTCAATAAGAGCTGATGCTTGGCCGCGGCCTATTCCTTTTTGTTCCCTCGTTATACAGATAGATCCACCGCCTACGCCTACCTTGATAAAGTCTGCACCCGATTCAACCAAATACAGAAATCCTTCACGGTCCACGACATTACCGGCCCCGATTTTTACATTAAAGTTTGATTTTACATACTGCAAAGTGTCACGCTGCCATTCGCTGAAACCATCCGAGGAATCTATCACAAGCACATCGACCCCCGCTTCTACTAAAGCAGGAACTCTTTCTTCATAATCCTTCGTATTAATGCCAGCTCCAACAATATAGCTTTTATTCCGATCAAGCAGTTCTTGAGGATTTTCTTTATGCGCATCATAATCTTTACGAAAAACAAGGAAATCCAGGTTTTGTTGCTCATCAACTATCGGCAAACAATTCAGCTTATGCTCCCAGATCAAATCGTTAGCCTCAGGCAATGAAATGCCCGAATTACCGTAAAAAAGAGAGGCGAATGGAGTCATAAATTCATGGACTGGCTTATCAAGCGAATCGCGGCTAGTTCTATAATCCCTGCTTGTTACGATCCCTAGAAGCTTACCCTTTGGCGTTCCATCATCCGTAACCGCAACCGTAGAATGACCGGTTTCTTCTTTCAAATTAAGTATATCTTGAAGGGTATGAGAAGGGGTAAGATTAGAGCGGCTTACTACAAACCCCGCTTTATAGCTCTTTGCTTTTTTAACCATAACCGCTTGTTCTTCCACCGACTGGGAGCCGAAAATAAAGGCAATCCCTCCGCTTCGCGCCAATGCAACCGCCATATTGTGATCTGAGACCGACTGCATCACAGCTGATGCAAACGGAATATTCAGTGAAATATCCGGCTCCTCACCCTTCTTAAACTTAACAATGGGCGTCTTCAGATCAACATTCGCAGGTGTACAATCCTTTGTTGACAAATTGGGAAGAAGCAGAAACTCACTGAACGTCCGAGATGGTTCCATGTAATAATACGCCATTTTCAAATATCCCCCTTTTGAGTTATGTGAACCAAAACCAAATTAGTAAGTATGAGTACCATTTTTTCGAAAAATCTGAAACCTAATCAACTGCTTGCTTCTGGGTAAATTTTTACAATCATAACATACGACCCCAAATGTATCAATCCTCTGTTGACGTAAAGGAAAACTTACTTAATAATGGTCATAGCAACCCATATGGAGGTAGTAGCATGAGAGAAAATATCGAAGAATTAATTGACCTATTCGACAAATATACCGATGAGCAGATTGCGGATTTGTCCGACTTTTCTTATGAAAACCGTACGATGTCGAGAGATGAAACCTATATAATCGTGTCAACAATTCGTGCCTCACGTATTGCAAGAGGATATATCAACGGCGGCCGAACTCGAATTACAGACAAGGAAAATGAATGAAGAATAAATCACAGCAAAAAAGCTTGCAGGCAACGTATTTCTCGTCCTGCAAGCTATATATTTTATATGGGATCTCAACCACAAGATACAATCAGTCCTAAGCTTTATTTACTTCCCCAGGATTCAGTAAGCTTCTGCAAATAGGCCTTCAGTGCATCCTGTAAATCCTCCCGCTGAAGAGCAATCTCTATGGTCGCTTGAATGTAACCCAGCTTGTCCCCAACATCATAGCGCTTGCCCTGTATGGGATAAGCTATCATCTGCTGCGATGCATTGAGTATACGGAGTGCATCCGTCAACTGAATCTCTCCGCCACGACCCGGCTCACAGCTTTCCAATATCCCGAATATTTCCGGTGCGATTATATACCTTCCAATAACAGCCAGATTGGATGGAGCCATCCCACGCTCCGGCTTTTCAACCAAATCCTCTACATATTGGTACTGCCCTCCACTTGCTGCAGGCGAAATAATTCCGTATTTATCGACATCTTCCCAAGGCACTTCCTGCACAGCTATAACCGATGTCTCCGTTTGCTCGTAGACATCAATCATTTGCTTAAGAAAAGGCGGACTCGACTGAATAATATCGTCGCCAAGTAGAACCGCAAACGGCTCATTCCCAATAAACTTGCGTGCGCACAGAACTGCGTGGCCAAGTCCCAAGGGCTGCTTCTGGCGAATATAATGTACATCTGCCAGATTGGAAACTGACTTCACCAGCCGCAGTAGCTCCACATTCCCTTTTTCTTCGAGTATCATTTCCAGCTCAACTGAATTATCAAAATGATCTTCAATCGCACGCTTGTTACGTCCTGTAACGATCATGATGTCTTCAATGCCAGCTGCGATGGCTTCCTCAACAATATATTGTATAGCCGGTGTATCAACGATGGGCAGCATTTCTTTGGGCTGAGCTTTAGTAGCAGGCAGGAAGCGCGTTCCTAGGCCTGCTGCAGGAATGATGGCTTTACGTATTTTCATGCCTGTGCCCCCTCATCCTCACCCTTGTCACTGAACAGTAGTTTGCTTGTTGTCTGCTTCGCATCAATCAGCAGCTGCACAACCGACATCTCGACTTTGCGGGCTCCAACTGGAGCGTGAAATACAACACCGCCGCGCTCCCCATGAAAATCAGAGCCCCCCGTCATAATAAGCCCGAGCTGCTCAGCAATTGCTCGATAATGTTTCTCCTGCTCTGGTGTGTGGTCAGAGTGATATACCTCCAGTCCTGCTAATCCGACTTCAGTAAGCTGTGGGATCAGCTTATCTAGATTATACAGTCCAGGATGGGCAAGAACCGGTACACCGCCTGCTTCCCGTATCCACTCAATGGCAGTTAAGGGCTCGATCCGCGGCGGATTGACATAAGCTGCCGCTCCTTTACCTAAATATCGTTCGAAAGCCTCAGCCATTGAAGCTACATAGCCCTTCTTCAGAAGCGCGTCCGCAATATGCGGCCTGCCAATCGTTTCGTCAGCCTTTTTCGATGCTTGCAGAGAAGCCAGCACATCTTCCATTGTGATTTGTAAACCAAGCTCATTCAGACGTTCTAACATCATCATGTTGCGCTGCTCTCGGACGTCTCGCAGTGAGGAGAGACGTTGCAACAATAGTGGATTTGTATGGTCAATCCAATATCCAAGGACATGAATGTCCTGTCCTTCAGACACCGTACTGATTTCAACACCAGGAATAACCGTAATGTCGTATTGTGTTCCCGCCGCTAACGCTTCGTCAATCCCGGCAACCGTATCATGATCGGTAATGGCTATTCCCGCGAGACCCGCTTTCAACGCAAGCCGAACATTTTCCGAGGATGGCTGTGTTCCGTCCGAAGCCGTTGTGTGTGTATGTAAATCTGCGTATAACATAATGTACCCCACCTTTAAAGATTTTGCGTAATATATATCCTTACATCCACTGACTCAAATCCCGTTCACGCAGAAAAGTAACAAAAGTGACAGCTGAGATCGGTAAAATAGTCGAGTTCAGGTAAATTGCATAGAAGCTTCGCGAGAAGCGGATACCTTCAATCGGTTTAATTGCTAGTACGCCTAATGCTGTCTCATGCTTAAGTGACGATTGGGATAGGATTGAGATGCCAAGCCCCGCTTCCACCGCTGATTTGACGGCTCCAGTACTGCCGAGCTCCATCACAATTTTCATATCAGTCGAATCAAAACCTGCTCTTGCCAGCTCTTCCTCCATGACCCTGCGAGTTCCCGAGCCTTGCTCGCGCAGCACAAATGGATACTTAAGAACCTCCTCCATGGTCACACTCGGACTTTGCGCTAAGGGATGGTCTCTCGGTACGATTAATACAAGCTCATCCTTCATAACCGCTTCAATGTGCACATCAGGATGATCAATCTCAGCCTCAACCAATCCAAAATTCAACTGGTGATTTAGAACTTCATCGAGAATTAGCCGTGTATTGATTACTTTCATGCTTACTGATATATTGGGATACTCCTTACCGAATGGCCCTAATAGTCGGGGTAAAATATACTCGCCAACTGTCATACTCGCTCCCAAGTGAAGCCTTCCCTCCAACATATGTGTAAACTTGGACATGTTAATGTCGGTTTCCTTCATCAGCTCGATGCTGCGTTTAGCATACGGTAATAATGATCTACCAGCTTCAGACAACTCGATCTTTTTCGTTGAACGATGGAACAGCTTCGCTCCAAAGTAATCTTCTAAAGATTGCACCTGCATAGTTACTGCAGGCTGTGTCATATGAAGCGCTTGCGCCGCGTGTGAGAAGCTTCCTTTCTCCGCTACCGTATAAAAAATATGAAGCTGATGAAAATTAAGTGCCATTGTCCGTTTACCTCCAGCTTGCTTTGGTACACCTATTATAGCAAAAATAAAAAGAGCATGCCGTATTTAACGGAATGCCCCTATATAATATATTCCATTTATCTGCGTTTTCTGCTATTTTTGATCAATGTCATCCTACGTGAATGGCGAAGCCAGGAGTAGTAAGACTTCAAGTCACGTAGTTCAATAGTTTCAGACATTCTTCCAAGAAAAGTGACGATTACCATGCGGTGCAGCTGCCGATTGCTTATTCCCGAGCTCGATTCCCACCCTGTGAATTCGGCGACCATCACCAAATCATCCTCAACCAAATAAACGTCTTCACCGTTCTTATAATAAGACTTAATATTCCCTGCCTTCAATCTATCCCACAAAAAATCGCATATATCATCAAAGCCCGTTTTTTGGCTCTCAACCCTATCCGCCCAACGGATCCGAGCATGATTTGTGATTACGATATCTGCGACGTTTTTGTCCCCCAATGCAACGTAAAACGGCTCGCAGCTGTTTAATCGGTCAATTGTTCTGTCTCTCATAAATCACAACCCCTCACCTATTAAACTAGTCCTTTTCGCCTATGTACATTTGATCCCCCTTTATTTTACTAGATTTGAAAACGGATTCCAAATAAAAAAATCTTTAGATACCATGGAAATTCTTATCTTTAACAACTAAAAACCTCACTCTCATCCCTCTGATTGATGAACTGCATGTACAAAAAAAGCCTCCGATGGTTCAGAAGCTTTTGGTAATGCATTTTATATTAAGAAAAGAAAAGTATAGAGCGCCTGGTGCCTTACCTACTTCTTTTCTTTAACAATCGATGGTTTGCAGTTATACTGTGTAGAAACGTGTTTTATCAGCCATATTACTACTGTATTCTGTTTGTATCTCATTGCGGTAAGAGCGCTCGACCTTTTTGACAAAAGGCAGCTTCTGCAGTTGTTTTGTTGTTTCTTCCAATTTGGATGAATGTACATACATAGCCGCATAGTGCAATCTCTTAGAAATATAATGTACACTTCCGTAACGCTCTAACTGTTTATTAGCAGCTTTGAGGTCACTCACCCAAACAATTAAGCCACTGCGATCAGTAAACATGATTTATACCTTCTTTCTATAATAAGATAATCAATGAAAGGACGAAACAAATTGAATATGGCACAAATACTAGTTGAAGCCTTGCGCGGAGCTAAGACTGAAAGCCTGCACCGCGGCCACATAGCCGTTGTTAATGCTAACCATGAACTAATTGCTTCTGTTGGCGACTCGGCCTATCATACATTCGCTCGTTCTACGGCTAAGCCGTTGCAAGCGATTCCTTTATTAGAAATGAATGGCGATCTTCACTTTCAATTTGATGATAAAATGATCGCTCTTCTATGCGCGTCCCATAACGGCGAAGACTCCCATGCTGCGATGGCAAATCAGATTCTACATCGGATCGGACTGGACGAAGGAGCCCTTCAATGCGGAGTTCACGACCCCTTTCACCTGCCTACAGCCAATCGATTAAAGGAAACTAGAATCCCTAACACGCCCCTTCGCAATAACTGCTCAGGCAAACATTCAGGCATGCTAGCCCTTTCTCAGCTGCTTGAACCATCAATAGGAGCTACCTCTGAGCCCTATGTATCAAGCTCTCATCCCATCCAATTACGAATGCTGGACATCATTGCCCAAATGTGCGATGTCCCAGCAGAACAAATTGACTTAGGCACAGATGGTTGTGGTGTTCCGGTATTTGCGATGCCGTTGGAATCGCTCGCTTATGCTTATGCACGGCTTGGCAAGCCAACCGGCTTGCCGGAGCAGCGTGCTCAAGCCTGTCGGCGTATTGTAGGAGCCATTACTCAACAGCCATACTATATAGCAGGGAGCGACCGCTTCGACACTCGACTAATCGAAGTGACTCAGGGCCGCATTATAGGCAAGATGGGAGCAGAAGGGATGTTTGCCCTCACCATTCCAGAGAAGGGCTGGGGAGCGGCTTTCAAAATTGAAGATGGAACCATGCGCGCCATTTATCCAGCTGTGATGGAAACACTGGTACAACTGGATCTGCTCAATCAAGAAGAAATCCTACTTTTAGAAGAATTCTATCATCCCAAAGTGCTTAATTGCCACAATACGGTTGTTGGTGAAATTCGGCCCCTATTGAAACTAAACCGTTACACAGTGTGATTCTATAAAGCCAAATCCAAAGAACAGAATTAGCAACTGAAGCTGTGATCTGCTAAATACTTAGCCACAGCTTCCGCTGCACCCGCCTCCTGTAGAGCAACTTCCAGTGGAACAGCTTCCGCCGCCTGCGTTCATATCATTACCGGGCACTTTAATTGTGTCTGACACACTATGCGCAATCATTTGCGATACTGTAAACAGCAGATCATCCAGCCGCTGCTCTGCTTCTTTGTAATACTTGACCGATTCAAGGTTATCTAGTTGCTCCTGAATAGCCTGTACCTGCTCCAGTGCCGCATGGTAGTCTGGATGAAAATGGCCAAACCTCTGACATTCTTCGAACAGTTCTTTCTTTTTGTTAAAAAGCATCACAAGTTCCTTTACCTGAGGGTCCTCGTCCTTGCGCTGCTTCCAATATAAATAATCCGACGTCTCCGTGGAAATTTTTATCATATCTCCTAAGTCGTATGCCTGCATCAGAATGGCAGACATATCCAATGCTTGAGCTTCAATTACTGCCATTATAGCACCTGCCTCATATATAATATTCATTATTGTCAGACAAGTTCATCATACCACATATTGTACTTATTTGTTGCATCAAAATTTATCATTAATGCCAGGCACAATGATCTTCATCTCCTGCCAATCCTCAGGAAATAAGCACACTTCCTGAAGCTTGGACTGTTCCAAACCCGTCATACTCCACGTGCCGCGAGTCTCTTGCAGCTTTCTTGGTGCAATCATGTGATCATGACCATTATGACGCACCTGCAGCGTTGTTTTCCACTCCATAGCTTTCTCGACCATTTCACGGCGGGTTGATGAGTGGTAAGTGCGGTAATCTTTCATCCAGCCTGGAGGAACCCCTTGCAAATCGGGGAATAAATCACGAACATCAGGGATTTTCTGTTCCATCTCAAAATACATAAACGTGTGTCTGGAGTAGATGAAACCCTTTTCTGCTATATGTATCGGGTCAGACTTCATGGCAGTATCCTTATTCGATGTCAAGGAGCTGTCTTCTAGCGATTGCATCGATCCTAAGCTTCTTTTCCTATTATCGACCTTCTCGGAAGGGATTGAATCACCAAGAAGCTTCAGCTTACCGGGCATCCATCCTGCTTTATTGAGCAGATCTGTCAATTGCTTTAATTGATCCGTTCGGACGATCCACGCCTGCTCACCAATTTCCTCGAGAATACAAGCAGAGCATCCTGGCAGCTTTTTTACAGCTTCAGCCACGGCAGCATCCTCACAGCGCAGCAGCAGCACTTCCGCAAGCTTAACCTTACCGAATGGCTTTGCCCATTGCTCAAGTGTTAGCTTCACATTTTCAGGTATGCCATAGAGTGATTGCTTGTCCAAAAACATCAGCAGTTCTTCCAGCCTTAGTCCCTTCTCCAACCCCCTCTGCAAACTCGCCTTGTTCAGCTTGTAGACAGAAACAAGATCAGCCTTTTGCTGATCAGCAATGGCGGCCAGTTCCCATCTTATGGCATAAGGTACACTTGGCGGCACCAAGATTTCAAAGTCAGGCTGTACATAGAAACATCCATCCGTCGCATTACTCAGAGATTCTTGCGATTCCATAGGATGTATCCGCCAGCGGTAAAATATATCCCCTTCACCTGTCTCAGCAGTTCCCCGCTCCATCCAACCAAAAGCTATCAGTGGATGAATCCACTGCTGCTCCAGCTGATCTAACAGATCCTGACCCCGGATGGGCTCTTCCTTACCCAAAGGAACTATTTTTTGTACGCGCAGCCATTGTAGCAAGCCATCAGCAGACAGCCAATTATCTTCCGGCTGCCGCTCCAGCAGCAGGACAGCATGCTGTAGCCAGACCGCGCCTGGGAACGCAACCATTTTCCAGATTAAATACAGCTGCTTATTTTGTTCGCGCTCACTTAAAGAAAGCCATCTTTCAACTTCAAGCTCCTGCAAGCAAAGCTGCTCACCCCGTTGTTCCACAAGCTGAAGTCTTAACAGAAACTCCATTATTACAGCAAGCTTTATAGGATATACATCTGCAAATGCATACTTCAAAGAGCTGCCGAGAAATCGCTCATCTTTGATAAATAGCAGCTCCAACCATTTTTGCAGTTGTTTTTTATGCAGGGTTCCATTCTTCGTTAAGTTCATATCGTTTTGGTCTAAAAAGACTAGGGTTTGAAACAGTAAAGAAGCAAGACCTGGATTATATTCTTCCATACATTCAATGCTTGTCTCTCTGGAAATTATTGAATCCTGCTTATCACCAGAATTCAATATTAGTTGCTGCCATATAGCAAGAGCGTCTTCAGCAACTACATATACATGCTCTCCCCATGTTTTTTTGAACATATAAACCAAACCCTTTTTCAGCAACAACAAAAAACCGACTTTCGCATCTGCCCCTGACATCATGTGTGAGGTCAATTTCTCAAGCTTAGGCCAATCAAAGGGTTCACTTCCGATTGAAGTGACAAGGAAATGCAGCACATTTCTTTCTCTAGTAGACAATTGGTTATAAATAGTTTCCATTATAGCCAAATTGCTCCATATGGATTCCAACGTTTCTCCCCTACTCAACCATGGAACATAAAGCGCTTCAGCTTCGATGTGAGATTTTAGAACCTCTGGCATTTTGCTTAAGTAGAACACGTGGTTCACGTAGACAATACCTCCTCATCCGATGTCTGGCTTATAGCAATTCGAGCATGAGCATCATCGAGACCCACTAAAATAGTACTCTTGCCCTCCATTGCTGAATACTCCTCTATTTGGTATTTATATCCTTGTTCTATTAGAAACAATTGCCTGTTTAGCGCATATTCCTGCTCTTTCGTATCCGATGAGACAATGGAGTAAAAAAATGCTTTGTTCGCGTCCGACTTTGGACGTAGAATGCGCCCCAGACGCTGAGCTTCTTCTTGCCGGGAACCAAAGCTGCCAGAGATTTGGATGGCTACAGAGGCGTCTGGTAAATCTACAGCAAAGTTAGCAACTTTGGATACGATGATGGTTTGCAGTTCACCACGGCGAAATTGGTTATAGAGCTCCTCTCGTTCCTCATGCGGCATTTGGCCATGGATAAATGGTGCCCCCAAAGCCTGAGCCACCTGCTTAAGCTGGTCAAGATATTGCCCAATAATAATTGTCTGTTCCCCTTCGTGCTGAGCAAGCAGCTTCGTAATCACATTCAGTTTTCCACTGCTTGTACTGGCGATTCTCATCTTCTGCCTTGCTTCTGCAGCATGGTAAGCTTCCAGTTCATCTACAGGCAATGGGACGCGGATTTCTGTGCAGCTTACTGCTGCAATCCACCCTTGCCCTTCTAGCTCCTTCCATGGCATATCATAACGTTTGGGACCAACAAGCGAGAATACATCCTCCTCCCGTCCATCCTCACGGACAAGCGTTGCTGTTAAACCAAGCCTTCTTGTAGCTTGTATGTCAGCGGTTACGCGGAATACAGGAGCTGGGAGCAAATGAACTTCATCATAAACAATCAAACCCCAGTCCCGTTTATTGAATAAATCCATATGAATGAACAAATCATCCTTCGATTTACGATAAGTTAATATTTGATAGGTCGCTATGGTTATCGGACGAACATCCTTTTTCATACCGGTATATTCCCCTACCATATCTTCGGTAACTTCTGTTTTTTCTAAAATCTCACGTTTCCATTGATTTACAGAGGTCGTATTCGTAGTAAGAATTAGAGTAGCACAATTTAACTTCCCCATCGCAGCTATTCCAATAATAGTTTTACCAGCACCACAGGGCAGTACAAGCACACCGCTACCTCCCAAGATACTACCTTCCCGATAAAACGATTCGACCGCTGAGTTCTGATAATCACGCAGCTGAAATGCTTTTCCATCAGCGACATCCGGTTTGAGCCTGATGGGCAGCTCCTCACCACGGGTATAACCCGCCAAATCCTGAACCGGATATCCCAGCTTGATCAATTCTTGCTTCAAAGCTCCCCTATATCTAGAGGAAAACCGCAGCGTTTGTGAGTCAACCTGACATAGACCATAGGAGCGAAGGGTTCTAAAAGAACACATTTCCTTGATCGCCTCTACGTCATCCGATATCAACAGCAGATCATCACCTAAGCTTTCAATGCGTACCAAGCCATACCTCTCTACAAAACGTCGAATGTCCTGCTTAATGTTGTTTGGCACACCAAACTTGGCATGCTCCTCCAAAAAAGAAGTTATCTCCGAGGTAGTCATCCCTGCTGCTGCTGCATTCCAGAGTGACAATGCCGACATTCGGTACGTATGGATATGCTCCGGCGTTTTGACCAAATCCGCAAAACGCGCTAACAAAGGGCGTACCTGACCAAAATTAGGATGGCGCACCTCCAGCAAAACCGTGAAATCACTCTGAACCACAAGTGGCTTTTTTGGGTCCATCTGCATATTGATCCCTCCTGAAAGATCGCTCAAGTTTACATACCAACTAGTATGAGGGGAAACCACATAAATTAAACATTTTTTCGCTTTACAGCCGTTTAAGTTGGTTCTACAATGAGTAGTTAGAGGTGACATCATTGAATAAACAATGGATTGCAGCCGCGCTCCTCCCAATTTTAATAATCAGTATGATTCTCTCAGGATGCCAAAGTAAATCAGCATCAACCCATAACGGTAGGGAGTCGGTTAAAGTTGAGCGTGTGGTCGACGGGGATACTTTTGAAATTAAACTCGATGGTAAAAAAGAAAAAGTCAGGCTAATCGGGGTAGATACACCGGAAACTAAAAAGCCTAACACGCCTGTAATGTTCTATGGAAAAGAAGCTTCTGATTTCACTAAAAAGCGGCTTGAGAACAAAACGGTCGAGCTGGAATGGGATGTTGAACGTAAAGATAGGTATGATCGCCTGCTTGCATACGTCTGGATTGATGATGAGCTGTACAACCGCACACTTATTAGCGAGGGCTATGCGCGTATTGCAACATTCCCTCCAAACGTCAAATATGTGGATTTATTTAAGAAGGATCAAGAAGAAGCCCGTAAGAAGCAAAAAGGGCTTTGGAAGGATTATGATTCTGCGTTTGAAAAGAAAAAGTGAATGAAGTGATATAACAACAAAACGACCTGACAGATTGGCTGTCAGGTCGTTTTTATTTGTCGGCAACTCCTAGTGAGTACCTTTTACATCCAGTTGCAATTCTTTTGTTTCTTTTTGGAAAGTCGAGTTCTTAATGCGTTCTTGAAGCTTCTCATAGTACAGATCTTCGTTGATTGGAAGATCAACCCAGTTATCTGTCCATGTAGACAAATGCATCGCATTGGATAAAGTTAAGCCTTTAATTCCTTCTTCGCCCGGTGCAAGCAACGGTGTACCATTCAAGATATGATTAACGAAGTTTTGCGTGATGCCTTTATGTTGAGGTCCTGGAGCTCCAACTACTGGAACCTCGCATTTCCAGCATTCTGGCTGACCAAATCCGCCTTTGAATTCACGGTTAAACTGCGGTTCAGGTGTGCGCAAGCGCCAGAATGTCAACGTATCATTTTCAATCACGATTTTACCGTTATCTCCACTTACTTCATACCGATTTGTACCTGGAGCCTCACCGGTAGTTGTAACGAATAAGCCAGTAGCGCCGTTCTCGTATTCTACGTATGCAGTAACGTCATCTTCTACCTCAATGTTACGGTATTTACCAAAGCTGCAGAATGCTCTGACACGTTTAGGCATCATATCAGCAGTCCACTGCCATAGATCGAGCTGATGAGGATCTTGGTTGATTAACACACCGCCGCCCTCTCCTGCCCAAGTAGCGCGCCAGCCGCCGGAATCATAATAGCTTTGCGAACGGTACCAATTCGTAATAATCCAATTAGTACGACGCACTTCTCCAAGCTCTCCGGATGTAATTAAATCTCTAAGCTTTTGATATAAAGGGTTTGTCCGTTGATTGAACATAATTCCAAAGGCTTTGCCCGATTTCGCGGCAGCTTCGTTCATTTCGCGAACTTGTTTGGTATACACGCCAGCAGGTTTTTCAACCAATACGTGATAGCCGTGAGAAAATGCTTGTATAGCAGCAGCTGAGTGATCGTAGTGAGGTGTCGCCACCAGCACAACATCGAACGCCTTAGATGCATAAAAGGCTTCTAAATTATCAAACAATTGAATATTACTACTTCCGTGGTTGCTTCTAACCCATTCAAGCCGGGCTGGATCCGTGTCCACAATGGCTGTCAACTCCGCATTGTTCACTTGATTTTTGGTCAAGTATTCCGTATGACTTTTACCCATGTTACCCACACCGACAATACCGATGCGCACTTTGTCCATTTCGTATTCCCCTGCCTCTCATTCTTAAAAAAAGTTTGTATGTAAGCATTTGTTCTACATCAGTAATATTATATATTGCACACGTTAACATTACAATACAAAAAAATTTGTTCCCCCGATATTTTCGGGAGAACTAATGCAGCCTGATTTATTTAGACCGTTACCTTATCTTTTTCAGAGATCTCACTTAACGCTTCTCCGGCTTCATCCTCAAAGTTACTGCGTACAGCTAAATCACCGATAGATACAATTCCTACCAGCTCCCCATTCTCTACGACCGGCAAACGGCGAATTTGCTGACTTGCCATCAGTTTGGCCGCTTCATCCACCGTAGTTTCAGGGGTTGCACTCGTAATTTGATTGCTGCTCATGACTTCTGCCACCGCGGTAGAGCCTTCCTTCTTCGCGGCAAATCCTCGGATGACCAAGTCACGGTCGGTAATAACACCAATCAGCTTTTTACCGTCAACAACAGGAATAAAGCCAGTATCCTCCTGCTTCATTTTAACAGCAACCTCATATACATTATCTTTCAAAGTGACTGTCGCACAATCCTTCGTCATGATTTCTTTTATTTTTTTTGCATTCAAGGGTGATTCCCTCCCAGAAGAGTTTGTCATTCGGAGAATACCGAACTTGCATTATGAAAGTAACGGCATCTACCGTTGCAAACATAGAATCTCCCGAAACCCCGCTTTGCATGTGCACAAGCCCCTAGCAGTTAATTACAGCCATCGTTCTGGCAATCCCATAGCATGCTGATAAAGAGTCTGGCTGCGTCGCGCATTGCTCTTTCATCGATGTCAAACTTGGGATGGTGATGAGGATGTATAATTCCCTGCTCACGGTTGCCTGCTCCTACAAACATAAAACAGCCTTTACGCTGGTGCAAATAATACGCGAAATCCTCCCCGGCCATAATGAGCGGAGAAGGTTCGACATTCATCACACGAGCTCCCGCTCGGAAGAATCGTTTGGCCTCGTCAGTATCATTAATCACTGGCGGATAACCCATTTTGTAATCGAAGCTGGAATCAGCTCCATTCATTAAACAGGTCTGCGATACTAAACGCTCCATTCGTTGCTTTACATCCATGCGCAAATCCGGATCGAACGTACGTACGGTACCGATTAACATAGCTTGCTCTGCAATGACATTAAAGCTTGTACCACTGTGAAAGGAACCGATGGAAACCACACAAGGCTGTGTCGGATCTACGCCGCGGCTTACAATCGTTTGAAGATTGCCTACTAGCTGCGAACCAATTACTATACTATCCACGGTCTCATGCGGCAGCCCCCCATGACCGCCTTTTCCCTTTACTATTATTTCAAACTCATCCGCTGCGGCCATGAAGGCTCCTTCTTTACAATAAGCTGCTCCCAACGGGAACGGCGTCCATAAATGAATGCCATATATATAATCAACCCCATCCAATGCACCTTCAGCGATCATACTGTACGCCCCACCGGGGCTTAATTCCTCGGCATGCTGGAATAGAAACACGACATCGCCATTCAACATTCCTCTATGCTCTGACAATACTTTGGCAACACCTAGTAATGTGGAGGTATGGGCGTCATGTCCACATGCATGCATAACTCCATTAACCTTGGACGCATATTCGCAGTTCTTTTGGTCCTGAATCGGAAGTGCATCCATATCAGCACGTAACGCTACTGTTGGTCCTCGTCCATTGCCCTTTAATCGAGCGGTTATTCCATTTCCGCCAACTTCAGTACGGACCTCTAATCCCCATTGCTTTAAATGCTTTGCGACATATGCCGCAGTTTCTCGCTCCTGATAAGATAACTCGGGATGCTGATGCAAATACCGGCGCCAGCCGACCATCTCCGGATATAGTAAATCAATCGCTTGTAACAAGACTTCCATGACCGTACACCTCCGGTTTATCGAGCTTATAGAGGATGTTCAAAAATCGACTTTTGATCACGAAGTATCTCAGGAAGCATATTCGACATTGAATCCTGCATTCAGGCTCGAAGTCCGGTGCTCATTTAGGTTTCCCTAAACTCCGCTCCTCCTTCTTCACCTTCTTGCAACCTTCTCGGTGCTGAAAAGTCGGATTTTTGAACTCTCACTTATTCTTATCTTTCTCTACATTTTAACAAATCTTCCTCCCGCTTTCATCTATATGTCACAAGAATTTCAAACTTTATATATCGTACTAAGCTACATTTCGCATTAAGCTTGCACAAGTTTGGGAAACATACTATCATGATTAAAGGATTAGAATCAATGGATTTGACTTTTTAGGAGGGCTTTCAAAGTGATTATTGAAAATAATGGCGTTAAAGGGCTAAAAAGCGATCTCGCTCATTTGGACGAAACTACAACAAGCTTGGGGTTCGTTCGTTGGCAGTGGGAATATACTCGGGCAACATATGATTTGAAAATTGAGGATAGAGCTTCGAACAGCGAATACTTCTTGCGTTTGAACACTCGTGCTGAGTCCGGAAAACTGGAATCCCCTTATGCAGTGCTTTACATAGAAGAAGTATATATTGGAAGAGGCACATTCCCTCACGGTTTGGATTATGAATCAGCAATTCCCGATTCCATCATGAAAATTGCTACTCAGAAGCTTGCTCAGCTGAAAACTAAATTGTCTGACTAAGGACGAAGTCTAATGACTGCCCAGCGACGAGGAACACCGGATTTCCTGCTGCTTTTTTTAACCTTCTTATTAGTTTGCTTTGGATTGGCTATGGTATTCAGTGCGAGTATGGCGTATACCCGCTTCGACTCTGTTTCGGAAACTATGCTAAATGATCCGTCTTATATGGTTATTCGTCAAGCAATTGCGATTGCCATGGGTACAGTAGCTATGTTTTTTTGTATGAACATCGATTACCGTATCCTTAGGAAGTGGATCGGTCCCGGCTTTGTTATCGTTGTCATCATGCTGCTATTGGTTCCTATAATAGGACATGGAGTCAAAGGAGCAACAAGCTGGTTCAAAATTGCCGGTTTCAGCGTTCAACCCTCCGAATTTGCTAAGCTGGCCGTTATTTTATATTTGGCGGCTCTCATTAGCAAGAAAGAGGATAAGTTCCGAGATTTTCAAAAAGGGCTTCTTCCCGCTCTGATGATCGTAGGCTTTGTATCTGCGTTGATCTTACTTCAGCCTGATGTTGGCTCCACCATGATCCTGATACTATGTGCAGCTATCGTCATCATTGTGGGAGGCGCCAATCTTAAACATATTTTTTTCTTGAGTGTTCTCGGAGCGGGAGTGCTGTCTTCTGTAATATCGATTTATTTGGCAGTAAAAAACGGTCAAGACTATCGTATTGACCGTTTTACCGCATTCATGGACCCTTGGGCCGACCAATTAGGTACCGGCTATCAATTGATCCAATCGCTATATGCCTTCGGCCATGGCGGAATTTGGGGAGCGGGTTTCGGACAGGGTATTCAAAAGCTTCATTACCTTCCTGAAGCTCATAATGACTTTATTTTTGCCATTATCGGTGAAGAACTTGGATTTATCGGCACTTCCTTATTTATCCTTATTTACTTAGCTTTTCTGTGGCGGGGCCTTCTGGTCGCCGTTCGCTGTAAAGAAATGTTCGGTACATTAACAGGAGTCGGTATTATCGGAATGATAGCAATACAAGCCTTAATCAATTTAGGCGGTGTCACAGTAAGTATACCGATGACTGGTGTAACGCTTCCTTTCATTAGTTATGGTGGTTCCTCCATGCTTATTTCGCTCATTAGTCTCGGGATTCTGCTTAGTATATCTAGGGAATACAATAAACCGGATAAAGAAACGAAAAAGAGAGCCTAACAGGCTCTCTTTTTCGTACTATGTAAATTACTTATGCCCATTATTTCACTCGATGTGCCTCATCCAAATGAAGCTCTTTCTCTTCTTCGCGGAATGCGACCCCTTCCACTTTAACATTGATTTCAACTACGGATAAGCCCGTCATGTTTTCTACAGCTTCACGGACATTTTGTTGCAGATCGCGGCATACCTCTTGAATTTTAGATCCATAGTTAACAATTATACGTAAATCAATGGCAGCTTCCAATTGCCCTACTTCGACTGAAACACCTTTTTGCACATTTTTGCCGCTTAAACGTTTGGCTAACCCTTCGGAAATACCTCCGGACATTGCGGCAATCCCAGGAGTTTCCAGCGCAGCTAAGCCTGCGATTGTCGAAACGACATCATCTGATATGCGAATAAGACCTGTTTGAATTTCTTCGGACATACGGATCACTCCTCGGTGGGTTATACCTATATTGTAATGACTTCCCATGTGGAAAGCAACTTATGCGACAAGTTTCGCGCAGTCCCTCATAAGATATTATGGGAAGTAAAACATACATTTGGTTTTAACATGTGAATTAGCCGATTTTTCATTATGAACGATGTTTACTTCGTACACTATTATGGGTATAGTAGAATAGATTTTGTTGTTTAAGGTATACTTTACCAAAAGAGGTGACAATTTGAAACGACATCTGTTTACCATTGGCTTAATTGCCAGTTTTGTGTTAAGTGCTTTCGCGCATTACTCGGGATTGTTTTCAGCCACAGTCCAGTTTGCCATCTCTTGCCTATCCATTATTTTTGTGGCAGGCTTCTTGGGTAAAGCTACAGAAAGCGTGGCTCATTATGCAGGGCAACGATTGGGTGGCTTCCTCAACGCTACCTTCGGCAATGCAGCAGAGCTTATTATTGCGATCTTTTTAGTGAAAGACGGTTTATTTGACATCGTAAAAGCAAGCATTACAGGATCCATCATCGGCAACCTTCTGTTAGTACTCGGTCTTAGCTTATTTGTCGGAGGGTTAAAATATAAGGAGCAGCACTTTAATGTGAAGCTAGCCAGTCATAATGGCTCTCTGATGCTCTTAGCTGTTATTGCCCTATTGATCCCTGCAGCCTTTGCCAAAAGCCTTACTACATCGGAAACCATGAATCTAAGCATCCTGGTAGCTGTAATCTTGATTATTGCCTACTTGCTATGGCTGTTATTTTCGATGGTTACACATAAAAATGAGTTGAGCGATGAGGCTATTGAACACGGTGAGCCGCAGTGGTCCAAGGGAATGTCCATTTTGTTTCTATTTCTTGCAACAGTAATGGTAGCCGTGCAAAGCGAATGGTTGGTCAGTACTCTCGAAGTATTCTCCCATCAATTCGGATTATCTGAGCTATTTGTTGGTGCTTTCCTGATCGCCATAGTAGGTAATGCCGCTGAGCACAGCGCAGCGATTCTATTGGCTCGCAAGAATAAGATTGGCGCAGCTGTTGAAATCGCAGTTGGTAGCTCCTTGCAGATTGCATTGTTCGTTGCTCCGGTACTTGTGATCATATCCCTGATTTTCGGAAAAACAATGGATATGGTGTTCACTACCTTTGAGCTTGTGGCCATCGGGGTTGCGGCGATCATTGCTAAATCAATCTCCCAAGATGGCTCGACTAACTGGTATGAGGGTGTTCTGCTCTTAGTTGTCTACATTATTCTGGGCATTGCCTTCTACCTTGTATAACCGTACTCCTACTCAGTACTTAATAAACAAACAACCTAATACGTAAAAAGAGTAGTCCATCACAGATGGGCTACTCTTTTTTGTTCAAGGCTTCGTATAGTTCTTCTAAATTTCTTTCAAGCTTCACCATAATATGCTTACCGGCAGCCTCGTTAATAAGCTCAGCACGAATAGCGAAGTCAATCTCTCTGGATAGCCCGTACATTTGCGTATCTAACACCTCTTCATACAGTGGGCATTTACGTGTCGTCAAATTTTCCATCTGCACTTCGATGAGTTTCTCAATTTTATCTGCATCTTCTTGAAGAAGATGAAGTGCTTTTTGTGATAAGCTAAGCAACAAATCGGATGATGACATCAAGCTTCCCCCTTGTACATGCGAGTTCATAGCTTAATATTAGTCGATATTGCCTTAATACACAAGAGAGTTGATCATTGATTTACCTAATGTTTGACGAGCATCTGTAATTGTTCATATTTATATTAAAAAAAACACTTTCACCCCTCAGGATGAAAATGCTTTTCTTAGACCTGCACTCTGTTAGTCAAGAATACTGTTAATGTGAAGATTATGTTTAGCGAATACTTCAGCCATAGCTTTTTTCGCTTCTTCTGCATCCGGACCGTGAACATGGAGGTCATAATTGCTGCTCGTCACTAGTGTAGTGAACAAGCCAAGGATACTTTTTACGTCAATGTACTTATTATCATACTGTAAAACAATGGAAGATCTGAATTTGTTAGCGGTTTGGGAAATTTCTACTATAGCTGCGTTATTGGCACTTGACATATTGAATCCCTCCATGCGTATCATTACTTGCTAAATTTAGTAAATCGCTTTCTTTTTATGATTTTACCTTGGAAAAGAATAACACGCAACAACTTTTTGTAAGGGAGGCATCTAAATAACCCTACTCCTATAAGTAATGTATTATTTTAAATGCTCCGGGTTCAATCCTTCAAGCTCAGGTATAACAAATCGGCCATCCTTACGAATTAAAACATCATCGAAATAGATCTCACCGCCACCATATTCCGGCCTTTGGATCAATACAAGATCCCAGTGAATTGCCGACCGATTGCCGTTATCTGCCTGCTCGTAAGCTTGACCTGGTGTAAAATGCAAGCTTCCATCAATTTTCTCATCAAACAAAGTATCCTTCATTGGTGTTAAAATATACGGATTAAACCCTATGCTAAATTCTCCAATATGACGAGCTCCATCATCCGTATCCAGCACTTCATTAATTCTCTTTGAATCGCTGCTCGTTGCTTCAACAATTTTGCCATTTTCAAATCGAAAGCTAATATTTTCAAAAGTAATCCCCGCATGTACGGATGGTGTGTTGTAGGTAATAGTACCATTAATAGAATCACGAATTGGGGCTGAATATACCTCGCCGTCTGGAATGTTGCGTCGACCACAGCACTTAACCGAGCCAATGCCTTTAATCGAAAAACTAATGTCGGTGCCTGGAGAAACGATATGAACCCGATCTGTCCGGTTCATCAACTGCTGCAAGGGATCCATGGCAAGCGACATCTTGGCATAGTCCAGATTGCAGACGCTAAAGTAGAAATCTTCAAACTTCGCTGTGCTCATATTGGCTAATTGGGCCATGGATGCATTCGGATAACGCATAACCACCCAACGCGTCTTTTTAACCCGCTGTTCCATATGGACAGGTTTACGGTAATACATGTCATACAGCTTCATCTGAGCTTCTGAAACGTCGGACATTTCACTCACATTTGCTCCGGCACGAACCCCGACATAACAGTTCATATCCTTCATTCGCTTTAAATCCATCTCAGCCCAATGTTCGATCTGCTCTTTCGTTGCGGATTGCAGCATAGCACTTCGCACTTTAGGATCCGCCAGCTCTACATAAGCTTGACCTCCTCTTGCATAGATTTCTTCGATGAGACACACTACAAACTCCCGTTCGGAGCCTATCATCTCGATCAACACTTTCTCGCCCGGCTGAACATCCAACGAATAACCGATAATATTTTTGGCCAATGTTTGTAACCGCGTATCACGCATAGCATTATTCTCCTTCATGTATAGTTTGTTTAAAATTCATTTCAATCAAAATTATGATTTATTACTGCCAAACCATCTTTTCTTATAAACATTACCGACTAAAATCAGTCCGATAAACAGAGCCGAAAGAATAAGAAATCTCCCTTTATACTGGTGAAAATACAATAAATCATGTCCGATTAATGATTCCAATAAAATAATCGGCGCTTTACCTACGATAGTCCCCATTACAAAATCGCGTGTACTGACCTTCATGACCGCAGCGGCCAAGTTAATTCCGAATGATGGTATTACCGGAATAACACGCCCGATCGTTATGTACATAAAACCATTATTTTCGAGTTTATCGTTAATTTTATTTAGGTAAACATACTTCTTGAGCTTTCTTTCCACCCAGTCTTTGGCATAGTATCGCGCTATCCAAAAGAAAATAATCGCTCCCAGAACAGACGCAACATAATTGACAAGAAAACCCATCCAAAAACCGAATATCAGCACATTGGCCCCAGCAATTACTACAAAAGGTATAAACGGCAGTACCGTCTGCACGAAGACCAGCAATGCTCCAGCAATACGTCCCCATAACCCCCATGAATTTAGGGCGTCAGATAAATGCTGGACATTCAAGTTGACCAATGCTAACACTTCCCTTCTACCCCCTTATTGTACCACTTTCTTGCCATTAATTCATAATAGTGAGCATTTCTCTTATAAAAGCGGCAATTGGACTTGACATAGGCGGGTATAGTCTTATAAAATTAGAAGTCGAGAATAAGCATTCTTCTGAACAGGAAAATGTTTATGGTGGAAGCTTGTGTCACCCTCAACGAGTTTGTTGCTGGCAGGACAGCGGCTGAGATTCCTGACAGGTGCCGAGCGTTATTAGCGCTCATGGCTTTAAACAAAATCGGGCACATGCTTCACCCGAGCTATCAACTAAACTAATCCCATAATTGTGGAAAAAAAGGAGCTCATTATACATGTCACGCTACACAGG
This sequence comes from Paenibacillus foliorum, assembly GCF_013141765.1. Taxonomy (GTDB): domain Bacteria; phylum Bacillota; class Bacilli; order Paenibacillales; family NBRC-103111; genus Paenibacillus_S; species Paenibacillus_S foliorum. The sequence goes on from NZ_WHOD01000070.1 coordinate 79,875, forward strand.
TCCTAAATTTAAATTGAGCCGTCGTCTGGGAATTTCCCTAAGCGGTAACGGAAAAGATTTGAAACGCGCATTCCCTCCAGGTCAACACGGCCCAGGCCAACGCAAAAAAATGAGCGGCTACGGCATTCAATTGCAAGAAAAACAAAAGCTTCGTCATATGTATGGAATGAACGAAAAACAGTTCCGTAACCTGTTTGACAAAGCAAATAAACAACAAGGTATTGCCGGTGAAAACTTCATGATCTTGTTGGAAAGCCGTTTGGACAACCTGGTTTACCGTATGGGTCTATCCAACTCTCGTGCAGGAGCACGTCAATTGGTTTCTCACGGACACGTAACTGTTAACGGTAAAAAAGTGGATATCGCTTCTTACCTAGTAAGCACTGGCGATGTGATCGGTCTTCGTGAAAAAAGCCGTAGCCTTTCCGCTATTAAAGAAGCTTTGGCAAACCGCAACTACTTGCCAGCTTACATCGAATTCAATGACGCTGCTTTGGAAGGTAAGTTTACTCGTCTTCCTGAGCGCTCTGAGCTTCCACAAGAAATTGACGAGAAACAAATCGTCGAGTTCTACAGCCGTTAATCTTTATGATTCACAAAAAAAGCGTTGGCTGCACATGCAGTCAACGCTTTTTTTGTATGCTTGGTTTAAACAAATTTAGCAAGGTAGTAGTTGCGCTTTCCTCTGCGTATAACGATGTATCTGCCTTCCATGCGATCGCTTGATTGCAATACTTTTTCTACATCACTAACTTTAATTCCATTCAGTGATACGGCTCCGCTTTCGATATCCTGCCTAGCTTGCCGTTTGGAAGGCGCTGCTTTGACAGCGATTAATAAATCAACAAGACCTATTTCCTCATTGCCTGAAAGCTCTGTTGAAGGTACGTCCTTAAACGCCTCTTCGATTTCTCGCCCCGATAGTGTCTCTACATTGCCGCTAAATAAAACCTCAGATATTTTGATCGCACTAAGTGCGGCATCCTCACCATGAACAAGCTCCGTCATAACACGCGCAAGCACACGTTGTGCTTCTCGTTTTTCCGGGCTCAGCTTTACTTGCTCTTCCAGCTCGGCTATCTGCTCTCTGGTTAAGAATGTGAAATATTTCAAGAACGTTACAACATCATTGTCATCCGTGTTAATCCAGAATTGGTAGAACTGGTAAGGCGAGGTTTTCTCTGCATCCAGCCATACAGCGCCTCCTGCGGTTTTACCAAATTTAGTTCCGTCACTTTTGATTACGAGCGGCATAGTTAAACCGAAGGCTTTATTGCCAGTTGATTTGCCGATCAGCTCCAGACCCGCGGTAATATTACCCCACTGATCGCTTCCGCCCACCTGTAAGGAACAGTTAATATCGCTATTCATCCGGAAGAAATCATAGGCCTGTAAAATCATGTAGCTAAACTCAGTAAACGAGATTCCATTGCTTAAGCGCGAATCAACACTATCTTTGGCCAGCATGTAATTAACAGAAAAGTTTTTACCGATATCCCTTAGGAAGGTAATGACATTCAGTTCCCCTAGCCAACTGTAGTTGTTAGCCATTCGAGCCGGATTAACTGTCGATTCAAAATCAAGAAATTGCGATAGCTGTCCTCTAAGCTTATCCGTCCATTCCTCTACGACATCCGATGTATTTAAAGAACGTTCCGTTGATCTACCGCTCGGATCTCCAATTAGCCCGGTACCTCCTCCCACTAAAGCCACGGGCAAGTGACCAGCCATCTGGAATCGTTTCAAACACAAAATCGGCAGCAAGTGCCCAATATGCAGACTATCAGCGGTTGGATCAAAGCCTGCATACAGAACAACCGGCTCCTCGCTTAATTTTTTAGTCAAGCCCTCTTCGTCCGTCAACTGATGAATAAGCCCTCTGTACCGTAATTCCTGTAATATATCCATTGTTTCTCTCCCTTTCTCTTTCTGATAAAATACAAAAAAAGCCTTCTCATCCACAAAGGGACGAGAAGGCTATTGCTCGCGGTACCACCCTAATTAAAGTATCTGCAGAAATCGTCTTCTACAATAAGAAACGGTTCTCGACACTTTCACTTCATTATGATAACGGGCTGAACCCGGCAGGAAGCTACTGACACAGAAAACAACATCAATAATAGTCGTTTCAAGCGTTCCCTTCCCCTGCTCCGGACGGTATTTCGAATGAAGGTCAAGTACCGGTTTGCAGCATCCACCAGCTCTCTGTAAGCTTGATTCCCTATTCTACTGTGCGCTGGACAAATCAATTGCCCTAGCGTCAAGTCCATCAATGCATTTTGATATGTGGTTATAAGATAGTGATTATAAGATTTATAACACATGACAAGACATGTGTCAAACGTTCTTGTGAGCAATTAACTACTCGCCTAGTGTCCAGAGCTTTCCCCATATGGTATAATAATCTACGTATGTTTTTCAGAATCGGGAGGAACTTTTATCGGGATGAAGAAAGAAACACAAAAAAACAAAACGCTTGCCGTCATTTGGACTATTACCAAATATACAGGGACAACATTAAAATGGATGTTGATTGCCGGTATTATAGTTGGATTCTTAGTAGCCGGAGCTGGGTTCGGTTATGTATCCGCTCTTGTTAAGGAAGATCCTATTCGCAGCAAAGAATCTATGACAGCTCAAGTACAGGAAAATGCAATTACTGGGTTTGTCTATTTTAATGATGAGTCCATTCTAGGTCAGATCCGCTCGGAAGAAGACCGGAGATTAGCTAAGCTTGAAGATATTCCGCAGCAGGTGCTCGATGCTGTTTTTGCCATTGAGGATAACCATTTCTACGAGCATAATGGGATCGATTTTAAAGGTCTCGCACGGGCTGTCGTCCAAAAGTTAATGAACCAAGAAGTTCAAACTGGAGGAAGCACCATTACTCAACAGCTCGCTCGGCGTGTCTTCTTAACGCTAGACAGGGAAGATAGCCGGAAAGCGAAAGAGATTTTTCTTGCTATGCGTATGGAACGCCTCATGTCCAAGGATGAGATTTTACTCGCTTATTTGAATAAAATCCCTTATGGAAACGGCTCCTCAGGTTACAATCTCTATGGGATCAAAGCTGCAGCCAAAGGTGTTTTTAATATTAGTGAGCTAAAGGATATCAACATCGCTCAAGCTGCTTATTTAGCAGGACTTCCACAGCAGCCAAGCAATTATTCTACGTTCTCCAGTAAAGGGCAATTTGACGGTGCTGCATTCAAACGTGCTGTTACAAGACAACAGCTAGTGTTAAGAAGGATGCTGGAGGAAGGTAAGATTGACCAGCAGCAGTATCAGGATGCACTGAGCTTTGATCTTAAGGGATCACTCGCTGAGCCGGTCAAAAAAGCATACTCAACCTATCCTTATCTCATGATTGAGGTCGAGAAAGAAGCAGCTAAAGCTTTGCTGCAAGCACAAAATCCTAAGCTGACCTCAGCCTCTAATCCAGAGGCCTACACTGAAGCTTTGAAGAATGCCCAAGCCCAATTAAGCCGAGGGGGCTACCAGATTTATACAACGATTGATAAAGAGATTTATGAGTCAATGCATGAAATCGCGGAAAACCCCAAAAATTTTACACCAGATGATCCAACAAAAGGTGTAGAGCAAATCGCTGCGGTCATGATTGATAGTAAAACGGGCTCCATTCTCGGGATGATCGAGGGACGGGACTTTTTTATAGAGCAGTTGAATCATGCTACCCAGGCATATCGTCAACCAGGCTCGACCATGAAGCCAATCGCGGCTTATATTCCTGCAATCGAGAAAGGCGCCATTTCGCCAGCGTCTATTATTGATGATATACCCGTCATCTTAAAGGATGGTTCCAGGGGCTATCACATTCCGGAGAACTGGGATAATCAATTTCATGGCTTGGTCACTGCACGGAAAGCTTTAAATCAATCGTATAATATTCCGGCCATCAAGCTGTTTACAGACGTAGTCGGTATTGAGCAAGCATGGAATTTCGCCAAAAAGCTTGGAATTACATCTATTACAAAGGATGATTATCATGCCCAAACCGGTGTTATCGGGGGCTTGAAGTACGGCGTTTCCGTAAAAGAATTTACTAGTGCTTATTCATCCATCGGAAACAAAGGTGTCTTCAACGAAGCATTTATGATCAACAAAATTACGGATTCCAACGGCAAGGTTATTTACAAGCACGAATTGAAGCCAACGACCGTCTTTTCAGAGCAAACGGCCTACATTATGACGGATATGATGCGAACCGTAGTAACTGCTGGAACAGCAACTGACTTAATGAGTAAATTCAAACATTACGGAAAGGTTCCAATAGTCGGTAAAACCGGTTCAACACAGGATGATGCGGACGCTTGGTATATGGGATATACACCGGATATCACACTGGGCGTATGGGCAGGTTACGATTCTCCCGTTCATAAGCTGAGCAAAACAACCGGCGGGACTAATCGCGCCAAAAATATTTGGGCACTCGCATTGGACGCAGCCATTGACAAAAAACCGGAATACTTTCCAACCAAAACGTTCAAACGGCCTGATGGAATTGTAGAAATGACCGTATCCGGTTATTCTGGCAAGCTCCCAAGCGAGGAAACAAGCAAATCAGGCAAGCTAACAACCGATATTTTTAATAAAAACTTCATCCCTACTGAAGAAGATAATGTGTTTGTCAAATTATCGATCATTCCGTACAATGGAATTCATTACATTGCCCAACCAAGTACACCTGCAGAATTTGTTAAAGAAAAAACAGTCATCAAACGAGAAAAATCAATTAACACTCTGCTGGGAGAACTGTCTGCTATTATGAACAAGGTGCCTGAAGACCGGCGCCGTCCGCTTGATCGTTACCTTCCTACCGATTATGATGAGGATGCTCCAACAGAAACAGATCCTCGAGTAGATGACGGTAAGGCACCAGATGCACCTACAACTGTTGTTGCGACGCATTCAGGCGATAAAAGTGTAGTTACGTTTCAAGCAAGCGGCAATGCCGATACCGTAGGCTACAGGCTATATCGTTCTGAAAATCGCAGTGGCTTTAAGCTGGTAAGCGGGAACATAGTTGAAGCGGGTTCCGAAACCAAATTTACCGATCAAAATGCGAGTAAAAATGTATTAGGCTATTATGTAACTGCCGTTGATGTAGCGGGCAAGGAGTCAGCACCGAGCAAAGCCTCATTCACAGACGGGACTAATATTGAGATCTTGAACCTTACACCCGACGAGAACGGTCTGATTAATCCGGGTAGCACTGGCTCGACTGGCTCGACTGGCAATACGGCCACAGGAACTCCTAGTAATGAAGGAAACAAACCAAGTACTCCTTCAACTATTCCTGTGAAAGATCCTCCTCAAGCTCCAGTCGGATTATCCATTAAAGCGATTGGTGCGGGCATATTGTTGAGCTGGAATGCGAATGCTAATAAAGAGTCCGTTAAACAGTACGTTGTCTACTACAATGATAAAGAAACGGGCAGCTTTACCAAATTAGGCACAGCAAATAACGGCACCGAATTCCGCTATTATGCTCCTGTATATGAGGGTTATTACAAAATAACTGCTGTGAATGATGCAGGTGAATCCAAAACTTCAACCACCATTTTCTTCAAGAAATAACTCAGAGCTTAAACAAAACAACAACACCCTGTATCTGCAAATCACCCTCGATTGTAAGGGATTTGACGGATACAGGGTGTTCTTTTGTAGAAAGACTCTTAATATAAATGCTAGTTTAATCTTCTATTGTCGACAAATCACCGGTAGGTAAATTCAGTTCCCATGCCTTTAGTACGCGGCGCATAATTTTGCCGCTGCGTGTTTTAGGCAGCTTATCTTTAAATTCGATCTCTCGAGGTGCAGCATGTGCAGATAAGCCTTCCTTTACAAACTTGGATATTTCCGCTTTTAATTCATCAGAAGGCGTGTAACCCTCACGCAGAGCAATAAAAGCTTTGATGATCTCACCGCGCATCGGATCTGGTTTCCCAATAACACCCGCTTCAGCAACCGCTGGATGCTCGACAAGCTTACTTTCCACCTCGAACGGTCCTACTCTCTCCCCCGCTGTATTGATGACATCGTCAATTCTTCCTTGGAACCAGAAATAACCGTCTTCATCACAGTAAGCGGAGTCACCCGAAATATACCAACCGGAGATCCGGAAATATTCTTCAAATTTGGCCGGATTGTTCCAAACCTTACGCATCATAGAAGGCCAAGGTGCTTTAATAGCCAAATTTCCCATACGGTACGGCGGCAGAATATTACCCGCATCATCTAAGATAGCCGCTTCTACTCCCGGAATAGGTCTTCCCATTGAGCCTGGTCGAATGTCCATACATGGATAGTTACATATCAACTGCCCACCTGTCTCTGTCATCCACCAGGTGTCGTGAATACGATGATTGTATACCTTTAAGCCCCAGCGAACAACCTCAGGGTTAAGCGGTTCTCCTACACTTAGCACGTGGCGAAGCGATGATAAATTGAATTGCTTAACTACATCATCCCCTGCTCCCATCAGCATACGGAAAGCTGTTGGTGCGCTGTACCAAACCGTGACGCCATATTTCTCCAATGTACGGTACCAATCCTGCGGGCTAAAACGACCCCCGCGGATTACATTTGTTACCCCGTTCAACCATGGTGCAAAGATACCATATGAAGTTCCAGTAACCCATCCTGGGTCGGCTGTACACCAGTAAACATCATTCTCCTGCAAATCAAGTACAATGCGTCCTGTATAATAATGCTGGAGCATTGCATTGTGTACATGGAATACACCTTTTGGTTTCCCTGTTGAACCTGATGTATAGTGAATCAACAAGCCATCCTCACGATCCACCCACTCAATATCTAAGTCCTCGGAAGCCTGTTCCATTTCCTTATAAAAATTAACATGTCCTTCTGCCAAATCAGATTCCTGTCCAACTACAATCACATGCTTCAATTCAGGAAGCTCATCTACTGGAATACGAGATACCAAAGCCGGTGTAGTAATAATTGCCGTTGCACCACTGTCCTGTAAACGATCCCTTACTGCTGTTTCCATGAAAGCTTCAAACAAGGGTCCAACCACGGCTCCAACTTTAATCGAGCCCAATAAAGCAAAGTATAGTTCAGGCGTTCTCGGCATGAAAATAAATATACGCTGCCCCTTTGAAATCCCAAGCTTACGCAGAACATTACCAAATCGATTGGATTGTAGCTTCATTTCATGAAATGTATACTTTTCGTCACGCTTGTCATCACTGTAGTAAAGAGCAATTTTATCACGCTTGTCGGATTCAGCATGACGATCGATCGCCTCATAGGCCATATTTACATTACCTGTCGATGCCCATGAGAATTGCTTTTCAATCGCTTCCCAGCTAAACCCTGCACGCTCTTGCTCGTAGTTAGTCATATTTGATGATACGGAAACTGCTTTAATACTTTCAACATTCGAGTGGTCCATTCAGCTTGCCTCCTGATTTCATCGTTTTCCATATCAATGAAACGCTTACAACTGAAATATGGAAATGATTGATTTATACACCGCATATTATAACATATCCTATTTTATCAGACTATTTCTTTTCTTGAAATGACATCATCAATATTTTTACTCGGTTGACCTCACCTAGCCTTTCAAGAAACCTCTCCCTTCGACACGTTTATATCTTTAAAATCCTCTCTTTGACGCTTTTCATAAATGCTTTTTTTTGATATAGTACAAACGGAAGATGAGTAAGGTTTTTATCAAATAAACGCTAATGATTGCTGCATGAATTGCGGAAAAAGGGAGTTGCAAGGCTATGGAGCATTACAAACGATATCATTCCCAGCTTATACCTTATCAAAGTACCCGATATATTGTAATAGAAGGACCTGTTCCTCCCGAACAACTAGCCCATTATCGGATGCATCCCGATTTGGATGCGTTTCGACGGCCCAAAGAACAATTTGATGCTCTTATAGAAATTGCCGAGCTGCCTGAGGGTCGAATTATTCTAGCAAAGCTTGATAACGAAATCATCGGATATGTAACCTTTCATTATGCGGATGAAATGGAGCGTTGGTCAGAGGGAAACATGCAGGATCTCGTTGAATTGGGAGCCATTGAGGTTGCCGATGATTATCGTGGACTCGGACTAGGCAAACGTTTGATTCAGCTTGCATTTGAGGATGATCAGCTGGAAAATGTTATTACCTTCACGACTGAATATTATTGGCATTGGGATTTAGAGAAAAGCGGGCTGAATGTATGGGACTATCGCAAAATGATGGAAAAGCTGATGAAGTCTGTAGATATGGTCTGGTTTGCTACAGATGATCAAGAAATATGCTCACATCCTGCCAACTGTCTGATGGTCCGAATCGGTAAAGATGTACCTCTCAGTTCTGTTGAACAATTCGACCGCGTTCGATTTAGGCAGCGGTTTATGTACTGAGGGTATCTACCCTCTCTTCCCCCCAAGGGCTAACACTCTCAGAGACATCTGAATTGCTTGGAGAGGAAGATGCGGGTGATGCTCCTTAGGCGATTATAATGTTGGATCGCTTTCGTCCCTCCAGTACACGCTTACATATTGTGATCGGGCTTTTTGAGATAAATATAATTTCTCTTTGGGAGCGTTGCCAGATGAAGAGTATTCGTTCTCACCCATCGTCCCTTTAGAACTTGTTCTAATTCTTTTTGATTTTCAAGTATTTTACCAAGATTGTCCCTCGGGAGTTGAAATGATATGACAAGTGAAGCTTTATTTATATATGACGAGTACGAGGCAGGGTATCATTTCAACGATGAGCACCCATTTAATCAAATGCGGCTGAAGCTGACCGTAGACCTGCTGCGTAAGCTTGATGCTTTACCTGATTCCTGTATATTCCCTCCCCTTCCGGTAGCCATGGAGCAGCTATTAGCTGTTCACAGCACGGACTATATTCAAGCCGTGATAGAGCTCAGCCGAGAGGCTCCAGACCCGTTGTGGTTAAATCAAGCTGCAAGGTATGGACTGAACACGGAAGACACACCTTACTTCCAGCAGATGCATGACATTACCTCTATGATTGTTGGAGGGTCTGTACGTGCTGTAGACGCTGTAATGAGCGGCCAAGCCCAGCATGCTCTACACCTTGGAGGCGGGCTTCATCATGCTCTCCGTAACAAGGGAGCTGGTTTCTGTGTGTATAATGATGCCTCTGTAGCGATTGAGCATGCAAAGAATCATTATGGAGTTAGAGTGCTCTACATCGACACGGATGTACACCATGGCGATGGTGTACAGTGGAGCTTCTACACGGAGCCCGATGTCTGTACGGTATCGATTCACGAAACCGGTAAATATTTATTTCCCGGTACCGGAGCTGTAAATGAACGCGGCGAAGGCACCGCCTTTGGTACTACGATCAACATCCCCATCGAGCCCTATACAGAGGATAGCTCGTGGCTGGAATGCTTAGAGGAAGTGCTGGAGCGGGTTACAGCACATTTCAAGCCCGACCTGATCGTATCCCAGCATGGCTGCGATGCCCATGCTTACGATCCCTTGTCCCATGTCCATTGCAGCATGGACATTTACCGTGCTATGCCGCGGCTGATCCACCAGCTTGCCCGCCAATACTGCGGCGGGCGTTGGGTCGCGCTCGGCGGCGGCGGCTACGACATCTGGCGCGTTGTACCACGCGCCTGGAGCCTGCTGTGGCTCGAGATGTGCGACCATCCCTTGGTCGCCTGTCTCAACGAGCCACAGCAGGCGCTAGAGCTGCCGCCAGCATGGCTGGCGCAGTGGCAGCCCCAAAGCCCCGTCGAGCTGCCGACAACGTGGCTCGATAGCACAGACTCGCTGCCGGCCATGCCTAGACGTGATGAAATCACGCTTAAGAACCGTCACACCAAGGAGCTAGCATTGCTGTACATCCCTTAAAGCTGAGCCTTAATTTCGCTGCCATATGAGTGAGTCAAACCAATCAATCCTGAACTCAGTTGAACTCTGTCTCCTCTCATAATGGCAGCTCCTTGTTTTTACCTTTATTGTTTGCTCAAAAATAGAAAGACCCGCAGTAACCTCATTTCATCAAATGAAGTTACTGCGGGTCTTCTCTTTATCTATCTGTTATTTGCGAAATATACTTAAAACTGAATCTTCTCTTCAATAAATGCTTTCAACTCGCTAATAGGCATCCGTGTCTGCTCCATAGTATCACGATCACGAACCGTCACTTGACCATCCTGTTCGGATTCGAAATCATAAGTAATACAGAACGGTGTTCCAATCTCATCATGACGACGGTATCTCTTACCAATAGATCCTGCTTCATCATAGTCCACCATAAAGTGCGCCGACAAATCTCCAAACACCTTTTGCGCACCTTCGGATAGCTTCTTAGACAATGGGAAGATAGCTGCTTTAATCGGCGCTAATGCAGGATGGAAACGAAGCACAGTTCGGCTGTCATCGCCTTCAAGCTGCTGTTCTTCATAAGCATCGATTAGGAATGCCAATGTTACACGGTCAGCACCAAGCGATGGTTCTATGCAGTATGGTACATAACGCTCATTAGCATCTTGATCGATATAGTTGAAATCTTCGCCGGAATGCTCCATATGCTGCTTCAAATCATAATCGGTACGGTCTGCAATCCCCCATAGCTCACCCCAACCAAATGGAAATTTATATTCCACATCCGTTGTAGCATTGCTATAATGAGACAGCTCATCGTCGGAATGATCACGCAGACGAATATTATCTTCCTTCAAGCCTAGATTCATCAGCCATTGGAAACAGAAGCTTCTCCAATATTCGAACCACTGCATATCTTCTCCCGGCTTGCAGAAAAATTCAAGCTCCATCTGCTCAAATTCACGCGTACGGAATGTGAAGTTACCAGGCGTTATTTCATTACGAAAGCTTTTACCGATTTGGCCGATACCGAAGGGCAGCTTTTTCCTCATGGTACGCTGCACATTCTTGAAATTAACGAATATGCCTTGCGCCGTTTCCGGACGCATATAGACCACGTTAGAGCTGGATTCGGTTACACCTTGGAACGTTTTGAACATAAGATTGAACTGGCGAATGTCCGTGTAGTCGAATGCTCCGCAATCAGGACAAACGATATTGTGCTCCCGAACCAAATCCATCATCTGATCGAAGGACAGTCCGTCCACAACCATTTCTATTCCTTTGTCGTTCAATGCATTTTCAATAATTTTATCGGCACGATGACGAGCTTTACACTTTTTGCAATCGATCATTGGATCGTTAAAATTACCTACATGGCCTGATGCTACCCAAGCTTGAGGATTCATCAGGATAGCCGCGTCCAATCCGACATTATACGGGGACTGTTGGATAAACTTTTTCCACCATGCGCGTTTAACGTTATTTTTCAATTCAACACCCAAAGGACCATAGTCCCATGTATTGGCTAATCCACCATATATTTCGGAACCTGGGAATATAAATCCGCGGTGCTTGGCTAATGCTACTACTTGATCCATTGTTACTGTCATAATGTAAATCTCTCCTTCTCTATTCTACATATGCTTAAGCATATGATCGACTATACGGTAAGAATTCCCTGAAGCTTGCAGCGTAAATTCAGCAAAATTAACATGTGCCGAGCCATCCGCCTTATCAGACATGGATCTAATGATCACATGAGGTATATTATTCAATGAGCAAACTTGTGCAACAGCTGCCCCTTCCATTTCCGTACAAGCACCTTGCAATTCGATGTGCAACTTAGCTACCGTTTCCCGGTTAGCAATAAATTGATCCCCAGATAACACCCTGCCTACTTTTACATGGCCTTCGAATAGCTCTGTACTTGCATCTACCGCCAGCTGACGCAGCTTTTCATCGGAGATGAATAAGGATGTTTCCTCATAGGGAATGGTCCCTCGTGGAAATCCAAGTGCCGTTACATCCATATCATGCTGCAAGCATTCTGAAGAAACGACTATATCTCCTACATTTAGTTCTGGATCAACAGCACCTGCAACCCCGGTAAAAATAATTGCATCCACGCCATATGTATCAATCAAAACTTGAGTCGTCACAGCAGCATTCACTTTACCGACACCGGATTTGCATAGCACAATATTTTTACCATGCAGCAGTCCTTCTCGATACGTCACCTTGGCCTTCTCTGTAACTCGAACTTGCTCCATATGGTCGAGGAACAATTCGATCTCTTCTTTCATCGCGCCGATAACTCCGATTTTCCCATAAGCCAAGCGAATATCCTCCCAACCGTAAATAGAATGACCCTAACAAAAAGGTCCACCTAAATTGATGTGAACCCTCCGCAGTAGAGTCAAATTCCTGCTGTTAACAAAAAAGAAAGAGGCTCATTAACGATGAGCCACCGAATTTCTATGAATGACCTCATGCGGCAAAATAACCTGCATTAGCTCTGAAGCTTCTTTCGTCTCTTTGTTCATCAGCTTAGTCAGAAGCCTCATAGACACGGCTCCGATATCATACATCGGCATCGCTACCGTTGTAAGCTGAGGACGAACCATCGACGCCATGCGGATGTTATCCACACTGATAACAGAAATATCTTCAGGCACCCTCAATCCGCTATCCTGCAGCGTATGAATTGCACCTATTGCCATTTCATCAGTAGCGGCAAATATCGCTGTCGGACGATCGTTAAGCTCCAAGAAGTGCTTCGTTACTTCTAATCCTGATTCGTAACGGTAATTACCGATTCGTACATATTCCTCACGAATTGGAATTCCTGCTGCTTCCAGCGCCTTCCGATAACCTTGGTAACGAGCATATCCATTAGCTGGATCTTGCAGCGTTCCCGAAATCATTGCGATATCCCGATGTCCGTTCTGAATCAACAAGGAGACAGCATCCATAGCAGCTTGTTCATGATCAATATCAACTGAAGCAACTGCATTATTCTCATCTGTTGTTGCACATAGCACGATAGGCACAGAGGAGGTTTTGAAAGCTTGAATATGCTCTTCAGTTACGGCTCCGCCCATAAATAACAGCCCGTCCACCTGTTTCTCGAGCAAAGTGTTGATAACGCGGATTTCTTTCTCTTTCTTCTTGTCAGCGTTACATAAAATGATATTGTAATGGTACATATTAGCGATATCTTCAATACCTCTCGCTACTTCCGAAAAAATAGTATTGGATATATCGGGAATGACCACGCCTACGGTCGTTGTTTTCTTGCTGGCCAAACCTCTGGCTACAGCATTCGGCCGGTAACCGAGACGCTCTATCGCTTCGAAAACTTTCTTACGGGTTTGTGGCTTTACATTCGGATTATTGTTGACAACCCGCGAAACGGTTGCCATGGAAACCCCTGCTTCTCTGGCTACATCATAAATGGTTACAGTCACGGTCATTCTCTCCAATATATAAAATGTATAAAACTATCGATCCTTCACTATTAAGCCTTATCATACGACAAATTATAGCTTTGCGCAATGAATTCAGCATGTTGTTTCATTTATAGTATCAAAAAAAAGCAAAAAAAGCCAACTGCAGGGCAGATGGCTTTTAAATTCGGGTCCGGATTGGTTTATTAGTTTAAATCGTTAGCTGATAGAGAGTGCTTGGATATTTGAGTTAACCTCTTACGAATCTCTTCCGTCCAAGGTTCATCCTCCAAAGACTGAGCTAATAAAAGTAGATCTAGCAGTTCATTAATACGTTCTCCCACAATTTTTTCGACAGGATCGGACGCGTGTTTTTTCTCTGTAACCTTTACCATCAAATGTGCGATTTCGCTAATTTCATTAAAATGTAGCTGCTGTTTCTCCGGTAAACTCCCTAGCTTGCCGATGATTCCAGTTAGATCCGGCTTCACCTCAGCAAACACTTCGCTTCGTTGACACACCCCGCATGAAAAAATGGGGACATTCTCAATTTCTACTTTGTTCTGATAGATGACAGTCCGCAGCCGTATGCTCATAGAGCTGCCACACTTACACTGCTTATGCAACCAATACCACTCCTTCGCCACTGCAACAGGTCACTGCGGTCGTTTAAATAAGCCCATACAAATATGGAAACGGGCTCATTCTAACTCGCTTCTTATGTAGAATAATTCTACTTCGAATAGCAAACTCCTGCTGTGCTAGGTCTAGTAATATTTAACACCTGAAGATCGCTCAAAACACTTACGAACGGCAGGTATGGTTACAAAGAGCATGGCCAATGTGGCTCCTATCGCATCATTTCGCAAATCCATCACATCGGGCGTGCGATTGGGAACAAAGGATTGATGAAATTCATCTGTTATGCCATAAAGTGTGCAAAGCAATACAACGAAGATCTTTTTCCACAACGTAAGCCTATTTATCCCTAAACCCCACGCATATAATAAAGCTAATACAAAATATGATACAAAGTGACCCCAATCAAAGCCCTTCATAAAAGGAATCCACAATTGAATCGTATCCAACCAGCCTCCCAAGTCGTCTCCTGTTTGAGAAGATAAATAATAAATAACGCCCATCCAAATGATGCATGGTAACCATCTACTAACATACTTCATAACCTGAGCGCTCCTAACAACATACAAAAATGTTCAAATAATATTAAGATTTGGCCTTAAATTCTGCCAAGACTCGTACAAATTCTCTCAAAAATGCCGGCAAATCAGGAGGTCTTCTCCCCGATACGATATTACGATCAACAACTACTTCCTCGTCAACCCAAATCGCTCCCGCGTTTTCCAAATCATCCTTGATACCTGGCGTGGAGGTCATCGTATAGCCCGCGCAAATTTTTGCGGAAGCAAGCACCCACCCGGCATGACATATATGGGCAATAGGCTTTTCAGCCTCATGAAATTCCCTCGTTAATCTCAACACATCCGCATAGCGGCGTAATTTATCCGGAGCCCATCCACCTGGAACATAGAGCCCGATATAATCAGATGAACGCACCTCATCAAAGGTATACTCTGATGTCAGGGGAACACCGTATTTTCCATGATAAACGGTATTGGCCTTTGGCCCCGCCAAATGAACCTCAGCACCAGCCTCCCTCAAACGAAGTACTGGATACCACATTTCCAAATCTTCAAACTCCTCATCAACAAAAGCCAGAACCTTATAACCTTTTAATTCCATTGTAGTACCTCCATTCGATTTTCTATGTGTTAATGCTTCAAGGCTAGCAGCCAATCAGAATGCACTCTTACTCTATTTGGTCAGAACATCTTGGTGCAGATATTGATTTAATACATCAACTACAGCTTTACCACTCGTGCATCGCTGCACTTCTTCCCATATCGCTGCGCTTTCACTGTATTGACTTTGCAGCAAGCTGTTTTTGACACGCAGTATGGACATTACAGACATGCTTAGATCAGAAATTCCAAGACCCAGCCAGATTGGAAGCGCACGAATATCACCCGCCATTTCGCCGCAAACACTGATTTGTAGGTTTGCCGCTTTGGCAGCCTCAACTGTTCTTTTCAGCATGCGCAATACAGCCGGGTGAAACGGATCGTATAAATGAGCTACTTGTTCATTCATCCGATCTACCGCCAAAATATATTGAACCAAATCGTTGGTACCTATACTAAAGAAATCAACCTTAGTTGCTAGTATATCGGCTATAATCACGGCTGCAGGTACTTCGATCATAATACCGACTTCAATCTTAGGATGAAAGGGAATCCGTTCCACCCGCAGCTCCTGCTTAGCTTCTTCCAGTATTTGATTAGCCTTATCAAGCTCCTCAATTGAGGAGATCATCGGATAAAGTATTTTAATATTCCCATAATGACTAGCTCTCAAAATTGCTCTTAGCTGTGTTTTAAACAAATCGGTTCGATCCAAGGTGATGCGTATCGCGCGATAGCCCAAAGATGGGTTGTCCTCTTCAGGAAGTGCAAAATAATCCAAGCTTTTGTCGCCTCCGATATCCAGAGTACGGATAACGACATGCTTGCCTTCCAATTGTTCAGCGACCTGCTTATAGACAACAAACTGCTCCTCTTCCTCTGGGAGACTGTCGCGGTCCATATAAAGAAACTCTGTACGGAATAACCCTACTCCGGCTGCTCCATTTCTTAGAGCTTGATCCAGCTCCTTGACGGAGCTAATGTTAGCAGCTAGCTGGAATGCCACTCCATCCTTCGTTTGTGTTGGAATATCGGCAAGAGTCTGCAGCTTCTCCCGCATTTTTTGCCAGATGGATTTGCGTATCTTGTATTGCTCGATAAGATCTTCCGATGGGTTTACGTACACACGTCCCTCATCACCGTCAATGATAAGGAAATCTCCATTCTGGATCGCTATATTCAGCTTTCCCTCAACACCTAATACATAAGGCAAACCCATGGCGCGAGCCATAATTGCCACATGGGAGGTTTTCCCACCTAGCATGGTCACTAAGCCTAGCGCCTGATTATTATCCAGATGTACCATCTGCGAAGGAATCAGCTCTTTGGCTACAACAATATAGGGCTGGTCCTTAGGAGGAAGCGTCTCTTCAAGAGCACCTAACAGATGCTTCAGGAGGCGATTGCCAACATCCTTAATATCAACAGCACGTTCCTTCATGTATTGGTCATCCAGCAAGTCAAACATGTTCACAAACTTTTCAATTGCTTCCTTTACTGCAACCTCTGCCGCTTTATACTGCCGCTGCATGATTCCTTGAACTTCACTCATAAAAACAGGATCCTCGAGGATAGCCAAATGAGCATCAAAAATCGAGGTCTGCTCTTCTCCTAGTACGGTAACGAATTCCTGCTTCATATGTACAATTTCATCCTTGGAAGTGCGAATGCCATCGTAAAGCCTTTCAAATTCAAAGGCTAAATCGGCGACATCGATCAGCTTGTCAGGAAAGTCCCATTCCCAAGTTGGAATAACGAAGGCTTTCCCCATCGCTATACCAGATGAAGCTCCGATCCCCTCAACCAAAAACGTTCCCTCCCCCTGTGGCTTCCGTTTTAAGTACAACAGACATGACGGATGCCTGACCTTTTTTGACAGATTTATACGGAGCAAAGCTCCAAGATTTCACTTTATCCACATTGGTAATGATCATAGGTGTCGCTAGCGAGGTACAGTTCTTTTTCACCTTTTGCAGGTTGAAACGAACGAGTAATTGCCCAGCTTCTACCATATCGCCTTCTTTAATAAAGGCTGTAAACCATTTACCCTGCAGTTGCGCTGTGTCAATGCCGATATGGAGCAGGACCTCAAGTCCTTCCTCGGTTTGAATACCGATAGCATGGAGTGTCGGGTACAAAATAATGATCTTCCCAGCTATTGGGGCGACAAGCTCACCTCGGTCAGGCATAAATGCTACCCCGTTTCCAACCAGCTTGCCTGCAAAAATTTTGTCCGGAACTTCCTCCAAGGGAATCATATGGCCTTGCATTGGAGCATTGAACAGCACTTGATGAATATCTTTGCGTAACACTTTCTTAATTTCTTCCCGGATGAGCTCGGAATAAGTCCCAAAAACAACCTGTACGTTCCCCCCACCCAATCGGATGACACCTGCTGCTCCCAAATGCTTAAGTGCAGCAATATCCAACATCTTGTCATTGTCCAAGGTCAGACGCAGCCTCGTAATACAAGCTTCAATATTTTTAATATTGTCCTTGCCGCCCAACGCTTGCAAAATTAATGGGGAACGATAAGGAATGTCGCCTGCCCACTCTTCCAATTTCGACCCTTCCTCACGTCCGGGTGTAGGAATACGAAAGGTCCGAATAGCCCAACGGAAAAAGAAGTAATAAAGAAGCCCATAAGCAACACCAATTGGCAGCAGCATCCAGCCGTTCTGCGATAAATGGAAATTTATCACAAAGTCAATCGCACCAGCCGAGTACGAAAATCCATGATGGATGTTTAAGATATAAGCTAGCCACATCGCTAGACCTGATAAAATCGCATGACCAATGAACAGATAAGGCGCTACAAATAGAAAAGCGAACTCAATGGGTTCAGTAACACCAGTTAAAAAAGAAGCTAACGCAGCAGTCAAAAAGGTGGCTCGGATTTTGGGCTTCAAATCCTCCCTAGCTTCCTGAATAATGGCTAAGGCTATAGCAGGCAGAGCAAACATCATTATCGGATATAAGCCCGCCATATACACGCCTGAAGAAGGATCACCGGCAAAATATCTTGGTAAATCACCAAAGATCATTTCGCCTCCTGGCTTCTCATAGGCTCCAAGCTGGAACCAAAAGAAGTTGTTGAACACATGATGTAATCCCGATGGCACCAACAATCGGTGAATAACACCATACAGAAAGGTCCCAAAACCGCCTAATCCAAGAATAGTAGTCGAGAGCGTTTCCATGAAAACTTCCATATAAGGACCGAACTCGATAGTAATAATACTCAGCAAAAATATCGCCAAGCCCATAAGCAAAGGAACCATCCTCGGACCGCCAAAAAACTGGATGTATTCAGGCAATTGAATATGCTTGGAACGATGATATAGAATAGCTGCGATCAGACCGATTAAAATACCGCCTGGAACTCCCAAATGAAATTCCGGACCTAAGTAATGACGTGTCGCCTGAATAAACATGACATGGCCAATTAGAGCGGACATACCTGCTATCCCTGCGCTTTCGGTCAATCCAAGAGCAACCCCAACGGCAAAAATCATCGGTAAATATGTAAAAATCGTATTTCCGCAAAACAACAATATCTCTCCGAAGCGGGACATGTTAATGTCTCCCCACGGCAAATTACCCAAACATAGCATAATTGCCGCTACAGGGATCGTTATGGTCGGAAGCATTAACGACCGGCCTAACTGCTGCAAGTTACCCATCCAGTTCAAACCAACCGCACCCTCCTTTCTAATTCGATGGTAAAGCCAATGCCTCTTTTTGTCAAACAATCCCCTATCAAAGCTAAGAAAGAAGAAAGCGGGCCGGTTGGCCCGCTTCGTAATTAGCTATTAAAACTGATAACGATTAAAGCTAGTGTTATTACTGCTAAACTGTTTTTGAGCAGGCTGTGAGGAGTCTGATCTCAAATAGCTGTCATGCCCTTGTTGATTTCCACGATAGCTGGATGTTTGGTAGGATTGTGGATTCTGGGATTGGTTATACCCTTGGTTTTGCATAGAACCGAATGTGTTATTATTGAAGCTCGTTCTGTTCATATTATAGCCGCCTGCACCATACTGATTTTGAGCTGGTTGAGAGGAGTCTGATCTCAAGTAACTATCATGGCCTTGTTGATCGCCGCGGTAGTTTGCTGTGTGAAAAGACTGCTGGTTTTGTTGTCCGAATTGCTGAGAGCCAGAACCACCATATGACGATCCTATGTTATTAGTGTAGGAGGGTGCTTGATTAGAAAAGCTTGCTCCATACTGATTTTGTGACGGCTGCATGGAATCAGATCTTAAGTAAGCATCATGACCTTGCTGGTCGCCTTGGTAGTTTGCCGTGTGATAAGATTGTGGACTTTGTGATTGGAAATTAGAATATTGATTGGAGCCTTGGAATTGATTGTTCATGTTAGCATTTTGGTTATATTGGGATTGAACATTCCCAATCGGTTGAAATTTATTTTCCAAGCCGCGGTATTGAGGGTTAACATTTGAGTAACCCATTTGATTTTGCAAACCATATTGCTGATTATTTTGATACATGTGAAAAATCCTCCTTAAAGAGTAACAAAGTCTTCCGGTTCCGGTTTATTTCACCGTTCTTACTCAGAAGCCTTTCTTATTGTCTCTTTGGAGGATTTATTTTATTTATGGAAGCTAGTGGATAATTAAATTTTAGCTGAGCCAAGCGGTTTGTACAGTCCTTGCAAGCGTTTGTGCGGCAAGAAGCGGTTTGTGCTGCTTGGTTATTGCCGAAACAACTGCTACGCCATGTGCTCCAGCTTCTATTATAACTGTTGCGTTTTCAGTATTAATACCACCTATGCCAACAACAGGAACAGTCCAACGCTGGGTAATAGCACTAATTAAAGCGGTACCTATGGCCTCGCCTGCATCTTGTTTGGTTGCCGTTGAATAAATAGGGCCTACTCCAAGATAATCGGCCCCATTCTCCATAGCCCATTCTGCCTCTTCCATAGTTCCTGCCGAGATGCCAATAATTTTGTCATCCCCAAGAAGCTTACGGGCCTCCATACCAGGAATATCATCCTGACCGACATGAACACCATCTGCATCAAGTAGAATAGCAACGTCAACCCGATCATTAACGAAAAACGGAACACCCAGCTCGCGGCATAATTCCCTAAGCTGTACACCCTGAGTCAGCACTTGCCTAAGAGGCGCATTCTTTTCTCTAAGCTGAATCATTGTTACTCCGCCTGCAATTGCTTCACGAGCAAGTTGAAGGGCTGTAAGGTGTCCATAACCTTCCAGCCCCATAACTAAATAAAGTTGTAAGCCTTTAATAATTTGATCACGATCCCGCAACAATCTTATTTCCCTCCTGGAAGTAGAATGGAGTCCTCCACCTTAATACAACGGTCCATAATGACCTCCAAGCCACCTGCTTTCGCAATGTCAGCCGCCTCTTCGTTAAAAATATCTTGCTGAAGCCAGAACACCTTGGCCTTAATTTGTACCGCCTCTTGAGCAACAGGGACCACGGTTTCACTACGTCTGAAAACATTAACAATATCCACTGGTTCCGGAATATCCGTAAGAGCCGCATAACAGGTTTCCCCAAGAATAATTTGAGCATTCGGATTGACTGGAATGATCCTGTAGCCTTTCTTTTGCATAGCTTCAGCGACCATATAAGAAACACGATCCGGTTTGTCTGACAGGCCTACAACAGCAACATTTTTAGCAGCAGACAGTATCTCTTTGATGCGATCTCTTGAAGGATTTTCAAATGCCATAGAAATTCAGCTCCTCTTCCAAATAGAATGAATGCTACATTATTTAAGATAAGATAAAGCTTGACGTCCCATTACTTCCCAAGTTTCAAGAAACCGTTCTTTATCAATCTTTACTTTTGCTTGGCCGTTCCAAGGATCATTAACATAAACATTTTGTTCGTCAAAACCTACAAGGAGCACAGCGTGCTCCATAAATGTAGTTTGAATCGGACCAATCGGTGTATCCCAAACCGTCCATTTATCAGGGACCCTGTAGTCGATTGTTGTCCATACAACAGATGGAATTCCCTCGCGCAACTGCTGCTCGAGCTTCTCAAAGGGCTGACCCGTTAAATCCACTGCTTTAGGTATATATTGCTTCTGTAGCTCAAATAAAGCTCCATGATATATACCAAAGCCTTTGCCAGCACCTGTGACTTCACCGACAAAGCCTGTATTTGGATTCCCCCAATAAGCAATGCTCCCGTTCTTATTCCTTTTTAATGGGGTTGTGTCACGTTTCATTTCTGGCACAAGCTCCATCTTATCTTTCTGAATACCGAAGTATAAGAGCATCATCGTCAAGCTCGTTACCTCGCATCCCGATGGCAGCTCGGGAAGCTGGCGAATGACCGGAGCGTCCAGCATAGCTGACAAAACGGGAGGTTCCGGGGGCTTTACGTTTACGGCTGCTGTTGAAACCACAGGCTGCTTGGCGCCGACTGTATCGGCATAAGCTATAGGGGATTCTTCAAACCAAGCCTGCCCCGTTATTTTGGCATACAGCAGTATAGAAAATACCCCGCTTGCGAAAAGGAGACCAGCGATGAGGAAAAAACCAAACGTAACTTGGATTCCTTTCCATAGAACCTGCATCGACCTCAACCTACTTTTTGCTTAGTTGCAATCCATAATGAATGCTTTAATAAAATGAAAACTTTATTCTTCAACCAACTCTATTTGAGCGCCTAATGACAATAAATGCTCAAAATAATGCGGATACGATTTCGCAACATGGTGCGCATCTCTAATAACAAGCCCTTGTTCCGAACGTAAGCCTACTATTGTTAACGCCATAATAACACGGTGATCATAATGTGCATTGATTTCTACACCACCTGCTACCCCTTGAGGACGTCCATGAATGATGATCTCGCTTTGTCTTTCTTCTACATCCGCTCCTGCTTTGCGAAGCTCTGTAACGAAATCTGTAATTCGGTCGCATTCCTTATAACGAAGGTTCTCGACATTATAGAAGCGGGATGTTCCTTCAGCAAATACAGCAGCAGCAACCATCGCCAGAACACCATCGGTAAAATGATCTCCATCAAACTCTCCGGCTTTCAGCTTTTGGTTCCCTTGAACATGTACAACACCATTCTCGTGGGTTAAATTAACCCCCATTTCTTTCAATACATCAACAACTGCCTTCTCACCCTGCTTGCTTTTCTCTTCCAAGCGCAGTACAGTCACATCGGAATGAGTAACCGCGGCAGCAGCCAGAATAGCTGCGGAACCTGGATAGTCGCCCTGTACAACGTATTTCTGAGGCTGGTAGGTTTGACGACCAGGTATTTTATAATGCATTAAATCTGCTGATGCTTCAATCCGGATTCCGGCTTGCTCGATAACTTCCAAGGTTTGACCTACAATAACCTTAGATTTTAAGTCGTGAAGCACTTCAATTTCACTGTCTTCCTCCAGCAATGGTGTCATAAAAAGTAATGAACTCAAGAATTGGGAGCTTACATTACCCGATACTTGAATTTTGCCCCCACGAGGTTGACCGCCGCGGATTGTTATAGGCAGCTTTCCTTGGTTATGTTCAATTTCCACTCCCATTTGCTGAAGCGTATCGATTAAATCATCATGCGGTCTTTTTCCAAGCGAATTAGGATAGGTATTAACAAATGTCAGATCAGGGCAAAAAGAAGCAATAGACATAAGAAAACGAAGTACCGCCCCGGCATTGCCAACATTTAATTCATTCACATGCTTTGGATGCTTACCAAAGCCTTGGATCGTCATTTTCTCATCATCTTCTTCAACGATAGCTCCCAAATCACGAATACAACGACGCATAGCATCGCTATCCTCACTGTGTGCGGGATAATAAATGGTGCTTGTCCCTTCAGCAAGGGCACCGATCAACAAATAACGAGTTGTGTAGTTTTTGGATGATAAAGCATTAATTGTTCCTTGTAAATGATTTGTCGGTTTTACAATAGCTTTCATGAATATGTATCTCTCCTGTTCAGCAAATAATCCGCCATATTTCAACATATAAGTTACAGCAATTTTACCATAAGGGTATTAGGATGGAAACCTGGAAGTTTGACACCTGCTATGTATTGTCTATATCATTGACATGGATAACCCATTTAAAGAACTAAAACAACAGAAGATTACGAAGCTAGTTATCTACGAAAACTCTAGGAGGTTCAAAAAGCATGACAACTATTACTCCACAGCAATTAAAAGACCGAATGATCAATAAAGAAGATCTACATATTATTGACGTTAGAGAACCGGATGAAATTGCCCTTGGCATGATTCCAGGAGCTATCTCCATCCCCCTCATGGAAATCCCAAATCGATTAAAAGAGATTCCACAGGACAAAGAGACCATTCTAGTCTGCAGAAGCGGTAACCGCAGCGGAAAAGCCTATGAATACTTAACTGCACAAGGCTTTATGAATTTGAAGAATATGAGCGGTGGCATGTTAGAATGGGAATCACTCTAAAGAACGGCTGCTATTCTCTCAACGATTTCAGTTACTGATAATTCGCTTGTATCTATGGCTAAATCAGCAAAATCATAAGCATGCTTGCGACTTTCCATTAATGCCGTCACCTTTTCTTCCACATTACCTTGTACGAGGGGGCGGCTTTGATCTTTACTTACCCTAGTAATGATGATTTCCTTGGTAGCGGTTAAATTAATGACAATCCCACTCTCTTGCATTCGAGCCCGGTTTCGCTCAGCCAAGACAGCCCCTCCCCCAGTAGATACAACTTGATTCTCCACCTTTAGAGTGCGATCGATGACTTCACTTTCCACAGTACGAAAAGCTTGCTCTCCCATTGTTTGAAACATCTCAGTAATGCTGACCCCTTGTAATTCCTCTATTCGCTGATCAGTATCAATAAATTGCCAGCCTAACTGCTCTGACAATGCTTTTCCTACTGTTGATTTACCTGTCCCAGCAAAACCTATTAATATCACATTCGCTTTTTTCAACGCGTTCACACCTCTGAGTACCTTATATAATAACCCTATAATCATACCATATGATGAACATCATGAATATAAAGTTGGACAAAATCATAAGATGAATGGTGAATAAACCCCAGTTGTACAGCCATCCTAGTACTATGTATTTTAATATACGAAAGAGAGATGATTCTTCCATGCAACCTGCAATGCATCAACCTCAACAGGTAAGTGCGATTCTTGCACAGCGAAAGCTGGAACAAATTCTTGATCCTGCTCATCCGTTGTGCAAAGATGACATCGTCTGGATTTTAGAATTCATTAAAAAAAAGGTGGCTGAAGAGGATCCCCAACTTATGGAGCTCTCCCAGCCACGTTTAATGCAAAACTTCCGTTATTTCGCTGATATTTCTTTAATGCTGATACAACGGCGTAACGGCTTTGATCAAGAAGCTGACCGTTTGAAAAACTGGATTTCAGAAGCGACTCACGGCTTAACTCCGCCTAAGTCATCCAAAACCAAAAGCCGGTTATAGCTTTCTATTAATTCTCCATCCAGTTGAAGTGGAAAGAGCCTTCCTTGTCCAAACGTTGGAAAGTGTGCGCTCCGAAATAATCCCTTTGTGCTTGAAGCAGGTTAGCAGGCAAACGCTCAGTACGGTAGCTATCATAGTAAGCTAATGCAGAAGCAAACGCAGGAATAGGAACACCGCGAGTAACTGCTGTAGCAATAACCAGTCTCCAAGCATCTTGATAGTTATCCACAACATTGTTGAAGTAATCATCAAGCAACAGGTTTTTCAGTTCACCATTTTTGTCATATGCATCTTTAATGTTTTGCAGGAAGCGGGCACGAATGATGCAGCCTCCACGGAAAATCATAGCGATGCTGCCGTAGTCCAAGCTCCAGTTGTATTCTTCAGAAGCTGCTCTCATTTGGGCAAAGCCTTGTGCATAGGAGCAAATTTTGCTAGCATACAGAGCTTTACGAACAGCTTCTATAAACTCACCGCGATCTCCTTCAAAAGCAGATGTTTTCGGTCCATTAAGCACTTTGCTTGCAGCAACGCGCTCTTGCTTCATAGCTGAGAGGAAGCGGGAAAATACGGATTCTGTAATAATTGACAAAGGAATACCAAGGTTTAGGGAATCTTGGCTTGTCCATTTGCCGGTACCTTTTTGGCCAGCGGAATCAAGGATCACATCTACCATTGCTTTACCAGTTTCTGCATCTTTCTTAGTAAAGATATCGGTAGTGATCTCGATCAAGTAGCTGTCAAGCTCGCCTTTATTCCATTCAGCAAAAATTTCATGAAGCTCATCCGTGCTAACGTTAAGAACGTCTTTCAGCAATTGGTATGCTTCGCAAATCAACTGCATATCGCCGTACTCGATACCGTTGTGAACCATTTTCACATAATGTCCTGCACCGTCGGGTCCGATGTATGTGCAGCAAGGGTCGCCACCCACTTTCGCGGAAATCGCTGTTAGAATTGGTTCAACCAATTCATAAGCATCTTTTTGGCCTCCTGGCATGATGGAAGGACCTTTCAAAGCGCCTTCTTCACCGCCGGAAACACCAGTACCGATAAAGCGAAGGCCATGCTCAGCCAATTGTTTGTTTCTGCGTTGTGTATCTGGGAAGAACGCATTCCCGCCATCAATGATGATATCGCCTTTATCCAAATGTGGAATCAAAGAATCGATTGTTGCATCCGTACCTGCGCCGGCTTGAACCATAATTAATACTTTACGGGGCTTCTCAAGAGATGCTACGAACTCCTCAATGCTGTATGTACCTACTAGATTTTTTTTTGATTCCTCGATCAAAGCATCTGTTTTTTCACGGGAGCGGTTATAAACCGATACAGTGAACCCTCTGCTTTCGATATTTAATGCCAGGTTTTTACCCATGACCGCTAATCCAATTACGCCAACTTGTTGTTTAGACATTTGTTTAATTCCTCTCCTTCTTTTATCCTATCTAGCCTATTATACGATTTATAATTGATTTTGAAAATGCGTCATTAAATTGTCATCGACGTAAATCCGCCGTCAACGGTAACGAGTGAGCCAGTAACAAAGCTGGAAGCTTTCTCGGAAGCAAGGAATACAGCTGCACCTTGCAGTTCTTGCGCATCACCGAAACGATTCATTGGTGTATGCCCCATGATGGATGCTGTACGCTCTGGAGACAAAATTTTACGATTCTGTTCTGCTGGGAAAAAGCCTGGAATGATTGCATTAACACGTACACGTGCCGGTGCAAATTCACGCGCCAAAAACTTAGTAACGTTGTTAACCGCAGCCTTGGAAGCGGAATAGGTAAACACGCGTGACAACGGAATTTCAGAAGACGCGGACGAAATATTAATAATACTTCCTCCCTCTCCTTTGTCCACCATATGTTTTCCAAAAACCTGACAAGCCAATACTACGCTTTTCAAATTTACTTCCATGATAGAATCCCACTCTTCCATCTGAATATCAAAGAATGGAGTCGGGCTGTTTTTGCCTGGGCAATTCATCAGTATATCAACGCGGCCAGTCCAAGCCAAAACATCGGCAAGTACTTTTTGCAGGTCTTCCGCTTTAGTTGCGTCAGCTGAAAAAACCTCTGCTTTACCTCCAGCTTCTTCAATGCTTTTTTTCACGTCCAAAGATTTCTCCGCATTACGGCCGACAACTGCTACATTAGCTCCATGACCGCCTAAAGCGATCGCCATAGCTCCACCCAAAGTACTGTTCCCGCCGATAATAACGGCAGTTTTTCCAGTCAAGTCAAATAAATTCATTGTGATCCTCCTAAATTTAGTGATAAAACCTTACCCCTTGTTGCTGCTGCACTTGAATTTGATTACTTTGTATACTTCTGTTGGTATTCAGCAATCATATCAAATTCATCCTTCAACTGATGGTACACACGACTGTAAATCGTTGTCAACTCCTGATAATGATTGTAATTCTCATTATTGGTCTTATGACTATGCTGGATTTGCATCCACTGATGTACCGCTGAGAAATCTTTGATCTCACCCATTGCTAGTAATCCCAATTGTGCCGCACCCAATCCAGAGCTCTCGATTGAGTTAGGAACAACAACGGAACTTCCTGTTACATCAGACATCATTTGCAGCCAGAAGCTAGAACGTGCAAAGCCGCCTGAAGCACGAATTTCTTTGGTTGGCCCAGAAAGCTCCTCCAAAGCGGTTAGCACCGATTGAATCCGGTACATAACACCTTCCATCACAGCTCGGATCATATGCGTCTTCTGGTGATAAAGAGACAAGCCAAAAAAGACGCCGCGGGCATTTGCATTCCAGTAAGGAGCGCGTTCGCCGGCTAGAAGCGGCAAGAAAATCAAACCGTCAGAGCCGGCAGCAACTTCCTGAGCCAGAGAAGTTAAATAATCATAGGGGTCCATACCTCTGCGACGTCCCTCTTCTGCCTCTGCAGTTGCTAGCTGATCACGCACCCATCGGAACATAATGCCGCCGTTGTTGATAGCACCGCCAACTACCCAGAAATCCTCTTTCAAGGCATAGCAAAACAATCTGCCCTTCGGATCTGTTATCGGCTCACGCACTACACCGCGCACAGCACCGCTAGTACCTATTGTCACAGCATAAACGCCTTCTTCAAAAGCACCCACTCCAAGGTTAGCTAGAACCCCGTCAGAGGCCCCCACAACAAATGGAGTATCCGCTTGAAGCCCCATAGCCACCGCGTATTCCTGCTTCATACCAGCAAGGTGATGAACCGTGGATACCGGTTCAGATAATTGCTCAGCGCGAACGCCGCAAGCTTCCAACGCCTGTTCATCCCATTGGAGTTTACGCAGATTAAACAAGCCTGTTGCACTGGCAATCGAGTAATCAATAACATATTGGCCAAACAGCTTGGCAAACACATATTCCTTGATCCCGATAAATTTATAGGCTTGTTCAAAAATATCCTTCCTGTTATCCCGGAACCACATAAGCTTAAGCAGCGGAGACATCGGATGAATCGGTGTTCCGGTGTTCATGTAGATTTGATGTCCATCCATCTCTTCTTTCAGTATGCGCGCATAGTCCACACTGCGGTTATCTGCCCACGTAATGCATTGGGTAAGCAGATTCAGGTCGCGATCAACAGCAATCAGGCTATGCATAGCCGAACTGAACGATACACAAAGAATTTGGCTTGGCAAAATCCGAGCTATAGCAACTACTGCTTGGATAGAAGTCAACACCGCCTGGAAAATTTCATCCGGATCCTGCTCAGCCATATCGGGTCTGGGCGTATGAAGCGGATATTCTACCGAGTGCGAGGCAAGCACACGGCCATCACGGTCAATAACGAGTGTTTTGGTGCTAGTTGTACCGATATCTGCTGCTAAAATGTAAGGCTTTTGAACAGACAAACTCATTTCACAAGGTTCCCTTCACTGTCAAATTGCAAATCATACGGCTCGCTTAAAATTTCAATATCCGCATGAAGCTTAGCTTCTTCCAACAGATTCACTGATATTTCAATCTCACCCAAATGCAGCGTATCTTGAATGCGCACCAATCTGCATTTTGTATAATCCAAAATATTGCAAGTTTTTACGCCCGCCTTGATCGCGTAAAAATCATTATCCAATGTGCTCGCAATTTTGGTAGGTGCGCACACCGTTGACGTAAGCCCGTTAACAACGGTAGCATGCAGATCTGTTTTATCAACAAGACGTTGGGTAGTGAAGTCAGCTGTCCCTACCCCGTTCGCATTACCTTTTGTTTCAGGTGTCAAATCTAGGACTACCATCTTCGAAACATCCGGCCCGCCGTGCGCATAAGGAGTTGGATAACGTCCTGTAATATTCGGATCCATGCCATCGCCGCTTATGTTTTTACCGATATAGTCAATGACGAGTACATCGACTTGATCAAACAAAATTTTCGGCAAACGCGCTTTCGCTTCAACAAGCAGTTCCACCTCACGAGCTTCAATCTCAGCCGCAGGCAACACTTCAATGCGGCAGGTCTCGTCATAAGCATTCTCAACCAGAGCCACCCCAAAAACGATAGGCAGCTTGTCAATCATAATCTTCGCCATAGCTGGGACATTCTCGGCCATATATTTGAAACCAAGCTGATGGCAAGCTTCTGCGCCTTTTTGCTTTCCTAGACCAATTGCAATCATTTTCATAATACCGCTCTCAATAGGCCCGCGGAACGCCGTATGTGGTTTAACACGGTTAATTACAACAATTGCATCGGCTGTGGAAGCAATCTGATCGACGTAGACTGGCAAGCCATTAGGCAGCTCATCCAGCTTGACTACTTCCATCGAAGAGCGGATAGGAGCCCCCATAGCTTCCTCAGTAACACCTAGATGGTGCAGTACATCCTTCTGACCTTCGGCAGTAGCACCACCATGGCTTCCCATACACGGAACGATGAATGGATGTCCTCCGGCTTTTTTTATAGCATCAATTGTTACTTTTGTAAATAACGCAATATTAGCTACGCCTCGGCTGCCTACAGCGACCGCTACTTGCTGACCTGGTTTAATTTGATCAATGGCACCTGGCTTTTGCAGTTCACTTTCAAGACCGCCTGTTAAGTCTTCCAGCTTGGTACCGTCAAACCTTTGACGAATTTTTATCATTTGCGGTATCGGAATGTCCTCAAGCACTTTTCTTAGTATACTCATAATCATCTGCCCCCTGTAATCGATTTTACGGAATCCCTTATGACAAGTTCCGTATGGAATAGAATCTTTTCTTTTTCAACCTGCTTGGTTTCTATGAAAGTGAGCAGCTTGGCTGCTCCTTCCCTGCTGATCTGTTCGATTGGTCTGCGAACTGTCGTCAGGGCTGGAGACATAAAGCCGGAAAAAATATGATCGTCGAAGCCTACAACCGAAATATCACCTGGAACTGAAAGCTGCTTCTCCGTAATCGCCTTAATAGCTCCTAACGCCATGTCATCATTGCAGCAAAAAACCGCTGTAGGCCGAGCCTCCAGCTTCAGCAGATGATTCATAGCCGCATAGCCGCTTTCCAAATCATAATTACCATGAGCCTGATAATCTTCCCGCAAGGGGACCTGGTAACGGATCATTGCTTCTTTGTAACCATCCAGTCTAGATTGTGTAGATTTGAAATCTTGTTTCCCTTCAATAATAGCAATGTCCTTATGGCCTTGACGAATCAAATATTCGACAACCTTATAAGCACCGCCCTGGTCGTCCGGAATCAAATTCATCACTTGAACGTTGTCAATCTCCCGATTTAATACAACCAAGGGAATTTCCTTTTCGGCTGCATATTCAATAAAAGATTGGTCACTCGAGCTCTGACTCATAACAATAATACCATCATAGCTTTTCCGATTCACTTTCTGATAACTCGTGTAATCATCGATTCCGCGTACTATTAAGTTATACTGGTCTTTAATTACATCATTTACACCCTTGACAGACTCATAAAGAAAACCTGCCGAGGTACCCGTATGGAGAGTTGAAAAAAACAGCCCTAAGTTGTAAGATCTATCCAGTACTAGACTTTTAGCATTGTAATTGGGTGTATAATTTAAACTGGTGGCAAGCTGCCTAATTTTTTCCTTCGTCTCTTGATTGATTAACGGGCTATCGTTTAA
This sequence comes from Paenibacillus foliorum, assembly GCF_013141765.1. Taxonomy (GTDB): domain Bacteria; phylum Bacillota; class Bacilli; order Paenibacillales; family NBRC-103111; genus Paenibacillus_S; species Paenibacillus_S foliorum. Next base: position 110,497 of record NZ_WHOD01000070.1, read on the forward strand.
TGCCCTTGAGACAGTTGTATGTGATACGTTAGCAAGCTTTGCAATATCCTTTATTGTAACAGTCAATACTCCCACCTCTACCCTTAATAATATCATATAGATGCACACGTTAACAACGAACATTTTTTGCGTTGAATGCACTTGTTTTGCTGTATTTCTCCATGAAAAAGGTCTGTGCATTTTGCCACAGACCCTTCAATCATATAAACTACATTTCCAGCAGCAGCATCTCATGCCTTAGTTCCAACAACCTTTCTTTACTGGTTCTGATTGCTTCATTGTCACGTGACTGAATGGCATCATGCAGTGTGGCTAACTCATAATCGAGCTCCAATCGAAGCACGGGAATACGTTCATCTGGACGCTTGGATTTAAAAGCTTGCATCATTTCCTCTACCGTAACAACCGGTTCCTTCTGAAATAATACTTTATGTTCAACACCCGATATTTCTACCATACGAATAATTTCCCCAAACATAATATTCTCAATCAATATTTGTCGATCCTTAAATCGTTTTACTACTGCATGACCGCGAGTATCGCCAATCATTTTTTCCATCAGTTCCGCTAGCTTCTCATCTTTAAAGGAGTAATTACCCACAATTTTGTAACGCTCGCCAATGCGTTGAAACTTCAGCTTTACCAGCTTCCTTCCAGTTCGGATTGAAACAATAAATTGCTGTTCGCTTTCATTCCAATATAAAGAATAGCCCTCCTGAATTAACGCTTTGATGAAATTACGGATTAGCCGACGGTCAAATCGTAACTCAAGGTTGCAATATTCCACTTCATGACTCTTACTCACGGCAATCCCCTCCCAAAAATGGCACTCCATACATATTTTGATAGAATTTTCAGACAATTCAGTTACTTACTTCTATCTTATTATGAATCATATGATTTAGCAACTTGGTTTATTGACCTTTTTACTTATTTATTTTATCCATTTTTTGAAACGAACACACCTTGGGACAATATTCTTAACTTACTTCAAACAGACCGGTCCACTTTAATGTGGCCAGTCTATTTTATTGGATCTCCCATATAAGGAGGAGCAGGATAATTTAAGGTTGAATAGGGTCAATCACCTTTTTAGCCTCATCCTCTGTCTTTTTTCTCTCTCTGATGTCCAGCTGTTCATTTAAATCGGTCATAGCATGGGTATTGATCGTGTAGCCGTCGCTATCGATCTCTCTTTTAGTCAGAGTCAGCTTCGTTCGAACATAGCGGTAGCTTACATTTTTATCAAAATAAGTGGTCTGATAATATAAATACTGATACTCATTTTCGTTTTCTGTTTTATCTACAATAATGGGCTTGGAAGTGTATCGGAAATTTCTGTCCTTGTCCTTGTTATCCTTATTTTGTGAATTCATAGTTGTTTTTATGTGATTCTGAAGAGCTTCGAGTTTCTTTGTATTAACTTCTCCCGCGATAACATAACGATCATAGTTCGTGCTTCTGTTTTGGGTCGGCAGTTGCTTCACAAATTGCTTTAATTCGGTTTCAGTCACATACAATTCTTCAGTGTACATTTCCTTCGATTTCTTCATTCCGCCTGTTTCTATTCCCATTTTCTTAAGATCGGACAAACGGTAGTACAGCAGCTTGGTGGAATTATTGTTCTTATCTTCAGCATTAGTAAGCAGCAGTGGGTAATCAGCGCCTAAATAATTAACCATAATAGAATTAGGGTTCTTAAGCTTAAACTCATCTGTAGTGAGGTCCTTCTCATCTACGATCTGCTCGGGATTAATGCGGCTGTTAATATAAATCGTTTTATTGACATCCTTATATAGAATATTCGCGCCAAGCAAATTCCCTAATTCCTTCAAAGGCAGGTAACTTGAGTCCTGGTAAATAAGAGTTGGGCCATTAAGTTTTACTGGAGATCCATCCAAAACAATATTAAAATCCGGTCGTAAATAAGCTTCCACCCGCTGAAGCACATCTTCTGCGAATACACCTGCGGTGAAAGTGCTGCCAAGCAGCGTTCCTGCGATAAGCACACGTTTCCATTGCTTCATAATTATCCAAACCTTTCTTAATAAACTTATGTAGCTAATAAACGATCTGAAATTACACCTTGCCTTTACAAAAATACCCGTCCTACTATAATTCGCCATGTATTGACAATTTTCCTCTTTAAATTTTATATTGACAAAAGCATTAATTCCGATAAAATAGGTTGGTATAAGAAAAACTTCTTACGCTGAATAATCTCTAGAACAATTTTGCTTGATCTTACATAAGAAAAGTACCGTTGCTGGGACTTTAGGGGGAGTGAACCAATTTGATCGAAATCAAGGAAGTAAGCAAGACTTTTCATCAGCGTACAGGCGGTTTGTTTACAGCAATTGATAACGTATCTCTTTCGATAAAAAAAGGGGAGTTCGTTTCTTTACTTGGACCGTCGGGATGCGGAAAGTCAACGCTCCTTAATTTGGTTGCAGGGTTAGAACAAGCGCAGCAAGGAGTTATTACCGTCAACGGTAGACCTTGCAGCACACCAGGCCCGGACCGTGTCGTCGTTTTTCAGGAACATGCCTTGTTTCCTTGGTTAACTGTATTAGATAACGTTGCCTTTGGATTAAAACAAAAGGGAGTTTCAAAAAAAGAACGTGAAGAGCTGGCAATGGAACAGATCAAGTCCGTTCATTTAAGCAAGTTTGCCGACCGATACCCTCACGAGCTATCAGGCGGTATGAAGCAAAGGGCAGCCATTGCCCGTGCTTTGGCTATGGACCCGGAGATATTACTCATGGACGAACCGTTCGCAGCGCTAGATGAACAGACTCGGCTCATTCTGCATAAGGATCTGGAAGAAATCTGGATGCGCACACAAAAAACTATTCTATTTATTACTCATAATATACGTGAAGCTGTTATCCTCTCCGATCGTGTGCTTGTTATGTCGACCCGTCCGGGCACCATAAAGAAAGAGTTTTCTGTTCAAGCCGCCCGTCCAAGAGATTTGGCCGATCCGATCCTCCACCACGTAGAAAACAGTATCATGGATGCTCTCGCTGATGAGCTGGAAAAAGTGGTAAAGGAGGAAATGGGCGATGAGTACAGCATTAAGAAGAACACTCTTTCTGGTACTGCTTCTGATAGCTTGGGAGGCGGGATTTAGAATCTTTGATTGGGGCTGGAAGTTCCCTTCCGTTTTTCAGACCTTTCAAGCCTTTTACGACGGACTTGTCCATGGAAGACTACTGGAAGCGACTTATGAAAGCTTGCGCCGCTTGTTAACATCATTCGTAATTTCAATCGTTATTGGAACTGTTCTTGGATTTCTCTTTGCCAGATACCGGTTGCTCGATGACACTCTTGGCTTTCTAGTTGTTGCGCTACAAACCATTCCAAGTATTGCGTGGCTGCCTTTCGCCATTATCTGGTTTGGAATGAACGACTTTTCAGTTATTTTCATTACTACTCTGGGAGCAACATGGACCATGGCAATGTCCAGCCGTACAGGCATCATGAATATTCCTCCAATCTACTTAAAAGCCGCACAAACCATGGGAACCGGCAATGGCTTCCGGATGTTTTACCAGGTTATGGTTCCAGCAGCCTTCCCTCATATGATTACAGGCGTCCGCGTTGCTTGGGCGTTTGCATGGCGGGCTCTAGTAGCTGGGGAGCTAATTGCCAAGGGTGTTGGACTTGGACAACTGCTTCAGGACGGCCGTAATCTTGCAGATACAGCGTTGATGCTTTGTATCGTAATTATTATCGCAGCACTAGGCACACTTTCTGACCACTTCTGCTTTAAGAGGCTGGAGGATACCATATTAATACGATACGGCTTAGCCGGTCAGAAGAAATAGCAATTACTGAATTAAACGACCTGTCCAGTTAATTGAGCAGGCGAAAAAAAAGGGAGAGAATACTATGAAAAAAAATATGTCCTTATTATTAGCAATTATGTTAGTTACCGTTCTGGTGCTATCTGCTTGCGGTAAAAAAGAAGAACCTGCCAAGGATGGCGCGGCAGCACCGAAAGCTTCCGCACCTGCATCTACAGTTAGACTAGGTATTTTTAAAAACGTCACACATGCACCAGGTTATGTCGCTTTAGAGCAAGGCTTGTTCCAGAAATACTGGGGTGAGAATGTAAAGATTGAAGTTACTGCATTCGACAACGGTTCCGACTTTTCAACAGCACTAGCAACAGACCAAATCGACTTAGGTTACACGGGCCCTGGTCCTGCAACTAACCAATTTCTTAAAAGTAAAAACTTCCGTATCGTCTCCGGATCTAATAATGGCGGAGCCGTACTAGTAGCAGCTAAGGATTCAGGTATTACAAGTCCGAAGGATTTATTGGGCAAAACAGTTGCAATCCCGACTAAGGGAAGTACAAATGAGATTTCACTTCGTTTATTGCTTAAAGAGAACAACCTTAATGTAACAACGGATAAAACGGGCGTTCAAATCATTGCACGCGCGCCAGCTGATACACTAATAGCAATGCGTCAGAAGGAAATTGAAGCTACATTGGTTCCAGAACCTTGGGGCACTCAAATGGAGCAAGAAGGAATAGGCAAAATCATCGTGGACTGGAACAAAATTCCACCCAACAATGGTGACTACCCTCTAACCCTGCTTGCTGCTAGTGACAAGTTTCTAAAAGAGCACCGCGATATGGTTAAGCAAGCGATTAAAGCTAACGCGGACGCTGTTGATTTCATCAAAAAGAATCCAGATAAATCTTATGAGTTGATCAATAACCGTCTTAAAGCTCTTAGTGGAAAAGGAATGGAAATCAACCTTATTAAGGCAGCCATATCCCGCTTGAATTTAACTACAGATGTTAATAAAGCAGCTATTGAGGAAATGGCTAAAGTGTCCATCGATGCTGGTTATATCAAAGACATCAAAAAAGAAGAATTGGATTTGAGTAAGTTTTTGGATCTGAGCTTACTCGAAGAAGTAAAAGCTGGAAAATAATTAGCTCATCATATTAGCTCTTAGTTTCACCGCTTTTACATCAAAAGCACTCGCATACCATCATCTTGCTGGGGGCGGGTGTTTTTTCCATATTAAAACAGCCCCAAATTTGCATGAACAAGCAAATTCGGGGCTATTCAATACTGCAGGCGCTATTCAGCACCCCTTCGTTCTAGTACGGCTTTGGCACTTCAATCTTATGCGTAATGCCGTCCTCAGTGAAGTACAGATGGACACCATGTCCCTGATCGTCCATAAAATAGGATACGTATTTCGGTTCATTCTTACGGATTGGTACAAGCAAGGTTGCAATACGATGGCTTCGAGCGACACGGGTTGAAGCTGACAAATGCCATTGGCGATCCAAGCCTTCAATTTCTGAAGGGTCCACATCGGTAAATTCGCTAGTCTGTGATAGCTCCAGATCACCGGAGGAGCTGTATACAAAGCGTCCGTCCATATCGGCCTTCTGTCCTTTAACTTTGAACGACTGTCCATCCAGCTTCATCTCATATAAGGTATGGAATAACCAATCAATCTTGCCAGGCTGCGAGAGATCCACTTGATCAACAACTACGATATAAGACTCGTTGATGAAATACAGCTCTCGTACATAGCGCTCCAGGTAAGGCACATTTTCCTTATAAGCCGCTGTTGCATTACAACGAGAATAAGTATAAGCCGGATGTGTCTGCACATCCTCCACTATTCCGGATGCGGCCATATTCAGCACTTTATTCGTTCCCGCATATTGCCCTAAACCGTCAATGAGCAGGTTATTCGTTGAGCGTGTCTGCCTGCGCCAATTCATATGCATCGTGCTGTTAAAAGCAACATAATAGCCGCTCTCAATCGCAAGCGGTTCCCCATATGCATGGAGGAGGAAGCCGTTCTGATCCCCATGACTGTGACTAATGGAACCATATGGACTGCTTTTGGTCAACAGCATGATATGACGGTCAGGTTGGTCCATCTTGGCATGAAAAGCTACCCATCCAATATCACGGAACCATTTGACCGGTTCAATTTCCTTAGGCTGCTGGGCAGGAACAGATGGATAGTCATTCAGGTAAACCATCTCGTCAAATCTGAAATCCCACCATCCGTAATTGTAGAACTTCATCTCTGAATCCGTATCGATGGATTTGGTTTGCTCAAAATACCATTGATACAAACCATTCCCCGTAATACCTGCAAACTGACGAATGTTGAAGCCTGTTTTCAAGCTGACCGGATCCCCCAATGTTGACTGATCGCCAAAGCTTGTGCGGAGTGTGTCCGGACTAAAGCAATATAGAGGGTAATCGCCGGTTTTTTGAAAAAATGGACGTTGGTAAAAATCAACTCCCGTATATTTTTTCAGCAAGTTGATCGCTTCGGTTACGAAAGCCATTCCTGTAGTCCAGTACATCGGCCCTTCGGCCCAACCACCGTCAATCCCTCCCCATGGAGAATAGAGGCAAGCGTAGTACTCTAAAGTGTAGTTAAGCCATTGCTGTGCCTTCTCTTCCTCACCAAGCATTGCAATACAGCCGGGAACAAGTACAGAAGATAAGGAGCGTACGGCATGGCTGTCAAACGGTACATGATGGATCTTGCTGCGCTCGATAACATGAAATGCAATCTGCTCTGATCTTCGCAGCAGGTTCTCCCTTACTAGCTCACGCTCTTCCTGAGACAACTCGTTGTACAGCCAATCGTAACCCCATGCCAATGCTCCAGTAATACGAAAGGACGCTTCATCGTTGTAATCACGGCTTGTAGTTCCGTTAACATCCCAGCTTGTTAGATGAAACAGCCAAGCTTTGGCGCGCTCTATCAGGTTCTGATCCTCAAGAACTACACCAGCTACACTTAGATGGCGAACCGCATAAAGTGCTTCTTGACAGTCAATATACATTTGACGCCACAGATTAGCTACTCGTTTATTGTTAGGATATGGTTGTGGCTCGGAGATAAGCTCACGTTCGATCCAAGGCTTAACAGAACGCTCGTAAAAGACATCCCATCCTACAGAAGCAGGGTTTTCATTGACTTTACGTCGAAAATCTGGCAATTCCTTAGCTTGCAGCCACAGCCTTGGATGCTCCTTAGCCGCTTGCGCGTACCGTTCCCCTCTGCCAGCCAAAGGCGTTTCAGGTAAACCCTCAGTAACCGTAAAACAACGAACCGTACTCCATTCGGTTTGAATATCCGATATATCAGTGCCAGGAGTCCCCTCTTCTTGTTCAAGAAGAAGGGCATAGCGCCAGTAATAAACTCCAGGCTCCAATACATGATCTGGTGTGTATAAATTATAATCAATCGAGAGAACCGTTACAGTTGCCTCCAAGTCGAATTGTGATGACTGTGAATACTGCAAAATATAGCGATCATGCTCCAATTGAGCAGGTATCCAAGTAAAGCGCGGCGGGTTTTCAATCAGAACCGATTGCTCATTCGGGGCATATTGTACAGTTAATACGCCGCTCTGCGGCTGATATAAGGGTTTACTCATTGTCTTCCTCCCATGTCACTTTCAGTCCTTGTTCTGCATCCAATTCACAAACAGCTCTCTTTTGTTGATCCCCAATAATAATTCGCCCTGCACCTATCCCACCATAAGCAGCTGCTGACTGCCAGCTTACAGCAGGAGCAGAACCAAGCTTATAAAGATGAATAAAGCTGACCTTACGGCCGTTACGCCGATGCAATAATCCGCTCAGCTTCTTGCTAGGATCAACGGACGTTCCCGGTGTTTCGACCCGGTAAAGTGCATCTACTTCTCTATCGAACATTACTGTCGATTGATACAATGTACCAGATTCTGAGTTGTCAAGGTTATAGCGAACTGTTAACAAGGAAGTCGTATCTTCCGTCCCTGTTCTTGCGTTTGGCTCGTAGCGTCCCAGCAGCTCAATGCGGTCATAGCCGCTTTCCTGAGAGCCTAATATTTCTCTAGCGTCACCCTCTATACTTGCCCATCTTCCACCGATAGCTTCTGGTGCAGCAATCGCGTGCATCCACCAATCAATCGTCTGCTCGCTATTCAGATTAACTTCAAACCAGTCCAACAACCATTCATCCGTCAATAACAAATGGCGTTCAAGCAAGCCTCCCTCATAAGCAGCGTCAGATTGCAGCCAAGCATAGACAGAATCTTGGCTTTCAGTGAATTGCTTGCAGCGGCCTTCGTGAATAGCTTGAGACTTACCTCCAACGGACACTGTGTTATGGCTTGCCGTTTCTGCAAACCATTCTTTACGCAGTGAGGAGCCATAAGGAACCATTCCAAGATCAGGTGTAAACGCTCCTCCTTGATGCTGCAAGCTCAAGTGCAGCTTGTCATAGTGCCCATGAGAGCCGCCATGCGGACCGAAATCTACAAGAAATGATAACCCGTTATTCGGATTCCTGCCGACAGCAAATCCGGAATCAGCTAGAAGTAATGAGCTTCTTCCAGGCATAGGTCCAGTCAAATCGGCATTTCCTTCACCGTAAACCAAAGCTTCCAATGAGATACGGCAGCGTTCTCCATCCATTTGCCGATAGGCTTCTCCCAAGATTGGCGCATAGGCTTCGTTGCCATATGCAGCAAGTCCTATCTCCATAATCTCTGCAATCTCTCTAGCGAATGGTACTCTAGCTAGCGGACCGTCATGCAGTGCAGGTAGAACACCTTGATCATCGGATAATCCAACAAGTACGTCGAACATTCCCTTCATCGACTGCCCCTGTTCACCTTGGGCATGATACAAGTCAATACCGAAACGCTCCGCCATTTCTGCAGAGATCAAATAAGCGCGCAATACAAAAATATGATAATAAGTGCTTCCTTCAAATTCGAATTGATCCGGCTTTACACCTATGGATAAATGATGCTTCCAACCACCCTCACTATCAATGAGGTCTACTAGCTGCTCACGCTGCCCTCTTATTGTGTAGACGCAGGAAAGGGCAGCATTTAACCATGCTGTATAATTGTTCTCGGCATTTTTACGTTCATGGATTAATATATAACGATATTGTGTCATGCTGGATTCCAGCATGGAAAGAAACATATCCAATGCGGCTTGTTCTATCTTATTAAGAGTTATGCCTTCATCCTGCAGCAGCACATAGGCACGCAATAGCGTTGTAGACCATATAGCTTCCGTAAGCGCTTGATGAAATGCTCTACCCTTAAGCATCCAAGGCTGAGCGTCTGGATGCACCGGATACTGCGGAAACTGATCCGCATAGCTTACAAGGATCCGCTTCGCTAGATCCGCATACGCTTGCTCCTTCGTTCCCGCGTACACCGCTGCCGCTTGGAGTGCGACCCGCGCCATGGACTGGTGTTTGAACACCAGCCATGCGCCGCGGTAAGCGTCTCCCTCTATGCGGCACCCATGAGGGCAGAGGAACACTTGAGCATCGCGTTCAGTCGGGTCAAACTCGAGCTCCGTGTGATGAGTCGGGCATACATACTGATGCCACCAACCACCGGGCTCATTAGGGATATGCAGGCTGCCGCTGGCTTCCAGCTGATCGAGCTCTGCTTTCAATGCTTGTAACGTTGGGGCTGCCCAAGTTGTGTTAGTTAGCTTCTCTGATATTCTCATCGCATGAACATCCCCCCGTTGATTTCTAGCGTCTCACCTGTCAAATATGATGCCAGATCAGAGACCAAGTACAATACGGCTCCGGCAACATCCTCCGGTGTACCCTCCCGCTTCAAAGGAATACCGTTAACTGTTGATTTTCTAGCATCTTCACTAGTAAATGTAGAATGGAATGCTGTCTGTCCAATAAAACCAGGAGAAACAATGTTTACAGTAATCCCGTCGCCCGCAACTTCCTTAGCTAAGCCTTTGGAATAACTAGCTACTGCCGCTTTGCTTGCCGCATAAATGCTGGCACCAGGTCCACCGCCATTGTAAGCAGCAATAGATGACATGTTCACAATTCGACCTGTCCCCTTAGCTTTCATTCCTGGAAGCACACGCTTGCACATGAATACAGTACTCTTCAAATTAACATTCAGAATTTTATCGTAAAGCTCCTCAGTCATTTCCGCATTCGAGATACGTTGAACCAAATGACCTGCGTTATTAACAAGAATATCAATAGTGCCTCCAAACGCACTTTCCACTCCGCTAACCAAGCCTTCGATTTGTGCCGCAGCAGTCACATCTGCTTGAAATAGTTCAGCTTGTCCTCCTGCTTGACGGATCAGATTTACCGTTTCTTCCCCCTGCTCCTTGTTATTTAAGTAACTGACACCTACTTTGGCACCATTCGCCGCTAACAGCATCGCGATGGCACGGCCGATTCCTGCATTCGATCCGGTCACAAGTGCAATTTTTCCATGTAATTGTGTATTCATTTACTACTTCCTCCTATTATATGAGCTGTCCTATAAGCAGCATTTTCTTTATATTTAAATAGATCTCTTATTGGGCTTATCGGGCATTGTTAATATAAATCGGCTCCCCTTACCCAACTCACTTTCTACGCTCAACCCGTATTGCTCACCAAACACCATTTGAATTCTACGGTGAACATTCATCAAGCCTATACCGCCACGGCGATAGTAGCCGGACTGAGTTTCTTCCTCAGCCAATCTATTAAGCATTAATTGCTCCTGAAGCTGCCTCAGTCGATCGGGTGCAATGCCAACTCCATTATCTTCAACAATGACCTTGAACAATCCATCCCCCTTATGTGCATCAATGCTTATCGTATGATGAGCCTCAATGCCATTAGGAAAAGCATGCTGAAAGCTGTTTTCAATAATCGGCTGCAAAGTCAACCTTACCATCTTCTCTAGCAACAGAGAGGGTGGAATGATTACGTCGATCTCAAATTCCCGATCGATCCGATGCTGCAAAATGATTAAGTAATTACGTACATGATTCAATTCATTAGCTATAGTTATCTCTTCCAAATTTGTTTGAATCGAATAGCGCAGCATAAAGGCCATCGCTTCAACCATCTCTGTAATTTCATGCGAGTCTTGGACAATAGCATAGCAATTGATCGTTTCCAGTGTATTGTAGAGGAAATGCGGGTTAATTTGCAGCTGTAGGGTTTGAAACTCAGCTCTATGCCGTTCAAGCTCCGCTTCTTGAATTTGAAGAGCTCCCTTCTGCTGTTCAAGCTCTGCCGCATACACTTTATCAATCATTTCGGATAAACGCGTAACCATTAAGTTATAGCTATGAATAAGACCACCTAGTTCATCGGTTCGCCCATTCTCATCCAAGTGCTTCCAGTTCCCCTTTTCCGTTTCCCGCATGCTTTCTTTCAACTCACGAATTGGAGCCACAATGGACCGTCCAAATCGTGAAGCAAGCAGCAAGGCTAGGATTAGAGTTACCAAACCAACTACCAAGGTTACTGTGCGGATCGTAGAGATCGGCTTGCGCAGCTCATCTAGTGGCATCGAAACAACTAATCGCCAATTGGAGTAATCCGATTTACGTGCTACAAACATGCGATTTTCACCTTGATATTTCGTTGTAAACACTTTGTTTTCGCTATCGGAAATATGGGTTGAAATTTCTTTAAACATGGCTTCATCAGGTTGAAAATTCGGCGGATGGTAAATCGAATTCCCATTGTCATCCATAATAAAAAAGTACCCGTCCTTGCCAATATTCACACGATCCCAAATTTTGGCTAGCTCCTGCAGCTTAAACTCAATGGCAACAAGCCCCCTATTTCGGTCGTAAGAAGCGCCGCGAACCTTCCGCACCATAGTAACAACAGTTCCCTGATCCTCAGGACGGATGCTAGTATTAAGCAGAACTATTTTATTGTTATCAGGTGCTGATTTCATCAAGAAGTCGTATTTCTCTGGGAGCAGGCTCGCATCTAGAGACAAAAAGTTCTGATTATCATAAATAACCGACCTGCCCTGTTGGCCTACAACGTAAATAGCATTGAGCTGCTTGTAAAGCGTAATAATAGACTGTACAGATTTTGAAGCAAACGTCCTGATTTGATCCGAATAATAATAATACTCATACACATCTTCTTTTCCGATTTCAAAAAAGGCCCTTACATCGGAATTGGATGAAAATGAATTGCTTAGCAGCTCATAGGTTTGTAAATAAATATCAGTTTGATACGCTGCGTTATCAATCATTTGATCCATATACTGCTCAACCTGATGATCCAACGCGCGTGACGATTGGACATACGAGACTATCCCGACGGATGCTAAAGAAAGTACAATAACAATTGAAAAGTAAAAAAAAACTTGCCCGGACAGCGATCGTCTCTTCATTATTCAATCCCCAGCTTGTTCCGGAATTCAGATGGCAATAAGCCTGTGTATTTTTTAAACGTTTTAGTAAAATGAGGATGATCTGCATATCCTACTTCACCTGAAATATCTGTAATTCGATAATGCGGCTGTGCGAGTAATTTTTTGGCTTTTTCAATTCTTCTGCGAGTACGGTATTGTACAAAGGTTTCCTGTGTCGACTGTTTGAACAGCTGGCTAAAATAAGAGGCATTCAGTCCAATTCGGTCGGCCACCTCCTCTAGCGATACTTCCTCAGCCAAATGATCTTCAATATAATGCTTAGCTTCCTCTACAGGATCCCTAAGCTTCCCCTTGCGCTTAATTCGCAAATCCTGAAATAATAGCTCCAGGCTAGCTTCAAACCGTGTCCATGCTTCATCTATGGTCGAAACGTCAAACAGCTGCAGACGCTCCGAGAATGAAAATACGTCTCTTTCATTCAATCGTTTATTCAATAATGCAGAGAATTCGCCCAACAAATCTACCAGCTGGTTCAAACGGAGATTATATGAAGTAAGCTCACTTCGAGCTTTGATTATCATCTCCAATAAAACCGGATGCTTAAGCGACCAGATCGCATCCTCTGCTATAGAAACCCATTCTTCCAACCGGTTAACAGAAACAAATGCCTGAGTCATTTGCTTCGCATGAAGATGTGCAAGCTTGACCAAAGCCGTATCAACTGCTTTTTTATTAATTGGCTTTAAGATATATTCCTTAACTCCATAGGAAACACACTTTTGTGCATACTCGAAATCGTTATAACCAGAGACTACCACTATATGGATATCAGGATCGAGCTCTGAAACTTGTCTGCACAGCTCCAACCCGTCCATTTTAGGCATACGGATATCGGTAAATAAAAAATCGGGACGCTCCTCTTGAATCTGCAGCAGTGCGTCCGCTCCGTTCTCTGCAAGCCGTAAGCTCGCAATAGGCTGACCGGATTGCTGGATCAGCTTCTGCAGTCCTTTACGGATCATCGGTTCGTCATCTGCAATCAAAATTCTAAACATGAGGAACACCCCTTATTCTGGTGTAGTAGCTAGTAGTTAATCTAAGTATAGTATACAGAAGTTGGTGAATGGTTGGTATAAAAATTCACTCCCCACGCTGGTTAGGCGTGAGGAGCTGAGGACGAATGTCGTAAGCCCATTCGCGCTTAGTAAAGTTACTACTAACGGCGCGGCATGCTGATCGTTACACTCGGATCTTTTTTATTAAATTTCTCAGTTGCTTCTTTAATAACGTCGTTACCGCCTTTGGATTTCCACTCTTCAAGAACCTTCGGCCAATCGGAGATCGGCTCTTTACCGTAAACCATTTTAACCATATGCTGTAAGATTACAGGAGGAGCAGTATCTGATGCAGGCGTAATATCTGGATTTTTCATGTAAGCATCTAGACCTGGATCGATTTGAATACCATCGCGTCCCTCTTTTGCAAGCATATTATCATAAACGCTCATCAGTTTCTTACCTTCGTCTGTCATGCTAAGAGTGCCTTTGTTGTAGGTTGTGTCTTGTACCATCCACAAGAATGCTTGACGGTAACGTTCTTCGTCTACAGCTGCAGGATCCGTAGGTGTTTTATAGTTGATTTTACCGTTTTCAGTTGTGTAGTTTTGACCTTCAACACCAAATGTAAAGAATTTTTCAGCTTCATCAGACAGCATCCAATCATAGAATTTAATGATGGCTTCTGGGTTTTTAGCTTTTTTATTAATAAACCATGCGCGGGTTACAGAATTGTATAAATAATGGCCACCCTTGCCATCAGGACCTGTAGGAGATGCAATAAGTTCAATTTTGGCAGTTGGTACGTTAGCCTTCAATTGTTGCTCCCATTGCAAAGCTTCATTAGCATTCATAGACCAAATTCCTGATTTACCGGCAAGAACCGAGTTCTTATAAACAGTCGGGTTGATTGTAGCAAATTCTTTATTGATCAAACCTTCATCAAACATAGTTTTATAAGTCTGCAACGCTTTCATCATGTTATCACTGTTGAAAAACTTCGGTACGATTTGATCGCCTTGCTGCGTCAACATGGATAAGTAAGGGAATGCATCATAGGCGCCAAAGAAAGTATCTGCATATTTGAAATTTTCACGGCCTTGGTATGGATTCTCAACACCCATTTCCTTGAACTTTCGCATAACATTCAAATACTCGTCAACCGTTTTCGGAATTGGCAAACCGGCTTTATCCAGCAAGTCTTTACGAATTGCAGTAGTACGACGGGACGGATTGGATAAGAACTCAGGAATTGCATAAATCTTGCCATTCAAAGTTTCCTTCTGCCATGCTTCTTTTGGAATCTTTTTCAACAAATTTTGGCCATGCTTTTGCAAAAGATCGTCAAGCGGTAAGAAAACTCCAGCTTGTACAGAACCAGCCATCTCTTTACCCGTTGTACCTCCACTACCTTGTACAACATCAGGGATGTCGTTAGTTGCAAACATCTGCGCCATCTTCTGCTCAAACTCTTTGTGAGGCACAAGCACGATATCTAAGTCCGTATTTGTTTTTTCCTCTAATAGTTTAACCCATTTGTCCTCATTAATATTTGGAGACTTCTCCACGTGGTTAAAAGCCAGTGTACGCATTGAAATGGAGAACTTCGCTTTTTCACCTGGTTTGCTCCCTTGTGCGGCTGGAGCTTCCTGTGGCTTGGAGCAAGCAGAAAGCGTGCTTACTGCCAACACAGATACCATACTTACTTTTAACCATTTTTTCATTTTTAAACCCCTCTTCTCTCAACATGTTTGTACTTTACAATTAAGTTAATAGCGCTTTCACAGTAACCACATTATAGTGTGCTCTTCTACGATGAACAATGGAGTGACTTTAGTTGCAGTTGTATTTTCTTTAGGTTAAAAATTTAATGCTATTAGTCTTTAGGACTTAACCGAACCGATCATCATCCCTTTAACGAAGTGCTTTTGCAAGAATGGATAGATCAATACAATCGGAAGCGTTGCGATAATAATAGTCGCCATTTTAATCCCTTCGGGATTGGAGTGAACCAATGAACTGAATTGGGATGCTGATGGATCGATATTAATATCGTCAGCTGTAATTAGTTGGCGAAGCTTTACCTGTAGCGGCCATAGAGTAGGCTTGTTCACGTAGTATAGAGCCGCCATATAAGTATTCCAATGTCCTACTGCGTAAAAAATTCCTAATGAAGCCATAACAGGCTTGGATAGTGGCAAAACGATGTTCCAAATCATTCTCAGCTCTGTGCAACCATCAATACGACCAGAATCAATGATTTCAGGAGGTATCTGCATAAAGAAAGCTCTCATTACGAAAAAGTTGAAAGCACTGATGGCTCCAGGAATTAAAAGGGCCCAAAGCGAATTGGTCAAATTCAAGCTTTTCATCAAAATGAAGTTAGGTATTAGCGGTACGCTGAACACCATCGTGATCAAAACAAAGAATACTACGAATTTTCTTCCCATATACTCTTGTCTTGAAACAGGGTAAGCCAGTGATGCTGTTGCAATCAAATTAATAATTGTACCTACTACTGTAATATAAACCGTAACAGCAAACGATCTCCAAATGGATGCATCGCTAAACACATACTGGTAATTAATCCAAGTAAAATCGACAGGAAGGAAGAACACTTTTCCCGTAACAACGGCTTCCGAGTCACTTAACGATTGAGCAAATACATTCAAAAAAGGTAGAAACATAAGCAACGCCAAGATGGTTAAGAATGTAATGTTAAATACATTAAAGGTTTGTTGCCCTGCGCTTATTCTCCTCATTCAAGTCACCCCCTTAATAAAGGCTCTCGCCTGTTGTTTTTTTGCTTAACATATTACCTATGACGATTAGGAGCAAACCTACAATGGATTTAAAAAGCCCAACCGCTGTTGTATAGCTGTATTGTTGGCCTAACAAGCCGGCCTTGTACACATACGTATCTAAAATTTCCCCATTATTGATATTCAAAGGATTCAAGAAAACAAACACACGCTCGAAACCTAAATCAAGGAACTTACCGATATGAAGCAGGAACAAAATCATAATAGTAGGCATTAAGGAAGGTAATGTAATGGAAATTGTTTGTCTCCATCGACTTGCTCCATCCACTTCAGCAGCTTCATACAGATCCGGATTAATGCCAGCCAATGCTGCCAAGTAAATAATCGTACCATAACCGGAATCTCTCCAAATACCAGAACCAATCAAGACAGAACGAATGTAGGATTCCTCACCCAAGAAGTAAATAGGATCATATCCCAGCCAAGCAATGAATTGATTCACAATCCCTGTAGACGGAGACAAAATACCAATAGCAATCCCGCTGACGATAACCCAGGACAAAAAGTGCGGCATATAGACAATGGTTTGCAATACCCGTTTAAAGAGTACCAGTCTCAGTTCATTCAAAAGCAGGGCCAATACGATTGGAGCCGGAAAACCTAATACTAAGTCGTACAAGCCTAGCAGTAAAGTATTATTCAAAATATTAATAAAATCATAATGAGCGAACATCCTTTGAAAATGTTCAAAACCAACCCACTTACTCCCCATTATACCTTGGAAAATGTTGTAATCTTGAAATGCGATAATGGATCCAAAAAGTGGAATGTACTTAAAAATAAAGAAATAGATGATACCTGGCAGTGAAATCAAATAGAGCGCTCTATATTTCCACATAAAGCTTAGAAAGCTCTTTTTCGTTATCGACTTGTAGTTTACGTTATCAGATGCCTGTACTTTACTAGCCATTGAATGGCCCCCTTCTTAATTAATGTCATTTGCTTATTTGGTTAGTCTTATCCTACCTTGATAAAAGCAATCCAACAATGGAATCCCTTTTTCAACACTTGTGTTTTTTTTAGGTCTTCGGTCAAATTTCGACAAATTCACTTAGGGCTCCCCTGTATTCCTTTTTGTATGCTATAGTGAGGATTAGCAATGTGAAGTACATAAAATAGATTTCAGATAATACTTATGAAGTAATTTCTAGGAGGACCCTATAATGACATTTCCAGGCTTTACCCAAACCGACTTTGATGTATTTACCATTCCTGGTCTGGAAGCACGTATGGAAGGTATTCAAGGCCATATTCAACCTAAATTTAAAGTGCTTGGCGAAGAGCTTTGTGATGAAGCTGCTATGCTTGCAGGTAATGAAATGTTTCTGCATATTGCTAAGCATGCCCGTCGCAAGGTAAATGCGCCTGTTGATACATGGATGGCTGTATGTGATAATAAACGCGGCTATAAGCAGCATCCACACTTTCAGGTAGGGCTTTTTGACGATCGGGTATTTATATGGCTTGCTCTTATCTACGAGCTTCCCAACAAACAAAACATCGCACAGCGCTATTTGAACAACCTGAAGCAAGTCCGCAGCAGTATTCCCCAGGAATATGTATTATCTTTTGACCATATGAAGAAAGACGCTGTTGCCTTTCATGAATTAAACGATCAAGAATTAACAGAAGCATTGATCCGATTCCGTGATGTCAAAAAGGCAGAGCTGCTAATAGGGCTTAATCTTGATTCTTCCAACCCCGTGCTAGCTGACGGCGATGCTTTTGTTAAGCTTGTTAAAGAAACCGTTGCATCATTGATGCCTTTATACAAAATGGCTTGCCAAGCCTAAAAAATTAATCCAATCCTAATGTTTCCTTAAAGTCCCTTTAAGCTTGCCTGCATACGCTAGAGATGGTAAAGTCCCAAACTAACCAATAATTAGTGAAAGGTGGCAGAAATCATGAAAAACTTGTCTCCCAAAAGAGTCATCGTTACCAGCCTTGCGCTTGCCCTCATGTTGGGCGTAAGCGTCCTCTATGCTAATAGACAGCCTGTATTGGCCGATCCGGTTGATAATCCCGCTTTACAGCAGCCCGCTCCGCAGGATTCTAAC
Organism: Paenibacillus foliorum; assembly: GCF_013141765.1. Lineage (GTDB taxonomy): Bacteria > Bacillota > Bacilli > Paenibacillales > NBRC-103111 > Paenibacillus_S > Paenibacillus_S foliorum. Next base: position 128,618 of record NZ_WHOD01000070.1, read on the forward strand.
AAGCAAAAGAAAAAGCAATTCAAAGAAGGCCACGGCAATGAAGTCAAAAAGCACCTTAAACACATGCCAATTATCGAAGAATCCTCTACTATTTTGGGAATCGATAAGGACACTCTAAAAACTTCCTTAAAGGAAAAAACGCTGGTCGAGATTGCAAAAGAAAAAGGGATTTCCGAAGCCGATCTAATTGCAAAGTTGCAGGCTGCACGAAGCCAAAAGATCGATGAAGCCGTACAAGCTGGAAAGTTAGCAGCATATAAAGCTGAGAAAATCAAAGCAAGCATGGAAAAGCATTTGAAGTTTATGGTTAACCATAAAGGCTCCAATTTTTCTGGGAAGCATGATATGAATCGCAAATCCATGATGCCTGCACCCGAAAAATTGTCTGCACTGCTTGGTATTACAGAAGATGAACTGCATGCTCAGCTGAAAGAAGGTAAATCGTTAACAGAGATTGCTCAAGCCAAAGGAATCAGCAAGGATCAGCTCATCGCAAAAATTAAAGATGAAATGACTCCTTGGATCGAAAAAATGGCAGATCATAAACGTGGGTCCACTTCTGACAAACCGAATTCTAAGTAGTACTGCTAAATAAAGCCGTCCTTATCAAAGGGCGGCCTTTTTTCATCCACTTGTTTTCCCATAGCTCAATCATTTCACAATAAATTCTCCACTTTTTCACACATTCGTCATATTATTCATTTATAATGAAGAATAGAATCGAAACGTTCAGGAGGACCGCACACAAATGAAACCCCAATTTTTTAGTAAGCCTACCTCTATTATTGTTGCACTAGGTGCGATTGTTTTGATTACCTGTAACTTCCTTCTATTGCCTACCCCAGCCCGTTCTTCCGAGTTATTAAATACCGCAGCTTCAACGTCTTCGTCAATAAATAATACGGCTCAGAGCGGTAAGGAAATTTATGAAATGCATTGCCTTTCTTGCCATGCAGCCGAGGGAAAGGGATTGGATAAGTACCCTTCCTTAGTGAGCGATCACGCCAAAAAGAAGCTTGCGACTTACGACAAGGCCTATGAGTTTATTTCCCGCAACATGCCTCAAAATGCCCCAGGCTCGCTAAGGGAAGATGATTATAAAGCAATAACCAATTATGTTCTTTCTTTGAACGGTACTCCCACTGGATTTAACGATATTGAAGGTCATTGGGCACAGAAGGAAATCAATGAATTATTCGACAAAAAATTCATTGACGGTTATATAGACAAAGCAGCAGGCACCATGGCGTTCAAGCCTAGCCAGAACATTAGCCGTGCCGAATTTATCCGTTATTTAGTTAAAGCTAAAGAGCTGTTCTTATCCAACAGCACGGATTCGGAGTTCACGGATATTGCGGATAATAAATCCGATAAGGTTTATATCATAACAGCAGTGGAATATGGTCTAATCAACGGTTATCCCGATCAAACGTTTCGGCCCAAGAACAGTATCACCAGAGCTGAAATTGCTACCATTCTCTCGCGCAGTGAAATGCTAAAGGCCAACTCACTAAGTACTTTCACCGATGTTGCTGCCGATTATTGGGCTGGTGATGCAATCCGGGCTGTTCAGCAGGCTCATTTATTTAATGGTTATGAGGATGGTTCCTTCCGTCCGGATCTAAAATTAACAAGAGGCGAAGCAGTCGCTGTCATCTACCGGTTAATCCATCCTGCTCCATGACTTATCTTAGAAGGGTTACCCGCCTTCAAAAGAAAATCCGCCGAAAGCTCATCATTCGAGCCCGGCGGATTTTTAAGTATATACATACCTTCATACTTTTATGAAGATAACTTCTTCCTTTATCTAGCAAGTGCTGCCTGTTCTCCATCTGCGGATATAAAGCGGTATAACAGATAAAGAGCTGCGAGCGACAAGGCGGCGCCTATGTAAAAAGGAAGCTGCAAGCTATACTGATATACCCCGACACCTAGCAAAGGCCCGGTAATTCTCCCCAAGCTATCCATGGATGAGCTCAGTCCTGAAGCCACACCTTGCCCTGCCTTTGTTTTCTGTGTAATCAGTGAGGTCACACAAGGCCGGATCAAAGCATTCCCTGCGGCGAACACGGATAAGTAAACAGATGCAGTAAACAAACTTGATGAAAAGATGATCAGGATAAACCCTAGCGCTGATAGCACCAAGCCATAACCAATCACCTTCGCCTCATCACCCTTTTTAATAAAGCGTCTAACTACTCCACCTTGAATCAAAGCACCGACAATACCACTGACTCCAAACATGATCCCAAGCTCAAGTGAGGTGGCGTGAATCATATCTTTCTCAAAAAGAAGCAGCGTAGCTTCTAGACCTGCTAATGTAAACGATACGAAAAAGGAAAGCACATATAAATATTTAACGGATCCGACAAATGCGGACCATCGCGATGTCTTCACTTTCTTCTGCTCGCGGCGCTTCTCTTCACTCAAAGATTCAGGAAGCATGATCAAGGCGAATACAAAAGTGCATAGAGCCAAGCCCGCCGCTGCGAAGAAGGGTACTTGATATCCCCATTGACTCAATATACCGCCAACCGCCGGTCCGAATATAAATCCAAGTCCGATCGACATCCCTACCAGGCCCATACCTTTCGTACGGTTCTCTTCTGTTGTAATATCGGCAACATAAGCTACCGCACAAGCAGTTGCAGCTCCTGAGAACAGGCCTCCAAGAATACGCGATACGTACATGAGCAGCAGACTCTCACCAGATATTCCGAAAAGAAAGAAGCTGACACTAAATCCTAACGTTCCTATAATAATTAGCGGCCTTCTGCCGATTCGGTCCGAAATACTTCCCCATACTGGCGACATCAGGAAAGATGCCAACGAATAGACGGACAAAAGCATACCCAGATGAAAGCTGCTTGCACCTGATCCCGAAATCGCGTCGGGCAGCACCGGAATAATGATGCCGAATCCGATAAATATCGTCATCAGCAGTACCATAATTATGGCCAGCTGTTTTTTCATAAATGATTCCAGACCTCCCGAGAAATTGTAATCCAGCATCTTGGTGAACATGCTATCTTATCGTATCACAACTTTTTTCATCATGGAAACAAATCAGGATAAGATTAACAAAATGGACAAACCCCGACTGCTTATTTGCCCCACTTTTGACAAAAAACCTAATAATAAGAGTCCCTATGACAAATACTGAGAAAACTTAACATAATGTTTAATAAAAACCGCTTGCATCGTTGACTGATTATCGTTACTATGAATTAGATTTGGAGTTTTATATTATAAGAAAGGTAGGGATGACAGTGGATCATCAACGTACGCCCCTATTCTCCGCTTTAAAAGAGCATGCAGCACGCAATCCGGTTCAATTCCATATTCCAGGCCATAAAAAAGGAGTCGGGATGGATCCGGAATACCGCCGTTTTATCGGCGATAACGCTCTATCCATTGACCTTATTAATATAGCACCTCTGGATGACCTACATCAACCGACCGGAGTTATTGAAGAAGCACAGCAGCTCGCTGCAGATGCATTCGGAGCCGATTACACTTTCTTCTCTGTTCAAGGTACCAGTGGAGCCATTATGACAATGATCCTTACGGTATGCTCTGAAGGAGATAAAATCATCGTGCCTCGTAATATTCACAAATCTGTCATGTCGGCAATAATTTTTGCCGGGGCAAAGCCGGTGTTCATTTCTCCTGTGCGCGATGCCAATCTTGGGATCGACCACGGAATCACGACTCGCTCCGTCAAACGGGCCCTAGAGAGACATCCGGATGCCAAAGCGGTGCTAGTTATCAATCCGACTTACTACGGCGTATGTGCCAATCTGAAGGAAATTGTCGAGCTGGTACACAGCTACAATATGCCTGTATTGGTCGATGAAGCTCACGGAGTTCTAATTCACTTCAGCGATAAGCTTCCAATGTCTGCTATGGAAGCAGGAGCTGATATGGCAGCTACAAGTGTACATAAGCTTGGAGGCTCGCTGACGCAAAGCTCCGTGCTAAATGTTAAAGCAGGACGGGTTAATGCCGGACGTATAAAAACAATCCTAAGCATGCTGACCACTACTTCCACGTCCTACATCCTGCTGGCATCTCTTGATACTTCACGCAGACATCTAGCATTGAACGGAGCGCAATTGGCTGATCAAGCCATTGAATTAGCTCAATTTGCCCGTAAAAACATCAATGAAATTCCGGGCTTAAGCTGCTTCGGCGAAGAAATTCTGGGCACTGAAGCGACCTATGATTACGACCCTACTAAAGTGAATATTCATGTTCGACATCTTGGTATTACTGGATACGATGCAGAGAACTGGCTTCGAGAGCATTACAATATCGAAGTTGAGCTCAGCGATATGTATAATATTCTCTGTCTCTTTACGCCAGGGGATACACATGAAAATGTGGACACGCTGCTCAATGCTCTTCGTGAGCTTTCCAGCCAAAATTACAATATTCGACCTGCCACAGATTTGGTTATTAAGGTTCCGAAAATTCCTCAGCTGACACTTACTCCACGCGATGCTTTCTACGGTGACACTGAGGTCATTCCGTTTAAAGAATCTGCCGACCGCATAATAGCTGAATTTATTTATGTTTATCCACCTGGAATTCCCATTCTTCTCCCTGGGGAAGTTATTTCACAGGACTTAATCGACTACATCACCGAGCATGTTGAAGTCGGTCTACCGGTCAAAGGTCCAGAAGACCGTAGTATAGAAAATGTAAAAGTAATTGTAGAAACCAACGCCATTTTCTAAAGTCCCATTACTGCTTTCAAAATAGAAAAAGGGAATAAGCCTGCCTTCAAACCAGCAGAAGCTTATTCCCTTTTCTTAATTCCCTTTAATCCTTGGCATTATACCCGACTTTCCAACCATTCTATAACATCAGCTACCGCATGCTCATCATGATGTTTACAGGAACGATTCGATACGCTTACAAGCGACTGATGGGCATTGGCTACAGCAATACCAATCCCAGCTCTTCTCAGCATTTCCAAATCGTTAAGATGATCACCCATCGCGATACAGTTGGCTCGCTCAATACCAGTAAGCTCCATAAGTTGTTCCAAAGCATGTCCCTTTGTGGCGTTTGCCGGCAAAATCTCAAAATATTTATCATCCGAACGAACCCATGTGATATCAGTCACCTGTTCGGATTCCGCATAAGCTTCTACCTCATCCAAAAGCTCGGGCTCCCAGGCAAGCAGCACCTTGAACCAGGGTTCATTAATGTGATTAAATCCATCTTTCTCCAAGGGTCTCGAAAAGCCCTCCATTCTCCGATGATGCTCTGTAATCCGGTTCTCCCTTATAAAATAAGGCTCCTCTCCACAATAAATCTCTACAGCAATCTGTGGAAATCGTTTCATAAGCCTGTCCAAGACGGGTCTTACGGAGTCACCTAATGTTCGGCTCCATACATTCTCACCTTTACTAAAATCATGGATAACAGCACCATTATATAGAATGGCAGGCGCACCAATAGGAAGCTGATCTGCATACTTCTTAGCAGATGACGCAATCCTACCCGTAGCCAGTGTAAAGAGGCCTCCCTGCCCTACAAAACGTTCAATCGCGTCAAGATTCTCTTTGCTGATTGTTTTACCGCTGCTCAGCAACGTACCGTCCATATCCGTAACTAACATTGTGCCTTGGAACCTTTTCGAATTCATCGTTTCCTCTCCTCTGATTGTCATATTGTCAAATGTATACGCTTAATGCTATGATGTTCATGGCATCCCATGGGATGAAAACCTTTCCAGTCCATATACAGGCAGGTGTGTCGGCATGGCTCAAAGCGCTTATATTAAATTTGTAGATGGCTCCACAATACCTTCATTAACTCTTGATGAACTAAAAGATCAACTGCTGCACTATAAGGAGCAATTGAATCTTACCGGCAAGCAATTAGGATGGGATTATGATGACGCTGGATTTCCGTATACGATCGAAACAAAGCCGGAGGCGGAAGGCAAGTGGTTTTATCTCAAAGGAAAAGATCAGCTGTATAAATACATTGTCATGGGTACAGGCAATGATCAAGACGGTGATAAGGACCGATATTACGTGCAAGTAGTGCTTCCAGATGACAGTACACATGGTGATAAAGCCAAGGGTAACGAGTTTTGTAAATATTTGGCAAAGCTTTGGAAGGCTGAACTCCATTTGTTCAACGGACGCATTATGTATTTTAACCCGCGTAAATAGCAGGTCACCCACTAATAAACCGTTTTGCCGAATAATTGGCATAGCGGTTTTTCTTTGTTACTGAACAACAAAACCCCCTCCTGTCCACACAAGAAGGGGTCTGGTTATTCTTATTCCTTTTCTTGTTCCTCTACAATTTGATTGTAGATTTTCACTACACGTTCCCACTCTTCCTCATCTTCGATACTGGCCAAGAACGCATCCTCGTCCTCTTCTTCGATTCGGAAGATTACACCATCAGCCTCTGGATCATTACGGTCCAATAATACTGCATACGGTTGATCGTTAGCCTCGAATGTGTATACCATCACCATTTCGTGCTCTACACCGTCTTTATCGGTAACTATAAAAATATCATCTTCGTGGTCGTGGTCATGATCGCAGGATTCATCATGAATATGATCGCTCATGGGAAAACCTCATTTCGTGTAAATTAGTCATCCCACGTATCGTATCATGTTCCCTCATACAGGTCAAACTAAAGCTACATACCATGTAGACTCCATTTATTTGGATGTGATCACTTTCTGCGATACAGTAGTATATTCCCCATCCTCATCAACCTTAATGGAGAACTTAACCTTATAATTACCTGCTTCACTGAATGTAAACCCGGTAAACGGCCATGGATACCAGAAATTTTCCTTCTCCCCGTCTACAACTTCCTCATGATAAGCACTCTGTTTTCCACTTGGTGTTTCAATCGATATTTTAAATGAATAAAAAGGTGTATTTAAACTATCCACTTGAGCAAATACCGCAAAGTCCATTCGAGTTCCCTTTACAACAGCACCAAATGGAGTTTGGATTGAATAGTCATCTTTAACCTTCTCAGCAACGAACATATGAACATTAGGCTTAAAAACGGATACGGTTTTGGTACCATTATCCCACCGTACGAGGGATTGGAGCGAATCTGCCAACGTACGAACGGGCATTGTCGCATTTCCTTTAATTAAAAAAGCAGGCGTTTCGCTGTCCGAGTATTGCTTTTCAACACCATTAATAAGCAGTTTGACTTTACCAAATCCCTCGTAGTCGCCCCACATCGAACTGGCAAATGCCCCCGTCGCACCAAAAAGCGAAAGTGATAGCACTAGAGTTAGCAATCGTGGCACTTTCATTCTGTAACCTCCATCGTGACTTGTACTTGTATTCTATTATTTTATACTCCTGATGTTGGCAAGAGTTGCGCTCATTTCCTGAAACTCACAAAAATAATTTTGTCATCGCACCTAGATATAGTGCTTAATTTAAAACATAAGCAATTACACTACAAAATATGCCAAGCCCATCATTAGTTGCAATAACAGTCGTCCCTTGTACTTTTACCGTATAAGAAAAATCAAATTCTACTTCGCATCATTACTAATATGGTGAAAAATAACACATAATTCATAAAATAACGATAAAATTTGACTAAATGTGTCAAAACTATCTTGAAATATTTGGCTAAACCATGATAGATTGATAAAGATATGTATGCGCTATGGAAGCATGAGTGGAGGATCGTACGTGAGCCTGCAAATCCAAATGATTGGCACAGGAAGTGCCTTTTCCAAAAAATTTTATAACAACAATGCATTGGTTTTTTGCAATGGTTTCACTTTACTGATTGATTGTGGAGCGACGGCTCCGCGCGCATTATACGAACTCGATTTCCCACTTACCCAGATTGACGGCATTTTAATTACCCATATTCATTCCGATCATGTAGGTGGTTTGGAGGAATTCGCGTTTCGTCTTCATTATGCTTACAACAAGCAACGAATGAAACTGTTTGTACCGTCTACTCTGCTCTATTCTTTATGGCACCATTCGTTACGGGGAGGCTTGGAAAATAAAGCTGAAGGTTTGATGCAATTGGAAGATTATTTCGAAGTTATTGTATTGGATGAGGCTGTTACCACAAATCTTTCGCCTGATCTAAACGTTGAATTAATTCCGTCCCAGCATATTCCTGAGAAACCCAGCTATTCTCTCTTGCTTAATGAAAAGGTTTTTTACAGTTCAGATGCTCGATTCGATGGGGCCTTATTGGTTGAACTTCACACAAAAGGTCGTTGCGACTACATTTTGCATGATTGCCAGCTTACATCACCTGGTGTTGTCCATGCTTGTCTGGATGATCTATTAACTTTACCCGAGTCTGTTCAAGAAAAAGTAATGCTTATGCACTATGATGACAAAGTGGATCAATACATAGGGATGACCGGGAAAATGACCTTCATAGAGCAATACACATTATATGATTTCCGATAAAAACCTATCCTCGGTTGAGGGTGGGTTTTTCCCATAAGATTGTAAGAAAGCTGATATACTTTCAGCCTCATGCTACAAAGGATCGCTTGATTGAAAGCGTTTCCTGAAAGCGATATAAAAGTTTTATGCAAAATTGAGCATAATCCTGACTAATGAAGCAGGATTTAATATGTATATAGAGAATTCCATTAATATCCTTTCATCTCTACAATTTGAGTAAGGAGTTTGGAAGCATGAGCTATAATTGGATCCTATTTGTATACACGACTGTTGTCTGTGCATCTTCTATCCTTTTCGATCAAACCTCAAGCCCGATTTTACTTAGCATTATTGCCCTATTGTACATAATCGTCCATTTTGCTGAAAAGAAGATTGTCGCCGCCACCGTTTTTCAGATAAGTCTATTGATCGCCTTTCATTTGTATAGTCAGATGGACTGGTGCCTCCCTCTCTACTTAGCACAAATGGGCAAGCAGTTTTACAAAATACGTAATATTAATTCCGCCTCTGCAGTTAGCTTGCTCTATACAATCACTTATGCACTAATCTCCTTTACTTATATGCCTTATTCCATTTACGGGATGATTACCATACTGTTTAGCTCTTTTAGCTGCCTCATATTTACTATTCTTTTTTTTCGTTACATTCACGTCATGGAAGATCAGACCCAATTGCTCGACAACGAGAAGAAGCATCTAAGTACCCATGATGCCCTGACAGGTTTATGTAATTATGAGGAGTGCCACCGACAGTTATCCCAACTAGTAACCGCTCGCAAACCAATAGCACTGGTATTAATCGATTGCAAGGATCTCAAATCCTTAAATACTACAAATGGCTTTATAGGCGTCAATCGAATATTAAAGCAAGCCGCGCAGCAATTGCGAATGATGTTCCCTAATGCACTAATTATTAGTCGTTATGGAGGCGATGAATTTGCCATTGTACTTCAATCAACCGACACCTTACAACCTATAGAAACGTTCTCCGACCAATTTGCTCAAGAGTTTCCTAAGCTTACAGGCATTGAAATTAATTACGGAATGGCATTTTATCCGAACGATGGCTCATCCAAAGACGATCTTATTTTTATTGCAGAACGAAATTTATATACAATGAAGAGAGAATCCTGGCTCAAGCGGGAAGAGCACATGCTCCGCTCCGAAAAACTGAGAGTTGTAGGCGAGCTAGCCTCAGGCATGGCTCATGAAATTCGTAATCCGCTGACAACAGTCAAAGGTTTTTTACAGCTTTCCAAAGCAGATAATTTCAATGTAGGCCCCTGGTACGATCTCATTATGGATGAAATTACAAGAATGAGTATGCTGACGGCGGAATTTCTTCAGTTCTCCAAGCCTCATGCTACCAAGTTCAAAGTCCATCCTATCGAGCCCTGCATTCAACGGGTTATATCTCTTCTTGACTCTGAATCCGGACGTCTTGGCCACCAAATTCATTTCAATGCTGACCCGCAGCCATTCCATATGATGATGGATCAGGATAAGATGCTTCAACTTCTGCTTAACTTAATTAAAAATGCATTCGAGGCTATGACCGACCAAGGAAGCGTAAGCATTCATTTATACTCTAGCGATAAAAATGCGGTAATTGAAATAGCAGATACAGGAAGCGGAATCCCAGGCACTGAGCTGGATAAAATTTTCCTTCCCTTTTATACAACAAAAGATTCGGGAACAGGTCTCGGGCTATCGATATGCCATAAAATAGTTCAAGATCATGAAGGTACTATGGAAGTCGAAAGTGAATTAGATAAAGGAACCAAGTTCATTATCACGGTACCCTTGGTTTTCCCAGACGAGCTGCATAACTCTATTCAAGCCTATTAAGCATACTTATATTCAATTTAAAGCATTTAGACAAACAACCCTATCACAGCCGTTATGTGAAGGGTTGTTCTGTTTTACCTAATGTTTCTTACAGCCATCGACTTAGCAGCCTTCGCTTGGTGCTCTGCTTCTCAAACACATAACTAAGTGCTCCAGTACATATGCCTAGAATGGCACCACCTAAAACTTCTACTGGCAAATGACCTAAGCTTTCTTCCAAGCGGTCTTTTGATTCCTTTTCGTCCATTGAGGAGAATGAGCTTTCTTCCATAAGTCGATCAACCGAGGCTTCCAATGAGTTAACCTCTGTAGCAATGTTTCCGGCATGCCTTCGAATTCCCATTGCATCATACATGACAATCACGCTTAACATTCCTGCTAGGGCAAACGGGATTGTATCAATCCCCTTTTTCAAACCAATATAGGCGGCTAAAGAGGCTACACCAGCTGAATGAGAGCTTGGCATCCCTCCTGTTTTGAACATTTCCGGCCAGTCCCATCGTCCAGTTCGCTGCTTAGCAATAGGAATCTTGATCAATTGTGCCAAACCAATTGTAGCGACTGATGTAAGCAAAGCTCGGTTCATCTTATCACCTCTTTCTATAGAATCCTTAATCGATAAGTATTCTATACACAGGCTTTTCTTAATTAAGCTCAATATACAAACCAGTTCCGGATTCATCCAATTTTACTGACAGACCAAACATTTGCTCAAGATCATTTATATAAATGAAAGGCTCATTCCCTACCCATTTCAAGGGTTTAAGGAGCTTAGTATAGGTGCCATTAACCAAGAAGTAATCATTATCTATAATATATTCCACATCATGTTCATTATAATTAGCCGTAAGTTGCCAAACATTCTGAAATCTCAAATCATTCGTATTATCCGTCGGCAATTCCTCTTTATTGAACAATCGCCATGAAACATATACCCTGAAATCCTCGCCTTCATGTCTTTGAGTAGCCGTAACAGGCTTACCATTAATAAAAATATTAATAAGAGGCCATTGTTTCATTCCTTCCCTCATTAGATTTTCTTGCCATCCGTAGTTTTCCATAGGGGGAGAAATAGCTTTGAGCTGCTGAGATGAAGCGTTATATTGGAGCCAGTTCATATAAAATGGTGTATAGGTAAGCTGTTGGTTCGCCCGATCCAAAGACCAGATTTGAATATAATAATAATTTGGCGGGAATTCTTGAAACAGATTAACATCCAGTTGTGCCTCCACCAAGTCATTGCCACTTCCAGTCACCCCTGTCGTCCATTTAACAGGAATACTAACTCTTTCCCCAAAGCCCATCACATTAATGCCATACTCGATTTGCTGCTGTCCGTCCGCCGCTGCCGGTGTGAATGTCATATGCAACGAACCGTTATCCTCTCCTTTTATCCCTACGGCATCCCACTGCTGAATGATAGGAACTCCAAGCGGCACCTGGGGTGTCAAACCAGCAATCCCCTCCCAGAAGCTTCTAAGAGCAGGAATAGACTGTGGTGAAGGAATGTATTCGTTTTCGTGACGAAGTAAATTGACTACATCCTTGGCTTGATCAGGCAATGCAATACCAGCAACTCCGAATAAAAGAACATAATCCTCTGCCATTATTTCGACTGGATCCCATTTATGATTATATGGTAATTTACTTCCAAACCATCGTATTGGATAACCTTCTAACTGCCGTATTTTAGACCATCCCGATAACTCAGTTAACAGATTAGGATAATACCCCTCTTTCTTTTGAAGCCAATAAAATGTAAAATGATGCCCGTATTCGTGAATCAACGTACGATTAACCTCAGAAGAATCCACCTCATATAACTGAATAGTCTGAGTCTTGACATTATAATTCCCTACTCGAAATCCGCTCTTACCCGTGCTTGATTTGGGATTTAAAATAACCTCTTTAAGTTCTGCGAGTTCTTCACCATGCGCGCATTTCAATAACATTTCATAAAGCCCCTGCAATTTCTCTGCATTCCAATGCTGACTATAGCTTGAAAATCGGATCCCCTCTGGACTAACAAAAACTGCTGCTTTGTCCTCCTCAGCATGAACAGGCAATGAAGCATACAGGCAAATAAATAACAAAAATCCCCAAATCATCGTATTCTTCAAAGCCGATTCCCCCACTTATGCCGAAGTTTTGTATGCGCTTACAAAATTGTGATGAACTATAGGTATATTGTACCATATTCGACAATAAAAGTGACTCTATGTAAATAACTATCTTGACTATAGACTTTACATTGAATGAACAAAGTCGCCGCTATCGACTTAAGACTGGCGACTTTGTTTAAAATCTAAGTAATTTGTAATACCGACTTCCCATTAGCACTAAGTTTTATGGTTTTCTATCGCACGCTTCCAAGCCTCTTCTCCCAATCGCTTTAGAAGCAAAGCTTGCTCCCAACGGTCCGATATCTCTAATCGTTCACCGCCTGCATACTTGCTCTCAGTAATCGCATAGTCAGGAGGTCCAAGCTCTGTTACAAAAGGTAAAACAGCCCCTGCCTTTGCTTCGTCTAACCAATAGCTCATACCTTGCTGCCACCACTTCATAAACGGTTCCACCATACTGTGCTCAGCATTGGGACCTATATCCACCTGAACTTGCTCCCCATTCGAGATTCTTGCATGGATACTCGAGGTACGCTGTAGTAAAACATCAAACAACTTCCCAGCCATCTCCAATTCTTTAGAAGCTGCCGCGGTCAATTCACCTGCCACTATGTAATGCGAAAGATCAATAGTTAAACGCAGATCAGGAATCGCTTTTACATAATCCACGGTGCGGTGAAGATCTTGTGTCACACGTCCTCGGTGTGTTTCCACAGTATAAGGCATATCAGCTAATCGAGCTTCTTCAACAAGTCCTTGAAGCAACTCAACAGCTTGCTGGCCCATTACGAAAGAATCCATAACTTGAGAATTAACATACAAAACACCAAATTGCTTAGCTTCCTTCAAAAGTTCGGTGATATCCTCCGGTTTACGCGGGAACGAATGAATACCGAAATTAAAGCTGTATTCATCAAGTAAGCGCCTCCATTGCTCGGCCTCCTTTTCTTTCGGAAGATGAGCCATAATACCGGTGAACCCAGCTTCAGCGATTTTTTCGAACTTTTCCTCGATCGACCACTCCTTACCCCCACGGCCGATGCCATTCATGGCCCACCACGATTGATGTATTTCTATTCGCGGCGGTTTGGAGCCTCCATCCACAATTAGGTTGACTCTCTCGTTCATAAATTCACCTCTTTAACAACAATCACTTTCCCAAAGAATACGATAGATTACTAAGTCTGTCACGTAATTTTATCAAATTTGACCTCCCTTTCCAATGACTCTTGGAACTCGATCTTAGGTCCGCTAAATAAAGCTTCATCCACAACACCCCATGAGATATGCTTCAGCAACTCACTAATCCGATGTTCCTTCGCATGAATCAGTTCAGTAATGGATTCTAAACAACTTTGACTATATACTCCATGAAAAGGTATAGGATTGGCCTGTATTAATGGAAAAGCAGCTTGATACTCGATAAGCCTTTTACGCTCGCATAATAATCTCGCCGCTGATGATGATACTGTTCGCATATAGCAAGCCGTTACCCATAATTCATTATACTTGGCTAATGTGAATGCCGCATGCATGCTGCTTAATACGCCAAAACCTGGCACAAAGTCAGTAATAACTCGAACCCAGCGCGGGAGAACAGGCAATAATAGCCTAGGTTCATTGGCAACAACAATAATTTCTTGGCATATCAATTGCATTTCATTGATGAGGCGGTTAATCTGTGGCTTACCGTCAATTAAACAAAGCGCTTGGCCGACATCATCCTTGCCACCGGCCAATATGACTCCAGTCAGCATAGGGCGAACACAACCTTTCCGAAAAAAAGTTTTCTTATTCTTAATAAATATAGCGAATTAGACAGCTTCTGGATGTTATATTTATCACAGCACAGAAAAAAATTGAGCACTGTAGATGATCTAAGTGTGATTATTGTCACATCAATTAATAGGGAAATACATTAAGGTTATCTTAACGAATGTTTTCTAATTATCAGGAGGAATCCAAATGAAGGATCTAGGCCATAAAGCGGAAGGAATTCATAATACCGAATGCTTCTCCGAGGACAATCTTGCCAGATTAAGAGAAATCATGTATGAGCATAAGGTTGAGGCGGGTTCCCATTTGTTCTGGGAAGGGGACATTGCGGATAAGCTGTATTTCATTAAAAACGGACGCATCCAAATTACCAAAACCAATGATGATGGGAAAAGTTTTATTTTATATATGTACGGAAAAAGTGATCTATTTGGTCAATTGGATCCTTTTAACCACTCCATACACAGCTTTAATGCTGAAGTTATGGAAGACACGGTGATCGGTATCATTCAGCAAAAGGATTTGGAGATACTTCTGTGGCAGCATGGGGATTTAGCGGTGGAATTTATGAAGTGGATGGGGCTCATGCATCGTATGACACAGACCAAATTTCGCGATTTAATGATGTTCGGCAAGCCCGGAGCGCTCTGCTCCACATTAATTCGTCTAAGTAATTCATACGGTAAGCCTAACGGCAGCGACATTCTTATCACAAAAAAAGTTAGCAACAGCGAGCTGGCCGATATGATCGGCGCAACCCGCGAAAGTGTTAACCGCATGCTAAGTGACTTGAGGAAGCTCGACATACTAGCTATGGAAAATAATTATATAATCATAAAAAATATCGAACATTTGAGAAATATTTGTCAATGTGAAAATTGTCCAAAAGATATTTGCCGCATCTAATTAGGTAAAAGCATGGAAAGGGGGAAGCTTGATTCTAAGTCTTCTCCCATTTCACCCCAACCCATAATGCCATTGACATAGTTCAGTTTGAAAATAGCCCCCTCGGGATGTCCTATTACTTGATAAATTCCAGGCGGATAATCCAACGGATTGAGTGTATAGGCTTTAGCCGTGTAATATTTCCGCTCCAACATCTCCTTATGACTTGGAAACTCAGCTTTCTCCATTGCTTCCAAACTTTGCAGCATCTCCAATTCCAGTTCTTCGCGTGACATTTGGCTATATAGCTTCTTCATTCACTCACCTCCTGCTCAAAACATAGATAACAAAGTTTCAAGATCCGCTCCTGATTAAGACTTATCCATTTATGGACTTTTACAAAACTATCAAGGTACGGCTCCGAATCATTAGGAGGGTCTATTCCAGCCCATTGCCGCCCTAAGAAATGAATACAGAGCACTATACTTCGGAGTAAAATCAGCTGAGGCAGCGCCTTAATCTCAGCCGTATTTAAATCTGCAGTTTCAGCATAACCTTTTATGAATGCTTCTAGAAGCTCCCATCGATCACTGTGATACCGTATTAATTCATTGATGAACACCGCTGCATCCATTGCACGCAGATCAGGAGTAACAAATTCAAAATCAAGAACAGCCGAAACCTCATCTTCTTTCGTAAGCACATTGCTGGCTACTAAATCAGAATGTACGAGCTGAACGGGCAGTTGTTTCAAGTTTGAAAGATTATTCAGGAGATTATTAATTTCGGTTTCAAGAAGCATAGCTTCCTTTTTATATTGACCTTCCTGCATGCTTAGCAACCATTCTGTTAGCTTTTCCCGCGTAACCAAAGGGTGTATCTCATATAGATCGTAGTAGGGCTCGTAAGCAGCTTCTAAGCCAACGTTAATATATGCTAATGCTGTAACCAGGGCACCCATAGCACTACCAATCGAGGTTACATGTCCTTTGTCAGTCAGAACGGCTCGTGTACCTTCCAAATATTCAAATAAGATCGAAATCTTACCGGTTGGCATAAGGGTATAATACTCCCCATTAAGAGCTCGTACAGGTTTCGGTATTTGAAAAGGCAGCTTAGATAGTTGAAGCTTTTGCAGTATACTATATTCAAACCGCACCTTATCCAGATCGGCATGATTTTCATAGATTCGCATTACAAACTTATAGTTGCCATAACTAACGAACCGAGTCGTATTATTCACTCCGCTTTCATTAGCATCAACATTCCATTTTCCATCGTCAAAATATTGTTCTAACGCTGCATAAATTTGTGCATCTAAATCTATTGCCACGAATACAACTCCTAAATTCACCCAAAATTAATATAATATTCAACTTTTCTATATGAAAATAAGATATACTAGATATGTATTGAAAAATTGGGAAGGGAGAATCGTCCATGACAACTGAAATTATGTTTCATGATCAAAAAATCCCCGTCCGCTTTATTTCTAGTGATCAGAAAGCGATCCCCATGTTGATTCAAGTGCTTGAAAGCTGCCGCACCCACCCTGCCAACAAGCAACAAGACTATGTTTACCACATCGATCTCATTGAAGTTGTAGGCAACAATGCGATTTTGTATACTTCTATAGAAGATGAAAGGATCCATCTGCCGCTCTATTAGAGCGGCTTTTATTTAACTGACAGGTGTTCCAGAAAACCCAGCGACTATGAACTTCTTCTCACTACCAGGAAGCCACACCCAGCTTTTAAACAATTGACCGTCCTGCTTCATTTGATCATGCAAATCCTTAAGCCCGAGAACTGCCGATTCAATCCCATATTGCCCAAAAGCACGGAATAGAAAGCTCATCCTCTCTGTATCGCTCTTAAGCCCGTATAAATGATCAAATATCCCCTCATTCTGCTCATCCATGCGGATCATTTCCGACCACATTACCAGTTTACCGTCTGGCTTTAATAAGGATAGCAGAAGCCTATTGTAGTCCAACACAAGACTATTACGCAAATAGACTAGCGAGTCTATGATTTGGCTTATTTCCTGTTCCGTATACTGACTGGCATAGCTTGCGAATTGGGATAATGCATGAATATAAAATAATTGCGTATGTACCGAAGAAGAAACAACTAAATTAAAGCTTTTCTTCAAGTGAGGCAATGCTTCATGTCTACGTGCTGCAAATGCGCTGTCCTTCAAATACACAACAATTTCCCCAGCGGGAGCTTGGTTTAGCAGCATGTCTTCCCAAGTTTCATAGAATTGAATCTGATCCAAGCATGTGTAATCCACATTAGTCAATGATTTAATCTTAGTTGATATGCCTGTACCACTCTGCTCCAGAACCTCTTCAATAGAGTTAGCTTCCGTGTCTAGCACCGTAACCTGAGAGAATTGGCTTACTAAGCCTGGCAAATCCACATCACCATGATTACCCGCCCCAAGAACTGCAGCTTTATCTTTCATCGTCAGTAAGTCTATAGCATTCTCCAAAAGCTGACGAATTTGAAAGCGGTGTGTGCCCCATTCCTGACTACCCCAATCAACAGCATTCTCAGCATCCAACTGCTGCTGATGCTGTGCCGGATGTATGGGTGATCGGTTAAATTCCTTCATCTTATACCCTCTTCCTACTCTTTTATGATATCTTGTATTATAACACAAGGGTCTAAATTCCGCGCAGGTTGATCATTCCGTATAGTAAATCTCTAAAAAATGCTTAATTAATATAATGTAAATAAACTATTGACAAGCGTCCATCTCGTTGGTATTATATTACTTGTCGCTAAAACATGACTTGTTAGCTCAGCTGGGAGAGCACTATCTTGACAGGGTAGGGGTCAGTGGTTCGAGCCCACTACAGGTCATACGCAGAAAGCCTTGAGAAATCAAGGCTTTTTTTGATTGTTCTTTAAATCAAATGGTTATGATTAACTTCTGCATTAACTTCATTGGTCACCGTATGGTCACCACACCTTATTTGACTAACTTCATTCGCCAAATTACCAAACGATATTTGTCCTACTCTTTTGTTATCTAAGTATTTTATTTTCGCTTTATTATAATATCCATTACGATCCATAATGAAATCCAATATTATACATTCCCGATCTAAGTTTTTTAAAGACTTACTATTTAATAAGCTTGGCTGTACTACCTTATATTTTCTTCCAACAACTAAATCTGTGATCCTAAAACAATCCTCTGTTTTCTTGAGGTATCTTACCGCCACTCTATAGCCACCTATTAGAGGACCTATCCATAATCCCATATATTCACCTACTCAAATAATAATTTACCGAATTCAGCAGCAGCTTCTTTTTGTATGCTAGGCATTAAGTGACTGTATGTGTCCAGTGTGATTCGAATGTCTGCATGGCCTAATCTTTCTGCAACGATCTTAGGGTTAACACCTTGCTTCAATAATAGTGTTGCATGAGTATGTCTCAAATCATGAAATCGTATTTTCTTGAGTTTCGCGTTTTTCATTATTCTATAATAAGTACGCATTAAATTTCTTGGAATTACTGGTGTACCTACTGCTGTACAAACAATAAGATCGTTATCCGTGTACAAAGGGCTATTTTGCTTCTTCTCTAACTCTATGAGCCGTTTATGCTTTTGAAGAATTTGCAGGGTTTCTAGAGGCAAATGTACCTTTCTCATGCCTGCTTTGGTCTTTGTCCCTGTCTTAAGTGTTTTTCCATCATGACTTAATGTTTGTATGATACTAATCGAAGAATCTTCAATGTCTAGATCCTTCCATCTAAGCCCCAGAACCTCTGCTTGTCTCATTCCAGTAGTAGCGGCTAAGATAAATGCTACATATAGTCTATCATCTTTGGCAGCGATCAGAAATTCTTTGACTTCCTCTATAGTCCAAACACTCATTTCCTTTTTATAAGCTTTTGGACGATCAACTAGGGAGGCCACATTCTTGGAAATCAACCCCCAACGTTCAGCTTTATTTAAAGAATCTTTGATAAGAGAATGTATTTTTTGTATATTTTCTTGAGCAAGACTTCCCTTACACACCAGATCATTATAAAATTTTTGAATAATCATAGGATTAAGTTTTGATAATTCTACATTTCCCAAGTACGAATTGATATGTTTATCAACTAACCACCTGTAGTTACTGTATGTAGAAGGCATAATGCTAATTTGTTTGTCATTAAGCCATTGGTTCAAATAGTCACTAAATAGAATTTTTGACGGTTCTACATAGCTTCCTTTATTAACCTCGCTTAGTGTTTCTACTAGTGCTGCATTTGCCTCCTTCTTAGTCTTAAATCCTCTTTTCTTTTTCTGAATTCTTTTTCCTGTTAACAGATTCTTACCAAGATCAATAACAAAATACCATGTGTTGCCTTCCTTTTTTACTGATCCAGACATCTTTTATTCCTCCTGGAGCGGCAAAGCACCTATAAGCCATTTTTCAAATACTGATTTTGCTACCTTTATTCTTTTACCTGCACGAACTACATGAAATTGTCCAGAATTAACTAATTCATATGCTTGCCTTCTTCCGATACCAAGAATATTTTGAATATGTGTAACATCTAAAACGATGGGGAGCATTTCTAGAGTAGGAATCATTTATTCAGTCTCCTTTGGTTTTTCCATTAATGACTTCCAAAAAGCCTCTTCTTCTTCGTCTATTTCTTCTTCTTGATCAAGAATATTTATAAATTCAGAATTTTTATGAAGATTGCTATTCAAAAAATCTTCTATGAATTCTTTGACAATATGAATGTTAAGTTTATCTTTTTTATATGACGAATTTTGTTTTATTCGCATGCCGATGGTATCAATTATTGAAATCATTCTCTTTTCAAAACAATATGGATCATCATCAGATTCAAACTTAAAATCCATTGAATCTACGAGTCCATTAATGACCTTTAATTTAGTATCATTACTGCCAAATTTTTTTTCACTAGCACAATCCTGAATAACTACGGTTATTTTGTTTCCATCAAAATCACCAAAAGTAACTAAATCTACGGGAACATTTTTCTCGAAAACTTGTTCAAAGAAATTTTTTTTGCTCATTTGTATTCTCCATTTTGAATTTGAATTTTCAATTTTTATTATTAATCATCTGCACTTGTGGTATCAGGATGCAAAAATCTGGTTTTTCTCCGATCTTTTTCAACCTCAAAGGTTGTGTTCTTTTTCAGTAGGTTTACTTCAAACCATGACTTAATGACATCAGATGTATTCGTGATGGATTCATGGTCACTTATTGATGCAACGGACATCATTAACCCTGCTGCTTGATCAAGAAGTTGTTTTAAATTTCCTTGTTTAACTGATTCCCGAATTAAGGGGGTTGGTTCATAAGCTAGATCTGCCTTCTGAATATGTTTCCACTTTCTTTTTATTTTCCATCTAGAGACATTATCGCTACTGGGTTGTCTAATCGTTAGCCAATCAACTGTAAGGTACACCCATAATTCATCAATTTTTTTAAATAACTGCTCAATATTATCAATTGTTAACTCCTTTAAAACTTCACGTCTTAATTGGAATTCGACCCTCCAAACTTCGTTTTTAGAATTCCAATCATTTTCATTCCACACATCATTAAACCATGTTTTACCTGATTTTTTAATTTCTAGAGATTTATTATAGATTCTTGCCATCATTGGATTTCCTCTACCCACAGTGAACCCACTAAATTTACGTCCATTTGTGTATTCTTCATTTACAAAATGTTCTGTTTTACTTTTAGCCCTAGTAACTACACCCTTAACATCATTTTGAATAAATTGAAACTGATCTGTATCAGCGCAAATGTCAGCCCTTGAAAGTCTATTACTTATTGGCTTAACACCAAAGCATTTAAACCAATTCATAAAATGATCGTATGCCTTCTTATGACCATATGACCAGATATAACTCGACATAAACCTTACAAATATCGGTGAGTTTGATTTCATTTCACTTTCCGCAAATGCAATTGAAAAATCCTTGCAAGATAATTTATACGCATAAAACCTTTGTCCATTTCTATGTACCGTAAGAAGCATGTCGCCTAATGGAACTGATTGCTCTATACCCATCATTTGAGCAAAGTCTTTTAGTTTTCTGAATTCGAGAATAAATGATTCAAAGGAAGAATTATAATTTTCAAAGTCTAAACCGAACTCTAAAGTGTCAAAACCCTTTAATAACAAGGCTCTAAGCCTCCTCCTGTTGTATTTTGCACCCAGCATGTTATATGGTTGCTGGGAAGACCATTATCGTATCTAGTTACCTAGCCGTAGTCTTGACACGGAGCCTCTACGAGGGATGCAGGACAGGCGATGCGGTCAGTCCCCCAAAGGGGGCCTGTCCACAAGGAGCAAGCCTAGCACCCCTCGTCCCTCCATATCAAGACCAAGCCAGTTCGTCGCTTTGCTCCTCTCTGGTACGGCTGATCTTACTCCAATGTTTTACGAATTTTTAAAATTTCCTCCAATAATTTTTTTTCATTTTTCATTTGGATAATTCTAGTTTTAATTTGCTGTTGGAGGTACTTTTCAATTTCATTTAGAAAATTTACTAATAAAGTTATAGTCATCACCTTCTTTCGTTATAATCTAAGTTTTCGAGATTTCTTTCTTTAAAAGCAATTCTTTTATAACGTTTTCCGTTAGTTCTGTGTTAAAAAAAATAGCCGGTTCAACATTAAAAAATTTCGCAATTACTTGTAAGCGTTCAACATCTAAACGAACATTGCCATAAGCAATATGCCTATAACCTTGCAATGAAATATCTAGCTCTTTTGCCAATTTGGTTTTGGTAATACCTCTTACTTTTCGCAGTCGCTCAATATTTTCATAAATTATTTCAATCACCACCAACTGGAAAGATAAACATATTATACTAACGGATTCCGTTAATTTCAACCTTTATTTTTATATTATTTATAAATATAAAGTTAAATGATAAAATTATCGTAAATAGGAAAGGAAGATGTATCCGTGTCTGAAACAATTGGTACTAGGATAAAAAAATTAAGAAAAGAATATAAATGGACTCAACAGGATTTAGCAGATAAAGTTAACGTAACATCACAGGTTGTTTCTAATTGGGAGAGAGGGTACACAAATCCCGACAAGTCTGATCTAAGTAACCTATCCAAAATACTTATAGTTACAACCGATTATTTAGTATTAGGCGGGGAAAAAAATAACAGCAAATTTATATTAAATATTATGAGAGAACAACAAGAAGAGAAAGATAAACTATTTACTGAACTTGAATATTATCTTTATGAAAATGATAATAATTTAATAAAACAAATTGTACTGGAAAGAACGGTTAAAATCGAAGAATTATTTACCTGGAAGCATATTGATCTTAGTTATAACGGTAAGACACTTACAGAAAATGAAAAAAAAAAGATAATCAATCTAATTAATGTTATTTTGACTGAGAATTGATATTTTAGTAATTGAGATATCCCGCTATATTGTTTATACTCGCAATTACAAAAAGTTATTATAATTTTGCTGTCTCAAAAAATGCAAAGGGGGAGTCGAGGGCTATATCGCCCTCTTCCCCCCTTTGTCATATTTTTCGACCACAAATATACTCAATAAATAGTTTGGCTATTTTCTACTAACAATGATACGCCTCATAAGTAACCGCATGTTTTATAGTTTTTTTTCACGAAGCTTTTCTTTAAGAAGCTCTGTAAATTTCGAGCTCTTTGCTATCTTATCAGTTCCACCAAGTGTTTTATAAAGATCATAGACAAACTCTATTGTAGTATTAATAAGATCTTTTCTTACTTCATTTTTCGTTAAAATAGAAATTTGTTTATTTGAGGGATAAATACTGGAAGCTAATTGGGCACATACTGCATATAGAACATAAAACTTAATATCATTGATTTCAGAAGAATTAATTGGGCTCTCTTCTTTGAGAATTAGTTCAACAAATCTTCCTATATAAGCTAGAAGGTAATATGTATTTAAGTCATTGTTCTTATGATAAAGGCTATTATATGCCTCATCATTTTCAAGAAGAGTTGAGGGCCTTGCTCTAGCAAAGTCAGGTTGTTGGGTTAGTACAGACATTAGACATTGCGCTAAAAACGATACACTAATTATATCTTTTGGTTTTTTTCCTTCGTTTTTGTAATAATTCTTTCTACGATCATAAAATAAACCACGCGGTTTCATGAAATCTTCAATTTGGCGGTGAATGGTATCCGTAGCCCTTAAAGAAGATTTTGGTATGGGAGTTTGGCTATTAGTTGCTCTTATAATTTTATCTCTCGTTTCTTCCGTTTCTGGAACAATAACTCTAACAAGAATATTTCTTTTTTCAGTTACTAAATTATTTGGATTGGAAGAATAAAATTTGAAAATTTCACTTGAAGTCTGTAAACCGTTCACAACCTCGGGATTGTGAATAACTAGTTCTTTTCCTCCCGGCGCGGATGCTTCTGATGCAATTATTGTTACACCATTGTTAAGCCACCAAAATTCTTCTTCCCCTGTGATCTCCAGAGTTTCCTGAATCTCGTTGTTAACATTTGTTTTTCCTTGGTAATCTCTTACATTGGATTCAAAAATGTGTTTCATTAAATTGTTATTTTCATCAGTAATAAACTTATAATAATCAGCCAAGTTGGCAAGTGAAATAAAAACTTGTCCCGAAGATGACATTGGATTTTCAGATACTTTCAAGCGATAAACGTCGTTTGTTCTTGACTGTATAAGTTTAATTAATTGTTCTGCACCAACAAAAGTAACTTCAACTGATGCATCTGTAAGTAATGTCTTTACATCGCTAATTAAATCTTCGGCTTGCTTTTTAACATTTGGATGGACTTCAATACCCTTAGATGCATAGTAAAAGCTTATCTTTAATTTTGGTTTTTTTGTAATTAATGCTATATATGTTTCACGGAAAAGTTCAAAAGCATCTAAAACTTTATTGTTATATCTACCGATAAAATCGTTCCTATCAAAATCAAGATTAAATAAGTTTCTAGATAGTCTAGATAACTTGAGTAGAGGCTCTTCCGAAAAAGAGTTAGTATACTTCGATTGAATAAGGACTAATTCAACATCTACATTTTTTCTATACTTTTCTTTAATATTTTCATCTTCTTTAACTATATCTCCGTTAACAAGGAGATATATCGAATCAACTCCACCATCATGGCTATCACCAGATAGGCCAAGTTCTAGTTCATCGTAACTTAATTCGTAAGTTTTTAATATTTGATTGGCGGAATAAAATTCAAAAAATTTCTCTATTGATATGGATTCTTCGATGTTTTCTCTTTCTTGTTTAATTATTTCTTCTAATAAAATTTGGTTATTTTTAGACATAATGAACCCTCACCATCTGAAAATATGTATTAAGTTTACTATACCATATTTAACCAATACTTGCCGTTATAGACAAAACAGTGAGCAGTACCATAAGATATAGAGTTAACGGGTAAAAACAGTTAAATAAATGCATCTACCAGTCTGAACATTGTAATCAATTATTCTTTTTTAAAACTCTAAGCTCACATTATAAAATTTTTAATAACCAATTTGATCTAAATAGTCCCATTCAGCAGCATCAAGATCTAGAGTTTTTAGAATCTCCCATCTTTGATCATAAAAACAAATTGAGGTATCTTGCATTATCATATACTTTTTCATACATTCCCTTGCCCTCTTTTGAATCTCCAAATCAGTAGAAATTGAGAAATCATAACCTGAGAGAAAATCGTGATAAGAAAAAATCAGAGGTTCTAATATTCCATTAAAATCAAGATCGTCCATTACTTCTAAAAATATAGCTTGTTCACGATTCATTAATTTGATACTTTCCATAAGAAGCACTCCTTTGTTATGGTCACACTATTGGTCACAAACATCTAATAATCGAAGTAAATTAAAGTGCATTTCACTATGCATATTGATAATAATTACAGTACTAAAACTACATAAAGTCTACTTTGGTATATAAGAGGACATTAACCATGATGTCTTGACAGGGTAGGGGTCAGTGGTTCGAGCCCACTACAGGTCATACACGAAAGCCCTTGATAATCAAGGGCTTTTTCTTTATTTTCAGGGATTGAAAAGATGACCACTGTTTCGATACTGGGGACGAAACGGAGACGGTTCGACCATCTCTCATTTTAACAAAAAAAATAGACAGAGACCTTGAATACTCAGGATCTCTATCTTATTCAGTTCCGAACGATTTTTATATGATAAGTTCTGTCAGGTACCTTTACAAATTCAGACCTGTAAAAGGATAGGGACTTTTTAATATGACTCCTATGTTCTACATCTACACAAGTTTTTGAATGATACATGAGCTTGGCTCAATAAAGTAACCTACTTAGTTCGCTTGTCCGGAATGACAAACCACACGGTTGTTCCTTCATTGGGCTTACTGGAAATAGACAATCCTTGGCCGTACAATTGCATCAAGCGTCGATGCGTATTGGAAAATCCAATTCCACTCTTTCCTTTCCTGGTCGAACTCAACAGTTGAATAACCTTTTCTTGCTCCATACCCTTTCCGTTATCTTCTACTTCAATTAGTGTGGAGTCGATTTGGCGGGTTATCCGAATATGGATTGTACCGCCTTTGTGCCGGCTAAGGAGGCCGTGCTTGACAGCATTTTCAATCAGTGGCTGTATAGAAAGCGGAGGGAGAAACAAGTTGATGTTAGGTTCAACTTCCCATACGATAGACAACCTGTCCTCGAATCGTACTTTCTCAATATACAAATAGGCTTCAGCAAGCTCTAGTTCATGAGCAAGCTCGACCAACTCCCCTGTATTTAGAAAATCAAAGCTGATCCGTAAAAATGATGTAAATGCATCACCCAGCTTACGCATCTTTTCCGTATCTATATCGCTTAGCACCATAATTGAATTAAGCGTGTTGAATAGAAAATGAGGTTGAATCTGAGCCTGCAGATAGGCGGCCTCCATGCGCAATCGTTCGTTTATGGATTGCTTCAGCGCGGTCAGCGCCCTGATTCGATATTTGAGTTCCAGAGCATCTACAGGCTTGGTTACATAATCGTTGGCTCCCGACGAGAATCCTGCGTAGATGTCAGCGGTCTGACTACGCGCGGTCAGCAGCAAAACGGGAAGCTCTGATACGGAATAATGCTCCCGTACTCTCTGCGTCAACTCGTAGCCTGACATATTTGGCATCATGACATCGGCAATGAGAAGATCCCATTGTTGGGTGTCCAGCAATTCCAAAACCTCGCGGCCTGAATTAGCTGTTGTGATGTGATATGGCTCCGCCGAAAGAATTCCAACAAGCACATTCAGATTGACGGGGTCGTCATCAACTACAAGAATATTTACCTTCCCATCATTCAATACTGGTGGGATAAGTACGGAGGCTGCCAATTCGCCGATTGTAGTATCCGGAAAAAAGAAGCGTGAGGACAAATATTCACTTTGTTCCGTTATCTGGTGAAATTGAAGTTGGTTTTGCACTGACCCGAGGTTCGACGAATTAGCTAATAACGGTAGATTAAAACTAAATACAGAGCCCTTACCAGGTTCAGAGCGAACGGTCAGTGCACCCCCGTGTAGTTCTACCAACTGCTTGCATATGCTTAAACCAAGTCCAATTCCTCTTCCATCGCTTATCCCATAATCACCTTGTTCATAAGGAAGAAAGGCCCTCGCCTGTGTTTCCTCATTCATACCAACCCCTGTGTCGGAAACGTGTATGACAGCCTGTCCGTTCACCGTCTCGGCGGAAACTGAGATTGTTCCTGCTTCCGTGTATTTGAGGGCGTTATGCAATAAGTTATACAGCACTTGCACGAGTCTTTTCTCATCGGCCATTACCAGCGGCATAGAGTCCGCGATATTCATATTTAGTTCGATAGGCTTGCCTTCAACCATAAATTTAAGCATACCGATTACACCGGGAACGACCGTTTGAATCTGCAATGGCTTTTGCTGCAGCACAATGCGATGCTCCTTAAGACGTGCGACATCAAGAAGATCACCAAGCATATGAGACATTCGACGACTTATCGTTATTAGCAGTTCCATATCCTTAAGGCTGCTCGCATTCAGCTTCTCTTTCTCTTTGGCAACAATTGTCTGGGCGATATTCATAATGCCATGCAGCGGCGTTCTTAGTTCGTGCGATGTATTGGCGAGAAATTGGTCTTTCAGCTTGTCTGCTTTTTTTAACTGCTCGTTTAGTCTGGTGTTTTCGTAAGAATGACGGAAATATTTTTTGAACCAGTAAGTAGAAAAACCAATAATAGCTGCCAGTATATCGAATGGATAGTAAACAACAAAAAAAGAATTCCATAAGCTCCAGACAAAACTAGACATAATACTTGCCGCAGAAAGCAGCAAGAAGACATCATCAATTTCAGCCTGCTTTCTGAAGATCATTGTTCCTACTGTATAAATAAACCATGCAAAGGGAAATAAATATAAAAAACTAAGTACCTTTAGTTCAACCGATCCATACACCACTGGGACCGTTGCAACCAACAGAAATCCTGAGTAAGAAATGAGTGCCGCGGTGAATACACGTAACCATACGCTCTTCGGAGGAGCTGATGAGAACCTTCTGAAGACTATTAGAATAAAATAAGAATGCCAAAGGAGAGCAAGCAGTCTTATCTTTAGCGCCCAAGTATAGTTGATCGGCAGCCATAGCAAGAGCAGGTTATCATGGCCGGTCATAATCGAAATCCCGGTAGCCAGCGTTAGTAGAGAGACAATGAACAAAGTCCGTTCATGCGGATTAAACCAATACAGAATAAAAGCATACAATCCGTGAAGCAGCAAAACAATAAACGTGACTAGTTGAAACCCTATAGAATACCAACGTACATAATCGATCGCTGCCTGAGAGCCAAAGCGAATGGGTCTCAAGATACCCCCGTCATATGGATTTTCGAAATTAGCTACCCGAATGAGTACTTCTAGCTCTTTTGCTCCTTTCTCAGAGTAGGAAGCTGTGTAAGAGATACTTTTAGGTATGTACTCACTAGTGTTTTCGGCAGGTTTTCCTATGTCCCCCTCTGTGAACCCATTGATTTCCACAGCAGATGAAGCTTGTATTCCCTGAAGCCA
This sequence comes from Paenibacillus foliorum, assembly GCF_013141765.1. Classification (GTDB taxonomy): domain Bacteria; phylum Bacillota; class Bacilli; order Paenibacillales; family NBRC-103111; genus Paenibacillus_S; species Paenibacillus_S foliorum. The sequence continues at coordinate 156,796 of NZ_WHOD01000070.1, forward strand.
TAATGCGATTGGCTGTTCCAGCGGATCTACTAGAATTCGCAGTCGGTAAGTTCCGTATCCAATAGAAGATCCCGAGTCTTTTGATAGCACGCTGCTCCAGTCTCCAGGGACTTGAATATATCGTGATTGTTCTTCAGTATTCTGCAGATCCTGATGAGCAACTAATTTTCCAGGGTAGAACTGCCATTCGCCATCTAATGGAAAAGAGGAAGTTTTCCTTAAATCCATTCCGCGTATGTCGAGTATACCGCTAACTGCATTTGGGTGATCAGCCGCAGAAAAAATCTCAAGCCAAGCCCATCGCAGGCCGAGGAGAATGCTAAGAAACAATAATATTGTGGCCACATATTTGAAGACGGTTTTATTTTCTATTCGCATCATAAAAAAAATTTCGACATTAATAGCATTTATTCCTTTATTTACTATCCACCTTATTTTCACCAATTACACCAGACATGGACAATGAACTACCAGACCCGTTTAATGCAATGAGGAAATGGGTAAATACAGGTATGGTTAGCCATGACTTTCAAAGCTGTCAAGTATGTAAATAACCTCCATTGTAAGTGGAGGCTGTTGTTAACTGTTAAGTTAAATGTCTCAATATTCAATTCCATCTACGTCTTCATTTACATCTTCATATCGAATCTGGTCCGTATCTTCAACCATAAACCCTGTGCGCTCATGTGCAGCAGTATCTTCATATACCGTTTCTGGGTTGCCATCTGTTTCTTTATCGATTTTTTCATTAGGCATTTATGATATCCCTCCTCATTTCTAAGGATATTTTTCCCAATGTATTAAGATTTATTCCTTCAACTATAAACGAAAATAGCCCATTCGTAATAAATGAGCTTCAAGATGTGTTCTACAATGATGAATGAACTATTTTCAATTAGCGTTCTGTTTCTAGTAGGGCTTCGACTTCACTTTTTAATAACAAATATCTATGAGCACTTCTCATAACTTTAACTTTTGTAAGTCCCTTTTCAACTACATATTCCTTCATTTTATCTTTGGACAAGTTAAATAAAGTTCCTGCCTCAGTAACTGTTAATACTTCTTTGTTACTGGTGTTTTCGAAAGTTTTTTTCAACTTCTGATTCCAATCTTCAAAATTAGCCATAATCCTTCGCCCCCCTCTTTATTTTTTTCTACAGTAGCCTATTCATGTGACCACTTTCTCACGACAATAGGTTAAAGTCAGCATGAAAAGAATATAACTGCTTGTTGTAACACAGAACTATTCTCCGCATCTGTTGATCTTTTATCTAGTATACCATGTAATCACCTATAAACTAAAAAACAAACAAAAACTTTAACTTCTTGCTTACGTGTTTCTATATTATTTAGATAGTCCAAGCTATTCTCCCCACCCAAAGTATTAAACTGTCAATCAATTAATATTTCTTTTACTTATGGCTAATACTCCATTTACATTCGCCAATTACAATGAAGACATATTAGGTGCTGGAGGTTTTCGATAATATGAGAAGAACAAAATCACTTGCGATTATCTGCTTGGTTTCATTATCTATCTTGGTAATAAATGAACTAAAAAGTAATTTCGTAATCGTAAACCCTATCCCAGCCGACCCATTTGAATATGAATTCGAGTTATTAAATGGGCAAATAATAGCCAATCCTTATGGAATTACAAAATAATCATTCAACAGCATCTCGCTTAAGAAGAGGGTCACTAAAGTGACGCTCTTTTTTTATTTTTTTAGTGTGAATGTCTTGTATATTTGGTAAAATAAACCTAATCTAACTTAATATATAAAGGAGATGTTTATCATGATTAATGAACCCCAAAAACCAGTTTACTATGATGGAAGCGGCATCCTCTCATTACCTGTTAAAAGCCAGGATGTAGTAGTCAAGCCGACTAATGTAACAATTGAACCCACGCCCTTTCCCGTATTTCCGTATCCTATCCACCTCTAAAAATCCTTCCATTTATTCACATGGTTAACTTAATGTTAATTTCATATTATTTTGTTACAATTCCCCCTAGATCAAGTTGAGTTGATATTTGGGAGGGACTTCATGAATAAACTACTAACTAGAACCCTTGTCGGTGCAGGCTGTCTTACTATCGCTTTAACGGGTACTCTATCTCTCACGCCAAAAGCTGCTTATGCGGCAACTACACAAACAACGGATAGTCAGAAGGCAGATAAGATTATTTCATTGTCCAAATCATTAGAAGGAAAAGTTCATTATATATTTGGCGAAAATAACCCTTCCCGCTTTATATTTGATTGCTCATCTTTCACAAAATATGTATTTGAATCTCAGGGAATAAGCTTGAAATGGGATTCTGAGATCCAAAGCACTCAAGGTACCTTTGTAAACAAAAGAAATCTACTAAAAGGCGATCTAGTCTTCTTTAGTGTTGGCACACCTGGACAAGTAAATCATGTTGGCATCTATACAGGCGATGGTAAGTTTATTCATAACACCGTCAGCAATTCCTTTAATGGTGTAAAAATCAGTAACTTAAGTGATTATAACGACCGATATATTACAGCTAGAAGAGTTATTAATTAGGGGGGCTTGATGCCCTCTTTTTTTATTTCAGAAAAGTTCATTAACGCCTTGGATATTCAGTTTATATTTGGTTACTCTAAGATTAAAACCAAAGTGTGTAAGGAGAACTTATGATTAGTAACCGTGAAATTAAAGGACAAATTGATGAGCTGACTGAGCATAATCAAATGTTGACCCAAGAGCTGCAGGAAATTAAAGAATTACTACAAAATCAAGATTCTAATCAGAACCAAGCATCAAATAAAAATAAAAACGATGCCCAAAGCCAAAGCAACCAAAGCAGCAATAGCAGCAATGAAAATCAAAGTGATAATAGCGGAAGCAAAAATGAGAATAATGATAATCAACTGTTTAACATCGCCAATGATTTTATAAAGCTCAAAGGGTTAATAAGCAGTCTAGAGAAAAAAATGCAGGAATACACATCCAATGGTTCCAAAAATAAAAGTTTAACCGAGGAAGATGTTATTAACTTAATGCTTGCTATGATGAATGGAATGATTGATTGGACAGTCGATTTTGTATCAAGTCAGAATAATAAAAAGTCTACTCCACTGCAGTAGCTTCGACCAAGCGATAGCAATAGACCTTACCCAAAAAGGGAAAGGTCTATTTTTCATGGCAAATAAATATTTATTAGAAAATCTGTTAATAATGGATACTATCTGCTGGAAGGATGTGTTGTTTATGAAAACAATCAAGCGTATTCCGTTGCTGTATCCTATTTTTTTAACCACACAGCTCGTTAAATATACGGGAATTATTGTTTTCCTTATTGTCTGTTCGCTTCCTAAAGGAGCCTATCATCTCACCCGTTATGCTTTGGGTTATTGGAGATGTGACTGCTGCAACAAAACCTATTGGGCGAACCACGAATACTCATTATCAGGACATTCCGATCACAAAAACTGCCGCAATTGCTATAATCCCAAGTATTTGGACTAGAACGAGTATATGTTTGCAAAAGAAAGGCCCTCAACCCTTTATGCTAGAAGGATCAAGGGCTTATTTATTTGGCTTTGCCAAAACTATTAATACCTACTACTTTGCAAACATAGCGACCATCCAGTTCTTTGCGTAAAACTTCCCAAAAGACATTCAATTGCCCCTCCATCTGACCACGTGATTTGAAAACTTTTCCTATAGTTAATTCTATATTAGATCTCACTTTAAGCGTCTCAATATCTCCAAGTTCGTAGCCAATTTCTATCATCATTTTCTCCTTGTTGTGGGTACCGGTTATTTGGGTTTTGTAAACCTAGTTTGTTTAAATTAAACCTCTTACTTACTAAAACTATTCGACAATATTTGGAATTTTCCTTTATTATTAAATATTTTTAAAATTATCAGAATATTTAAAATAATGTCTTGACTTGAAAATGCTTACAATAATAAGCTTTATTTATATTATTTTCGAGTTGAAATTAGGAGAGTGACTGTTATGAGTAATTATATGTTTAAAACTGAGGTCGAGATCGATCCATTAAACAGCTGCCTTGATGATTACAACAGATTCATAACTCTAACATCTAAAGAGCTCGATACTCTCTATAATGATTACTCCTCAGAACTTCATAAACTCCAAACTGAATTTGACAATCTTCTGGATGAATTAAGATCAATGATCAAGACTTATCCTTCAACTAGCTACCTAAATTGTGCATAAACCCAGCCATGTTTCCTAAGATTAATCACAGTAAAGACCTGATCTCGTTAACGAGTCAGGTCTTTTAAATGCTACAACCCCATCTAATTGGTGAAGGGGGTTATCGTCGTTTATTTTACAAATTGCTCATTCGTTCGGTTTTGTATTTCTTCAACCCATTACAGGCCGTTTCCAATTGACTATACACATTAGCCTCACGGGATGAATCTGTCATCATCTCACAGGCCCGTACCAGACTATCAATGACACTAAATAGCTCAGGGTCAGTTCGATAACAATCGAATGCTAAATCCTGCATCTCTTCAAGTTTTTCCTTATATCCTGCATAAGTATTCCATTGCATCATGTTAATCAATTCCCTTCTCCCAAGAGTGAATTAAATTAATACATAATATATAAGGTTTAGTGTGTCTTAATTAATATTGTAGCGCTTTCAATAAAACTTTACAATATCTTTCAATAAAAATATACATGGAAGCTTGTCTTCATAAATCCAGTGGTGTCTCCACATTAGTCTCATTTTTTCCGTTTTAATAGGCTAAAAATATGCTATAATCAAAGAATTAAAAGGAATACAACATACCAACGAATTTCTAAACTTTAAGCATCACAATTATAAAAAAAGGCTGATTAAATTATGTCTATGGCAAACAAAAGAGAATATTTCCGGATAGGACTAAAAATTCCGCTCTCCGCTCAATTAAAAATTGTCGGCATCAATAATATTTTAGTCGATACCAAGTATGCTAGCATTTGTGTAACCGATATTAGCGCAGGCGGCTTACGTGTTCATTCTAAGTTAGACTTGCCATTAAATATTGATTTGCTATTGGAATTCATTTTTTCATTGTTTCATAAAGATGTGAAGGTTTTGGGCACAATCGTCCGTAAGACTAACATATCATCCTCCATGTACGAGTATGGTATTCGCTTTTCCTTGGATGAAAACCAGCATACATTGCTAATGGGTCATTTGAACCTTTTAAGCATTCGTCTGCGGCAATCCAATATCATTTCAAGCTGCAGCTTTTGTAGCGAGGAGGAAATGAGAGAGTTTTATTCCACAAGCTAACTACGCATACTCATCAATTATCTCTCAATAATGAAAAAAGAAGCAGCCATAAGAGCTGCCCCTTCATTCTCCGATCGTTCTTTTTCATTCCCACCAACAAAACTACTACTCCCTTAAAGCGTCCTGCAATTTAGTTGACATGCTGCTAAGTGTCTTATTGTAATATAAATCCCTCAGCTTCTTCACTTCCTGCTTTAAACGAGCATTCTCTGTTTCCAGCGTACTTAGACGTTCAAGCTCAAGGGCCTGTTGTTCTGCGGCATCAATCAAATGTAATAGATCAGGGGATTCATAGCCTGCATCTTCACACAACTGCTTTAATGAAGTTCTTAATTGTTCATAATTAGCTTGGTCTGTCTCTGGCATCAGTTGCCTCCACTTTATATTACTTCATCTTTAAGTCCATTCTCATCCTACCTCATTTATTCAGAAGATGGATACAAAAATTTTACCACATTCCCTCCATCCCCTCCACATTCTAAAATAAAAATCCTTTTGAGACAAAAAAAGCATCTCCCTATTAGAAGAGAGATGCTTTTACTAAGCTTTATTAAGGCTATACGTAAGCCTTGCCTCTTGTAAGAATACAGGGAACACCTTTGCCTACCGCACCAGGCTGTGACATTTTTTCCAAATAACGAAGCCCACGTTCACACTTTCTGCACTTATTGCAAACATCGGAGGTCACTACCTTCATGTTAAATCGTTGCTTATCACCATTAGGCGGTGGCGTATTTTTCTTCTTCACTTTTTTGCCGCTCATCACGTTCACCTCAACATAAGTATTGATGTATACTATGTGACTTGAGGCGAATTGGCTACAGAAGGACCTCTACGCAGCTGATTTACGAGGAGCAGGCACTCCACTAAGTAGACGTCCGATACGAAAGCGACTTAGCAATACTGCCAAACCAACCGATAACCATGTACATATGATGAAAGCAATAAGGGTGCGCACAGATACATTCCAACCTGGAAATAAGAAATCTGCCGTATAAGTTGCTGCATTAAGCATCAGAGCATGCGCTAAATACGCGCTGTATGAATAATGTCCTAGAAATGTGAGCATCCGCTTAGTCCAATCTGCAGCCGATTGTTGAATAACAACCGTAGCAATGCTCATCGCGATCACAGATAGTATTAAGAATACAGCCATGAAAGGCTGCACCAGCGTCGTATCATTGTATTGGATAATCAATCCGGAATTCGTTTGGAAGCTCGCTGTAATTTTATAAAGCAGCACGACTGAAATTAACACATATAAGCTAATCCAGCCCGCTTTCCAGCTCATTATTCGCCTTTTCCAGCCTTCAAAATTCAATCCGACCACAGCACCCATCAGGAAATAGAGGTAGAAATACAATGCATTCCGATCCGCATATTCCGAAAATAATGAGCTCAAGATGGGAATATGGAGCTTCACAGCAATATTGCTAATCACCGAAACCTGATCTGTGAGCCCTACATAAGCAATTGTCAAAAGCCCAAACCCAACTATCAACTGCCAAGGCTTACATACTTGGCGGATTCTCAACAATGCTTTTTGAATCAATGGAAATAAGAAGTAAAGCTGGATGACCATCGCCACATACCAGGTATGATAGGATGCCGTTCCGGTGATTATGTACAAAAAGATTTGTTTAGTTTCCGTCCAGAAAGGAACAGGAGCACCACGAAACACCAGAGCATACACTATCGACCATACCACATAGGGCAGCACGATGTCCTTACAGCGTTTCCATACGAAAGCTCCATAAGGAATGTCACCTCTATAGTTGTAGAAAAGCACCAGCCCGGTAATAAAAATAAAAAGGGGGACTGCAAATTTAGCTGCAATCAACAATACCGCTAGCATGACGCCATCCTGTAAGCTGGCTTCAGGCAAATAAGCATAGTGCCCGATGGCATGCTGAAGGACGACGGCCAGGAATGCGAAGCCTCGCATGTATTGAATCTCTTCAATTTTGGCCTGCTTGGCCATAACTACTCTGCTCCTCTCGATGCCATCCTAATTGAATAGCCTATACTTAACGGGTCGATTGAAAAAATTCAATCCATTCCCCATCAGGTCCATGGAAGAAGAAATACCGTGAACCATTGGGCAGGGTAATAATCTCCGAATCGATGAGCTGTACATGCTTAAGCAGCTTAATACGTTCAAATTCTTCCTCGACATCGTCAACAGTGAAGGCTATATGATGAACTTTACCTTCCTGAGGCAGCTTATTATTATAGCCCTGGATCAGTTCAACCTCGGTTTCACCTGATTGATCGAATCCAAGAAATGCGAGCTGAATAACTCCATTGGTATGAAGCAGCGTGTCCTTTAACACCAGCCCGACAACTTCTCGGTAGAACCGGATCGATTGCTGTAAATCCGACACCATAATGCCTATATGCTCAATTTTTTTCCGTCCCATAGGGCCTACCTCCCAAATATTGTTTATAATCCATCTTAGCGGAAATTAGACAGGTATACAACTTACGACTGTCCCAGCTGGCACCTCTGTATCCTAATATTGTTTGGGAGCCGTTGTTTTCGCATAGTTGCTTACCTGTAGACGCTGTATCTTAGCTTACACCTACACAGAAATACCGCCATCATCTAAGCCCTCAGATGATGGCGGTATAGGACCGTTCTTTAGGAGCCTAACACCTTTTTACCGCGAGGCTTCGTTCCCAAAGCATCAGGCTCCAAGGTAATGCCTATCGTGTCGAATTCGCTTTCCATAGGATTAAGATCATACGTGAGGACTCCGCTCCCCTTCTCATTAACCCGGAAGGTTCCCCCATTGAACCTGGTTCCCTTTTTGACGATCCAGACCTGGTAGGCTTGATCTTCTGCATTTTCTTTAAGACCATTGACCTGTAACACCAGCTGCTGCTGTTGACCTTGCTGCTTGATCCAACAATGACCATTTGCCGCAGGCATATTAGGATCGAAGGCTTTCAATGTATACTGCTCTATCACCTGTGCAGGAGCCGCTATTTTACTCTCCAAAGGGTAATGTATCAGGCCGTACTCATTGAGGCCCCAGCCCACCGTAGCCCCTACCATAATGCACGCTATTCCCGCTGCCGCAAACGACCATAGTCTGCTTCGCCTTGTTGAAGGTCTTTTCTTCTGCACTAAAGGATTAGCTTCTGGAATAAGTTCTTGATCCATTATTACCGCTCGCTCGGCTGAATTCATTGGATCGTGAATGTCTTGTAAAATATTATTCAGCATCTGCGCTTTAACTGACTCCTGAATCTCCACTTCTTCCATCTCAAAAGGGAGTGCTTGCCAGATCTGCTGCAACTCTACTAATTCATCCCTACACGAATGACAAGATCTCAAGTGATGTTCAAAGGTTTCTTCGTCTTCGGGCGATAATTCCTTCAGAAAGTAGGGAAATACTTGCTCGCAGAGGTTATTTCTTTCAGTCATGGCAGTTCACTCCTCTCCGTCAGGTTTCAGTTGCTTACGTAAAGTTTTGAGAGCTTGATGCAGTCTGCTTTTTACCGTTCCCAAAGGCTCTCCGTAATTCTCGGCGATCTCATTTAATGTATAGCCTTCCCAATAAAAATGGCGAATAAGCTTTACTTGGCTTTCCGTTAAAAAGCTGTAGGCAGCCTCAAGCTGCTGTTTGAGCAGCATACGTGAGATTGCATCCTGCAGCACATCCTGCTTATAAAAACCTGCCAGCTCAGCTTCGGTCGATGAATGGTCAAAGGATACTAGACATTCCTGCTTACGCTGCTTTCTGAGTTGGTCTATAGTGACATTTCTTGTCACAGTAATAAGCCAGTTAACAAACTGGCCTTTGCTCGAATCATAGCCCTTCTCAGTCGTCCAGATGCGTGTAAAAACCATTTGAACGATATCCTGAGCGAACTGGGGATCACTTCCTGCTCCTGATTTGACAGCAAAGGAGTAGACGAGCCGCACGTAGCGTTCATATAACATACGCAGAGCAGCGCTTTGCTTTTCTTTTATCTGCTGCATCAATTGCTCATCCGAATATAGCTGCACGTGATCGGCGCTCCTCAAGTCGCAAAGGACTCCCTCAATATAAGTAACGAATAAAATGGCCATACAGTTTATTGTTATCTTCTTATATTTAGAATTTTTTTGCAATAGGTTGACCGATTGTTTAAATAAAAAAAGCCCGATAACCCAGGTTTCCCCAGTCATCGGACTTTTCTTGAATTACTTGACTATAATCGTAGCTGTCATTCCGCCCTTATGTGGAAGACAGTAGTAAGTATATACACCCGGTTTAGTGATCGTGATGGATTCAGATTCTCCCTTGCTGAGCAGCTTCGTTTCAAACACAGGCGTACCATCCTCCTTCAATAAATCGGACACCGCATTGTGCATGACTAGATCGTTATTTGTAAAAGTAATCGTTGAACCGGCTTCGACAGTCAGTTCCTTTTGGGAGAATGCAAATTTAGCCATTTCAATTGAATACGTTTTAGCCTCAACCTTTGGTGCAGGTTTGGCAGCTGCAGTCGGATCAATAACATACCACACCTTGCCCACATCTTGCCCTTTTACCTCGCCTGGCTTGGTGTCCTTAACATAATAATATAACGGCCAGCCTTGGTATGTAGTTTGCTTCGTACCGTCTTCACGAGTGATGGTTGCGAAATCAGCTGCTTTCAAGTCACCCATTACAGGCAAATGTTCCGTATAGAAGATCGGCCAGTTAACTTCACAGTTGCCTTTACAAACGCTCAAATTCGTTGAGTCCTTCGTATACAAATACAGCGCCATACCTCTGGAGTCTGCAATATATTTACCTAGACCTTCTTGACTGGCAACTGTAACAGCAGAATGATTCAGGACCATCCAAACTTGGTTAACACCCTGCCCTTTTACGTCACCAGCTTTCTCGTCTTTAGCAAAATAATAAAGCGGCCAGCCTTGGTACGTAGTCTGCTTCTTGCCATCCTCGCGCACAATCGTCTTGAAATCAGCAGCTTTCAACTCGCTTGGAACTTGGATACTCTCCGAATAATAAACCGGCCAGTTTGTTACACACTGGTCTTTACAAGTACTGACATCCGGTGTGTCCTTCATGAACATATACAACGTTTTGCCGGCGCCATCTACCAAATACGAACCAAGCGCAGCATCTGTTGCAATACGGATTGACGCATACTGTGCACCTGCGGCTTTAGCAGCATCAACGACCTTTTGTTCGACCAATGTATCGAGAAGCGTTTTGCTGCCTCCCTTTACTTTTACTTTCAAAGCTTCAACGGTTGCCGTTGCAATATGCCCGTTACGCAGCGAACCAGCGTTGGCTACTTGTGACAATCCTAAGCCACCTGAAAAGGAAACTGTCTTGTCATATGTAAAATCGCTATCCTGTTTGTAGCCTAATGATTCTAGCAGCACTTTATAGTATTGCTGTGCCGTTATTTGCCCAGCAGGCTCGAACTTGCCGTTGCCTGTACCGGACCAACCTAGCTGCGGATTCGCTTTTAAATACGCGAGAATCGCTTTGTTGCCGTCACTAACCAAACCAGCGTCAGTGAAGTTTTCTTTGCCAGTGAAGCTAGCAGCGGTCGCTTCCAGTCCTTTTAGACGAAGAAACAAAATAGCTGCCTGCAGCCTTGTAGTCGATTTTGCCAAATAGGCGTCACTAACACCGCTTCCATCACCTTGCAGCACGCCTAAATCTGCGACAATCTGTACATCCGTTTTAACTTTGCTTGGAGCTGGCGCTTCCGCCGCCCATGCTGGGAATGCGCTGCCGAGCATAAATGCACCCGCAAGCAACCATGCTGCTGCTTTACTTCTTTTTCCCATACAATTTCATACCTCCCAAGAATAATAAAATTAAGTTCAATTAATCTACTCATCTCAGGAAACGTAACCATTTATGAAATGGTTTTATCGTAGGTAAAATATATTCTCTGCAAGTTTACATTTTTTTGCGAATAAATAGGAGAGGTGTTTTGAAATTTACTGAAACCCTAGTGTGATGAGCATTGGAAAAAGAGCCCTTTGTGGTGATAAACCACACAAGGCTCTTTAGGTATGTTTTGTTTAGATGTACCTTTACTAGAAGAGTAAAGGTTTGTAATGCCGAAGGCGGGACTCGAACCCGCACGATAGTCACCTACCGCAGGATTTTAAGTCCTGTGCGTCTGCCATTCCGCCACTTCGGCAAAGGCTTAACTTGATAACCAACCGCTGTCAAAACTTCACGTTTGTATAGGATAAGTCCATACAATTAATAGTTCAAGGGATTTGGGGTTATGGGCCCTGAGGGACTCGAACCCCCGACCAATCGGTTATGAGCCGACCGCTCTAACCAACTGAGCTAAGGGCCCTTGATGAATTGGTTGCGGGGGCAGGATTTGAACCTGCGGCCTTCGGGTTATGAGCCCGACGAGCTACCGGGCTGCTCCACCCCGCGTTAGTTGGTTGGTTAGCCTGTCTTAGCGACGAGACTTATTGTACAACAGATGAAAAAGAAAAGTCAAGGAAAAATTTTCACATCCATTTAAACAAAATATCGTACGCCAAAACGACCCTTTTTCGAACGGAATACTTCAACCTCTCTGGGGCATTCGTAGCCGTAAATCCACCAATCCTCTTCCATCCTTTTAGCCAAGCACCCAGCTTGAAACTTACTCTCGTATAATTTGACCCAATAAATCCAATTCATAAGACTTCACTCCACTTTATAAAATGTTTTTACTGCTTATGGGGCATATGGTTAGCATAACCAAAAAGAAGACTCCTTATATGAGAAGGAGTCTTCTTTTATTAAAAAACGCACAAATTTATCTAGAATCATAAAGCTAAACAAAGATATTATTAATCCCGTATTAAATCCCCTCTTGGATGGGTGATTAATCAAAGGTATAATATTACATAAGATATGCACATGCTTACGTTAATACATGATCCATGTATGATGAAAAATCAGCACGTGCTTTCGATTCGAATGAGTACTAAGGCTTATGTATTTTCATCTCGGTTTAAGCCCGTTAGGGCATTTTGTTCAGGAGGTGATCCGTATGGTATATGGAATAGCAGTCTTTCCGCCAGATGAAATCAAAGAATTTGCGAATCATTACCGAAGAAGATATGACCCACAATTTTCAGTGATCGATCCACATTTGACACTTCGTGCACGTGAGGACTGGACAGAAGAACAATTGAATAATGTGATCAATCATTTGGAGCATGTTACGGCAACCATTAAGCCTCTAAAGCTTCATTTCAACCGGTTTTCCACCTTCTTTCCGGTTAGCAATGTAATCTACTTGGCTTTAACTGACCCAGAACCCATGAAAGCTTTATACAACATCGTATGCAGCGGTGTTCTGGAAGAAACGAACAAACCTTACGCCTTCACACCCCATTTGACGATAGCTCAAGATCTGGACGATGACGAGCTTCACGATGTGTTTGCCAGCCTTAGACCTCAATCCTTGGACATGGGCTGTACCATCGACCGTATAGAGCTTTTAATGCTGTCAGATAATGGTTTGTGGCAGGCATTGAATACATTTACTTTGCAGGTTTAAATCAATCCTAAGCACTCGTGATATGACTTCAGACTACATGTCATCTAAGCAAAGAAGCCGGCCCTCAAGGGCCGGCTTCTTTGCTTAGATGACTATTAATTTCGGATAAGAGCAGAGACTATTGTGTAAACACTCCGAGCAACCGTTTAGAGTTCCCAGCAGGTGTCGTGAAGCTTTCATACAGCTTAATAGTAAGCGGACGTTCCAGCTGATCCGAAGTTGCGTCAAGCATAATATTATTTTCACCTGATATTAGACGGTTAGCGCCAATAAAGCTAATTTGCTGCGTCCCTATCAGATTATTCGTAGAATTGTAAATCTCCAGCTGAAGCTTGGAGAAGCTTGCATCTACCTGAATTTGCTCGACTCTTTTCATTTCCAGATCAAATCTGGCTTTATAGGAATAAGTCAAATCTCCTTTGCGGTTATACATGGGTGAAACCGTCCAATAATTGACTTTCGCATCAAACGGATACACACTAAACTTCTCATTCGTATCCATCTGTTGCAGATTGATTCCATAAGCCGCGATTGATGTTTTGTATGGCGCTGCTTTTTGCGTATCATTAACTCTAATAACTAAACCGGTACCCTTTTCAGAAGAGGGTAGTGTATAAGCATAGTTGATAACCAATCCAGAATTTGGCAAGATACGCTGAGTTGTAATACTTTGGCGGTTACCTGTATACGTATACCCATCTGAGCTTATCAGATCGGTTTGAAACACAGGAACAGCTATCGGCAGATCGCTCTTATTAAAGAGCCTGAACTTAGCAGTCACACTCTTGGAGCCTTCATCTTCATTATCATTCATATGAAATTCAACTACCGAAACATTCAAATTTGGGTGAATTAACTGACTCAATGCATCAAACTTCATCGTTTCGCCCATTTGATAAGATGAATAAACAGCGGATGCCGAAGCATTAGGCAGAAGAATGTTCAATCTACCTACATTGTACTTGACTGTATCGGGCTGTCCCCCCTGACCGCCATTCGATTGCGAGAACTGTTCGGGTGTCAGTACATTGATGCTGGACAATACCGTGTCATTATCCGTGGGAACAGCATAGTGAACATATTTTTGCTCATTAGCCTCAAGGATAATCTGGTCTTGTTCAATTTTTTTACCGGAGTAGGATTGGCTATCCGTCTTACCATCAATTACAAATTCAGGCATTGTTTCGCGCTGTTGAGTCGGATTTGTTACGAGCAATTGAACGACTTGAACCGTTCCCTTATCCGTCACTTCCTTCTCAATGCTTACCGGCTGATATTGAAGGGGCGAAAGCAAGGATGGAACCGTAAACGATTCGCCCCACTTCTTTACAGCTGCTGGATTCGTAATCGGCATATCACTGCCCTTCCAAGCTTCGCCACTAATGGGCACCGCTAGCATTAAGGTTTCTTTCTTCGGATATACATAATAGTCTACATCAGTCCAGTTCACCTCAGATAGGGTCACTGAATCCGTACGATCAATATCACTCAGGTAACTTAGCTCTGTATTAGTCTTAGGCTGTATTGACTTTGGATTCGAGGCGCTTGCTTGCAAAGTATATTCAACGCCTTCATTCGTTTTTACACGTACTTCATATTCCGGTACGCGAGAGATCGACGTACCATTATTCTTCATTCTTACAATAACGCCAATTCTTGTTCCTCCCAGTACATGCTCATTCAAAACACTCTTAAGCTCCACGCTCAAAATATCATTCAGTTGATAATTTGCACTTGCTAGCACTTCAGCAGACGTGTCTACCGGTTCTGCTGCAATGGCTGCATAGCTTGATGTCATGAGTGAGGCAGATAAAACTACAGACGTTACTGTCTTTTTCCAATTTATTTTCACTTGTTTCTCCTCCAGTTAGTAGAAATTATTTCGCTAATTGTACCTTTTCTTTGTCTTTCAGCTGATTCTGACCCGATATGATTAGCTGCTCCCCTTCCTTAACCCCGGAGAGCACCTCCTGATTCGTTTCATTCAAGCGTCCAAGCTGTACCTTGCGCTTCTCCGCAATATCGCCTACAAGCACGAATACGAAAGTATCCCCGCCTTCTCGCACCACACTAAGCGTTGGTACTGTAACGACCACTTCATCCTTCTCTTCGGTCAATAAAAGCTGAACCTTAGTGCCTGGTTTAAGCTTCGTATCAGCATTGGGTACTTGCAGCTCCAGTGAATAAGATTTAGATTGAGTGCTCATGACATTCGCTAAATAGCTGACCTGTCCTTTGAGCTTTTCTGAACTGCCGGGAATATAAAAGCTAAGCTCGTTCTTGCCGCGAACGAGTGCAGCAGACGTTTCAGTTAATTCGGCTTTAATTTTAATAGGGTCTAATTGTTGAACTTGAGCAGCTCTAAACCCACCGGACAAACTCATACCTACCTCAATAGGGAGCTCAGTTAACACACCACTAACGGGTGCTTTAAGCTCCAGATTGTCTAACGTACGATCGGCCTCGCGAACCGAAAGGTTAGAGGACTCCATTTGAGTTTCCAGTTGGGATAAGGAATTAGTTGTCTCCAAGGTGTTCAGCTTATTTTTGGCGCTTTCCAAATCTAACTTGATATTGTTAAACTGCGTTTCAATTTGATCCAATTGGAATTTAGTAATAAGCCCCAAATCATAATCATTGCGCGCTTTGCTATAACTCTTATCCGCGTCTTTGACAGCCGTCTCTGTTTTGGTCACTGCATTTTGGAAATCAACCTTGGAGTTGGCCAAATCTTCCTTGGCTTTTGTCAATTGCTGTGAGGCACTTTTTACTCCGAGGACACCTCTTTGCTTTTGTAAAGCCACATCAGTAGGGTCTAACTTTACTATAATTTCGCCCTTCTGTACGGTATCTCCGCGCTTCTTATAAATTTCCAGCACATCGCCATTCACTTTCGTTACTATGTCCATGGAGATTGAAGAAACAACGTCCGCAACTTGCTCCTGTGGATCTCCTATTGTCTTCTTAGAAACCTTATCTACCTTTACTACTTTTAAGGCTACTTCCGCAGCATTGGGTTGGGGTTTGGCAGCTGGACTGGTGCAGCCTGCTAGTAGAGCTGCGCTCAAGGCAACGGCTCCCACCACTTTCGTGCTATGTTTTACTGATTTCATGAGTTTCAAGTTCATTTGCCGATTCTCCTTTTCCTTATATCCCTAATAGTTATTAGTGTGTAGCTGGGGTAGATTGGGATGCAGAATCCGTATCTACTAGTTTCTTCTTGTTGAATAGCCGTCCTGCTCTGCGTTTTAATCCCTCAATTAATTCATATACAATCGGTACAACAAGCAAAGTAAGGAATGTTGAAGTGGTCAAGCCACCGATAACTACAACTGCCAAGCCCTTCGAAATGATAGTACCTTTGGACAACCCAAGTCCTAGTGGTGTAAGGGCTAGAACGGTAGCACCAGCCGTCATTATGATCGGTCTTAGACGAGTCATTCCTGCTTCCACTAAAGCATCGCGTACGCTGTAATTAGCTTCACGCAGCTGCTGTACACGGTCTACAAGTACAATCGCATTCGTTACGACAACCCCTATAAGCATCAAGAAGCCGATCAAGGATGTGATGTTAATCGATTCTCCGGTGAATAAAAGCCCGAACAAGCCACCGATTGCGGCAAGAGGAAGCGAGAATAATATCGCGAATGGCGCGCTCGCATTACCAAATGCAAGCACCATAACTAGATACACGATAAAAATGGATGCTCCCATGGCAATAAACATCTCACCAAAGCTCTTCTGAATATCGTCCGTTACCCCTTTTACCTCAGTACGTACGCCAGCAGGAAGCTCTATAGTTTTCAGTGCATCTCCTACCTTCTGACTGATGCCCCCCTTATCGGGATTATCAATTTTGGCTGTTACACTGACGATCTGCTCTTGAGCTTCACGACCAATAGCAACTGGCGCATCGATTTGGCGTATTTTTGCAATATCGTTAATGGATATCGTCAAGCCAGTCGCCGTTTTAATCGTGAACTGACCCACCTTTTCAAGGGAATCTTTAAACCGGGAGTCCAGCATTACCTTGGTTTCGTAAGTAATATTATCGAACTTCAGGTCTCCGATTTCTTCTTCAGCCAACCAACTACGCACGGTTTCCATGATTTGAGGTGAGCTTAAGCCATACATTCTAGCTTTATTCTGATCAACCGTAATTTCCACTTCCGTCTTGGATTCACTGAGACTGTCTTTAATGTCAATCAGCTCAGGGAACTCTTTCATTTTCTCTCTTACTGCTTGCGCACCTAGTTTTAATAGGTTAAGGTCCTCACCTTTTAAGGCGTAAGAGAAATCTGCTCCTCCAGATGGAGGGCCTCCAGAAAGCAGCATTACTTCTACCTCGGCACTTTTTGGAACTGCATATTCGATCATTACTTTTAAATCTTTAACAACCTGCTTAGCATCTGATGCTTTGGAAACCTCCGAAAAGAACTGAGTACGGTATGGAATTCGATCTGAACCGCCATTGTATCCAGTCAATGATTCAATATATACAAAGGTTGGTTTCCCAGCAGGATCCTTTAAATCTCGCATCATAGCTTCAACTTCTTTTACCTTTGCATCCATCGTTTCCAATTTGGTTTCACGAGGCATCTTGATAGTAACCTGCATTAATTTATCTGCTTCGCTCTCCGGCATAAAGCCTACCGCCAAATTAGGAATGGTAACGACTATCGTGATTATAAACATGAGAAGTGCAAGCAGCAGTGTTTTAATCCGGTTTCTAAGCGACCAGTGCAACGCTTTTTTATAAGTTAATGCCATTTTCCCTACATGATTTTCATCGTGATGCGGGATTTTTTTGCTGTTCATTACCAACAGCTTAGCTAGCATAGGAATTACGGTTAAAGCCACAATCAATGAAGACATCAAGGCACAAACCAAAGTGATCGCGAACGGCCGGAACACTTCTCCGAGCACACCGCTTACCATCGCAATTGGCGCGAATACACCTACCGTTGTAATAGTAGACGATGTAATCGCTGAGGCCACCTGCTTTGTCGCTAGCTTGATGACAGATTCATTGCGATCCTGCGCTTTGAGCAGCTGGCTGTATATATTCTCAATAACAACAATACTATCGTCTACGACCCGACCTACAGCAATCGCCATGCCGCCCAAGGTCATAATGTTTAAGGAAATATTAAGTGGAGCCATTAACAATAGCGTTGTTAAAATAGATAAGGGAATAGAGACCAACACGATCAAAGTCATTCGAATATTTCTTAAAAAAAGTAAAATCATAACGGAAGCCAGAATAGCTCCGAGCGATCCTTCCTGTAACATCCCGCGAACCGAATCTTTAACGTCGACGGCAGAGTTGTAAATGGTATGGAAAGTGATATTAGGATAATCTATCTTCCATTGTGCCATTAAACGGTCAGCATCATCGGCAAATTGTACGGCATTAGCATTTTTCGTTTTAAATAAATGAATGCCAATCGCCGGCTTGCCATCCAACCTTGAAATAAAGGTTGATTCTTGAATCGCTTCTATTTTAGCAAACTGCTTCAGAAGTAAAGTGTCGCCTGATGGTGCGCTGATCTTCATATTTTCCAAATTGTAAATCGTGTTAAGCTCCGTTTTTACACGAACCATCTGTGTATTTCCGCTAAAATCAACGGATCCTGTTGGACTGGACATCAATGCGGCTTTTATACTGTTGGCAACCTGCGCCGGTGTAAGATCATAGTTGTTAATTGAGTTAGCATCGAGCTTTAAAGTTAGTACTGCTTCCTGATTCCCGATGGAATCTACATGGTCAATTCCCTTGATGCTATTAAAGCCTGGTAAAATAACATCCTTATATACCTTATCGAGATCATTCTGGTTCATCCCGTTGTTAGCATAAGCCGACAAATAATAGACCGGCTCAGATGCAAAACCCATAGTAGCCACTTTGGGCTTCTCGGAGCTTTGCGGCAGCTTAACGTTGGATATCAAGCTTTCAACATCTTTTTTTACATCATCAGGCTTCTTGTCTTGCTCGAGCTCAATAATCACCTGCGAAAAGTTGTCACTTGAATTAGACGATAATTTCTTAATCCCTTCCAAACTGGCAATCGCTTTTTCAAGCGGCTTTGTTACGTCCTCCAGCACATCTTTAGGCGGCGCTGTATATTGGGTCGTAACGATGACAACCGGGAACGTAATGTCCGGCATACTTTCCATCTTGAGCGTGGTCGCTGCATAGGTTCCGCCTCCAAACAGCAGCAGAATCAAAATGATAACAGCTGCGACGTTTTTCATCGAAAACTCAGTTAACTTATTCATCTCTCTACTCCTCCATTACTTTTGCTGACTTTTTAGACGAAGCTTTTTTTGGCTACCCCTTCAATTTTTATTGAAAAGTGGAAAATTTTATTCAATTGGCGGAAATAACCTTGCTCTTCTTTCGTTCCACTCCTCTTCTAAGCCATCCAAACGGTTCAAAAACATCTGGTACAGCTCCTGCATCTCGACAAATCTTCGTTTCGATATGTCGTGTGATCGTTGCTCTGGTTGTTCAATATCCTCCAAGCTATTAAACAGAAGTAAAGTCGACTCAATTTGCTGTAAGACGCGCCTCATCTTAATAATGCTGTTCTGAACTGCCGTCATGCTGAAATCTTCCGATATGTAATAATAATCCTTGCGATCGCTGCTTGTGGGCAGCTTTTGGCACATTAAATGCTTTTCAAGCGTTCTCACTTGTACGCTGATTGCGGCTTTAGTGACACCGAGTTGATTTGCCATTTCCTGAAGACTGACCGGTTCCGCTGCAAAAAGCAAATATGCAAAAATTCTTCCTACCAATGGACTGAACCCTTCGTTTTCAAAAGACAGTGACATATGGTCGCTCTCGCGTTGCTTTAAGCCGGAAAATGATTGATGCGATGGTTTCATAGCAATCCCCTCAATTTTGTGCATTATGATCGTTAAGATTGTTGTTAACGATAAT
Organism: Paenibacillus foliorum; assembly: GCF_013141765.1. Lineage (GTDB taxonomy): Bacteria > Bacillota > Bacilli > Paenibacillales > NBRC-103111 > Paenibacillus_S > Paenibacillus_S foliorum. The sequence goes on from NZ_WHOD01000070.1 coordinate 176,569, forward strand.
AACATTAAAGTTTTTAGAAAAAACTGTCAATATATTTTAGAAAAATTAACCAAATGTACATAAATGGGACCAGTAATAATATCACAAAAAATGCCCTGTCAGGGTCATGCTCTAGGCATTCTTTGACAGGGCAGTTATATTGTGTGAATTTTATTTATTAGTCCGTTGTTGAAAACCAATCGATTTTTTTAGTTGCTAGCAGCTTTTTCTGACCCTGGAACGAGTCGTAAATGCTGAGCTTGTATGTTTTTAGTGTTTCTAATTTAAATATAAGATCTTGGTCACGTTCAATAATTTTAACACCGTCATGCTTGCCCAGAGTCAGCTTGGTAATATTAACATCATCGCCTGAACTATCTACGGTAGCGGCACTACTATCAAAATCTTTAAAATCAAATTCTCTGCTGAAGGTTTTATTGCCGTTTTCATCCTCTAATCCAATTATCAGCTTGCGGCCTTCTGTATTAGATTCCATCAACAGATTTTTGGTTAGCTCATAGTTAAAGGTTAGCTTCAGCTGACCTTGCAGCAACCATGTATTAATATGATTCATTGAGAATTTATATGGCAATAAATCTATATTCATCAAATCATTTTGAACCGTCAGTTCCTCGTTAGGCAGCCAAAAGGCCGCAGCATTAACATAGGCATCAGCTACTGCTTCCTTCTCCGTGAATTTATCCTCTGTTACAGCTTCACCAATCATTAAATGCACATTAGATGATGGGAAGCCCTTAGGAAGTGTTCCGGATAAAAATAGCAAGGATGAGGCGTTAGGGCCGATCTTTTTCTTAATCTCAGATATGGCTGCAGGATAGACCGTACCATCTGTCGTTTTGAATTGAGCAACCAGCTTGGATATATCCGTGAAGCGTTTCTCCAAGTTCGTAGCTTCAAGCTGCACAGTGAAAATATCAGCCGTATCTCCTGAATAGGTTTTGATACTTCTTACACTGTAGCTCGCGTTGCGGCCTACACCTGTCATTTTGTAGGTTTCTCCTACATTGTGATAAGGGATATTGAGCAGTTCGGAGCTATGTGCAAACTCCAGTAGCTCCTCCTTCTCCGTTTCACTTGTTTTCTCCTCAAGCACCAGCTTTACTGTTGTAAATTCATAGGTGTAAGGCATTTTACCAATGAATTGAAAATTTGCCGAAGCCCCTTTGGCAAGCCCAATAGTTTTGTCTGTCTTGATCAGCTTGGCTTCCACCTTTACTGCATCATCCAGCATGTAATAACCGGCTATGTCAGGAAGAGGGAGCGCCTCAACGCCCTTATTCATCAAAGTAATATTCGCCGCCAAAATGTCCTGATCCTCCCAAGGTAAGCGTTGGAACGAGTTCAGCTTGGTTGTGTAGGTACCCTTCTTGTTCGAAAAATTATACTCAATTCCTGTTGCTATTGTATCAGTGGCCGAAACAGGCGGCAGCTGAAAATAAGCAATCGGCAAATTGAGTTTTAATTCTGTTGATTCTTGAACAATTACAAGCTGCCAGCCTTCCGTGCTCACAGCAATCGGTACGGAGCCGGATAGCTCTACTTCTTCCTTGACTTGAGGATTGATGGTCAAATCTTTATTTTTCTTGGCATCCAGCGGATACATATACCCTTCCGCAGTTCGCAGCAAGTATTGATAGCCAGGGAGCTTAGCCGTACGGTTTCCGATATTCTCCATATTTAAGATGACCGTAGGTGAATAGTTCTTCTCATTTTTGGTCAGAAGCACTTTTTTTATGGATGTCTTCACATCTGTTCCCGTCATATTAATTGCATGCGACTCTTCTGCGGGTGTCACTGTAGAATAATTGTTAGGTACAGCAATATCGCCTATCATTCGTTCGAAATTAGGCTGGCTGAAGTCCCATTTAATGAATTCAAATACAAGATCATTCAGTTCTGTAGTCTCATTAAGAGACGCATAGAAGTTAATATCCTGTTCCGATTTGGCTGATATCTTATTTTTGTCTTTATCCTGAGGTAGTACTCGAACCGATATTTGATTTCCGGACTTCGTCCTCACATGAACCCAATAATCAATGAAGAGTAGATCCGTACTGCTTTCATTATGGACGTTTACAGTAAAAGTAACGGTCTTGCCTTTCTGTTCGCTAAGCATAATCACATTCTTAAGTTCAAAATAACTGCCGCCGTTCAACGGTACAGTCCCGAGCGAAGGAGCACTTCCTGTCGAAAAGGTTCCGGATGAATTGCCATTTGAGGACGAAGCTGAAGAGCTGTCAGCGGCGAATGCCGTAACAACACTGCTGCAGCTCAATGCAGCTGCTAATAATAGTACCATGGTTGCTTTCTTCTTAGTTCTCATGTTGTTGTTTACCCTCTTCCTCCATTTATGGGTCCATTGGGATTATTCTTGATCTCCTGCAGCATTGCATCACCGTCGGTTTGCCATTTTTTTAACGCATCCCGAACTTGAATTTTTCCTTGGGTTACATCGTTAAACAAACGTCGTCCAATATCTTGCACCTGGTATAAATTTCGATTCTCACGATAAATCTTGTTATCCGGTTGAGGAGCCGGTGTTAGCGTTGTGAAAGCTTCGATGTGGAATTGAATACCGTCCTTAGGTTTGATGTACTTTTTACGTGTAACGATCTGGTAGGAGCTGTTTGACTTAAGACGGGCCCAGTCTTCGCCATTAATAAATTTAATGAACTTCCAAGCATCCTCGATATTTTGAGCTTTGGAGTTTATTCCCATAATCCCATTCATTCCGATTTGCCCGCCAATGTCCGGTGCTTCAGGATGAACAGGTAAAGTTACAACATCCCAATCGATTGGTGTAAAACCTTTAACATTTTGCGCGTTTTTATTGGCATTGTTGATTTGACTGATTTGCCCGTAATTAATTATCGACATGGCCACACGGCTTGACAGAAAATCGTCATATTGGAACGGATTGAAGCTCTCACCGCTTGCGCTGCTCATAGCACGGCTTTTCATCATAGCCGGCTCCTGTTGCGAAGGTGTTACTTTATCCTGCGAAAGCTGGTACATCTTTTTCCAAATTTTTTCCCATTGGTCAGTGTCAACGGTCATACGCTCGGCCTTCTCATCAAACATACTCAGCTGCAAGGGGGCTGTATACATTTGCATCGAGTAGAACATATCCCCCATAGATTGGTTGGAAAAGGAGAAGCCGTATTTGCGATTTTCTCCTTCTCCCTTCGTCAACCGTTTAGCTAAATCGAAGGTTTCATCCCAAGTCATTTTATCTTTGGGATAAGCTACGCCAGCTTCGTCAAACATTCTTTTATTGTAGATAAGGGCTGAAGAGCTAAAGTTGGGTGCCATCGCATACAGCTTGCCATCGCCCATCTTCTTTAATCCGTCAATTACGGCTGGAACCATATCCGAAGTATCGAATTTATCCTTAGTGATCATAGGATCCAGTTGCGTCAACAGATTGCCTCCGATCAATTCACCAAGCTGATCATAGCCAACCATCACGACATCCGGCGGATTGGCACCCTGCATAACTTCCTTAAGTTTGACCATTGGATCAACAGGCTTCGCATTAGGATCCTGTCTTCCGTAGCGGAAGCTTTCATCCATCGTGGGAATCATCTCCAGCTTGATTGTTGGATTGGCAAACTCAAAAACCTCTGTAAACTGCTGGCGAAAATATTCATCATCACCATAACCGAAGCTTGTCGCAATTCGAAGCACTTTCTCCGTCTTGCCGTCACCGCTCTGCGTTTTGCTGCATGCAGCCAATAAAGGTAAGGTAAGACTCGTACATATGGATAATAGCATGACTTTCTTAATACGTGATTTCATTCCAGCACTCCTCCAAATATATCATTCTTAAATCCGTATAAAAATAGTACTATAATGCTTTAGGTGGGCGTATTATGATTTTTTCTCCATCAAATTCCATAGAAGCTTTATTATCAATTTTGAGTGCTTGTAGGTAAGCTCTCGGAATTTGCATTCTCCCGGCGCGGTCTAATACCACATATTCCTCATGTGCTTCTTGAATGGTATCCGTATGCGATCCAGCAGAGCCTCCCTCTTCTATGTGATCCAAATTAGGATTGCGTTTGATAAATTCGGTGCTAGTCATACCGTCGCGTATTGCTACGACACGATCCACTTTACTGGCAAGCGTCATATCATGGGTAACAATTACAATAGTGACGCCAAGCTCTTGGTTTAGCTTACGAAAAATATCCATAATCATATCGGATGTTTTGGTATCGACAGAACCCGTTGGCTCATCCGCCAGTAGGAGCGATGGCTTATTGGCCAGTGAAATGGCAATAGCTACACGCTGCTGCTCCCCGCCTGACAACTGCTGCAGCTTGTTGCCCATACGTTCCTTAAGCCCGACCCATTCAAGCAGCTGCTTTGCATATGCCCGGTCATACTGACCGCTCAGCATCATTGGCATTTCAACATTTTCCAAGGCTGATAAATAAGGCACTAAATTACGCGCGTTATTCTGCCAAATAAAGCCGACAGTTTTGCGTTTATACTGTACAAGCTCTTCGTCACTAATCTTAAGCAAATTCCATTCTCCGACCTGCACCTGACCGGCCGAAGGACGGTCGAGACCGCCTAAGATGTTAAGGAGCGTTGATTTACCACTGCCGCTGTTACCAATGATCGCCATCATTTCGCCATCGGCAATAGAGATGTTAAGGCCTTTTAATGCAACAACCTCTATTTCATCGGTTTTGTAAATTTTGACGAGCTCTTCGCATTGAATCACCGCTTATTTCTCCTCTCCGAGCTTCACGGCTTGATGCACCTTCAGCCTACGTATATGAAGGAACAATAATCCTGCTCCCGTAAGCATCATAAAAGCTACCACAACGTACAGCTGATCTGTGTCCCTGGCATTAAATACAACCCTGAATGGCGGAACTTGAGTCTTAACATTCTCCGCTGTTTGCAGGAATGGCAGGAACAAATAGCTGGTCAGCTTGCCGATTCCAACCCCAAGTGCAATTGAAAGTCCCGCAGTAAAGCCTTGTTCGAGAAGGAGCATACCTGTCAGCTGTCTCCTGGACAGCCCCATCGCCCTGAGCACCCCGAACTGCACTACCCGGCTCGAGAGATTGAAGAACCAGTACAGAATGTAACCGACCAAGGACACAAGCACGGATACGAGGAAGCCAAGACTCAGAATCCCGAACACACCGCCTCTTGCAGGATGCTTCTTCTGCGTTATTAGCTCGTTGCGGACATCCTTCATGCTTGCAATTTGAATTTGCTTGGCATTCAACGCTTCAATAAGCGGTGCTGCCTTCGCCCCATCCTTCATTTTTAGCCAAACCTCATAAGGAGTAACAGGAGCTTGATCATAGATATAATCCAGATTAGCTATGAAGAACGGCATCTGCTCCGGATATTGACTTGGCCAATAAGGCACAGTCGCAACGACAACAAATTCAACCAGCTGCTGCTGGATGGAAATGCTAATAATATCGCCTTCCTTAATATGATTCTTCTCTGCAAATGAGGTCGGCACAATAACAGCCTGCTCATAGGTTCCCAATAGGTTTAAATATTGATAAGGATGCGCCTTAAACAAGTCATTTCGAAACCAAGCTACCTTCGCAAAATCGACATTATCAATCCCCATCAGCATCCCCTGTCCGAAGGACTTGCCGGACACCACAACATTCCCTTTTGTACGTAAAACACGGGCTGCGTGTTCTACTCCCTCCATCTGCTGATACACGACAAATGGCGGTTCAACATACCTCAGCTTTGGAGGAGGTTCTTCCATCCCACCTCCGGGGCTGCCTCCACCTGCTGCGCCACCGCCCTGTTGTCCTCCGCCTGAACCACTGCCAGCACCTCCGCTGCCACCCTGTGATCCACCGGCTCCACCAGAGCCGCCAGCTCCTCCCGAACCGCTACCGGAGCCACCAGCACCTCCGCTTTGTCCACCGGATTGATCCTGAGGCAATTCATCAGAAACGCCATCCCAGACAGCCTGAATGACAATGTCTGTTCCATACGCATAAAGTGTTCGGTCCGTTGAATTCAGATCGATCGTCCGGGCAGCCGAGGAATTATACACCCCAAGTCCCAACGTCAAGATTAACAGCAGCATTAATGGATAATACGACTGTGCGGAACGCGACAGCTGTGTCAAGGTTAAGTAGACCGGAACTGGAAGGAATCGCTTGCCCAACCAATTCCACAGCCTCAGCAGCCATGGAAAGATACGCAGAAAAAATAAGCCTAATGCAATAATCGACAGCGCCGGCACAAAAAATAACAGAGGATGTACCTGCAGCTGATCCGTGGTCAATCCAGTTTGAGCGGATAAAACCTGCCGTTGGTCAAACAAATAGTAGCCATAGCCCACAATACCAATCAGCAATACATCGAGAAACCATTTTTGCCAGAATGGCGAACGATCCGATCGGGCAAGCTTTTGCTTATAGCTGACGATTGACGCCCTAGCAAAAACGATAGCTGGAATGACACTCGCGAGCAATGCTATTAGAACGGCAACCGCACCGTATATTAACGCTTCTGCCGAAACACCAATCGGTACGGACTGACGATCGACAAAGGTCAGAAACCCGCTTGAGGAGCCGATGCTCTTAGCCATGAACCAGCCAAGCACAGGACCAATAATCAAAGCTGTAATTCCTAGAAGCAGTCCTTCGAGTAAATAAATACCGATGATTTGCCTAGTACTGCCTCCACGGCTGCGAAGCACCGCAATGACACTGCGTTGGCGGTCTAACGATTGTCTTGCATTCATCACAATATAATAGAACACCATAGCAATCATAGGCGCAGCCAATGTAAACAGTAGAATTTGCAGCTGCAAGCTTTGTGTTTTGAATTCCTGAAGAATCGGAATAAACGACAGGTCCACCCGAGTGTTTTTCAGTTTTTGATACAAGGTGACATCAAGACGCTCCAGCGTATTTTCCAAAGGTGAAAGCTGGCTCGTTTGAATATTGCGCAAATCAAATGCGTAGTACCAATTCGCCAGGTTCAACGGAATTTTTTTCTGCTTCAAAATATAATCTTGAAAACCCGAATCGCTCATAAAAAAAGTATTAATAAGTCCTTCCATCCCTTGAAACCAGTAAGGGTCATTGTCATCCTTAGCCTTAATGGTTCCGGCTACCCTAATTTTCAGCGGAGCAATACCTAGCCCTCCACTGATCGGATATGTAAATACATCTCCGATATGGATATCATTCCGATACATGGCTTCTTCCAAAATAACCGCATCAACGATACCTCCGGTCACTTGATCGGAGAACCATGCACCCTGCTTAATCTCAGCATGTTCCTTCAAGCTGTTTTGCGACAGCAAGGTCATCTGCCGTTTCTTGCTGGGATCTACCTTTTGGGGATCATCCGGTGTCAGCTGAGAAACGCGAATGGAATAGCTCTTCACATAGGCTTGATACGGAAAAGCGATGTCCTTAGGGAGATCATTCTGTATGTATTGGTCCGCATCGTTCAGCGAATCCAGATCAGCTTTGTCACTACCCGCCACTTGAAAGCGGATCAGTACGGAGCCAGCAGGCAAACCACCGTTTTTCTCTTGAAGCGATTTGGTGACTACCCTTTTCAAAGAACCGTCTGCGTACATGGGAATACTCGTTGTAAAAGCTACCGCCATGATCAAACCAAGCAAGGAGCTTAAGGTCAACCAGCGTGTATTCCACATTTTACGGAATAAAAAACGAAGCATCGGGATTGACATTATCGGCCCACTACTTTCTGTCCAGGCGTTAATCCTTTAATTATCTCAACGTCTGTAGCCGTTTGTTGACCTATTTCCACATCCACTTCCTTCTTATTTCCTTGTTCATCTACGACCTGTACGTAATTCCTTCCTGAGTATGAACGAAGTGCAGCCAAAGGAATCGTTACTGCTTTCTCTTTGCGCTGGGTAATAACCGATACGCTTAGAGGTGTTCCTCTATTCAATCCTTTGGGTAGAGCATCCAATTCAACGACCAAATAATTTTCTATCGTATCTATAGGCTTAGGCTGTCCATTGCCTCCCTGATTGCCCTGAATATAACCTCCATTGTTGCCGTTGTTACCATTGTCTTCCTTAGGAATCGGAAGCTGAGTAACTTTTCCCTTATGCTGGCCTGCTCCATTAATGTCAACAACGGCTTCCATTCCAACGGATACTTTTTTCAAATCCTCTGTATTCAAGGTTGCGACAACCGTTAACTGAGATAAATCAGCGATTGTAGCTACAACGTCATAGGCTTGGGCGGAGTCCCCTTTTTTCATATAGATCGTAACCACTGTTCCCGCAAAAGGTGCAGTCAATTTGGCATTGGCAATTGTAGTTTCCAGCTTAATCAATTCTTCTCGTCTCAGCTCAAAATCGATTTTGGCTTGCTCCAGCGCCTCGGCGCTCATTTCATCCGCTTTGCGCAGTGATTCAATCATGGCCAGCTCATCTTTGCGGGTTTGCAGCCTTTGCTGCTTTAGCTTGCTTTCCTGCTCAGTGACATCCAGCTCGGCAATGACCTGTCCTTGCTCAACCTTATCGCCATTCTTAATGTTCATGGCTTTAATCCGTCGGTTGGCTTCATCGGTAAAATACAAATCTTCTTCCTTGGTAGCCATCATCCTGCCGGAACCGCGTACTTTAGTTTCCAGTGTATCGGTTTTCACTACATATTCCGGTTTCTTGGACAGCTTGGGAGCTGCGATGGCAGGCAGTGTCTCCTCCTCATCCTCCTTGGGCAGCAACGAACATCCGGAACTAACTGCCAATGAGGCAGCCATACATGCGATTAATACAGGCCTTGCGGCTCGTTTATGTGTTAATAAATTTCCCATCCACCATTTCGAATACATGGTCGGCAACCTCCATAATTGTCGGATCGTGTGTTGTCATACATATGGTCACTTGCTCGGCTTGAATAATATCACGAAAAACGGCCATAACCTGTGCTCCCATTTGGGAATCTAGCTCCGCCGTTGGCTCATCCGCTAGCAAAAGACTAGGCCGGTGAGCAATTGCTTTAGCAATAGCAACCCGCTGCTGCTCGCCCCCTGAAAGCTCGAACGGACGATGGTGCATCCGCTTGCTTAGACCTACCAAGTCAAGACAGTGGGCCGTACGCTTTTTCCACTCCGAACGCGGTACATTAGCCATTCGCAGTGCTAGCTCTACATTCTCCCAAGCTGACAGCAGCGGCATCAATGCAAAGGATTGGAAAATAAACCCAATCTCCTTGCGCCGAACTAAAGTTCTCTGGTCATCACCGCTTTGATGAAAAGGATGCCCCATGAAAACAATCTCTCCCTTATTGGGCTGGTCCAATCCACCAATCATATTAAGCAGTGTGGTCTTTCCCGAACCTGACCGCCCCTTAAGCATAATAAGCTGCATTGGAAAAAGCGCCATATCGATGCCCTTCAAGACATCCAATTGACGGCCTCCCACCGAAAAAGAACGTTCAACTCCGCTAACCGTAAGCAGAGGCTTAGTCTCATCAAATAGGCGTGGAGCGAATAAAGATCCAGCACTCGAAGAAAATGCTTCTACTTCTGATATTTCCTCTATAGAAACCTCTGTAGAATCCTGTGCCTTGGAATCGGGATCCTGCTTCGCTGCGATATTACTCGTTTTGCCCTTCGATCGAAGCCAACCCATCATCTCGAACCGCCCTCCTGTCGGTAATCTCTATGTATTTAAGGATTTCTTAATATTTCCAAATTATAGACGACTCAAAACTCCTAAAAGTTACAAAATAATTTCAATTAAAAAAATATTTTTAATGTAAACTAAATTTCATAACCCAAACCAGTGCTTGATTGGTCTGTTGAGCCTGAATTAATTGATTACATGCAAAGTGGAGTGTAACAATGCGGATTTAAAGGGGTGTAAAGCCTTACATAGCGGATCGAGGAGTTATCAACTTTCCATTGTATTCAAAAAAAGACCGCTGCTCCCCGTTTGACGGAGAATACAGCAGTCCTCTTCTCTTGTGAAGCTCGTATTGCTTCCAGCTTTAGCAACCCGTAGTCTCTTCCCTTAACGCTTAACGAATAGAGCGAAATTTTTGCGAGTGCTCCTTCGCTTGCTCCACGGTTGTAATCCGGTTACGGCTCCACTCCATTAAAATCCGGTCAATGTAGCGGAAATGCACTTTGCCGGCAAACACGGCTTCCTTTAACCCAGCCAAAATAAGCTGCTCTTGATATTGATCCTTGTCGAGCCACCCTGTAATGGATTCGAGCTCCATAGGTGTGAGCGGACGACCGAATTCTTTTTCGAAAATACTGAAAATATCTTTGCGCACCACCGGCTCGGATTGCTCCCGCGCTTTTTGCCGCTCCATCTGCTCATCGTACCAGCAGCCTGCCAGCCGCTCCAATAATGGACTGAAGTTGTACTTCTCGCACTGCATCCCACTTACAGGATCAATATCTTCATCTATTGTCAGCAGCCCTTCCTTCAATAGCTTCTGCAGTGCTGCAATAACTTTCTCTGGCCCTACGGACATCCGCCCCTGCAGTTCCTCCAGAGTTGGAAAATCTTTGCGTTCTTTTTCGATCAAGGCCATAACATGGATCATAAGCATGACCTCAACCTCATTCAATTTCAATTGGCTATAATGCTTCAGCAGCAGGTAAGGAATTTCAATATTCCCTTCCCTCCAGCCTGCCACAAAAGCGTTCTGCAGCCCAAGCCGCTCGTAATCGTTTCGTATCATCCGTTCACCTCTTTATTTCGATACTTCTATGGGTACAGTCGGTACAACAGCCTTGGAAAAGGTATCGTCTCCCGTACATGATCCAACCCGCAAATCCAAGCTACCGTACGCTCTAAGCCAAGCCCAAAGCCGGAATGTGGTACAGAGCCGTATTTGCGCAAATCCAAATACCATTGATACGCTTCTTTGGACAGCTCATGCTCCGCAAAGCGTTCCTCCATCAGCTCCGGATCGTCAATCCGCTGGCTGCCTCCAATAATTTCTCCGTAGCCTTCCGGCGCGATCATATCCGCACATAACACCACTTCAGGACGGTTCGGATCAGGCTTCATATAAAATGCTTTAATTTCCGTTGGCCAATGAGTGATGAACACGGGCCTATCATAGTTTGCGGCGATGGCAGTCTCATGGGGAGCACCAAAATCCTCACCCCACTCGAATTCATGACCATTCGATTTCAAGAAATCGACCGCTTCATCATAGGTAATACGCGGGAATGGGGCTGTAATTTGCGCCAGCTTTGTTACATCTCTTTCGAGTACCTCAAGCTCCTTGGAGCAATGCTTCATTACGGATGCAACAATATGGGAGACGAACTGCTCCTGAACCTCTAGATTTTCCTCATGAGCCACAAAAGCCATCTCCGGCTCAATCATCCAGAATTCGATTAGGTGACGCCGCGTTTTGGATTTTTCAGCACGGAATGTAGGGCCGAATGAATACACACGGCCAAGCGCCATCGCTGCAGCTTCCATGTACAATTGTCCGCTTTGAGTCAAATACGCATCCTCATCGAAATATTTGGTGTGGAACAAATTAGTCGTTCCCTCACATGAGGATGGCGTTAGAATCGGCGGATCCACTAGCTGGAAACCTCGCTCGTCAAAAAACTGCTGAATGGCACGAATAATTTGTGCACGTACAACGAGAATTGCCCTCTGCCGCGGTGTCCGAATCCACAAATGACGATGATCCATCAAATAGTCGACCCCATGCTCCTTAGGCGTAATCGGATAGTCACTCGTAATTTGAATAATCTCAACTCCGGTAACATTCAGCTCGAAGCCGCCCTTACTTCTTGTATCTTCACGCACCGTTCCAGTCACGTATAAAGAGCTTTCTTGAGTCAGCTTTGCCGCTGCATCCCACACTTCTTGGGTAACATCACTTTTCACAACCACACCCTGGATATACCCGGAGCCATCGCGGAGCTGCAAAAACTGAATTTTACCGCTTGAACGTTTATTATGCAGCCAGCAGCCTATAGTAACGGTTTCATTTATATGCTTATCAACATCACGGATCATGGATAATTTTCGACTCATAGTGACCAATCATCCTCTCTCTTTCTATTTCCATCTATCTGTCTGCAGTGTTTAAGCTTTCTTCATTATACTACATCTTCCTCGCGGGCTAAAATCAGCCTGTGCGTGTCGCGGGCGATCACTAACTCTTCGTTGGTTGGAATTACCATCACTTGTATACGAGATTCCTTTGTGGAAATGACACGTTCAGCATCAGATCTCTGAACGTTAGCATGCTCATCCAGCTCTAAACCAAGGAATGTCAGGTTGCGGCATAACGCTTCGCGCAGCTCTGCCGAATTTTCCCCGACGCCTGCTGTGAAAACTAATAGATCCAAGCCATTCATCGCAGCCGCATACGCGCCGATATATTTACGCAGCCGATATTCGTACATTTCAAAAGCGAGTGTCGCATTCCTGTCACCGGCTTCCATCGCCCGTACTATTTCCCTCATGTCGCCGCTTATGCCTGATATCGCCATTAAACCGCTATGCTTATTAAGCATCGAGTTAACCTCATTGAGAGTCAGCTCCTCCTTACCCATAGCAAACGGGACAATAGCAGGATCAATATCCCCGCTGCGAGTTCCCATCATCAGCCCTTCAAGAGGTGTCATGCCCATACTGGTATCTACGGAGCGTCCGTTCAAAATTGCTGCGCAGCTAGCCCCATTGCCGATATGGCAGGTCACAATCTTTAGCTTATCGAATGGCTTTTGGATTAAAGCAGCCGCTCTCTCGCTGACATAAGCATGAGATGTACCATGAAAGCCGTATCTACGAATCTGGTGCTTCTTATACAGCACCATTGGAATCGGATACAAATAAGATTTTGGCGGCATGGTTTGGTGGAATGCTGTGTCAAATACAACGACTTGCGGTACATCAGGCATATTATTCTCAACCGCTTGAATTCCTAGCAAATGGGCTGGATTATGAAGCGGTGCAAGATCGAATAATCTTCTGATCTCCCGCTTCACTTCCTCATTGACGATTACCGAGCTTGAAAATGATTCACCGCCATGTACAACCCGGTGTCCAACCGCATCAATTTCTTTCATTGATGACAGCACTCCGTGGTCCTTATGCATAAGCATGCCTAGAACCTTTTGGATAGCTGTCGTATGCTCCAGAACCTCAGCTACCTCCCTGATCCCCTGCCTCTCTGCAGGATCGTAGCTAAGAATAGCCGTTTCCATACCAATCCGTTCTACCTTCCCTTTAGCCAGAACCTCTTCATTATCCATATTATACAACTGAAATTTTAATGACGAGCTTCCTGCATTGATTACTAATATATTCACAAGCGGTCGCCCTCCCTATCGTAGCTGAAAAATCCTTGTCCTGTTTTTGTACCCAGCTGTCCTGCACGCACCATTTGCTTCAGCAGTACAGAGGGCCTATATTTGACATCCCCAAACTCACGGAACATCCGCTCCATCGCATCCAGAACAGAATCCAATCCGAAGCGATCTGCCATCTCCAATGGGCCGTAATGAAATTCATAACCGAGCCTCATCGCTGAATCAATATCTTCAGCAGTAGCCACCCGCTCCGACAAAGTATGCATGGCTTCATTAATAAGCACACATATCAATCTTGTAGTTACGAAACCAGGCGATTCATATACTTGAATACCGCGCTTTTGAATCTTATTCTCAACAAATTCCTTAGTTAGAGTAAATGTCTGCTCGGAGGTTTTCAACCCGCGAATAATTTCTACTAGGTGAACCTTCGAAACAGGATGCAGAAAGTGAACCCCAATTACCCGTCCCGGTTGTGTCGTAACGGCTGCGATCTCGGTCAAGCTAAGCGTAGACGTGTTGCTGGCAAGGATAACCGACGGCGGACAAATCGCATCCAGTTGCTGAAAGAGCAGCTTTTTCTGCTCTAAATCCTCACTGATAGTCTCTATGACCATCTCGCAATCAATTAACCTTTGCATATCGGTTTCTTTATGTATTCTAGACATAATCAGCTTCTTCTCCGAAGAGGTGATCGCCCATTTCTCCAGTCTTTTATCGAGACTTATTTCGATAAATTCGAAAGCCTGCTCTAATCTCAGCGGCGTTCGTTCCATTAGAAGAACTTCCAATCCCTGCTCTGCTAACATTTCAGCGATTCCCTGACCCATAGTACCGGCGCCGATAACGCCAATTTTATTAATTTGCATAACGTGATCTCCCCCTAGCAAACAGCAATTACTGATGGTTATTCCCATCTTACAGGAACCTACTTAACCATTTTATTATACAACAACCTTGGATTGAAATGAAAAAACGCACACTTAAATAAGTTCCTTGCGGTGTCCTTGGTGTCTAATTTATGAATGTGGGATTACAGGCACTGTTGGAAATCAGAGGAATAACGTAACAGCTAGTTCCGTTAACTTTCTGTTTTTCGCCTTTTGAACATACTTGCCCAAAATAACGGAATTTCGAGTTCCGTTATCGCCTTAAATTGAAGACGCCAGGATCAACAAACGAACTTCATGTTCCGTTCCAATTTTTTCAGAACTCATACCAGCTTCGCCTCTACCCTCTTTTATTGCAATGTCAGAAAAGTAAAAGGTAAGCCAGAGCAGCTTAAACCGCTCTAACTTACCTTTTGAGATTGACTTTTGATATGACTAGTTCAATTCCTCGAAGGTCCTAACGACCCACTCACTTAACAAGTACGTTTTGTTTAGTTGCCTGAGATTCAAATGCCGCCAAGATAACGTTCAACGATTTCAAACCTTCTTCACCGGAAATGCTTGGTGGAGTATTCGTCACAATGCTGTTGATAAAAGCATCGATAACGCCGCTTGCCGTTTGCTTATCGTTGGTTGCCATCGCACCGACTCTATGCTTCTCAACTGACCCGTCACGAAGTTCTACGATAACTTGATCCTCTGGATGAGTTCCGATATGCATAGCGCCGTTCTCGCACCATAACACTGTGCTGTTGTCTTGACCTTTGTAGTAAGTCCAGCTAGCTACCAATGTACCGATCGTTCCGCTCTTCATGCGCAGCAAGCAGGTTGAGTTGTCGTCGCATTCTGTGCCCTCTTTATGTATCGTTCCAACAAATGCGGCAACCTCAGTCACCTCATCTTCCAGCAGCCAACGGATCAAGTCGGACTTATGTACGCCAAGGTCACCCATCGCTCCCATAATTGCTTCTTCCTTGCGGAAGAACCAGCTATTGCGTCCATCAATACTCCAGCCTTCCGGGCCTGGATGTCCGAAGGAGGTACGGAAGGTCAATACTTTACCAAGCTTACCGGTTTGCAAAATTTCTTTTGCTTTTACGTGAGGAGGCATCAGACGTTGATTGTGACCGACCATCAAGAATACGCCATTTTTCTTTGCCGCTTCAATCATCGCCAAGCCTTCCTCGTAAGTAGTCGCCATAGGCTTTTCTACCAGAACATGCGCACCTGCATTGGCAACAGCGATTGATACCGGAGCATGAAGTACATTCGGCAGGTTGACGCTAACTGCATCCGGCTTCTCCACTTGCAGCATTTCTTCATAACTTGAATAGGCTTTTGCACCATGTAGCTCGGCGTAATGTTCAGCACGTTCAATAACGATATCGCAAAATGCTACTAACTCAACGTTCGGATTAGCCGCATATTCAGGAATATGACGGTGCTTGGAAATCGAACCACAACCTATTACAGCGACTCTAACTTTACTCATGATTTATATGCACCCCAGTTATATGTTTAAAATTTAGACAAATAATTATCTCTAACCCAATTTAAGCTCGTTGCCACGCTTTCTAAAGGAGGATTTGCACAACGGTCCTGTTCGACAATCAGCCATTCCACCCCAGCGTCGGATGATGCTTGAATCACATTCGGCAAATCAACCTCACCAAGTCCCAGCTCAACGGTATCCATTTGATTTTCGGGTCCACGGTTAAAGTCCTTTAAATGAAGCAATGGTAATCTTCCAGCGTACCGGTTTATATAGGCAAGGGGATCTTGGCCTGCATATTTAACCCAGCAAACATCCATCTCAACTTTTACTGCATCAGCAGAAGTGGTTGAATATAACGCATCGAATACAAACTCATCGTTAATGCTTTCTTCAAACTCAAATGCATGGTTATGATAGCCGAACTGTAGTCCAGCTTCCTTAACTTGATGACCTGCATCCTCAAAAAATGCAAACAACGCCTTCCAAGCTTCAGCATCTTTACGGTCTTCCAATGCAATATGAGGGCAAATGAAATAAGGAGCGCCAATCGCTTTCAAGTAAGCGATTTCTTTTTCAAGGTTTTCTCTCATATTTTTAAGGCTTACATGGGCACCTATTGCTTTCAAGTTGAGCTCATCAAGTAAATCTCTTAGTTCTTCTGCTTCCAAGCCTCCGTATCCGGCGAATTCCACACCTTCGTAGCCAAGCTCAGCAACCTTGCGCAGTGTACCACGAAAATCCTCTGCCAAGTCATCGCGCAATGTGTATAGCTGTAAGCCAATTCCCATTCTTCTCATGCTGATGCACACTCCTTAAAAGTTTTTGTATTTGATTCCATTGTACCTATAAATGCCCTATAATGACTATGAACGATGTGGTTCGAACATGAACTATTTGGCTACAAAGTAGACGAGGTGCAAATAATGAACTCCCAGATTTTAACTTGTGGCTATTCTTATCACTCACAAAAGTTTCATAACAGCCATAGCGATGGTCTCCCCTGCTATTTATTCCGGTTACAGACAGAAGGCTGCAGCTACGCTTTGGTAGGTGGCAATATGACCCTTATCGAGACAGGCGACCTGCTCCTTTTTAAACCGGGGGATAAATATGATTTACATGTGGAGGAGCATACAAATTTGATGCAGCAAACCCTCATATCCAGTGGAGATTATTACATTTTGTGCAAAGGTGACTGGATTGATGAATGGTGGAGCAGCTCCAAAAAGCCGCAGAAAGTCCGCATAGCTGTCAACGAACCGCTTCTCACTTTATGGCGGCAAATTATTTTGGAGAAACGCCGTTTCGAGGATGAAAACAAACAATTATCCGAATATTTGTTGTGGGCCTTATGTCTTCACATTGAGCGTGCTGTAGACGATCATATTTCATTGCGAGGCAGCTCTTTCCTCGCCACCCGGATGAAAAGCTTCATAGAGGAGCATGCAGTCCTCCCCTTCAAAGTCGAGGATGTGGCTCAACATGTAGGTATCAGCGTATCACGCGCCGTCCATTTATTTAAGGAATGCTTCGGTAAGACAATCATCCAATACACGCAAGAGATTCGTCTTTCTTCCTCTATTGAGAGGATGGTTTATACCACCATGACATTGGAGCAGATTGCCGAGACCACAGGCTTTGGCAGTTATTCCTATTTCCATCGGGTTTTTCGAGATAAATACGGCTTATCCCCTAAGGCATACAGAGTCAAATTCTCTGATGGTGGAATAGATCAGCCTAGCCTTTAATAGCAGTGAACGAGATAAACGGCTTTTTTGATTATATTCAATCTATCCGTTTCGAGCCTCCGGTCAGCCATGTTATATTGAGTTAACACATCAACAATGATAAAGGAATATTTTGCATTGGGCCATGGGGTTGCTCCACGGCTCTTTTTGATTAAGCAGCAATCTTTGGAAAGGAACTGCATCTATGAACATAAGTCAAAGTCATCTCTCCAGAAATATCCCCTTATTTTATTTGTACCAGTTTTTGAATTCCTTTATTCTCGATCGCGGCATCTGGATGCTCTATTTGGCTTCCCGCGGCTTCACTTTGACAGAAATCGGTTTCATTGAAGCATTGTACCATGCTGTAATTTTCATTTTCGAGGTGCCGACAGGCTATATCGCCGACCGTTTTGGAAATAGGACCAGCCTGCTGCTCTCACAAATACTAGGACTGCTCGCCTCCGGCTGTCTGGTTTTGGCTTCCAATCCCATTTATATTGTTGCGGGTTTTCTACTCGGGGCCTTTGTCGGAACTCTGCAATCGGGGGCAACCAGTGCTCTCGTTTACGAAACGCTTAAGGTTCAGGGTAAACAAGAAGCTTTTAAGAAGCTTACTTCACGGCTGTCTGCTATCGTACTTATATCAATGGGACTTAGCGGCAGCGCTGGCGGCTTTTTATCCGATCTTCATTGGGAATGGGTATACATAGGTAAAATGGTCCTCCATATTCTCTCGTTTCTCATCATTCTTATGATTATTGAACCTCTTCATGTTAGAGGCGAAGAAGGAAGTAGAGAAACCTTGCTCTCTGGAGTAACCCAGCTATCGTTTGTTAACCAATTGCGCAAAGGGTATACGTTCATCAGTGAGAGTCGCCCTTTTCTAACTTTGAGCTTATTCGGTGCATTGCTGTATTCTATGTCTTGGTCAATTTCTTTTTATAGTCAAATCTTATTTCAACAAAACGGCCTGACCAACTCAACCATAGGAACGGTGAATGGGCTCGAAACATGGGTCTCGGCAGCCATTACCGCTGTTGCTTATATCGGTGAACGCTGGCTCGGTAAAAAAGGTTCGTTGATTCTAAGTGCTTCCGGTTTTGCTTGCTGCTTAGTGCTGTTTTCCGCAAGTGAAGGCTCTGTGATGGTTATCAGCTGCTTTTTCCTGCTATCTGTCTTTATTAGCTACTTAGAGCCTCTCTTGGAAGCCTATCTGAATGAGCTTGTCCCCTCTTCCATGCGAGCAACGATGCTTTCTGTTTTTAATATGATGGTTTCTGCAGGGATGATGATAACCTTTTTGCTTCTTGGTATACTGGGGGACCGT
Organism: Paenibacillus foliorum; assembly: GCF_013141765.1. Classification (GTDB taxonomy): domain Bacteria; phylum Bacillota; class Bacilli; order Paenibacillales; family NBRC-103111; genus Paenibacillus_S; species Paenibacillus_S foliorum. The sequence continues at coordinate 195,316 of NZ_WHOD01000070.1, forward strand.
ATGGGAGTTTTCACTGCTCTGCAATCAGTTCTCGTCGTGTGGGTACCGCTGCTCGCACTATCGATGTTAGGGTGTCTAAGATATACTCATAGTAAAAATGCTAACCCATCAAATATTAAGTAACGCGAAATAGTTTTAAGTAAGGCAAAGCAACTGTTCCCTATGGGGGGCAGTTGCTTTTCTTGTACGCTGAACGCAAAAAAAGCCATTGAGAGAATGACCTCTCAACAGCTTTTTGATTATCTTTAAACTTATTTGTAAGCTAATCTTGCTTGGTGAGCAGCTTCATAAGCACCGATTTTATCATCGTGTTGAAGCGTCAAGCCGATATCGTCCAAGCCTTGCAGAAGGAACTGACGGCGGTGCTCATCCAGATCAAACTCGATGCTAAGACCTTGATCGTCGGTAATTTTGTTGTTCTCAAGATCAACAGTCAGCTTGTAGCCTTCTGTTTTAGCTGTGCGTTGGAACAAATCTTCCACTTGCTCTTCGCTCAGCTTGATAGGCAGGATACCGTTTTTGAAGCAGTTGTTGTAAAAAATATCGGCATAAGAAGGTGCAATAACAACCTTGAAGCCGTAATCTTGAATCGCCCATGGCGCATGCTCACGAGAAGAGCCGCAGCCGAAGTTAGCACGGGAAATCAAGACGGAAGAGCCTTGATAACGCGGCTGATTCAAAGAAAAGTCAGGAATGACATTTCCTTGATTATCAAAACGCCATTCAAAGAACAAGAACTGGCCAAAGCCGGTACGCTCGATCCGTTTCAAAAATTGCTTAGGAATAATCGCATCTGTATCTACGTTTACGCGGTCTACCGGACCTACAAGGCCGGTATGCTTTTTAAAAGCTTCCATGTCGTTCGTCTCCTCACATGAGTGACAGCCACCTTCGGTGTAACTGAAGTAACGGCTGCACTATAAGTTAATTTTAGGCTTGCTGCTTCACTTTGAAGTTCCAATCGCGCACATCAACGAAATGCCCTTTAATAGCAGCCGCAGCAGCCATAGCTGGGGATACCAAGTGAGTACGTCCGTCACGTCCTTGACGACCTTCAAAGTTCCGGTTAGAAGTCGATGCACAACGTTGACCCGGCTTCAATACGTCCGGATTCATTGCTAAGCACATGCTGCAGCCGGCATCACGCCATTCGAAGCCCGCTTCGATGAAAATTTGGTCCAAGCCTTCTTTTTCAGCCTGAATTTTTACGCGTCCTGAGCCAGGAACAACGATAGCCGTTAAGCTAGAAGAAACTTTGTGACCTTGAGCAACCGCTGCCGCCGCACGAAGATCCTCGATACGGCCATTCGTACAGGAACCGATAAATACATAATCCACGGACAAGTCAGTCATCGGAGTACCTGGAGTTAAGCCCATGTATTCAATTGCTTTTTCAGCCGCTTTTCTCTCGTTCTCGGTTGTAAAGTTTTTTGGATCTGGTACAAGCGAAGTAATGTCGGCTCCCATACCAGGGCTTGTTCCCCAGGTTACTTGTGGGATTAGAGTGCTTGCATCAAATTCAACAACACGGTCAAATTGAGCACCTTCATCGGTAATAAGCTTCGTCCATTCAACAACTGCTTGATCAAAAGCTTCGCCTTGCGGTACATATTCGCGTCCGCGCAAATATTCAAAGGTTTTCTCGTCTGGTGCGATCAAGCCGGCTCTTGCTCCGCCTTCAATCGACATGTTGCAAACAGTCATACGCTCTTCCATAGAAAGGTTGCGGATAGCTTCGCCTGTGTATTCAATAACATAGCCGGTAGCAAAATCCGTACCATACTTGCCGATTACCCCAAGAATCAAGTCCTTAGCAGTAATTCCAGGATTCAAGCTTCCAATGATGCGAACTTCCAAGGTTTTAGCCTTTGATTGCTGCAAGCATTGAGTTGCCATTACGTGCTCAACTTCGCTTGTACCGATACCGAAAGCAAGTGCGCCAAATGCGCCGTGAGTGGATGTGTGGCTGTCGCCGCAAACAATCGTTTTGCCCGGGTGAGTTAAACCAATCTCAGGTCCCATAACGTGTACAACGCCTTGATCGATGTTGTCCAAGTCGAATAGCTTTACGCCAAAATCCTTGCAGTTTTGTGAGAGAGTATCAATTTGCTGCTTGGAAATAGGATCTGTAATGTTGAAACGGTCTTTCGTAGGTACATTGTGGTCCATAGTTGCAAATGTCAGGTCAGGACGGCGCACCTTACGGCCGCTTAAGCGAAGACCTTCAAATGCTTGCGGGGACGTTACTTCATGCACAAGTTGCAAGTCGATATAAATGATGCTCGGCTTGCCCTCTTCCTGATGAATAACATGGTTGTCCCAGATCTTTTCAAATAAAGTTTTTGCCATCAGTTTCACCTCATTATCATGAATGCGAATCAATTCATTTTATTTTCTTATACTAGCATTACTTTATTGATTGATCCAAGATATAATATCTATAAGCTTGATAGCTGTTTCCTATAAATTGTAGCTGTAAAGGAGTCTTATTCTTATGGAGCTTAGACAATTGCAGTATGCGCTGCAAATCGCAATAGAAAAAAACTTTTCCAGAGCTGCCGAGAAGCTGCATATCGCCCAGCCATCCCTCAGTCAGCAGCTATCCAAGCTGGAGAAGGAAATCGGTGTGCTGCTGTTTCAGCGAACCACCAACTCGGTGGAGGTGACACACGCAGGCCTGTTGTTCATGGAGAAAGCGCAAGCCATTCTCGACATGGTCGAGCAGCTGAAGCGCGAAATGGAGGATATCTCGCAAATGCGTAAGGGCAAGCTCGTTGTCGGCAGTCTGCCGATTACCGGAGCTCATGTGCTGCCGCTAGTGCTGCCTGTGTTTCAAGCGAGCTATCCTGAAATTGAAATCATGCTGATGGAGGAAACATCCGCGAACCTTGAGCATATGACAGCGAGCGGCCAGATCGATATCTCCTTACTTTCGCTGCCGCTTCAAGACGAGTCATTAACCTATGTACCTTTAATAGAAGAAGAAATTGTTATAGCTGTTCCTCCACAGCATCGATTAGCGCAGTTCTCGGAAAACCCGCAGCAATCGATTAACCTTAGCGACCTGCGTGATGAGCCTTTTATCGCGCTGAAAAAAGGGCAAGGATTCCGTCAAATTACGATCGAGCTCTGTGTGAATGCCGGCTTTACGCCTAGAATAGTTTTCGAAAGCAGCAATATTGAAACTGTGCAATCATTGGTGGCCGCTGGTATGGGTATCGCATTCGTCCCCCACATGGTGTCTAGAGGCGGATGGAGCGAGCATGCACCCCGTTATTTATCATTGTCACACCATCCGACAAGAACACTCGTCATCACCTACCGTAAGGGAAGATATTTATCCAAAGCAGTCGAAGCCTTTATGACAACCTTCCGTGAGGTTGTAGAAAAGCAACAGCAGGAGAAACGCAGCTGAATCGACTCGTTAGCCAGATGTAGTAGCCTTTTCCAAAAAGATAAAAGCAAGTGACTGAATCCCATAAAATGTGCAAAAAGAACCTTCAAATCCACTATGAAAATGGAACTGAGGGTTCTTTTTATCAGAATATTACCTACAAAGCGGTGGCTTAGTTTCCATAAGGTGACACACACTCTTAAAACATTATTTCAGGCAATCCAATCCGCCCTATGCAATCCAATCCATAAGCCATGTTTATTTCTTTCTCAATATAAAGTCGGGCGCCGATCCTCGAAGATCGGAATACGGCTGCGCACTTGCCCAACCAGCTCCATATCGATCTCAGCCCGAATAATCTGTTCGGTCTCATCGCCTTCCGCAAGCACTTCACCCCATGGATCAATGACCATCGAATGCCCGAAAAATTCCGTTGTTCCGCTAATGCCGACCCGGTTGCAAGATACGACGAACATTTGATTTTCAATGGCCCGAGCCATTAATAAAGTCCTCCAATGATGCAGCCTTGGATTAGGCCACTCAGCCGGTACGAATAAGATTTGCGCACCACCAAGCGCCAGCTTTCTGGAAAGCTCGGGAAACCGGATATCATAGCATATCATCATTCCTGCAGGTATATCATCAAGCTGGAACTGCCCTAAGCTTTTGCCTTCCTGTAAATACTTCTCCTCATCCATCAGACGGAATAAATGAATTTTAGAATAATCGGCCACCCGGTTGCCTTCCCGGTCATAAGCATAAATCGTATTGTAAATCTCGTCGCCCTTCTTCTCCGCTATCGAACCGCCAATTACATTTACACCATGCTTCATGCTAAAAGTCGAAAGAAGCTCATGCGTCTGCTTGCCTTCTAAGTCAGCCAGCTCCTGAATTCGGTCTAGCGCATACCCCGTATTCCACATTTCCGGAAACAAGATAACATCAGGCTTAGGCCCCTTCTGAACGGCCTCATCCAGCATTGCTTCTAATTTCGAAAAATTCAACTGCGGCTCCCCAATAGCAATATCCATCTGAAGCAGCGCTACGTTCCATTTTTTATGTGCCATGCAATACCATCCTCTTTACTTAAAATACAACCTTATAAATCAACCTTTTATACATCATAGACGAAGCTGACCAGGACTTCAATGCTTCCTTGCAACCCATACCGTCCAACGATCCTTTTCTTCAAAAGCATCCTCATTCCTATAACCGGATCTCTGCTGAATGAAGTCCGCCAATTCAATCAATTCCTTATCATTCAATTCATGCAAAAGTGTGCGTCCGGTCCGTTTCAGCAGATCACTGCGAAAATCTGAAAACTTAATGTACATTTCTCTCGTTTCCCACAGCAGCATCTGTTCTTGCTCTACAAAGCCCGCCTCCGCAAGCGCATTGCAAACAGCAGACGATGAATGCCTCCGTGCGGCTTCCTTCTCAATTAACTTCGGGAACCTTTCAAAAAAGTATCCTCGCAAATGCTCCCGTCCGCCTGCAAGCAGACAATCATCCGGTGTGCGGTCCTGCACAAGGAGCGTTCCTCCCTGATCTAACACGCGGTATGCTTCACAAAAACAGTCAGTCAGCTGATCAGCAGACAGATGATGAATTAAAGCTCGCTCCAAAACGACATCAAACCCACCATCCGCGAGTCCCGTCTGCAGCGCATGACCTTGGTGGAAATGGATATTCTCAATACCCGAGCAATATACCGCAGCTCCATCCAGCATCGCTTGAGAGAAGTCGATACCTGTCACTTCAGCTGTGCCGAGTTCGGCCAACGCTTTCGTGTAGATCCCGCCACCGCAGCCAATATCGACTGCTTTTGCCCCTTTCAAATCGACCTTGTCTGTAATAAGCTGCCTCCAGCCTACATTAGCAGCCCGACTAGCATAGGAATTGCTGTGTTTACTATCATGAAAGTCCATAGTCATCCTTACACGACCCTTCAAAAGAAGATAAAAACACAAATGAGGATAAAACGCAAATCATCGTATCACGTAGTGAAACTTAATCTCGTTATATAAAACTGTGTGGCACTTATTTTATCATTTCCTATTGAACTTGAAAAGCAATAATCCCGATCAGCTATACAGCTTTTTCGTTTCATGTTACATTATTTTTAGTTTCTTGGAACAATAATCAATACGGATTAAAATAACCTACTTTATCATGGAGTGTGACTATAGATGAATTCATCCTTTTCATCCCAAGTATCTGCTTTTGAGATTCAACCAGCCGAACGTATGCAAGAGCTCCCGACCCAATTTTTTGCCACATTGGTACGCAAAGCGAATGAACAAATTACTGCGGGACATGACGTTATCAATTTGGGCCAAGGCAATCCAGATCAACCGACACCTCCCCATATCGTAAAGACGCTGCAGGAAGCAGCCGAAAATCCGCTGTATCACCGCTATCCGCCTTTTAATGGGTTTATGTTCCTCAAACAAGCTATAGCTCAGCGCTATAAAGAGGATTATGGAGTAGACTTAAATCCGGAGACCGAGGTCGCGATACTATTTGGTGGCAAGACCGGACTTGTTGAAATCAGCCAATGCCTGCTTAATCCAGGGGACGTATGCTTAGTGCCAGATCCCGGCTACCCTGACTATTGGTCCGGAGTAGCGCTATCTGGGGCTAGAATGGCGTTTATGCCGCTCCGTGAATCCAATGCCTTTTTGCCTGATTACAGCGCTCTATCGGCCGATGATTTGAACAAAGCCAAGCTAATGTTCATCAACTACCCTAACAACCCGACAGGCGCAGCGGCTCCCGCTTCATTCTATCAAGATACGATCCGTTTCGCTGAAAAACACGGAATCGTTGTTGCCAGCGACTTTGCGTACGGTGCTCTGGGCTTTGATGGTCAGAAGCCGGTCAGCTTCCTGCAGCAGCCGGGTGCCAAAGAAGTCGGAGTTGAATTCTATACCTTGTCCAAAACTTACAACATGGCTGGATGGCGAGTTGGCTTTGCGCTTGGTAATCCAGAAGTTGTTCGCTTGATTAACCTGATCCAGGATCATTACTATTGCAGTTTATTCGGAGGCATACAAGCGGCTGCGGCGGCCGCGCTGACTGGGCCACAGGATTGCGTTACCTCATTACTTGCTATGTATCAAGGCCGAAGAGACGCATTATATTCCGCATTAGATCAAATTGGCTGGAAGGCTCAACGTTCACAGGGCTCCTTCTTCACTTGGCTGCCGGTTCCCAAGGGCTATACCTCAGCATCGCTTGCCGATCTTTTACTAGAAGAAGCCAAAATTGTTGTAGCTCCGGGCATCGGCTTTGGAGAAAATGGAGAAGGCTACGTTAGACTAGGACTCCTAACACCAGAAGAAAGGCTTCGAGAAGCCGTAAACCGGATAGCTAAGCTGAATTTGTTCAGCTAAATTCTAAGCTGTGATGATGACGTCTCAACCTTTACAAAACAGCCAACAAAATGCTATGCTAGAAAAAACCAAACGTAATGATGGGACCATTAGGAAGCCCCTTCACGCGCAGAGAGTAAATTCCATTGGCTGTAAGAATTTACCGTGAAGCCTTACCGAACCTGCCCCGGAACGGCCAGTGACGAGCTGGACGGCTGCCTTGCTGTTACCAAAGGCTTATAAAGATGGATGATTTATCATCAATTAAGGTGGTACCGCGGAAGTTCAAGCTTTCGTCCTTATAGGACGAGGGCTTTTTGTGTTTTTTCAGGATATTTGACGTGAAGAAAGAAGTGAACCTGTCATGCAGCAAACCGTAGTTGTCAAAATAGGGAGCAGCTCCTTGACCTCGGATGAGGGCGGGCTAAACCGCGATAAGCTCGGTTTTTTTGCCTCAGAGCTCTCCAAGCTTCAGCATCAAGGCTTTCAAGTATTGCTTGTTACATCCGGCGCCGTTGCCGCTGGGTTTCGAGAAATGGGTTATGTGAGCCGACCCAAAAATGTTCATGAACAACAAGCCGCTGCATCTGTGGGTCAAGCGCTTCTCATGCAGGCTTATCATGTTGCTTTTGCCGCCCATCAGGTGGGGGTTGCACAAATTTTGTTGACTCGCTACGATTTCTCCAATCGCAGACGAATCCACAATGCCTCGATGACTATTGAGGAGCTTCTCAAGCATCGTATTGTACCTATAATTAATGAAAATGACACCGTAGCCGTAGATGAATTGAAAGAGCTCAAATTCGGTGATAATGATAAGCTGTCTGCTTTAGTTGCCAATCTGGTACGCGCATGTCGGCTCGTCATTCTTACCGATACGGATGGATTATATACAGAGGATCCACGTAAAAATGCTAACGCCAAGCGTATAGATCGTGTCACAGAGATTGATGAAGAAATGTATCGCATTGCAGGAGGCTCAGGCTCCTCTGTCGGCACAGGCGGTATGCGCTCCAAAATTGAGGCCGCCCGCATTGCAATGCGGGGAGGAGTGCCTGTATTTGTAGGCCGTGTGGCTGAAGACGGCGACCTTGATCTGGCTGTTCGCGGCACGGGCAAAGGTACATACTTCGATACCAGCGAGCATAATCTCCCCATGAAGAAGCAATGGCTCGGCTTCCACTCGCTGCCTCAAGGCCGTATAACCGTAGATCAAGGAGCTGAGACAGCGCTTGTGGTAGGCGGTCGAAGCTTGCTGCCAGCAGGCATCCAAGAAGTGAGTGGTGATTTTCACCCAGGAGATGTCGTAGAGGTTGTTAACTCTGATCAGCAAATCATCGGTCGTGGTGTCGTCAATTACTCCACGTGGCAGCTGCAGGCGGTAGCCGGCCTCAGCTCCGAGGAAGTTCAGAAGCGTATTGAAGTGCAGCGAATAGAAGTTATTCATCGAGATGAATGGATCACACTCACAGCTGGCAAGCAAATAAATGAATAAAAATTATCCCTATTTTCTAAGGAGGCATCGGCAATGGAATCTTCTCAAACTCAATCAAAAACTGTCGTCAGTGAGGTTGTCCAAAAATCTACTTTAGCCAAGCTTGCGGCTCCTCGCCTTAGCTTGCTTTCAACCGATCAAAAGAATAAAGCACTGCTTCTGATGGCTGACGCCCTAGTTGCCGAAACGTCATCAATAATAGAGGCAAACGCCAAGGATTTACAACGCGGCAAAGAAATCGGAACCAGCCAATCGCTGCTAGACCGGCTTGCATTAAATGAAGATCGGATCGAAGCCATGGCCGAAGGCTTGCGCCAAGTAGTTGAGTTGCCTGATCCAATTGGTGACATATTAGAGGAGGTAACCCGCCCTAACGGTCTCCACATCCGCAAGCTGCGCGTTCCAATCGGTGTAATTGGCATTATCTACGAAGCGCGTCCGAACGTGACTGTAGATGCTGCTGGACTTTGTTTGAAAACCGGCAACGCGGTCGTTCTGCGCGGCGGTTCATCGGCCCTCTCATCTAACCAACGCGTTATTGAAGTGCTGCATGAAGCACTCTCCCGATCGGATGTGCCGACTGACGCGATCCAAATCATCTTGGATCCTAATCGATCCTCTGTAGACGAAATGCTAAAGCTGAATGGGCTGCTGGATGTACTAATCCCACGCGGTGGTCATGCCTTAATCCAAAATGTTGTGAAAAATGCAACCGTACCTGTCATTGAAACAGGCGCCGGCATTTGTCATACTTATCTGGATGCATCAGCGAACTACGAAATGGCTTTGAACATTGCTATTAATGCCAAGGTTCAAAGACCTTCCGTCTGCAACTCGATGGAAACATTGCTCATTCATCAAAGCTTTGCCGCAGAGCATCTTGCATCAATTGCAGACCAATTTACCAGTCTTAATGTTGAACTGCGCGGCTGTGCGGCTGCACGTGAACTCGCACCTGTCATTAAAAAAGTAACCGATGAGGATTGGGACACCGAGTACAATGATTATATTCTCAACATCCGAATCGTCAGCGAACTGGACGAAGCTTTGGAGCATATCCGTCTCCACAGCACCATGCACTCGGAATGCATCATTACCGAGAGCGCAGAGCATGCAGAGCGTTTCCTTCAAGAGGTTGATGCAGCTGCTGTATACCATAATGCCTCCACTCGTTTCACCGATGGCTTCGAGTTCGGGTTCGGTGCAGAGATTGGTATTAGCACCCAGAAGCTTCACGCTCGCGGACCTATGGGACTGCCAGCATTAACTTCTACTAAATATATTATTAAAGGCAGCGGACAAATTCGGGGATAATAGAACCCTACCCACTCACTAATTGATATTCCAAAGGAGACACATTGTTATGTCCTTAACCTTATCCAACGCAGCCTTTACCTTCGTCGGCGCCGGTTCAATGGCCGAAGCTATCGTTCGCGGCTTGACCTCACAGAAGGAAGGAAACCCTTCAAGAATCACCATGCTTAACCGCCAGGATGTTTCCCGTCTGCGGGCACTACAGCAGAGTTATGGCGTCAGCTATGCGGTTGAAACATCAGACAAGAACCAAGCCATTATAGATGCCGACGTAGTAATCGTTGCTTTTAAACCTAAGGATGCTGTAGAGGGTTTAAAAGCCTTGGGTCCTCTATTGCAGCGCTCGCAGCTGCTTGTTTCGGTAATTGCCGGACTGTCTACGTCAACAATCGAGGATATACTCGGTGCAGCAGGGCAACCGATTGCACGCACCATGCCTAACACCTCAAGTTCTATCGGTTTGGGTGCTACCGGCATTTCCTTTACCCCATCAGTTACAGCCAACCAGCAGAAGCTGGCAATTGACATGTTCGCTTCCACCGGTATCGTCTCCGTAGTCGATGAAGCGAAGCTTGACATTGTTACCGGTGTTTCAGGCAGCGGACCGGCCTATATCTACTATATGATGGAGGCTATGATAGAGGGTGGCATCCGTGGCGGATTAACACCGGAAGCAGCCAAGCAGCTTACGGTGCAAACCGTGCTCGGCGCAGCCAAGATGGTGGAGCTGACCGGTGAGGATCCAGCGGATTTACGCCGCAAGGTAACCTCTCCGAACGGTACTACTCAGGCAGCCCTGGAGATGCTCGATCGCCATGATTTCTCAACAGGCGTAACCAAAGCCGTCCTACGCTCTGCAGAACGTGCGGGAGAGCTTGGTCAAGCCATCAGCGCGCAAGCTGCAAACCGCTAATTAGCAGCTGGTGAGTGAAAGTGTTCAAACTATATATAAAGAGCAGGTGAGCATAGAGATGAATCCATACTGTGTAGCGACTTATCGCTGCTATGATGAAAAAGCCGATTTTGCAAAAAAAGCAATCAGCATCGCCGTAGGACTAACGGTAGGAAGCTGGACGGATATGCCTGAAGCGAAAAAAGCAGAGATGGAAAGACATCTTGGTAAAGTAGTACGCGTAGATGTACACGAGCCAGTAGGTGCAGGTGGAACCGTCTCTGAACGTTACGCCGATATTCAAATTGCCTACCCTGACGCTAATTTCAGCAAAGATATTCCTGCTCTTCTAGTTACCGTTTTCGGCAAGCTGTCTATGGATGGCAGGATCAAACTAATCGACCTATCCTTTTCTCAAGATTTCATTTCTGCATTCCCTGGACCGAAATTCGGCATCCAAGGCGTCCGTAATCTATTGGGCGTCCATGACCGTCCGCTGCTAATGAGTATTTTCAAATCGGTCATCGGACATGATATTTCTGCGCTGCGCGAGCAATTCTACCTGCAGGCTGCAGGCGGCGTAGATTTGATCAAGGATGACGAGATTCTTTTTGAAAACCCACTAACCCCTATCGAAAAGCGGGTTGAAGCCTGCCTAGAGGCTGCCGCTCAGGCTAAGCGTGAAACCGGTCAAGAGCTTCTATATGCTGTAAACTTGACGGGATCCACCTTCGGCCTAATCGATCAAGCACGCAAAGCGATTGCTCACGGCGCTAACGCACTGCTATTTAATGTGCTGGCCTACGGCTTCGATGCATTAAGTGAGCTTAGCCGCCACCCGGACATCAAAGTGCCAATAATGGCTCACCCTGCCCTCGCAGGAGCCTTTTACCCATCTACATATCACGGCATTTCCGCAAATGTATTGCTTGGCAAGCTAATGCGCCTAGCTGGTGCCGACCTTGTGCTATTCCCTTCTCCATACGGATCGGTTGTGATGCCGCGTGAGGAGAACATGGCCATCAAAGAAGTGCTGCTTACCGAGCAAGCTAGCCGTTATATTTATACCGGATCAGGCGGTCCTGCGAGCAGAGAAGACAATGCAGCATTGCCTTTAAAAACAAGCTTCCCCGTCCCCTCGGCAGGTATTCATCCTGGACTTGTTCCATTAATCCTCAAGGATTTTGGAGATCAAGTAATCGTGAATGCCGGAGGCGGAGTACATGGCCATCCAATGGGGGCCATTGCCGGAGGACAAGCTTTCCGCCAAGCCATTGATGCTTGCCAAGCAGGAATACCTCTTCAGGACTATGCCACTGCAGAGCATCCCGAGCTTCAAGCCGCTGTTAAGCTGTGGGGTATTAAGGAATGAAGCGCAGCCGGGTCATCTATTGTGATTTTGACGGAACCATAACCGTTAACGATAACATTGTTGCTATCATGAAACATTTTCAACCTGAAGGCTGGGATGAGCTTGTTGAGCAGGTGATTTCCAAAACCATTTCGATTCGTGAAGGCGTTGGCCGGATGTTCGCACTCCTTCCAACCTCTCGCAAGCAAGAAGTTATCGATTATTCTATAAACAACGTAAAGATTCGAGACGGCTTCAGCGAGCTGCTCGAATATTGCAAGCAACAAAACATCACGTTTCTAGTAACTAGTGGCGGGATTGATTTCTTTGTTTACCCGGTTCTTTCTGCTTTTCCAATTCCAACAGAGAACATTTATTGCAACGGAAGCGATTTTAGCGGCAGCCATATTGAGATTGTATGGCCACATGCTTGCGATGATCAGTGTCACAATCAATGCGGCATGTGCAAAACAACTATCATCCGCGGCTACCCGAGTGATAGGTATGAACGGATTTTGATCGGTGACAGCGTAACTGATTTTGAAGGAGCAAAGCTAGCTGATACCGTATTCGCCCGTTCCCACTTGATTGATCTGTGCAAAGATTTAGGGTTGAACTATTATCCCTTTGATAATTTTCACGAAGTAATTGAACGGTTAGAGGAGATGAACGAGCATGAGTGAAATCCTTCGATTAGAGGAAAAGCAGCAGGCTTTTGCCGAACTAAGGGACATCAAAACAACACTTGCAGCAAGAGGCTGGTTTCCTGCTACGAGCGGTAATCTATCGATTCGCGTGGGCGATTTCTCGCCGGAGCAGTTTACGTTTGCTATAACAGCAAGTGGCAAGGATAAGTCAGTTAATACTCCATCCGACTTCTTGTTAGTTGATGGGCAAGGGAAGCCTACAGATCATACCGGTTTGAAGCCATCCGCCGAGACATTAATTCATTGTGAAATTTACCGTGCTACAGGCTGCGGTGCGATTTTCCATGTGCATACTGTTTTTAATAACCTGGTATCTGAGCTGTTCTGGGAACGTAAATCGATTCCGGTTGATGGCGTTGAGCTGATCAAAGCATTCAATATTTGGGATGAGGAAGCACAGCTTGAAATCCCTATCCTCCCTAACTATACAGATATCCCCCGTATCGCCGAATTGGTGGAGAAAGCGATTGTACCTCGCGTTCCTGGCATCATGCTTCGCAAGCATGGAATCTACGCTTGGGGTGCTAATGCATTCGAAGCGAAGCGCCATCTGGAAGCCTTTGAATTTTTGTTCGAATATGTGTACCGGCTTGAGCTGTTGAAGAAATAATGCCACCGAATACCCAAAAAAACAGAGAATTAACGGAACAGTCAGTTCCTTTATCTCTCTGTTTTTCTATGAGCACTTTTTCAATCTCAAAAAAGTTCCGGTATTTATCTTGATGAACTATCAATTGGAAGCGGCGCAAACTCATAGGTTAGTGGATTTTGAGCAAGGACAAACGGACTTAACTCCCCCACAGCATAAACATGAAGTAGATGCATCGCACGTGTGCAGGCGGTGTAGAAGAGCTTACGCTCACTTTCACGGTTATATTGCTCCTCAGAAGCGTCATAAATAATAACGGCGTCAAATTCCACTCCTTTTGCCAAATAAGCAGGAATAATCAACGTCCCTTTCTCGAAAGTTGGGGTATATTGGGTTACCAAATTCAGCTCGAATTTATCACTTAACTCACCAAATAATTCTTTGCTTTGGGCAGCTGTTTTACAAATGACTGCAATCGATTCGAAGCCGCTTATCTGAAGTGCTTTGATGTCTGCTGTGATCCTTGCATGAAGCTGGGCGTGATCAAGCACTGATGTTACCAAAGGCTTCTCTCCACTTCTGTTAAAGGGCTCTATCGCTTCTCCTCCCGGAACCATCCCCTTCGTAAACTCTACAATTTGCTGTGTAGAGCGGTAGCTTCGTGTTAATCGGATGAGCTCAGTTTGTTCTGCACCATATAAGGCCGTGATCGGTTCAAAATCACTTAACACTGAGCCATGAGCATAAATCGCCTGGTTCAGGTCACCCAATGCTGTCATTCTGGCTCGCGGAAACAGGCGCTTTAAAAACTCTAGCTGGAATGGTGAATAATCTTGAGCTTCATCTACAATGACATGCCTTACCGAGGTATTGCTTTGGAAGCCTAATATCAGCTCCTGGAAGTATAAAAACGGCGTTGCATCCTCGTACGCAAGTTCCGATTTCTCTAGCAGTGCCACCGTCTCACGGCAAATATCCTGCCAATACTCGGGTTTAGCTCCTATCCCGGCAACTTGTTCAAACAGCTGTTCATTTGAGAAAAGCTGTACATAAAGCTTGCGTATATCAACGAAGCTGAGGCGTTTCACCCGCTTGATTAGCGGCTTCAACTCTTCATGGACAATTGATCTGGCTAACCATTCCTTTTCTGTATCGAAGTCATCGAAAGTATCCCCCTTCCCCTTCTGAATTTGGCGCAGCTTCTTATAAGAACGAAGATAATCCTCGGGTTCGAGCAATTCCATCCTATCTTCGACCCAGCCCTCCTTCCATTCCTGTTCCTCAAAAGCTGCAATCTCATTTAACAGCCATTCCTTGAGCAAAACAATCCGATTAGGCAGACGGGTAGCAGAATCGTATGAGTAAAACTTTTCTGCGATAATATCCTGAGCTGCAATTACACGGCCGCGGAATCTTATAGCCTTGAAGATCATACCTTCCTGCTTCAGTAAATCCTTGTAACCCCCTATAACTGCTAAATAATCAGCAGAAGACTTATACCGAATGGCATTTATTTTCGCTGAATAACTGCGTTCCTTTACTGCTGTCAATACATATTCCATTTGGTTAAACGGACTTTCCACCTCAAATTGACCGCCGAGCCTCTTCTCTAAATATTCCTGAAATGTTGTTTGCTGCATGTTCTCTTCTCCAAGCTCAGGAAGCACCGTAGATACATAACTATTGAACATCGGATTAGGTGAAAAAAGCACCATCTGATCCGCTTGCAGATTTTCCCTGTGTTTATACAGTAAGTAAGCAACCCGCTGCAGCGCAGCAGATGTTTTCCCGCTGCCTGCTGCCCCCTGAACAATTAGCATTCGGCTTCGGTCATTGCGAATAATTTGATTTTGCTCCTTCTGAATTGTGGCGACAATGCTTTTCATCTGAGCGTCTGAACTACGGCTAAGTACCTGCTGCAGCAGCTCGTCGCCAATAGTCACACCTGTATCGAACATGAGACGGATGCTCCGATCACGAATCACAAATTGTCTTTTTAACGACATTGTCCCTTTGATCTCACCAACGGGTGTTTCAAATGCGGCTGCCCCTGGACCATAATCGTAATAAAGGCTTGATATAGGAGCACGCCAATCATAAACCAGATACGTTTGTTCATCCTCAGACAAATAGGAGGCTATTCCCAAATAAATACGTTCTTCCGGCCCTTGACCCTCTTCTTTAAAATCAATCCGTCCAAAATAGGGAGACTTGATCAAGCGTTTAAGCTTTCCAAGCACCGCTGCAGCTTGCCGGTAACTGCGTTCGCGCTCCGATAATACCTCCGCCTGCTGCCTCATGCTTGAATACGTCTCTGCCTTATCCTCGTGTGTGCTGACGTTGATGCTGACATCATCCCAGAAATGCTTGCGAATATTTACAACTTCAGTTCTGACATTTCCTACTTCTTGCTCCAATTTATCCATACGCCCGGCCATTTGATTAGTAACCTCGTCCACACGCTCTTGTTCTAAACGCCATTCATGTTCGAGCACGTTCATACAATCGCCTCTCTTTCAAAATGGGATGTGAATCGATACCTTTACAAAGTAGAAACTCATTTGACAACCAGCACACATTGTGTTATTGTTATTATAGGTTAAAAATGTCTTGTTCACATTCAGTTTTCGACTGCCATTTATCATTCTAACATCCCAAACTTCCGAAATCAATAAGGAAGTTATTTTTGTTTTCTACTGCCGCTACCCTCTAACCATCACTATACAAAAAAGCCTTAGTCTGTATACTTACAAGACTAAGGCTTTATCTATTTATATTAGCGTATTGTCATCCATTTATGCTTATTTTCCATATTCGCTTGGGTTAACACTCCAAGCTTGCAGCGCCTGCAGATCCTGCTGTTGAATGCTACCTTGCTTCAAAGCTACATCCAGAAGCACGCTGTAGTTGGTAAGCGTTTCGAAAGGGACTCCAGCTTCGTTAAACGCAGCAGTGGCCTTCTCGAACTGGTAGGAGAAAATCCCGAGCACCGATAGAGTCTTCGCACCGACGTCATTGACAGCCTGAGCCACTTTCAGTGAGCTGCCGCCAGTAGAAATCAGATCCTCGATTACGACAGTCTTTTGCCCAGGCTGAATTGCGCCTTCGATCAAATTCTCTTTACCGTGGCCCTTGGCCTTATCACGAACATACACCATAGGTAGATTCAGCTTTTGAGCTACCCAAGCCGCATGAGGAATACCACCTGTCGCCGCTCCTGCAATGACCTCTGCGTCGGGAAAATTCTCACGGATCAATGACACGAAGCCCTCGGCTATCAACTCGCGAATTTCGGGATAGGAGATTGTTAAGCGATTGTCGCAATAGATGGGTGACTTTAAGCCTGAGGTCCAAGTGAAAGGCTGCTGCGGACGCAACGCTACCGCTTGTATTTGCAGCAAGGCTGCAGCAACTCTCTCAGAAAGCTGGGGATTGATCGTAATAGTTTGGGAACTCATAGAACATCTCTCCTTTGATAAAATAAGGGCTGGGGCAATCCTTGTTTACTACTGTTGAATCGATTCGATGATTTGCTCTAGAGCCGTACGCGGATTGTCAGCCGCCGTAATCGGACGTCCAATGACCACATAATCCGTACCTTGTGCGAAAGCCTCAGCAGGAGTCATTACACGAGACTGATCTCCGATAGCCGATCCTGCAGGTCTGATGCCAGGCGTTACTGTTACGAAGCCGGAACCGCAAGCAGCTTTAATCTGTGTTACTTCCAATGGCGAAGCGACAACACCGTTCAAACCAGAGGCTAAAGCAAGCTTTGCGTAGCGGATTACAGCATCCTCTACCGTTCCTGCAAGACCGATTTCGTCATTCATCACGGTCCGACTCGTGCTGGTCAGCTGCGTTACGCCGATAACAATCGGCTTAACGCCACCATTTGCAATTCCGCCTCCTGCGAGTGCTTTGTCGACACCTTCCAAAGCAGCCTCCATCATTCCTTTTCCGCCAGCAGCATGGATATTAAACATATCCACTCCTAGCCTTGTTACGCTCTCTGATCCGCCTTTAACGGTGTTAGGGATGTCATGCATCTTCAGGTCAAGGAACACCTTGTAACCTTGCTCCTTCAGATCGAGCACGAATTGGGGCCCAGCGCTGTAGAAGAGCTGCATTCCCACCTTCATGTAGCATGGAATACCTTTTAAGGATTCTACCAGCTTACGCGCTTCTCCCGCTTCTGCGAAATCCAATGCCACCATAATTCGTTCTGCCACATTCGTCTGAACTGTCATTTAACTGTCGCCTCCTAAAAGTTTTCGTAGAAAACTACTTCGCAAGGATGTTCCCCAGCAGGACGAACAATCCACCCAATCAGAGGATTAGCACAGCGTCCCTCCGTTGTTCCAGGGCTGCTGTGCTAATCTATAATGGCTATTTGCGCGCAACCATTACCTCAAGCACAGCGAGGTTGGTCGTCACTTATATATGCTGCGCAGGCATCGGTCTGGATTGGAAGTTAATCGCTTCAAGCATATGCCAGAGAGCTCTTACTGTATCCAGGGATGTCATGCACACAATCCCGTTTTCTACCGCTTCACGACGGATTCTGAAGCCGTCACGTTCAGGGGCTTTACCTTTGGTCAGCGTGTTCACAACAAAGTGCGCTTCCCCATTACGGATCAAGTCAAGAATGTTCGGTGAGCCTTCGCTCAGCTTATTAACTGTTGTTACACGAATGCCTGATTCTTCCAAAGCTTTCGCAGTCCCGCCAGTAGCAACGATTTTGTAGCCAAGTTTGTAGAAGCCCGTTAAAATCTCGATAGCTTCCTCTTTGTCTTTATCAGCAACTGTGGCAATAATCGAGCCTGTCGGTGGAATTTTCATCCCCGAGCCGATTAAACCTTTGTATAAGGCTTTAGCAAAGTTCTCATCGCGACCCATAACTTCACCTGTTGATTTCATCTCAGGTCCGAGAGTTGTATCTACGCGGCGCAGCTTGGCGAAGGAGAATACAGGTACTTTTACAGAAACAAACTCATCTTCTGGCCATAATCCCGTTTCATAGCCCATATCAGCCAGCTTTTCGCCCAAAATAACACGAGTAGCCGCATTTGCCATCGGAATTTTTGTTACTTTACTTAAGAAAGGCACCGTTCTTGAAGAACGCGGGTTAACCTCAATTACATAAGCTTGATCTTGATAAATAACGAACTGGATATTGACCAGACCTATAATCTGCAGGCCTCTAGCAATTTTCACTGTAATATCGATAATTTGTTGTTTGATTTCCTCAGAAACCGATTGTGGAGGATATACAGCGATAGAGTCACCGGAGTGAACGCCCGCTCTTTCAACATGCTCCATAATTCCAGGAATCAGAACCGTTTCTTTATCGCAGATTGCATCAACTTCTACTTCTTTACCCAGCATATAACGGTCGATCAGTACCGGATGCTCCGGATTGATTTTAACCGCATATTCCATGTAGCTCAATAGCTCTTCATCGGAGTAGACGATTTCCATCGCACGGCCGCCCAGTACATAGGAAGGACGAACGAGCACTGGGTAACCGAAGTTAGCGGCCATGCCAGCTGCTTGATCGACTGAGGTTACGGTTCCGCCTGGAGGTTGTGCAACATCTAATCCGCGCAGTAACGCTTCGAACTTTTTGCGGTCCTCAGCTGCATCGATATTCTCGAGATCGGTACCTAAGATGCGTACTCCTGCTTTAGAAAGAGGCGCTGCCAAGTTAATGGCTGTTTGTCCGCCAAATTGAACGATTACGCCGATTGGCTGCTCGCGCTCGATAACGTTCATTACATCTTCGAAGAAGAGCGGCTCGAAGTACAAGCGGTCCGAAGTGTTAAAGTCTGTCGACACGGTTTCTGGGTTGTTATTGATAATAACAGCCTCGTATCCCGCTGCTTGGATCGCCCAAACCGCATGTACAGTCGAGTAATCAAATTCGATACCTTGTCCGATACGGATCGGGCCCGAGCCTAGAACGACAACCTTCTGTTTCGTTGTTTCTTTAACTTCATCTTCGGTTTCGTAGGTTGAGTAATAATAAGGTGTGGTTGCTTCAAACTCAGCTGCACAAGTATCAACCATTTTGTATACAGGTTTTAATCCAATGCTTAGACGATGCTTACGAATCTCAGCTTCCTGAGTAAAGCTTAAGCCACTGTTTGCAGCACTGCGAACCTCAGCAATAGCGCGGTCTGTAAAGCCTTTACGCTTCGCTTCGCGCAGCAATTCATCAGTTAATTCAGGTTGAATCAACTGCTCCTCAAACTGGATCATGCCTTCTAGCTTACTTAGGAACCACCAGTCAATTTTGGTCAAATCTTGGATTTGCTGCAGCGTGTACCCGCGGCGGAATGCTTCCGCGATCAGGAACATCCGTTCATCATCTGGCTTAATCAGACGCGACTCAAGCGTTTCTTTATCCAACAAATCGGTTTCCTTCAAGAATAAGCGGTGAACACCGATCTCAAGTGAACGAATTGCTTTATGAATCGATTCCTCGAAGGTACGGCCAATCGCCATAACCTCGCCTGTTGCTTTCATTTGCGTTCCAAGCTTACGATTAGCCGCTGTAAATTTATCGAACGGCCAGCGTGGAATTTTCGACACGATGTAATCCAACGTCGGCTCGAAGCAAGCATAGGTTTGACCCGTAACCGGGTTAACAATTTCATCAAGCGTGTAGCCTATTGCAATTTTTGCAGCCATCTTCGCAATTGGATAACCAGTTGCTTTGGAAGCCAAAGCTGAAGAACGGCTTACGCGAGGATTTACCTCAATAACATAATATTGAAAGCTGAATGGATCTAGAGCGAACTGAACGTTACAGCCGCCTTCGATGTTCAAGGCACGAATAATTTTTAAAGATGCAGAACGAAGCATTTGATACTCACGGTCAGATAGCGTCTGGCTAGGTGCCACAACTATGCTATCGCCCGTATGTACGCCAACCGGGTCAAAGTTTTCCATGTTGCAAACAACGATACAGTTGTCGTTCGCATCACGCATAACCTCGTATTCGACTTCTTTCATACCGGCAATGCTTTTTTCAATCAAGCACTGTCCTATTGGGCTGTAGCGGATACCGGAAGCTACCGTCTCCAGCAGCTCTTCTTCATTAGCGCAAATACCGCCTCCAGTTCCTCCCAGCGTATAAGCTGGACGAACGATGATCGGATAGCCAATCTCGTTAGCAAAATCAAGAGCAGCTTGTACCGTTGTTACGATAACACTATCCGGTACAGGCTGTTCCAGCTCTCTCATCAAATCGCGGAATAAATCGCGATCCTCCGCTTTTTCAATTGCTGTAAGCTGAGTTCCAAGAAGCTTCACATTTTCCCGTTCAAGCACGCCTGCGCGGGCAAGCTCAACAGCCATATTCAAGCCGGTTTGGCCGCCCAAAGTTGGCAGCAAGCCATCAGGACGCTCTTGACGAATAATTTGAGTAACAAATTCAAGTGTAATTGGCTCGATATATACTTTGTCAGCCATATTCGTGTCGGTCATGATCGTGGCTGGATTGCTGTTGATCAGTACAACCTCCATGCCCTCTTCTTTTAGAGCTTGGCAGGCTTGTGTTCCTGCGTAGTCAAACTCGGCCGCTTGCCCGATAACAATGGGACCGGAACCGATAACCAATATTTTTTTGAGACTATTATTTTTTGGCATAATGTAGCTCTCCTTTC
Source organism: Paenibacillus foliorum (assembly GCF_013141765.1). GTDB lineage: Bacteria > Bacillota > Bacilli > Paenibacillales > NBRC-103111 > Paenibacillus_S > Paenibacillus_S foliorum. The sequence goes on from NZ_WHOD01000070.1 coordinate 216,099, forward strand.
GATGCAGGGGTGACAGAGCCGGCTGTAAGAGCTGCAAGCTTGGAAGCTGCAGAAATTTGAGCCTGTTTAGGCAGCTGCGGGTTATTTAGCTTATGATTGCGAATCATCGAGATAAAATCATCGAACAAGTAGCTGGAGTCAAAAGGCCCCGGAGCTGCTTCAGGATGATATTGTACCGAGAAAGCAGGGTGCTTCTTATGTTTCAATCCTTCGATAGTGCTGTCATTGTTGTTGATGTGTGTAACTTCTAGCTCCGTACCTGCTATCGAGTCATCTTTTACTGTGTAGCCATGGTTTTGTGATGTAATGTAGCAACGGTTGCTCTGCAGATCTTTAACCGGATGGTTACCGCCACGGTGACCGAATTTCAGCTTATCTGTATCCGCTCCGCATGCAAGTGCAAACAGCTGATGTCCAAGGCAGATACCGAAGATTGGGAATTCGCCCAACAAATCAGAAATCATTTTCACTGCTTGTGGAACATCCTTAGGATCCCCAGGGCCATTGGACAGCAGAATGCCGTCTGGCGCCAAGCGACGGATTTGATCAGCCGTAGTATCATGAGGCACTACTACAACATCGCAGCCACGCTTAGTTAGATCACGCAGAATTCCGCTTTTGGAACCGAAATCAACCAGGACAACACGCTCTTTAGTACCAGGGGCGCTAAATACGCTTTTGGTGGAAACTCTGGATACTTGATCCGTCATCAGTGTACTGCCGGTCAGCTGCTCCAGCAATTCTTCGACTCTCATATTAGAAGTTGTCAACAGACCTTTCATAACACCATGGTGTCGAATACGACGAGTCAGCATTCGCGTGTCAATATCGCTGATACCGATAATACCGTATTCCTTAAGCAAACTATCGAGGGAATACTCCGCTCTCCAGTTGCTTGGAACAGTTTCGTGCTGACGTACTACAAAACCGTGAATAAATGGACGGATCGCTTCAAAATCATCACGAGCAATTCCATAGTTCCCAATAAGGGGATAAGTCATTGTTACAATTTGTCCGCAGTAGGACGGGTCTGATAATACCTCTTGGTAACCTGTAATCCCTGTATTAAATACGACCTCGCCAACCGAGTCGCCTTCACTTCCGAAAGCTTTTCCGGTAAATAATGTACCGTCCTCCAACAATAATCTTGCCTGCATGCCATTCAACTCCTTATCAGTGTGAAGAACTTAATAATCTAGTACCAAAATCTGCATAAAGCTATCTATGTGAAAAATATTGGATGAACTTATATATATTTAGCTAGGATTATGCTGCTTGACTCTAACTGTTTGATTAAGCTTCTGACCAAACCACTTTACCGCCCACAATCGTATGAGTCGGCCAGCCTTTTAGATTCCAACCAATAAACGGTGTATTGCGACCTTTTGAAGCGAATTCAGCAGGGTCAACAGCTTTTTCTGTATCCAAATCAATGATTGTGATGTCTGCTTCCTTGCCAACTTCCAGCGTACCCAGTGGCAAGCCGAACACTTGTGCTGGCAATGTAGTCATTTTATCTACCAAGAACTGCAGTGTCCATTGTCCAGTTGCTACAAACTTCGTATACAAAAGCGGGAATGCCGTTTCGAATCCTACGATACCAAACGGTGCAAGATTAACGCCCTTGGCTTTCTCTTCTTCGCTGTGAGGTGCATGGTCTGTTACTAGGATGTCGATGGTGCCGTCCAGCAAAGCCTCGATACATGCTTGTACATCCTTAGGAGTACGAAGCGGCGGGTTCATCTTCCAATTAGCGTCGTCCAGCCCTGGGATATCTTCATCCGACAGCAGCAAGTGATGCGGGCACACCTCTGCTGTAACTTTAATTCCGAACTGCTTCGCGTGACGGATTAAGCGAACCGACTGCTCCGTGCTAACGTGGCACACGTGGTAGTGAACGCCTGTAGCTTCAGCTAGCAGCACATCACGACCTACATGAATCGCTTCTGATTCATTCGGAATGGCCTTCAAGCCATGCTTGCGGGAAAATTCGCCCTCACTCGCCCAAGCGCCTTCAACCAGCGTATTATCTTCGCAGTGCGCGATAATCGGCAGCCCGATGGACGCTGCTTTGGCCATCGCATCCTTCATCATTTGCGCGCTTTGCACGCCAACGCCGTCATCAGTAAAGCCGATAGCTCCTGCTTGCTTCAAAGCGTCAAAGTCCGTTAACTCACGACCCAGCTCATTTTTGGTTATGCAGCCGTAGGGCAGCACGCGCACTATGCCTTCGGTTTCAGCCTTGTCCAACACATACTTCACGGTTTCTACTGTATCAATAACCGGACGTGTATTCGGCATGCAGGCGATGGTTGTGAAGCCGCCGCGTGCAGCTGAGCGTGTGCCGCTCGCAATCGTTTCCTTGTGTTCGAAGCCCGGCTCACGTAAATGCACATGCATATCGATCAGCCCCGGCGTTACAAGCTTTCCTGCCGCGTCAATGACCGTGTGTCCAGCTGTCTCAGGAAGTGCGCCAGCAGCCTCTATCATTTGTTCTATAGTATTGCCTTCCAGCAAAATATGTTTCTTCGTCAACTCATTGCCTGTTGCAACTGTTTGTGCATTTAAAATCCAAATTCCCATAATAGCCTCCCTGCAATGATATGTATTAGGTTTATTTAGTTTAGGGCCCGCTCGATAACTGCCATACGAATCGGCACACCATGACTCATTTGCTCAAAAATCTTGGATCGTCCGCATTCAACCAGTACATCATCGATTTCTACATCACGGTTAATCGGTGCTGGGTGCATGATGATAGCATGAGAAGCCATTGTCGCTTCACGTTTTACGGTCAAGCCGTATGCCTCGCGGTATTCCTCCGTGGACTTGAACACACTTTCCTCGTGACGCTCCAGCTGTACGCGAAGCATCATTACAACATCAGCCTTCACGGCCTCATCCATCTTGATGTAAGGAGCATGAGCTGCCAGCTCTGGTGCCTGCATGCTTTCCGGCGCGCAGAAGCTGACTTTGGCGCCTACTGCTTGCAGTGCCCACAAGTTCGAGCGTGCCACGCGGCTGTGTCGCACATCACCAATGATCGACACATTCAAGCCGCGGAGGTCGCCGAACTGCTTTCTCATCGTGTATAAATCAAGCAGCGCCTGGGTTGGATGCTCATTGTTTCCATCGCCCGCATTAATAAGCGGCACTTTAATCTTCTGAGCCAGCTCGGCCAACAATCCGTTAGGCTTCATCCGGATGACACCAGCATCGATCCCCATTGACTCCAGCGTCTTCACTGTGTCATAGATCGACTCACCTTTCTGAACGCTAGACACCGCGGCTGCAAAATTTAATACTTCTGCGCCAAGACGCTTTTCGGCAACTTCAAATGAAAACCTCGTTCTCGTGCTGTTTTCAAAAAACATATTAGCCACAAACCGGCCTTGTAAGTGATTCGACAGCTTTACGGGATATTGTTCCCAATAAGCGGCACGATCAAGTATCGACGTAATTTCTTGTGCAGTCATCCCTTTGGTGCCTAACAAATGCTTCTCTGATGCGACAAGTTGTGTCATCCGTTTTGCCTCCTCTGTTGAGTAATCACGACTTGATCGATTCCATCCACTTCATTAAGCTGAACCTCGATCGACTCCATGCGGGAGGTCGGGATGTTTTTGCCTACATAATCCGGACGGATCGGCAGCTCCCTGTGACCTCTATCCACCAATACAGCTAGTTGTATGATTTGTGGCCTGCCCAGGTCCATCAGAGCATCCATTGCCGCCCGTACTGTTCGGCCCGTGTATAGCACATCATCGAATAAAATAAGCTTCTTATTATGGATGTCCATGGGCGAGTCAACCGACTCTTCCTGCAATTTGAATTTCTTTTCCGGCCTGCCTGATCTATCGTCACGGTAATGAGTAACGTCAATTTCTCTTACGGGTGCAGGAACATTCTCAATATCCAAAATCAGCTCAGCAATCCGGTTGGCAAGGTATATTCCTCGAGTACGGACACCGATTAGCAGGCAGTTTTCAAAGCCTTTGTTCTTCTCCAAGATTTCATGGGCTATTCGAGTTAATGCACGTCGTACTCCCGTAGCATCCATTAGCACATGCTCGTGCTGTTCCACTTCCTGAGCCAAGATCATCGCCCCCTGCTTATTAGGTTAGACATCTGCACATTCCCCAAGAGTGAAACCAAGCCTTCGCAGGCTTATTCCTGATTACTTTCGGGGACCCCTGATATCCAAAAGAATTTACTATTCATAATCCTAAAGGCATAAAAAAAACCTTGCCATTAGGCAAGGTTTGCGGACATAACGAGAGATCCGGATACGGATAAATTGAGCCATATTAAGACTCGATTCCCCGAAAAATCCGCTTCTAACATTCGTTCACCTTGCCAGCCTCTCTGGACTGTTCTTAAAGGTGCTATTCGATTACAAATATTATCCCATGTTCGACAACTGATGTCAATAGGATTGTTGATGTCTTGTCGATGTCTGTCAGTTCGAACATTGCTAGAAGGTAGCTTTTATGCTATAAAGAATAAAGAATGTTTCGCCAGTGTCCGGGCTTATCCGTACGCGGTAATTTACATAAGGAGTTGGATTTTGCATGTCAGAAATGAATACGCAAGAAATTATTAATTTTATTAAAACTAGCACCAAGAAAACACCGGTGAAAGTATATGTGAAAGGCGATTTAGAAGCAATTGATTTTGGTTCTTCCATTCAATCCTTTATTTCCGGTAAAAGCGGCGTTTTGTTCGGCGAATGGACAGAAGTGAAGCGCGTATTAGATGAAAACCAAAGCCGCGTTGAAGATTATGTAGTAGAGAATGACCGCCGTAATTCAGCTATCCCTACACTTGATCTGAAAAACATCAACGCTCGCATCGAGCCAGGTTCTATCATTCGTGATAAAGTGTTCATCGGCGACAATGCCATCATCATGATGGGTGCATCCATCAATATCGGAGCTTCCATCGGTTCAGGCACTATGATCGATATGAACGTAGTAGTTGGCGGACGTGCTCAAATCGGGAATATGTGTCATATCGGTGCCGGTTCCGTTGTTGCAGGCGTTATCGAGCCTCCTTCCGCTCAACCCGTTGTTATCGAAGATGATGTTCTTGTTGGAGCCAATGCAGTTATTCTTGAAGGCGTTCGTGTTGGTAAAGGCTCCGTTGTGGCCGCTGGCGCAGTTGTTACTCAAGATGTTCCCGAGTATACAGTTGTTGCAGGAGCACCGGCACGCGTTATCAAAAACGTAGATGCCAAAACCAAGTCCAAAACAGAAATTATGATGGACCTGCGTACACTGTAAGGTGTCCGATTACAAGCACGGCTCGGCGAACGTCGCCGGGCCTTTTTTGTAAGCTTCTAATATTGCGAGTGAGAGGAGCAATTCCCAATGACCCCATCTACAGGCCAAACCGGCAGCAGTCCAGAAGCTATCAGCCCTTTTGCTGCCATTCGCAGAGAGCTGCACCAAATTCCCGAGCCAGGCTTTGCCGAATTCAAGACCCAGCAATTTCTATTAGACTATATTCAGACGCTGCCTCAAGAAAGAATCGAAGTTCGAACTTGGAGAACGGGTATTCTTGTAAATGTAAAAGGTACCTCACCTAAGCGTCGTTTCGGTTATCGCGCTGATATGGACGGACTGCCAATTACTGAGGACACCAGCTATGAATTCCGCTCAACCCATCCCGGCTTTATGCATGCCTGCGGACATGATGTTCATATGTCGATCGGACTTGGCGTACTTACCCATTTCGTGAAGCAATCAATTAATGACGATATTACATTTATATTTCAACCAGCGGAAGAAGGTCCCGGCGGAGCTCAGCCCATGCTTGAATCCGAGGAGCTGCGGGATTGGATGCCCGATCAGATCATAGCGCTCCATATTGCTCCGGAGTACCCGGTCGGTACGATTGCAACAAAGCCAGGGATACTGTTTGCAAACACTTCCGAGCTGTTTATTGATCTTACCGGCAAAGGAGGACATGCTGCATTCCCCCATTTGGCCAATGACATGGTTATTACTGCCTGCCAACTGGTATCGCAGCTGCAAACCATTATTTCCCGCAATATCAATCCGCTCGATTCCGCGGTGATTACTATAGGTAAAATCGAAGGCGGCACAAAGCAAAACATCATCGCCGAGAAAGCAAGACTGGAAGGAACTATCCGTACCCTTTCAGCAGATACTATGACGCTTATTAAATCACGGATCGAATCATTGACTGCAGGGATTGAGACTTCCTTTAACTGCAAGGTGGATATTGATTATGGGGCTAATTACCGTCAAGTATACAATCATGCTGAAACCACTCGTGAGTTTATGGATTGGGTTAAGGAATCAAGTGACATGAAGCTAATCGAATGCACCGAGGCAATGACCGGTGAAGATTTCGGTTACTTTCTCGCAGACATTCCAGGGTTCATGTTCTGGCTCGGTGTCGATACGCCTTATGGTCTCCATCACGCTAAAATCGAACCTAATGAGCATGCCATCGATCTGGCAATTGATCTAATCAGCCAGTATATATCTTGGAAGTCGGATCCAAATGATAAATAATCAAGACAATTAAGTCATGGGCAGACTCCCAGATAACTTTTCAGCAGCTATTAAAAATTGTTATAGGCTGTATTTTCATCTCGACTTATTTATACAGCCTGCACAGCTTATCAGAGAAGGCAAAGGGGTAACCGCAGTTATCCCCCTTCCCTTCTACCATTCCTTCCAATCCACCCCATTCCTGCGCCTCCGCAGCACATTTCCAAACCGAATCCGAACCTTTAATCCTCCTCCATAGCTAACACCGATCTGAAACTTCTATCACCCTAATTCATAGGAAATTCCACCTTTTTCTTGAATATGTATTCATGAGGAATAACTTGTTCTTCCATAGATATGCGAAAAGGGAGAGGGCTAAATGATCAAACCATCCGAATCTATTTTTACACCCGACGACGTAAATAAAATGCTTGATTCCTTGCTGCGCGAAGCGGCACCTTGGTGGAATGAATTTTATTCGGACAGGGAGAAAGGCATTCCCTTTTTCGTAAACGCTCCTGACGAGAACCTGGTGCAGCATTTTGACAATGGCACTCTGTTTGCAGGCCGCGTATTAGAGCTTGGCTGTGGCCCAGGCCGCAATGCCATCTATATGGCTCAAAAGGGGTGTGAAGTCGATGCTGTTGATTTATCGCAGGAAGCTTTAAATTGGGCTAAAGAAAGAGCCGCAAGCCTAGAAGTAGAAGTACAATTTCAATGCGCCAATATATTCGATCTAACCTTTACTCCCAACAGCTATGACCTCATCTACGATAGCGGCTGTCTACATCATATCGCCCCTCACCGCAGAATTTCATATAAGGATATGATCCGGCAATCACTTAAGCCTGGAGGCTATTTCGGCTTGACTTGCTTTGTATATGGGGAACATGGAGCTCAGATTACGGATTGGGATGTGTACCGTTTGCGCAGCTTAAAAGGTGGGTTAGGATATACCGAACAGAAGCTGCGTATGCTGTTCCATGATTTCGAGGTTGTGGAGCTGCGCCCCATGGTCCGTAAGGAACAGCCGAATCCCCTATTCGGTGAATCATTCTTGTGGGCAGCACTTTTCCAAAAGCGGTGAGAGATCTCCGGCGACTAGTATGAGGTACAAAAAAAACAACAACCACTGTGCCCAGTGGTTGTTGTCAATCCGCTCTATGTCAGCCTATCTCGCAAAAGATGGTTTTTTATAAGTTGCTTTCTTTTCGAACACTATTGTATATTCTTTATCTGCTCCCCCAACAACCGACGGAGCTACTACCATTTGGGACTTCACAGCAGGAACACGGCCACCCGATTTATTCTTATCCGGATATAGTTTGCTCATACAGAATCCCCTCCAAAAAGATAATTAACTGTTCCCATTAAATCTTCGTTATCCCCATACACTCTATTGAGATCCTCCTCAGTTACGGCTGTAGGACCTGTGAGATGAACCGTCAATACAAGTTTCTTGTCTACAGGATAACACAGTAAGTACTCATAAGCAACATGCTGCCTATACAGAAAAAACTGTACTTTACTGTTTAAATAGGCATCCAGAACCCCTATCCTTTGCTCCCCTGCTTGTTTGGCATCATTAGCTCCTATGTTATAAAATCTACCCTTCCCCACATTGCCGGCAACCTGTCGAAGACCATCAGTCCCCTCTACATTCCACACGGATACACCTCTTACTTTAAAACCCCTTAAAGCCGTAGGGTCATACGCATTTCGAAACGCTTCATATAGCTTTTCAAATTTATTTACTTCATTTAATTTTTGAATATCAATAAATTCTATAAAAAAGTGCAGGATTTGCTGCTTTCTATCGATCTCAGTTCTAGCTGCTTCAAGCTGTATCACAGGGTCACTAAACAAGCCTTGCTCCTCAATGTTCCTAATAATTTCAGCACATGCGACATTAACGGCTGCTGAATAATTTTTATCAGAACGAATCTCATATTTCAAAAGTGTTAGCCCAAACAGATCAGAAGGAATATGAAATTCATTGATGTCTATACCATTCTTATGCAAAGGAATTAGATTAGGAACCAAGAAAAAGACTCGTGTTCTCTTTAATTTACCCCAAAACATTCCCATTTCAAAAATCGTGTTATCCCGTGGAGATAGATAGATTTGTTCGCGCATGTAAACGATATCATCGGCAGAGAACACAAATACCGCAAAATCATTATGCGCTAGTTGTTCCTCTAGATCTTCCATTGGGTATTTATTTGCTTTGAACACTCCGGCTGACCATGGAGTAACCTCTGTATAATAGCTTAATTGTTGATGAAGGGCTGTAACAAGAGGGATCGATTCTCTTGCAGATCCAATGAAAACCCGCGGTTTCCTCACAGCTCACAGCTCCTCTCCTAGGTAATCATTTCCTTTTACTATACTAAAAATGGATGCCTTTTACGAGAAAAAAAGCTCCTTTTACCCATTTATAAGGTAAGGAGCTTTTAAGCTGTTAATAATATCATTGATTATAAGAGTTACAGCTTACGAACGAATGCTTCCATACGCTCAGTAGCCTTTTCCAATATATCCATTCCATACGCGTAGGAGATTCGTATGTAGCCTTCTCCGTATATCGAAAATGCATCCCCTGGTACAACTGCCACACGCTGTTCCTCCAGCAGCTTCATTGTAAAATCCATAGATGATAGCTTAAACTTCTCAATCGATGGGAACAAGTAAAAGGCGCCTTCCGGCTTCTCCAGTTCAAAGCCCATTTCGAGCAGCCGATTATATACGAAATCTCTGCGTTGTACATACGCTTCCTTCATTGGCAGTGCATCATCCACACCGTTAGTTAATGCTTCAAGCGCTGCATATTGGCTTATCGAGCTGGCACAAGTCACATTGTATTGATGCACTTTAACCATATGCTGTGTGATCTCTTCAGGAGCAAATGTAAAGCCGATCCGCCACCCGGTCATAGAATGAGACTTCGATAACCCGTTAATGACAATTGTCTTCTCGCGCATACCTGGGTATGATGCCAATGAAATATGAGGTTGACCATATATCAGCTCACTGTAAATCTCATCGGATATGACGAAAATCGATTTATCTTTCAACAATCTGGCGATATCAGCTAATTCTTCCTTACTCAACACCCGGCCCGTAGGATTGGAGGGATAGCACAAAATAATACAGCGCGTCTTCTCCGTAATATAGGGATCGAGCAGCTCTGCTGTAAGCTTAAATCCATTCTTACGCGTATCAGCATAGACCGGTACTCCGCCGCATAAACGAACTAAGGGCTCGTATCCTGGATAGATAGGACCTGGTAATATAACCTCGGACCCTTCCTCCAGAATAGTACGCAGCGTAATATCGAGAGCTTGACTGGCACCTGAGGTAACAATAACTTCAGATTCCGGTCGATAATCCAATCCATATTTACCTTTTACGAAAGCCGAAGCGGCTTGACGCAGCTCCAGCATTCCCGGGTTCGGTGTATAGGTTGTCTTATGGGCATCAATTGCAGCGTGAGCTGCTTTCATAATATGATCGGGTGTTGGGAAATCCGGTTGACCAATAGTTAAAGTCAACGCATCCTTATAGGTACTAACCAAGTTGGAAATTTTACGGATACCCGAGATTTGAATATCCTTTACTCTAGGGTTAACTAAATGTTCCATCTCCGCATCATCCTTATCGATTTTTTAGGACATGAGTCAAATGCAGCATGTCTTCCGGCAGCGGCGCTTCGAATTGCAGCTGTTCTCCTGTCCGCGGATGCTTGAAGCCGAGCACAGCAGCGTGAAGCGCCTGTCCTTCTATCGTCATGCTCTTGCTGCGTGAAGGACCATATGCCGGATCACCGGCAAGCGGGTGACCGATAAATTTCATATGGACGCGTATTTGATGTGTTCGCCCCGTTTCGAGCTTCAGCTCCATCAATGTGTAATCGCCATATCGCTCCAACACAACAAAATGAGTCACAGCGTGTTTGCTATTGCGCTCTGTTACCGTATATAGCTTACGATCGTGCGGATCCCTTCCAATCGGCGCATCGATAGTTCCATGTTCATGCGCTACATTTCCGTGTACCACAGCGATATATTTACGGTTCACCGTATGCAATTTTAGCTGCTCAGCCAATGATGTGTGGGCCAGATCATTTTTCGCAGCCATTAGCAGTCCTGAAGTATCTTTATCGATACGATGCACTATACCCGGCCTCATAACGCCATTGATTCCTGATAAATCCTTACAGTGATGCAGCAGCGCATTAACCAAAGTACCGCTATAATGTCCTGGCGCCGGATGTACGACAAGGCCGCGGGGTTTATTGACAACAATTAAATCCGAATCCTCATATACAACCTCCAACGGTATAGCTTCTGGAGTCAAATTCAACTCCTCTGGTTCAGGAATTGTCAAAGCTAATCGATCTCCCTCGATCAACTTATAGTTAGCCTTTACAGAAGCCCCGTTCACCGTTATTTGACCTTCTTTAATCCATTGCTGAACCTGTGTACGAGATATATCCTCATCCAATGATTCTGTAATGAATTTATCAATCCGCTCGCCACTATCTTCCGTTTCAGCAATCCATTCTTTTAAATTGTCCATATTGTCTAAACCTTCTTGTTCTGATACTGCCATTCGTTTACGCGCCTCTTTTCTCTTGTCTCCAGCTGATTAAAGAATCAACAAAAATCAAAATTACTCCTACGACAATTGCCGAATCCGCGATATTGAAAATAGGGTAAGTATAATCCACAGGACTGCCAAACCAATTAAATTGAAAACGAAACTGCAAGAAATCAACTACCTCGCCAAACAAAGCACGATCAATAAAATTGCCAAGCGCTCCGCCTAACAGCAAGCTTAATGCAAATGGCAGAAGCTTACGACCTTCTCTGAACGTTTTACGCAAATACCATACAATTCCACTTACAACTACCAGGGTTATGACGATGAAAAACCAACGTTGATCTTGCAAAATCCCGAAAGCAGCCCCACGGTTGCGATGAGATGTAATTTGGAAAAACTCACCTATTACCGGTCGCGATTCACCCAGCATAAGTCTGTTGACAATCGCCCATTTGGTCACCTGATCCAATAGAAGCACGATCAGTGCATATATATAATATCTCAATGTTTCATCTCCCTAGAGTTTTGCATATGCAAAGCTTTCTTCGTAAGCATTACCGGATTTCGCCTATGCGCTCATCCTTATTTTTCTTTTCCAATGATGCAAGCATTTTCCTATCTTAAAAAACACAGTTTGAGTAAAAAATAGTAGCATTGCGATATTATTAAGGAGGCATTCCTAAATGTGTAGTCAGCCACTTAAATTGGATTCGCAGCAGCTTCAAGGCTTAAAATCCGTTCTTCAGGAAGAGAAGCAATGGCTGGAAGAAAAGCTTGAATCCAATGACCAATACGGTCTTAATGAATCATTAAGATTTCAAACCGGTGAATTATCAACCAACGACAATCATCCAGCCGATCTCGGAACCGAAATGTTTGAGCGCAGTAAGGATATAGCTTTAAACGAAAGCAGCGAACGGCATCTTACCGATGTAAAAGATGCTCTGCTCCGAATGGATAATGGGAAATATGGACTATGCGATACTTGTGGGAAGTCCATTCCCTTCGAGAGATTACAGGCTGTCCCGACAACACTTTATTGCATGGAGCATGTTCCAGACCCACATACTTCTAATAACCGTCCAATTGAAGAAGAGCTTCTAGCTCCTCCATTTGGCAGATCCAGCTTAGATGAGCTATCTAAACAAACCGAATTCGATGGCGAGGACGCATGGCAAATCGTCGAAAGCTGGGGAACTTCCAACACTCCAGCTATGGCTGAGGATCCTAACGTCTCCAATAATTACAATGATATGGAAATTGAAGCAGATGAGCATGTTGGTTATGTTGAATCTTTTGAAAGCTTTCTGGCAACCGATATGTATGGCCAGCATGTAACTGTTGTGCGAAACCAAGCTTATCATGATTATATGCACAGCGGCGAAGGTGAAGGTCTGCTTGAACTCGATCCTGACTCCGAGAGTGACTATTTAGGTTAGTACGCTTTGCCTAACGAGCAATCCGGCACAAGATACTTGAATCTTATGCCGGAGCTGCCCGCTGGTACTATTAAGAATTAGCACTGGTGCTCAGTTTGATTACACCCGAGCAACGTTTACAAAGCGTCGGATGCTCATGATCGTGACCGACCTCAGGTGTAACGATCCAGCAGCGCTCACACTTTTCGCCCTCTGCGACCGTGATATGGATAGCAAGACCCTTAATTTTGAGCGCTTCTGCCGGAACAGCAGCACCTAATTCATGAATTTCAACCGCTGATACAATAAATAATTGATCCAGCTGCTCGAATCCTTGCAGAAGCTCCAAAGTTTCAGCATCAGGATACAAATGAACAGCTGCTCCAAGGGAATTTCCGATCAATTTCTCCTTACGCGCTTCCTCTAATGCCTTTAACACATCATCACGCAAGTTGATAAACCGTTCCCACTTCGATTCTACCGCCTCGTTATACAATGAACTGTCTACAGTTGGAAGCTCACTAAGCTGCACGCTCTCAAGCTCCACTCCAGGAATGTATTTCCATACTTCATCAGCCGTATGCGGCAAAATTGGAGCAATCAATTTAGTTATTACCGTCAGAGCGTCATATAATACGGTTTGAGCCGCTTTTCGTGCTGCATCATCAGGCAGGTTAGCATACAAGCGATCCTTGATGATATCCAGATAGAAGGAACTCAGCTCTACTGCACAGAAATGATGTACAGCTTGGTATACAACATGAAATTCGTAAGACTCATATGCTTTTATTACACGATCTGTCATACGGTTCAACCGCACAATTGCAAAACGATCTAGCTCACTCATAGTATCAGTGGCTACACGATCCGTTGCCGGGTTAAAATCATACAGATTTCCAAGCAGGAAACGCAGTGTGTTGCGGATTTTACGATACACTTCAGTGGTTTGAGTCAAAATATTATCGGAGATCCGATGATCCTGCTGATAATCAACTGAAGACACCCACAAACGCAGGATATCAGCACCTAGCTTATCACATACTTTATTAGGATCGATTGTATTTCCAAGCGACTTCGACATTTTGCGGCCTTCCCCGTCAAGTGTAAAGCCGTGGCTCAAAATTCCTTTGTATGGCGCCTGTCCTTTTGCAGCAACACCGGTAATTAAAGATGAGTTAAACCAGCCGCGATATTGATCGGAGCCTTCCAAGTACATATCAGCCGGCCATTGCAGCTCCTCACGAGTTTCCAATACTGCGACATGGCTTGATCCGGAGTCGAACCATACGTCCATAATATCCGTTTCTTTGCGAAAATGCGTATGCCCGCATTTCGGACAAGCGATACCATCTGGCAGCAGTTGGCTTTCTTCCTTTTGAAACCAGGCGTTAGAGCCTTCCTTTTCAAATATTTGTGCAACATGCTCAATGGTTTCGTTGTTTACTAACGGCTCATTACAGCTGCGGCAGTAAAAGATCGGGATCGGCACTCCCCATACTCTTTGACGAGATATACACCAGTCTCCGCGGTCCGCGATCATATTGTGAAGACGAACCTCTCCCCAGTTCGGGGTCCAGTTGATCCGTTTGATTTCTTCCAGCATCTCCTGACGGAACTTGTCTACAGAAGCAAACCATTGCTCAGTCGCCCGATAAATAACCGGCTTTTTCGTGCGCCAATCGTGGGGATACTGGTGCTGAATCATACTCATTTGAAGCAGATGACCCGACTCCTTCAGCATTTCCGTAATCATTTTATTGCCCTTATCATAGAAAACTCCTTCAAAGCCTGGAGCTTCTGCTGTAAAATGCCCCTGATCATCCACAGGGCATAATACGCCCAGATTGTAGCGTTGACCAATTACAAAGTCATCCTCACCATGTCCAGGAGCTGTATGAACACAGCCTGTACCTGCTTCCAGTGTTACATGATCGCCAACCATGACTAAAGAAGTACGGTCATAAAACGGGTGTTGGCACAGCACATACTCCAATTCGCTTCCTTTTACTTGGGATAGCACTTGAACATCCGTCCACCCAATTTGCTTGGAGGCTGCTTCCAAAAGCCCTTGCGCTAAAACATACTTCTTCCCATCAGCCAAAACTACTGCATAGTCAAATTCTGGATGCAGACTGATTCCTAAGTTAGCAGGAAGTGTCCAAGGAGTCGTAGTCCAGATAACTATGGAAGCATCTTCTGGCAGCTTGCCCTTGCCGTCCTTGACTTGAAATGCTACGTATACAGATGTAGATGTTTTGTCTTGATACTCGATCTCTGCTTCTGCCAGAGCGCTCTCTGAGGATGGAGACCAATAAACAGGCTTCAAACCTTTGTAGATATAACCTTTATTGACCATTTCGCCAAAAACGCGGATTTGCTGGGCCTCGTATTTAGGCTGCAAAGTAATATAAGGATTTTTCCAATCTCCACGGATAGCCAATCGCTTAAACTGTGATTTTTGCTTTTCTACGGATTGTAGTGCATATTCTTCGCAGTATTTACGGAACTCGTGAACGCTCATTTTTTTGCGGTCTACCTTGCCTCCGTTGGCAATAGCCTGCTCAATCGGCAAGCCGTGTGTATCCCAGCCTGGCACATATGGCGCATCATAGCCCTGCATCGTTTTGAACCTTACAATGATGTCCTTCAACGTTTTATTCAGTGCGTGGCCGATATGAATATCTCCATTAGCATAAGGAGGTCCGTCATGCAAAATAAACTTTGGCTTCCCTTTGCGACTTTCCTGTACCTTGGCGTAAATATCGACTTCTTCCCAATGCTGCTGTAGCTTCGGTTCGGCTTGTGGCAAGTTGCCGCGCATTGGAAATTCGGTCTGCAGCAGGTTTAATGTTTTTCCATAATCCATCTCAGCTTCATCTCCACAATATAAATTTTTAACTACCCAACTCGTTGAGCGGCTAGTAGCCTAAAGTTTGGGTGGACGAAACAAAAATAAACCTCCCATCCCAAAAGGGACGAGAAGTCTCGCGGTACCACCCTGATTAAGGCTGCTGCTCCAACATAGAAGTTAAAAACGACACCTCCGATGGCAGCAACTGACCTTCACTCATTGATCTATAACGGGATCATCCGATCTTCTTTACTGTTATTCAAGAGACGCTCATGGGTGATTTTCGTCTACTACAGTGATCAGGCTCCCACCAAATCCCCGACTCGCTAGCACTGCGTACGTAAAGTACTCGTCCCAGTCAACGCTTTACATCATTATTAATTTCACTTACTTGCAACCACTTACTTAAAATTATAACTTCCGACACTACCAGTGGTTGTTACTTATACTGGAGTATAGCGAAATTGAAGCTCTGCGTCAACTTACACAGTCATAACATAAATACGAACGTTAGTTACGTCTGTTCAACTTCCATCCGCTCCAATGAATTCCAATCCTCTTTGCTAAGCAGCTCTAATTGGGCTTCCAATAAGGTACGGAACCGCGTGCGATAGATAGAGGCCTGTTTCTTCAGCTCTTCGATCTCCACGGCAACTTTACGCGACTTCGTCAATGATTCGTTAATGATTCGGTCCGCATTTTTCTCCGCTTCTTTTATAATTAACTGTGCCTCTTTCTTGGAATTGTTCTTGACTTCATCTGCCGCCTCTTGGGCTACAATAATTGTCTTGCTTAACGTTTCTTCGATTGTAGAAAAATGATTCAGTCGTTCTTGGATAGTAACCAACTGATTTTGCAAATCTTTATTTTCCCGAATCAAAGCTTCATAGTCTTTAATCACCAAATCCAAAAATTCATTAACCTGGTCCTCATCATACCCACGAAATGAACGTCCAAATTCTTTATTATGTATATCCAACGGTGTTAAAGGCATTGCTGCACCTCCTGAATATTTAGAAAACATGTATTAACTTAACTCCTGTCCTGCGCGTATTGCTATATTCGACAGTTCCCTTCATTTTCCTTCATTCCACAACAAAAAAAATCGGCGCTATACATATTTGCCGATTTTTACGCGATATCTTCCTTTTTTTGTAATCCCTTCAATATCCAGCACTTTAAAACGTCCAAAGCCCTGCAATGAAACAACATCACCCGATCGCAATGGCTTACTCGGATCCTCTTCTTGTTTCCAATTCACCTTGCAACGCCCTGCTTTAATTGGGATTAGGACTTTAGCTCGACTCATATGATATACATCGCTCACAATACCATCCAAACGCAAAGAGGCAACCGAAAGGCTGTTCTCCTCCAGCTTAGTATCCGAAGCCTGCAATCGATCGATTGGAAGCTGCTCGGTTTGTACGTGTATGCGATGCACCTGCTGCAGATTTAGCCTCATATAATCAGCTACCTCTGTTGCCACTAAGAAATGACATCCATGCTCGGTGACATGAATATCACCTATCTTCTCTCTTTTCATCCCTAAAGCCAGTATGGAACCCATATAATCTCCATGGTCCAAATCCTTCAGCCTATCATCGAGAGAGGTGACTGCAATTAAGGTAATACCCATATCCTCGCTATCCAGTTCGCGGTAGTCAGGGGCAATCAGAGCTCGTTTGCGTTCGGCTGATTCATGCCCACCGTACCACCGCACTTGTACATCTGTGGTTCGGTTCACAAGTGTCGTTACAATAAAAGCTTGCCGCGGATCCAAAAAATCCGTCAGTTTAGCTGCATGCTGTTCCGCACGTTCCACCCATTCAGTTGCCTTGTCAACAAACCGATGCTCATCAGGATGAAAGTGACTTAGTATATTGTCCGTATTCAATCCAATCACCTAACAAAAAAAGATAGAACCGCACGAATTCCCTCGCCGATAAAACGCAGCGCGATCAAAGCTACGATTGGCGAAATATCAATCATACCGCCAATAGGGGGAATAAACCGCCGAAATATCGATAAATAAGGCTCACAAAGCTTGCCTAACATTTCTCCGATAAAGCTTTCTTTTGCACTTGGGAGCCAAGACAAAAGCACATATGCAATCAGCATGTATGTATAGATTTCGATGAGCGTTCCAATGTAACCATAAATAGTACCCAACAAGCTATTCACCTCAATTTAATGTGTGGTAGTCTATACCTCGTGATTTAGTATCTCCGAGATGGACCCATGAATTTCAACAGTATCCGGTGTACAAAGAAAAATGTTAGGGCCAATTTTAGAAATTGAACCATTGAGCGCATATACGGTCCCGCTCAAGAAGTCCACTATACGTGTTGCTTGATCTGGGCGTACCAGATGCAGATTCACAACAACAGGTCGGCGTGAACGCAAATGATCAGCGATTTCCTGCGTATCCTCATAAGACTTAGGCTCCAACAGCACTACTCGGACATTTTTTTGTGAATGGATGCTCACGACGTTGCCGACGTTTCCTTTTGTTTTACGTTGTTCAGGCTGATTGGTTTCATGTTCATCCGATTGTTCTACAACACGTTCGCGTTCAATAATTTCTTCTTCCTCTTGGATACCAATGAAATTCATGAACTTGTTCATCATTCCCATGTTATCTCCTCTTTCCCAACTAAAATGGAACCCAACCGCACCCAGGTCGCTCCTTCTTCTATCGCCACCTCGAAGTCGCCCGACATCCCCATTGACAAATGCGGTATTTCATATCCAAGACTTTGCTTCTGGTTAAGCTCGTCCCTAAGTTCACGTAACCTTCTAAATACCGGTCTTGTTAATTCAGGTTCCTCTTCATATGGTGCCATCGTCATCAAACCGATAATACGGATTTGCTTAAGAGCCTGCAGTTCTTCAATGAATGAAGATAGTTCTTCAGGCGGCATTCCGTACTTCGTCTCCTCGCCTGAAATGTTTAATTGTATAAAGCATTCGACTTGTATTCCTAATGCCGCTGCTTTTTTATTAATTTCTTTGGCAAGTGATAACCGGTCTAAGGAATGTATGTAGGCAAATTTTCCGATAACATCCTTCACCTTATTAGTCTGCAGATGGCCGATAAAATGCCAGATACCCTGATCTTTGAATGTTTCCCACTTCGGCTCAGCATCCTGCCAACGGTTTTCTCCAATGTGACGCAGTCCTTGCTGAAGCACCTGTCCCGTAGTTTGCACCGAAACGTATTTAGTTACTGCAATGATCTGTACATCGTTACGGTCACGCCCGGCACGAGCACACGCTCTCGATACTTTGTCCTCAACATGCTGTATATTATGCGTTAGCAGCAAAACGTAAGTCACCTCTATTCATATAACCCAATCCAAGCAGCCATCCGGCCTGTTTTCCCGCTTTCTTTGCGATGCGAAAAGAACAAATCAGTACGACAACTTGTACATAAACTACTTATTTCGATATGTTCTGGCATAATTCCTGCTTTTATCATAATTTGTCGGTTTAATTGTTGCAAGCTTAACTTGTATTTATCATTACCTGAATATTCATAAATTGAAGAATTTTCTCCTGCGTCATCGGCAATTTCCAATTCGGCCATAACCTCTCTCACTTTGGATAGGACAACCTCATCCACCTCATAACAGCAGGCTTGAATGGACGGACCAATAGCAGCAACTATTTTTCCCGGAGTAGAACCGTATTCTCTCTGCATCGCTTTGATGGTCTCTTTGGCAATCTGCAGCACTGTTCCTTTCCAGCCGGCATGGGCCAGCCCAATGGCTCTATGAATGGGATCATAAAAATAAAGGGGCACACAATCCGCAAACAGCGCATGAAGAAATATTCCAGTTTGGTTCGTTACGAAAGCATCTTTGGATTGAATCGCTTCTTCTCTTGAATGAATACCAGCACCCGCATGCGCCTTAGTAATAACCTCTACCTCATTGCCATGTACTTGCTCTGCATAGGTACAATCATCTAACTGAGCATGGAGTGCTTCAGCCAATAGTTGGCGGTTGTTCACTACATGGCTTGAACTATCTTGAACATGCAGGCCGCAGTTGAGACTGCCAAATGGAGGTTCACTGACACCGCCAAGACGTGATGTAAAACCAGCCGTTAATCCGGAGTCTTTTTCCAACCAATTTTTTATAAACAAAAGCCCGCATCCGTTCTGTTCTTTTCGCAATAAAAACGGTTCCATACAATCGCCTCCTGTACCATTACCCGTTCCCAATACTCTACTTAATAGTATACACGATGAAATGCAAACAGCACACATACTTCTGCATAAACCGCGGTGCGCGGCTAGCATTCGTCCGTGTGCTGCTCAGTAAAATCATGATTACCCGCGATACTGCCGATTGTACTCCGTCGGAGATTCCGTTTCCTCTTGTTGACGGAAGCTTCGTACATCATCGATCTTTACCAGCACGACATCCATTCCGATTTTCACAATATTTTTCCATGGAATTACCACATCCGTCGCTCCACCGAAAAGGCCAAAAAAGCGGCTGCCATTCGGGACAACAATGGACTCAATTCGCCCATTCCGTAGATCCAATTCTAAATCACTCACTTGGCCCAGCTTTTTGCCGTCCACAATATTGATTACGTCTTTGGTTTGAAAATCCGATATTTTCACGCTGCAACCACCACGTATCATTTGGATTCTGACCTGCTACTACTATATGTATGTGAAACTTGGGCAAAATGTACATCCTCGCAAAAAATCTTCTGATCGAGCCATTTTATAAATAAAAAAAGACCTACCACCTATTACTTAGATGAGTAAGTCTTGTTTCGTTCTAATTTTTAACATGCTTCTGCATCTGAGTAATAGCTGATTTTTCGAGTCTGGATACCTGAGCTTGAGAAATACCAATCTCATCCGCTACTTCCATTTGGGTCTTGCCATCAAAGAAGCGCATAGATAATATCATTTTTTCTCGGTCATTCAGCTTATGCATAGCTTCACGAAGAGCAATTCCCTCAATCCAAGAAACATCCTTGTTACGATCGTCGCTAATTTGGTCCATTACATAGATCGGGTCGCCCCCATCATGATAGATCGGCTCAAACAGTGAAACAGGGTCTTGAATAGCGTCTAATGCAAACACAACATCTTCTTTAGGTACGTTTAATGCTTCGGAAATTTCGTAAATGGTCGGCTCACGAGAGTTCTGATTGGTCAGGCTATCGCGAACTTGAAGTGCTTTGTAGGCAATGTCTCTTAACGAGCGTGATACGCGAATTGGATTATTGTCCCGTAAATAGCGACGAATCTCGCCTATGATCATAGGTACGGCATACGTGGAAAATTTAACATTTTGGCTTAAGTCAAAATTATCAATCGCCTTCATCAGTCCAATACATCCAACTTGAAACAGGTCATCCACAAATTCGCCGCGATTGTTGAAACGCTGAATCACGCTAAGCACCAATCGTAAATTACCGTTTACCAATTTCTCTCTTGCCAACCGTTCATTGTTGGTTTGCAGCTGAACGAATAATTCACGCATTTCCGCGTTGGTCAGAACAGGAAGCTTTGCAGTATCCACACCGCAAATCTCAACTTTGTTTCGGGTCACCGTGACTACCTCCCAAGGAGAAACATTACTGTTAATTATCTCCTTGGAATGCTTTTTTATGCGTATGCCTCTGTGCCCCTCCCTGTTCCACTCGTTATAAAAAAGCCAGCAAAACCAATCAGCACAGGCGCGGATTCGCTTACAATAACCTTCAAAAAATGTTTTTTCCAGTTTACACCATTTTATTGAATTCTTTACGCAGCCTTTTAATAATGCGCTTTTCCAACCGAGAAATATAAGACTGTGAGATGCCCAACATGTCAGCTACATCCTTCTGAGTCTTCTCTTCCCCATCCTGCAAGCCGAACCTCAGCTCCATAATCGTCCGCTCACGTTCGGATAGCTTGTCAAGCGCTTTATGCAGCAGCTTTCGGTCAACCTGCTCCTCAATATTACGGTAAATAGTGTCGTTCTCCGTGCCTAATACATCCGAGAGCAGAAGCTCATTGCCATCCCAATCGATATTAAGCGGTTCATCAAAAGAAACCTCAGTCCGGATCTTGCTATTGCGTCGAAGATACATCAAGATCTCATTTTCTATACAACGTGATGCGTAGGTAGCCAGTTTGATTTTTTTCTCAGGGTCGAATGTATTTACCGCTTTGATTAATCCTATAGCCCCGATAGAAACCAGGTCTTCAATATTAATTCCTGTGTTTTCGAATTTACGCGCAATGTAGACAACAAGCCGCAGATTTCGCTCAATCAGTATAGCCCTGATCGCAGAATCTCCTGAGGGCAGCTTCTCCAGCAAGTATTCTTCCTCTTCGCGGGTGAGTGGAGGCGGCAGCGCTTCACTTCCGCCTATATAGTATATTTCCTCCCCCTTAAGTCCCAACAGCAGCAAAAGACGGAAATAATAGATTTGCAGAATCAGCTTCCACTTCACGAGCATATTTGTGTTCCTCCTTAGAGTTTTGCGCAGCTTTGCTTGCATAGCACGCATAAGCTACGTTTAGATTTCTCTACGCTGTTGTCATGGATGCTTAGGTCACATGCAACGGTGTTTAAGTTTGCAACAAGTTCGGATGTATAATAGCTTGATACGCATTATCACTGCTTAATTTCCCACTATCAAACCCAATCAACACTTTCATGGCTTCAAACTGTTTATCCCCCATAGTGATCACGACTCTATCAGGTTTTATAGCAAGCATAAACTGCGTGCTGCGGTTTACCCCACGATAAGGAACTAATCGCAGCCGATCCTGCCATTCAAACTCTTCTGTACCTATAGCCATCAAAATTTGATCAACTTCTGCGCGCTCTATCCTTAGTTTCCATGAATCCGGAATTTTTTCGCCCCATTGGGAAAGCTCCATCACCATGACCGGCGTTTTAGTCAACGGATCATACAGCTGATTGCCAGTATCAATGAGTCCCGTGCAGCTAGATGCAAACCCATCAATATAGACATCCACTTTAGCAAGAAATGAGGCAAGATCATCCTTACGCTTCGCTGCTTGATGTACGTGTCGATATAACCAAACTGCGAACAACAACACAACAAACAAAAACAGCAGCCCTATCTGTACTTCATGTTCCGTACCTCCAGATTGTGTAAACAAAATTCCGTTCATCACATCACTAGAGGACATCCAAAAATAATGCACACCCAAAATCGTTCCCGCCGCAGCAAAATTGACGATATAGAAAGTACCAACATTACTCCAAAAATACCGCATACCTCCGAAGCCAAACGCTGTAAGCAGCATAAGAAGAGACAATAAAAACTTAACTCCAAATGTAAACAGAAACGATAGCGGAGGGAAAAACATGAAGACAACATAACCCCCACCAATACAAGCAGAGGAAGCAAGCCTCCACCAGCGAAACTCCAGCTTTCTTGATCTTGCTGTTGTCCATAACAATGCGGCATCAATCAGCACATTAACGAGGAAAATGATATCGACATATACAATCATTTCCTCTACTACCTCCTGAGAGTTTTCCATATGGAAAACTACTTCGTAAGCATCAGCTGATATCGGTAATGAAAATTGTCTTTACAAGCATTCAACTGAGTTTTACATAAGTAAAACTTGCTTTGGCATTAGCTCTATGATTGCTAGGTTACCGCGAATGAGACAAGTATATAGTAATACTATTCCAATGTCTGTCTAAATTTGCCGATTAGATGTAACTATTTTTGTCAGATAATGGGGGGCCGCTCGTGAGTGGAAGCTATTGCTCCTGCGGGAAGGGGTGTGCCTACGGTCTCTGTTGAAGCGGTGTTCCTTAGATTAGACTAAGGTAGTGGGAACACCGCTTCAAAGGAGACTCGTAAACTCTCCGGCACACCCCATTCCCTCCGTCGCAGCTTCCACTCACTCGCTTAGCGCGGAGTAGAGGGAGGGAGGATCATCATGATCGATCCTGTTTTTTTGAGCCAAGGACAAGGACAAGGACAAGGACAAGGACAAGAGCAAGAGCCAAGGGCAAAGGTGCAAGGGAAAGAGCAAAGGGCATAGGCAAGAGCAAAGGGCATAGGCAAGAGCAATAAACAAACACATTGTGATGAATCTGATGTATAGTGAGTAGTAGAAAGGAAAACCAATCTTTGAGGCGGTGAAACAACTGAAAGATATCGTTATACGAAGAATAGATTGGCTAGACGCGAGGGAATTGAGTCAGTTGCTACGTGAAAGCGAAGATGAAGGCTTTCGTTTGGTGAAGAGGCTTGTCTCCGAATTTGAAAGCGGACATAACCGGTTTGATCAACCTGGAGAGGTATTGTACGGCGCCTATGAAGATAATCAGCTAATAGGAATTTGTGGCTTAAATCAAGACCCATACTTACAGGATCGAACTACAGGACGCGTTAGACGGCTTTACGTTTTACCAGCATACCGCCGCAGACGAATCGGCCATAAGCTCGTGAAAGTAGTAACTGGCTACGCCCAAGACTATTATGTACGCCTTACTTTAAAAACGGATAATCCGCTGGCTGCCCAGTTTTATGAGAAATTAGGGTTTCACTCTAATGATCCTACTCCTCACTCTACGCATTATATCGATCTCTTTCATTCAGAGGACCGGATTGCTACGCAAACACCATTTTAATATAAACACAACTTAGCTATGGGTTCTAATATAAACAAATCCCCTGACCGGTCTTACAAAAATCGGCAGGGGATTTCTTATGAATGCTATTATAGCATCTACTATTTATCCAAGTTGTTTCTTCCACGGTTACGAAGGAATGTAGGAATATCCAATTGATCATTCGAAGGCTGATTGCCAAATGGACGTAAATTGTTAACACGATTATCAGTAGGCTCAGCTGATTGCTGATGTTGGCTGCTTTGGTTGCCCATTGGCTTACGCGCAGGTGCCTGTGGCATAGCCTTGTGCTCGAAGCCGGTGGCAATTACGGTAACCTTGATTTCATCCTTAAAGGATTCATCAATAACTGCTCCAAAGATCATATTCACTTCAAGATCAGACGCAGAAGCCACAATGTCAGCTGCTTCATTAACCTCGTATAGTGATAAGTTAGCGCCTCCTGTGATGTTCATTAGAACACCGCGTGCTCCGTCGATGGAAGTTTCCAACAATGGGCTTTGAATCGCCTTTTTAGCAGCTTCCGCTGCCCTGTTTTCACCTGAAGCTTCGCCAATCCCCATTAATGCCGATCCGCGTTCAGTCATGATTGTCTTAACATCGGCAAAGTCCAAATTGATTAGACCCGGTACTGCGATCAAGTCTGAAATCCCTTGTACCCCTTGACGTAGAACATTGTCTGCTTCACGGAACGCTTCCAGCATTGGAGTTTTCTTATCAACAATTTCAAGCAACCGATCATTAGGAATGACAATAAGCGTGTCAACTTTTTCTTTCAGCGCAGCTATTCCCTGTTCGGCTTGAGCAGCACGTTTACGGCCTTCAAACGTGAACGGGCGTGTAACAACACCAACTGTCAACGCTCCGCACTCTTTTGCAATTTCAGCAATAACTGGAGCTGCACCTGTTCCGGTACCTCCACCCATACCTGCTGTTACAAATACCATGTCTGCGCCTTTAAGCGTATTAAAGATCAACTCTCTAGATTCTTCAGCTGCTTTTTTCCCTACTTCAGGATTAGCGCCTGCTCCTAAACCGCGAGTCAGTTTATCACCGATCTGAAGCTTTTGTTCCGATTTCGATGTATGTAGAGCTTGGGCGTCTGTATTTACGGTAATAAATTCTACACCTTTAACTCCATTGGCAATCATACGATTGACTGCATTGCTGCCGCCTCCGCCACAACCAATAACCTTTATCTTGGCTAAATGATCCATGTCCATATCAAATTCAAACATAGCCTACCTCTTCCCCCTCGTTAAGCTTCAAGCCTTAGGTGTACCCTTAAATAAACTCGCTCAACCAATTTTTAAATCGTTCCATTACCGAAGGTTTTTGTTCGCTGCTGCTACTGCTACCGTTGGAAGCAGTCACCTTTTTGTTGGTCGATGCTGCTTTCTTAACCGCGCTTGACGATTGTCTGGAGGCTCTCAGATACTTATAAGCATATTGAATAATACCTACACCGCTTGTATAAGAAGGGTCGCGTACACCAATGAAATCAGGCACAGCAATTCTTACAGAGGTCGCTAGTTCTGCCTGAGCTACTGCCAGTACTCCTGGCATGGAAACTGTACCGCCTGTCAATACATAACCACCTGGAAGCTCCATATAACCTAGTCGCTGAACTTCCAGTTGAATCAAATGAAAGATTTCTTGTACACGTGGCTCAACAATATTCGCCAAGTCTACTTGAGAAAATTCTTTATCCACATTACTGCCAATCCGATTTACTTTGAAAACTTGATCCGCCGCCGCATGCTCTATAACAGCGCAACCGAATTTAAGTTTGATTTTCTCAGCAATATCAACCTGAGTCCGTAGTCCTATGGATATATCATTAGTGATATACTCTCCACCAATAGGTAACGTAGATGTAGCAACCAAATTATTTTGTTCAAAAATGGCAATAGTTGTTTGACCTGCTCCAATATCAACCAGAACAGTCCCAATCGCTTTCTCATCTTTGGACAAGCACAAGTGGCCAGATGCAAGAGACATAAGAATAAGTCCTGAAACTTTCACTCCTGCTTTCTCAACAACGCGAAGCAAATTATGTATGGAAGTTTTTGCCCCAGTAATAATTGTGGCCTGTACTTCAAGACGAACACCGATCATACTGCGAGGATCATGAATTTCATCCAATCCGTCTACCAAATATTGGTTAGGAACTACGCCTATGATTTCTCGTTCCGGAGCTAAAGGGATGACCTTGGCCGCTTGAATAACACGTTCAATGTCTTCATCTCCAATTTCACGGTCGCCATTAGATACGGCTACAACACCATGACTGGATTGTAATGCGATATGATTCCCGGAAATTCCAACGTAAACCTCTGCTATTTGAATACCAACCATCCGTTCAGCATGATCGATCGCGCTGCGAATAGATTGTACCGTTTGGTCGATATCTACAATGGCTCCCTTACGAATACCTTCCGAGTCGGCTGATCCAACCCCTATTATATTAATGGCGCCGTTAACGACTTCCCCAATAATAGCACGAACTTTGGATGTACCGATGTCCAAACTAACAATGATGTCATTGCTGCTCAACCTGTGGCACCTCCTGTGACATATAATAGATGTGAGCTTTGTAGAAATAAAAGCCTTTGTACTTATTCAACATGATTGGGAATTTCCCTCTTTTTTAGAAAAGATTTTTCATCTTATTAAGAACAAAATATACATAGAAACAATTCTATCATTAATTTAGTAGCTTGAGTAGTGCATATACTATCAATTTCTCGGGATTTCTTTAACAGAGCCCTTATTATCTTTCACAGACGATGATTTCGAAGGATCCTTGGAAGAGTCCTTCTTCGGATCTTGGTTTGAATTGCCTGTCGGTGAAGCTGCCTTGTTATCAGGTGTAACATTTTTCCCAGAATTGCCCTTACCCGATGAATCTTTGGATGCCCCCTTGGCATCCGTTGTTTCAAAAGGAGCATGGGTATCCGCCTCAAGCAGTTTTAACACACCCATATTGATCTTGTTTTCCTTCAGGTTAGCAATGTAAGAATCTAAGTATTTGAGTTTTTCCGGAAGATAGCCAACCGTGGTAATAACTTCGAATTGGGATCTTGTGTACATTTTAATTTTGTCCGGATATGATTCAGAAGGCTCTGGCTTGATCTCCGAAATATCGGTTAAATACGACACTGGAACGTTCTCCAATACTTGACACAGCATAATTTTCATGGCTTCGTTATTTGCCCACCCCGATAAGATAGGCTTGTCCAATACAAAGTTAACTCCATTGGAAACTGTGATGACGCTGCCGTCTGCTAAAATCGCTTGTGGCTGATTGTTTTCGCCAAATTGATAAGCTACCTTAGGATACTCTTTCACCTCAATACGGATAACTCCTGGGAAGTGCTTGGATACGTTGACTGACTGAACCATTTTCAGAGCTTTAACATGGTCTTCGATCTTCGACGAAGAAACAGAAAAGAAATGATCTCCCGCTTTAACCTCGGAAGCTTGTCCAATTGCTTCAGCAGTTAATAATTCTTGACCTTGAATTTCTATAGAAGATACTTTACTAAAGGAGGATTGAAAAAACAAAACACACAAAAGCGTAATGAAAAAGAGAACTAAAAATACAAGCAGCTTTTTACTGCTGCGACTCTTTATCTTTGGCTTCTGAATGACAGGCAGTCTTTCTTCTGCGTGCAAGGTTGTCCCTCCTAAGGGCTTTCCGTTAGGAAAGCCTGCTTCGTAAGCCTCTACTGAGTTTTTGCATTAGCAAAAACTTACTTCTTAAGCATATGCTGATCTTCCATCTTGGCGAGATAAAATTCAAGTAATTAAAACAGTTATTACACCTATTTCCACTTTTTCAAACTTCCAATTTATTGAAACTGCTTGCATTATGTAAACCGCTAAACATCCCCTTCCAGATAAGAAGAAGGATACTAAGCGGCAATGATCATAATAATTTAAATTACTGCGCTATCCTCATGAACGAGCGCGTTGCTCAAGGTCGAGCGAAGCCAAGTGGTAAACAAACTTTCTATTCGAATAAGGAAACCTTACCTAAGCCTATTTCAATGATTGCACATTCTATCATTACGTATATGATAATTACTCTGTTGGAACTGGCGAGGTTCGGTGAATGCTCGCACCTAAATAGGAAAGCATTTGTTCAATACGGTCATAACCACGATCAATATGGTGAATCTGTTCTATAACTGTCGTACCTTGAGCAGCCAGCCCTGCTATAACAAGTGCGGCTCCAGCACGTAAATCGGTAGCCTCCACGGTAGCTCCATACAATCTCGGCACCCCTCTAATAAACGCCGAGTTCAAATCAACCCGAATGTCTGCGCCCATACGCGTCAGTTCATCGACATGCTTGAATCTACCTTCAAAAACCGTTTCCTTTAATATACTGTGACCATCAGCCAAAGATAATAGTACCATAACCTGTGACTGCAGATCTGTTGGAAAAGACGGATGCGGAGAGGTGACAATGCGGTCTACCGGTTTAGGCCTTGATAGACAGCTTACATTCATTATATCACCGTCAATTGTTATTTGAACACCCGCACGCTTCAAAACATGAATGGCAGAGGTTAAATGACCTGCACAAACATTCTCCAGCGTAATATTTCCACGCGTAACCGCAGCGGCTATCATCATCGTTCCAGCCACGATACGGTCAGGAATAATACGGTAAGTACATGGTGTTAAATCTGACACACCTTCAATGGTAATTGTGTCAGTCCCTGCTCCAATTATATTGGCTCCCATAGCATTAAGGAAATTTTGCAAGTCTTGTATTTCCGGTTCTCTAGCAGCATTAGAAATCGTAGTTAAACCTTTGGCCATGGAAGCAGCCATCATTATATTTTCCGTAGCCCCTACACTTGGAAAATCAAGTACGATTTCAGCGCCCTTCAATTCCGGTGCCGTACAAACAATAGTATTACCGGACTCCTCGATTCTTGCTCCTAAAGCAGAGAGCCCTCGCAAATGTAAGTCTATCTTTCTCTCACCAATGGCACAGCCGCCAGGTTGATAGACTTGCACCTTACCAAAACGAGCCAGCAGCGGCCCCATTAAAAAGATCGATGATCTCATTTGACTCATCTGGTCTTCCGGGATATGAAACGAATGCGCTGTTGACGTATTGACGGTTACCGTATCACCAACATGTCCGGTGCGGCATCCTAAGGCGCGAAGAATTTCTAGCATCACCTGGATGTCCGATAGATTGGGCACATTCTGAATATGAACCGTGCCTTCCGCCATCATTGCAGCCGCTAATATGGGCAGCGCTGCATTTTTCGCTCCGTGAATCTTGATGGCTCCCGATAGAGGTCTCCCACCTTCGATAACCAACTTTTCCAAAGTCCCACCTCCGATTTACCGCTCCCCAACCATCAGAACTTCCGGAACCAGTTTAACGCCGTACGTATCAAATACGATACGTTGCACTTGTTCGATGAGGGTAAGCACGTCGTGAGCTGTCGCTTGCCCAGTGTTGACAATGAAATTAGCGTGCAGCAGCGAAACCTCCGCACCTCCGACTTTGTGGCCTTTCAATCCTGCTTCTTCAATGAGCTTTGCAGCAAAATGTCCTTCAGGATTACGGAAGACACTCCCTGCACATGCCAATTGCAAAGGCTGGGTACGTAAACGGCGCTCCTTGTACGAAGCCATAGCCCCTACAATTTCCTCGCGGTCGCCAAATTGCAGTTGGAAAACTGCCTCTGTCACGATACCAGGCTGTTTCTGCAGTATTGAATGTCTATAGGCATATTCAAAATCAGCTTGCTGCATATACACCAATTCTCCTGTCGGGAGCAGCACTTCAGCTCGTATGAGTATGCGTGACACATCTGAGCCGTGAGCCCCGGCGTTCATGTAGACGGCGCCTCCCACAGTTCCCGGAATGCCTCCGGCGAACTCTAATCCAGTCAATCCTTCCTTGCCAGCCATGACAGAGAACTTAATAAATGAATAACTTCCTCCAGCATAAGCCACGTCGCCTTCAAACCGAAGTGTCTCAAGTGCGGAGCCCAGCTTAATAACTGCTCCACGTATCCCCTTATCAGCAATCAGCAAGTTAGATCCGCGTCCCAATATGGTCCATGGGATTTCATACTGATGCAGGAGCTTGACGGCATCAATCAGCTGCTCCTTGGTTTGCGGTACTAGCAGTAAATCTGCCGGACCACCTATCTTCCAAGTTGTATGAGGCGCTAGCGGTTCGTTCAGATAATATTGACCGAATGTACCGCTTTGCAATTGTGTAATGACCTGTTGCATGGGAAAACCTCCTTCACAGAACTTTCCGGTTTCCGGTACCGGCATCAAGCCGAATCCGAAATGAGCCATACAAGCTTTTATGCAAGTGTTATATAGAGCTATACTTCTTGCATCCTGCCGTATGCTGTTTCAACGGGTGTCTGTCACGGTTATAGTGTAGTTTATGTAATATCGGAAATAGTGTGACAATCGCCTAAAATAATCCCCCACGTGAGTCCCCACCCAAACCCTCCCCGCCGGTAGGGCTCCGAGGGCTGCTGCCCTCTGGACACCCGCTGGTGTACCTTTGCTGCATATGTGCAATGAGCGCTTTCGTTCCTACGGAACACGCTTTACGATGGATCTCCCACATGTAGGAACGCTTTCGTCCTGACGGACACGCTATCAGTTTGAGATTCATCCAGCAATTCCTGCTAAGACGGCGCTGTCCCTTCGGGATTCGCTTGATGGCTATTCTTAAGTACGGGACTTCTACTTCGCTCTTTCCATGACGGACACGCTATCAGTTTGAGATTCATCCAGCAATTCCTGCTAAGACGTCGCTGTCCCTTCGGGATGCGCTCACAGTAATATAAGGGGCGACTAAAGGCTATTCTCTTTAATCAATTTGATGATCAATTCTGTAGCGTTCGTTTGTTTAGCTGATCGAATGCGGTCTATCATCTGCTCCTTGCTCTTGTAAACATCGTTAATACCTTCTATTAAAGAAGCAGTGGTCAAATTTTCTTCATAAACTACCTGTGCATAGCCTTGCTTTTGAAAAGATGCTGCGTTAAGTAATTGATCCCCACGGCTAGCTTGTCTTGTGAGAGGGATAAGCAGCATTGGCTTACGGAGGGCCAAAAATTCAAATATCGAAGTAGCGCCAGCACGAGAAACTACCAATTCGGCCATTGCCAAAATATCAGCTAGCTCATCATTG
Source organism: Paenibacillus foliorum (assembly GCF_013141765.1). GTDB lineage: Bacteria > Bacillota > Bacilli > Paenibacillales > NBRC-103111 > Paenibacillus_S > Paenibacillus_S foliorum. The sequence goes on from NZ_WHOD01000070.1 coordinate 247,331, forward strand.
ATATATTCAAATTGCTTGTATCCGCGACGATTGTCGTAAGCTTCATCAATTTGTCCTTTTCCACATATATGGACAATCTGATATTGCTCCAACAATGAATCTAGTGATTCACGAACGACACTGTTTATTTTCTGAGCACCAAGACTCCCACCCATTACAAGAAGCACCGGCTTTTGCTTATGAAAATTGCATAAATCATACCCTTTAAAGGCTCTGCCCTTCGTAATTTGATCACGGATAGGCAGTCCGGTACAAACACCCTTTTCACCTTTGATATATTTCAACGATTCAGGAAAATTAACGCAGATGCGTGTGACAAAGGGTATCGATATTTTATTGGCCAAACCTGGAGACATATCCGATTCATGACTGATTACGGGTATCTGGTTTAGCCAACTGGCTAGAATGACCGGTACGGAAACGAATCCACCTTTGGAAAAAACAACCGCTGGCTTTAACTTTCGAAGAAGCCTGTACGCTTCTCCGATTCCTTTTATCACCTTAAAAGGGTCCTTGATATTTTTAATGTCAAAATATCTACGAAGCTTTCCTGAAGAAATGGGATGGAAAGAAATGCCTGCATGCTCAATGATTTCACGTTCTATACCCTCTTTGGAGCCAATATACTGAACGTTCCAACCCGCAGCCTGCAACTTCGAAATGATAGCCAAATTCGGAGTTACATGACCTGCAGAACCGCCACCTGTAAAAACTATTCTTTTCAATCCTGTCACCTCCTCTGCGTCCGCTTATGCGAGTTGTTGTCATCTCGCATAGCGTGAAATATTTAATAGTATGCCGAGCGAAGTCAGCATCAATGTTAAAGATGAACCTCCCGCACTAATCAGCGGCAGCGTAATTCCGGTTACAGGGAACATCCCGATCACAACACCAATATTAATTATTACCTGCACCGCAATCATGCCAACAATACCTGTAGCCAGCAAGCTTCCAAATGTATCCGGAGCCGTTATAGCCGTGCGCATTCCACGCCATACCAGCAGCATAAATAAAATTAGAATGAAGGAGCCTCCAATGAAGCCTAACTCCTCAGCTATGATCGAGAAAATAAAATCCGTCTGCGGCTCAGGGAGATAGCTATACTTTTGTCTACTCATTCCGAGGCCTAAGCCTACCAAGCCTCCAGGTCCGATGGCATATAGGGATTGAATTGACTGATATCCAGCTCCAAGTGGATCCTGCCATGGATCAAGAAACGCAGTGATTCTTTGCAGTCGATAAGGGGCTGCTGCAATTAGTCCTACAAAGCCAGCCAGTCCTAAGAGACCAAGAGAAGATAAGTGCAGCATACGCGCCCCGGATGTGTAAATAATAAGAAGTGTCGCGCCAACAAGCACAACTCCTGTGCCCAAGTCAGGCTGGAGCATGATCAATCCAAAAGCCAGTCCAACAAGACCAAGCGGCGGTAAAAGCCCTTTGGTAAACAAAGTGATTTTATTTTGCTGCTCGGAAAGCATTTTGGATAAATACAAGATCATGCCAATCTTCATAAACTCTGATGGTTGAATCCCGAACGATGCGATCCCAAGCCAGCTTCTCGCCCCACCACGAACGACCCCGATACCAGGTATTAGGACAGCAATAAGCAAAATAAAGCAAACAATTAACCCGATTTTTGCATACTTTTTCCATACCCAGTAATCTACGTTCATTGTAATGAACATCGCTACGACGCCTAGTACCGCAAACAACAGCTGTCTTTTCAAATAGTAGTAATAATCGCCGAATTCATGAAAGGCCAGTACCGCACTGGCACTGTAAACCATCACGACACCAATACCCAGAAGCATTAGCGTACACAATAACATCGTTACATCCGGAGCAGACCGTGCTTTTACCATACGTGCCACCTCAACCCTTACAAAATGGTAGGGTAGGCTTGTATGTATGCCCCCCTTTTACAGGTTATGCACGGACTGCCTAAACATTCTTCCCCTTTCCTCATAGGAAGGGAACATGTCCCAACTGGCGCACGCCGGTGAAAGCAGCACGACATCACCTGCCTTGGCCATCGCCATGGCCTCGCGTACCGCTTCAGTTATCGTATCCTGCACATCGTTAGCAGTATCGACCGTTTTCACACGGCTCATGCCTGCCAACATGGCTACATCGGAAATTTTCTGCTTGGTTTGACCCATTGTGACAAGTCCTTTAACCCGTTCTTGAAAAACAGGCAACAGCTCCATATAATCCGAGCCTCGGTCTAAGCCTCCCGCAATCAGGATAATATCCTGCTGCTCGAAGGATTCGATAGTTTTAATGGTAGCCGTAGCGTTCGTAGCCTTTGAATTGTTATAAAACAATACGCCGTCCTTCGTTGCAACATGCTCTAAGCGATGCTCAACTCCACGAAAGTCACGAAGTGCTTTAGCTATATGCTCCAGAGGTACGTCAGCTGTTATGGCAGCCGCCGAAGCAGCTAACGCATTCTCTACGTTAAAGCTGGCGGGAATCCCTAGCTGTGAGACACTAAGGATGTTATGTAATAGTCCTTGCCGATCGCGGTAAACCAGCTGCTTCTCTGTAGTTGGAATGGTCTTATCGCTTAATGAAGGTTGAATGAATAAACCATATTCAAGCTCCTCTTTAATAGAAAAGGGGAGTACTGAGGCTTTCACCTCTCCAGCAATACGTCTGCAGACAGGATCATCCCAGTTTAATACAGCTGTATCAACAGAGGTCTGGTTGGCAAACAGCATGGATTTGGAAGCAATGTAATCATCCATAGCTCCATGATAATCCAAATGAGTCTCATACACATTCAGCAAGCATGCGACCTTTGGTCGAAAATCCTTTGTACCTTTAAGCTGAAAGCTGCTCAGTTCGACTACCATCATGTTATCTGAATCGGCCTCCAAAGCTGCTTCTGTTAGAGCGCGACCGATATTGCCAGCAACTATCGGCTTTTTCGCCGCAGCCTCCAGCATTAAGCCGATCCATGTTGTTGTCGTTGTTTTACCATTAGAGCCTGTAACGCAAATCATGGGCGCCTGACAAACATGATAGGCTACCTCAACCTCGGTTACAATCTCAATGCCCAGCTTCTGCGCAGATTGAATCGGCTCTATAGTATAAGGGATACCGGGATTTTTAACAACCAGTTTCACAGCCTGGTGAATAATGTCAGCCGGATGACTGCCACAAATAACAGAAATACCCAGAGCCGTTAATTCATCGGCTTCAGGGCATAGGTCAAGCTCTTTTTTATCATTTACGGTAACGATAGCGCCATATTCATGGAACAGCTTAGCTACAGCCACTCCACTGCGCGCTAATCCCAAAATAACTACTTGTTGATTCTTATATTCACGGGGATGATTCATCTGCTACAACACCTCATTTAGATAAAGTCCGATTACCGCCAGCACGATGCCTGTCGTCCAGAAAGTAATGACGACACGCCACTCAGACCAGCCTACCAATTCAAAATGGTGATGAATCGGGCTCATTTTAAAAACTCGTTTACCTCTTGTTTTGAAAGAAACGACTTGTATGATTACAGACAGCACCTCTACCACAAACACGCCGCCAATCAACACAAGCAATATTTCTGATTTCGTCAAAACCGCTACAAGCGCTAATCCTCCGCCAATACCTAACGAACCGGTATCACCCATAAATACTTTGGCTGGATGAGCATTAAATACAAGAAACCCTAATACCGCACCAACCATAGCTGCTGAGAAGATCGCTACGTCCGGCTGGGTAGTATTCAAAGCAATAACCGCATAAGCTCCGAATGCGACAGCACTGGTACCAGCCAACAGACCATCAAGTCCATCAGTAAAATTCACAGCATTGGAGGTTCCAAGCATCATGATAACAACGAATGGATAATAGAACCATCCAAGTGGGATCGTATAATCAATAAAAGGAACTTTCACATCCGTGCTGTGACCTAGTTGAGCTAGCAATATACAGACGATGACAGAAACAATCAGCTGTCCCAGCAGCTTTTGTTTGGCCGTCAATCCAAGTGATCGCTTAAGTAGAATCTTAATATAATCATCCAGAAAACCTATCAGCCCATACCCTAAGGTAGCTATCAACAGGATAACTGTTTCAATACTTTTATCAGCAAACCGCAGTACAACAAGCGCTAACGCAAGCAAAATAATAGTTCCGCCCATCGTTGGCGTTCCAGCCTTTTTCAAATGGCCTTGCGGCCCATCGCTGCGGATTTGTTGGCCGAACTTCAGTCTTTTTAAAAGAGGTATAAATAATGGCCCCATGATGACAGCCAGCACAAAAGCCGCCCCCAAAGCAATCATGACCACGTTAAAATCCACGGTTTTGTCCTCCTAACTTAACTACACCTACCACCTTTCCAAACCAACTCTAAGCTATGAGAAGTTAGTTTTGCTAAGCAGACGCTTAGGGAGGTTTGGAAAGGTTCAAAAGCTTATAACTGCTGAAGTAATGTAACGACTTCCTCCAGCTTCATGCCGCGCGACCCTTTCACCAACACAATATCGCCCGATGAGGCAAAAGATGCCAGCGCTTGTGCCAAACGGTTCTTGTCATCAAATACAACTACCTTGCCTGGTGCATACTTCTTAGCTGCTTCCTCTGCAAGATGCTCAGATAGATGTCCAAACACAAAGACTCGGTCGATCTCTTTAGGATCCAGCATCCTTCCGATTTCACGGTGAAATTCCGCCTCCTGATCACCCAACTCCAGCATATCGCCCAACACTGCGATTTTACGGCTATAGCCTTTTAGCTCGACCAACAGCTTTAAAGCTGCTTTCATGGATGCAGGGCTTGCGTTGTACGCATCGTTAAGAATAGCTAAACCCGACTGTGTTTTCAGCAGTTCTATGCGCATACTTGTCATAACGCTCGCTTTGAGACCCTTTGCTATTGCAGCAGATGGGATTCCAAAATGTACACCCACTGCTATAGCCGCTAACGCATTGATCACATTATGATAACCAAGCAAAGGGATGTAGAACTCGGTTCCTTCCATCCGATTTAAACTAAAATGGGTACCTGCAGCAGCTGTTCTCGTCTCCACTGGAAACCACTCGTTATTCGGACTTGCACCAAATTTAACACGATCGTAACGGTTAGCTCTCATGCCGTTATCCAACTGTAATTCAGGCAGTACCTTCTCGATTAGAGGCTCATCACCCAAATAGATCAAAGTTCCATCCTGCTGTAAGCCTGCTAAAATCTCCGTCTTAGCTCTTGCAATTTCCTCTCGAGAGCCTAGCTGCAGAAGATGGGCTTCGCCTATGTTAGTAATGACTACAACTTCTGGCTCTGCTAACTCCGATAAGAATCGGATTTCCCCACGGCCACTCATCCCCATCTCAAGCACTGCCACATCCGTGTCCTCTTCAAGCTGCAGTAAGGTATGTGGAAGACCGATATGATTGTTATAATTACCTAATGTTTTATGCACTTTGAAAGTTGTCGATAAAACAGAAGCCGTCATATCCTTGGTAGTTGTCTTGCCATTGCTTCCTGTTATTCCAACAATGCGGACGTTCAGCTCTGAACGATACTTTTTGGCCAACTGCTGAAATGCAGCCAATGTATCATCCACCAAAATAAGCGGTAGCGAATGAGGTGGAAGCTCATGGTCCTTTTGCCACAATGAAGCGGAGGCTCCTTTAGCTATTGCATCCTCAAGAAACTGGTGCCCATCAAACGATTCGCCTATTAATGGCACATACAGGTTCCCTTGCTGCAATGTCCTCGTATCCTTGGATACGCCTTGAATAAGCAAGCTTTCGTCGTAATCCGCTGCTGCAGTTCCGCCTGACATAACAGACACCTGTGCAAAAGTTCGTTTAATCACGGTATCGTCCCCTTAATGCTTCTTTGGCCACTGACCGATCATCAAAGTCATGCTTAATACCTTTGATGTCTTGATAAGTTTCGTGTCCTTTACCCGCTATCAATACTACATCCTTAGGGGATGCCGCAGCAATGGCTTTTTTAATCGCAGCTCTTCGGTCAACAATCAGCTCGTAGCTGTCTTTAGAAAAACCCGAGTCCACTATGCCAGACTCTATATCTTCAACAATCCGTTGCGGATCTTCCATCCGAGGATTGTCAGAGGTCACGTATAAGCGGTTGCTGTAGCGTGCCGTTACTGCCCCCATAACTGGGCGCTTGGTTCGGTCCCTGTCCCCACCACAGCCAAATACACAGTGAATCTGTCCCTCAGCAAACTGCTTGATGGTAGACAAAGCATTCTCCAATCCATCTGGGGTATGAGCGTAGTCAACAAGGACCAGAAAATCCTGTCCTTCATCTACTACCTCCATCCGACCATCTACGGCATCAATAGCTTCTATGCTTTGCTTGATCGCCTCTAAGGTTATCCCTTCCAGCAGTGCAGCTGCGATCGCTGACAACGTATTATAAACGTTGAACTCACCAATCAAATTTGTTTGAAAATCGAGTGTACCACGAAAGGTCGTGCAGCGGAAGCTAGTTCCTTTGGAATTAATTTGAATCCTGTCAGCCCGGACATCGGCCTCACTATGGATACCGTAGCTTACAACCTGTGCGGCCGTCTGCTTTGCAAAATCTGCTGATGCCGGATCATCCGCATTAAGTACCGCAAATCGTTGTTCATCCTGACTAGGATAATACCCGTTGCCTAACCTTGAAAACAGCAATCCCTTCGCTGCTTTGTAATTCTCCATGGACCCATGATAATCCAGATGATCCTGAGTCAGGTTAGTAAAAATCCCTGTTCTGAACTCTGTACCTTTCACCCTGCCCATATCCAAACCGTGAGACGAAACCTCTATGATGCAATAATCGGTCCCTTGCTCAACCATTTTCCGGAAATTCCTTTGTAAGTTATGTGCATCCTGAGTATTATTTTCATGATTTATTATATATTCAGTACCTATTTTGACATGGATATTCCCCATCAATCCAGTTACAAAACCGTTATGACTCAACACTTTTTCCAGTAAATAGGAGCTTGTTGTTTTGCCATTGGTTCCTGTAATTCCAATCACTTTCATGCTGTTGCTCGGATAGTCATAAAAATGGCAGGACAATATGGACAGCGCATCCCAAGTATTTTTCACAAATAATTTAGGAACATCAACTTTCACGTCATATTCCACAACTAAAGCCGAGGCGCCATTGTTAACCGCTTGCTCAGCAAATAGATGCCTATCTTTAATTCCGATTTTCTCTGAAACGCAAACAAACAAATCACCAGGCTTCACTTTTCTGGAATCAATTTGGATGCCTGTAATATTAATGCTCCCATCACCCGAAATACGGCTAACCGCAAGATGGGAAGCCAGTTCCTTTAGCTGCATGGGTCCCCCTCCATTTTTTACACATGGTATCTATTATGGACAAAAAAAGCTCTGATGAAAAGCCTAATTTTTTAAAAACAAATATTTATTATACCGTTACTTTGATGGCGTATCTGGCGGCGCTGTCTCTTTATCCGATAAATAAACACGAATGGTTGAGCCTTGGTCTATACGCACGCCAGGTTTGGGTACTTGATTCACAACAAAATTGCCGACTCCCGACTTGGCCAGAACGAAATTAGAGTTAAGATCCTCATAAATTTCGGTAACGCTCATTCCAATCAGGCTGGGAACTTCCACGAGCGGAGTATCTCCATATATATATTTCCGGTTTAATTGGTCCTTGCGCTGCGGTACCTTCATATAACGGAGAGCATCTTCCATAATGTTCTTTACCAATGGCGCAGCAATCAGACCACCAAACTGAAGCCCTTGCGGATCATCCACAGCAGCATAAACGACGATTTTGGGATCATCCGCCGGAGCAAATCCTATAAATGAAACAATGTGCTCATCCGCCGAATAACGTCCGTTTACTACCTTTTGTGCAGTACCTGTTTTACCACCTACACGATAACCGTCGATAAATGCATTACGGCCCGTTCCGTTAGCTACAACGCTCTCCAATGTTTCTCTGACTAGCTTAGAGGTTTGCTCCGAGATAACCTGACGCACCAGCTCTGGTTTCATTGTTTCTACATTCTCGCCGCTTAGCGGATTGTACCAGGCTCTGGCAACATGCGGCTTATACAGCTTACCTCCATTAATTGCAGCAGAAACAGCTGTAATTTGCTGAATAGGCGTAACAGATACACCTTGGCCGAACGAGGTTGTTGCCAACTCAACCGGACCCACCCTAGGCAGCTTAAACATGATCCCATTTTCTTCTCCACCCAGATCGATACCCGTTTTCTTGCCGAATCCAAAGTTGGATATATATTCAAACAGCTTTTCTTTACCAAGCTTTTGTCCCATTACCACAAAGCCTGGGTTGCACGAATTCTCGACAACCTGCTGCATAGTCTCACTGCCATGACCGCCGCGCTTCCAGCACCGAAGCCTCGCTCCAGCGACCTCAATCGATCCTGGGTCATAAAAAGGATCGGTCAGCTTTATTTTCTTTTCTTCCAATGCTGCAGCCAACGTAATAATTTTAAATGTAGAACCTGGCTCATAGGTCATCCAGATTGGAAGATTACGGTCATAACTCTCTTTAGGAAAATCCCTGAAACTGCCTGGGTCGTACCCGGGTCTTGCCCCCATCGCTAATATCTCGCCGTTGTTCGGATCCATCATGATCGCAATAGCATGTTTGGCTTGATACTTCACCATCGTTTGATCGAGCTCCCGCTCCAAGACAGATTGAAGGTGACTATCAATGGTAAGCTGCAGGTTCATTCCATCCAGAGGCTGAGAATAAGTGTCCGAGGAATTCGGCATCTGTCGACCCGCTGCATCCGATAGGAAAGATACACTTCCATTAATTCCAGTAAGCTGTTTATCATATTTTAATTCTATGCCCGTTAAACCTTGATTATCAATCCCAGTAAATCCAAGAATATGAGCGGCTAGGCTGCCTAATGGATAGCTGCGCTTATTATCCTCTGCCACCACAATGCCAGGAAGTTTCAAAGAACGGATTTCCTGAGCTTTCTCCTGCGTAATCTTACGCCCGCCCGGCTGAATGCGAACAATTAACTGCCTCTGTGTAATTTGCTTCAGTACCGTCTCTGCTGGCACCTGCAGTCGGGAGGCCAATTGAGCGGCTGTAGATTGCGGGTCCTTTACTTGTGCAGGTATCGCCATGACGGTTGGCGAGCTAATATTGTAGGCAAGTTGTACGCCGTTCCGATCAACAATTTCTCCTCTTTTCGCTGCAAAAGGGATATTACGTCTCCATGAATCTTCTGCTTTGTCGGAAAGCTCGGGCCCCATCCAAATTTGTACATAACCAAGCCGCACAATCAATGCAAGGAACAGAAACGTTCCCACAATCAATGCAACGAATAGTCGACGACGAACTGTTACATTCGATGCCCTCATTACTGTTCGATCCCCTCCCGAATGGATTCTCTAGAGTCATTCGGCATAATGTCTGCCGGACTAGCCTATAGATTGTTTCATATCCAGATTATTCGGGACAAACAGGGGTTAGAACAAGCTGTCCTGTAAATTCAGAGAATTCACAGTTATTCCTCAGCAATCAGCTATCTACTCGCTTGGACAGTTTTTTTGGCATTAGTATCAGAAGCTTTGTTCTCTTCAGATGTTTTTGCCGCATTACTCGTGTTGACAGCATCCTTCTTATCTGTTCTATCGCTTTTACCAGTCGGTGTCTTATCCGATGTTTTATCAGACTTCGCCGGCGGGCCTATTGGAGTCGGTTCTTGAAGCAGCTCATGATATGGCTTTAATTGCAGGATAAGCACCTTATTTTCCCCTTCATTAGACAAGGACTGGGAGGCGACATACCCTTCACCAACAGATTGGCATTTCAATTTAATAAACGAGCAGACCTCCAATGCATCTCTAAGCGATTTACCCGTCATATCGGGTATCGCTATATCCTCGCCCTCCTGCATCATTACATAAATTCGTTGCGTCGATCCTATTTCAGTACCGGCAACAGGAGTTTGGGCGATAATTTTCGACCCTTTCCCCACTGTTTCTACGGTAACTCCATACTTATTCATCGTATTTTTCGCTTGTTCAACCGTCAATCCTTCTAAATCAGGCACAGTCATTTTCGTTTCTTTATCGGTTGTTTTCATCTGCTGCGAAGAGGAAGGAACCCCCATATAGCGTAACGTTTGGGATACGATTTCCTTGAAGATCGGAGGAGCTACTTCACTGCCTCCATGAAAATCCCCATTTAGATCCGGCTCATCGGCAATAACGGCGACAAGAATTTTCGGATCCTCTACCGGAGCAAAACCGACAAAAGAAATAACCCATTTGCCTTCAGCATAACCTTTGCCCCCCGGATCCACTTTATTAGCCGTCCCTGTTTTACCCGCAACACGATAGCCATCGATATAAGCATTTTTACCTGTTCCTATTGTTTTGTCGTTAACAACCATCTCTAAATATTCGCTCACCTGTTTAGCTGTCTTTTCTGATACAACCTCACGCACCACTTTGGGCTCGAAGGTTTGAATAACCTGTTTCGTTTTAGGATCATAAATTTCCTTTACTACATGAGGCCACATCAGCTTACCACCGTTTGCAATTGCCGCGTAAGCAGCCGTTTGTTGAATAGCCGTAGCCGTCAAGCCTTGGCCATAGGTTGCCGTTGCAAATTCAGCCGGATATTTCATCCTCACAATTCCCGGAACCTCGCCCGGAAGATCAATTCCCGTCCTTGCTCCAAAACCGAATCTTTCAATATACTCCGACAGCTTCACTTGACCTAATTTCTCACCTAGCTTTACAAAAGCAACATTACTGGACCGCTTCAGTCCGTCGAGGTAGGAAATCTGCCCCCAACCAGAAATATTCCAGTCATGCAGTCTTCGTCCAGGTACTTGTATTGAACCGGATTGGTATCGGTCCTCAGGAAAGAAGAGATTCTCCTCTACTGTAGCTGCCAAAGTGACCAGTTTGAACGTAGATCCCGGCTCATACTGTGAAGCAACCGCATTATTAATAAAATCAGATTGATTATTTGTTTCCCAATAGTGATTCGGATTAAAATTAGGGTAGCTCGACATCCCTAAAATTTCCATCGTTTTGGGATCTACAGCAATTGCCGTCAAGCTTTTGGGGCGAAATTTGGCATAATACTTTTCCAAAGCGCTCTCTATATAAAATTGGATATTTTTATCAATGGTTAATCTTACATTGCTGCCATCTATCGCTGGTTTATAATTGACTTTAGCATCAGGCAGTTCTACGCCTTTTTGGTCTTTTTCATAGCTGAGATTACCGGGGACACCCTTTAAATATTTATCTAGCATTGCTTCCAGTCCCATAATCGGCTTACCTTCCTTGTCATTATAGCCAAGTAGATGGGAAGCCATTTTTCCCCCAGGGTAAAAGCGTTTCTGTTCTTTTTGCAAATAGATACCTACATTTTTAGTAGAGGTTTGAACCTTAAGCTCCTCAATTAGCTTCTTTACTAGATCGGCCACTTCAGCATCTATTTTCCAGCCTTCATTACGGATCTCCACTTGAGGATAGAGAGTGCCATCCGGACGTGTTTTATTTAACCGAGTACGGATCTTATCTTCTAACGCTGCTAAAGCAGCAGGTTCTTCTGAGGTTTTGAGTATAGCTGCCAATCCTTTGACTACTTGGTTTTCGATATGTTTACTTTGAATTATTTTAGGATTTAAAGCAACTGTAAATGCTGGTGCATCTTCTGCCATAATCTTATCATTACGATCAACTATCGTGCCGCGAACAGGACGCAGCACCTCTTCGGTTTCCCACTTGGCCTGCGCTTCGGTTAATAATCCAGCCCCTTGCACAACCTGAACCCAATACAGTCTACCTACCAGAGCAACAAAAAAGAGGGTAAATACCCCCCCTATAAGCAATGATCTCAACTTCACTCTCTTATTCATGTCGATGCCTCTCTTCCGTTCTAATGATTACGGAGTAGTCGTCTCCACTTTTTTGTCATTGACAGCCGATGCTGTCGCATTTGATTGTGTTCCAGAGGACTTCATCGGCACCTTGCTGATTTGTTTATCTTCTGGCGGCACCATGCCAAGCTTTAACGCTTCCTGTCTTAAACGATCGGGATTCGATAAGGATTCAACCTTGTGCTTGAGCACACTGTTATCCGCCTGCAGTATCTGAATATCGGTCTCGAGCTTCAAAATTTTAGTGTTCATCTCATAAATTTGCGCATAACGCCAAATAATTAAGCTTGCTACAATGACACAAATAAGCATAGTAAACAAATACAGCAGCTTTTCTTGTACAGGAAGTGATTTATTGCGGTAAACAATTTTCTTGGTTTCCTTAACTGTGACCTTTGGTTTTGTTCTTTGCTCGACGGCCAGACTTCCATGTATGTATGCAGGCATTCCTAATGTCCTCCTCTTCGGGATGTTTAATTAGTTGATTAAATTTTATAACTTCTCTGCAACCCTTAGTTTAGCTGATCTAGCCCTAGAGTTAGCTTCCAGCTCTTCAGGTCCAGCTTCTATCGGCTTGCGATTAACTAGCTTCACGATACCCTTAGTGCCACATACGCACATCGGGAAACCTGGCGGGCAGGTGCACCGTTCTAAATATTTAGCGAACGTTTGCTTACAAATCCTGTCCTCAAGAGAATGAAATGTAATGACAGCCGCTCTTCCTTCAGGGGCTAAACAACGAATGGTTTGTTCCAACGCTTCCTCAAATACACCCAATTCGTCGTTAACTGCTATCCGTAACGCTTGAAAGCTCCGCTTAGCCGGATGGGGTCCACTGCGCCGCGCCGCGGCGGGGATGCCTTCCTTGATTAGTTCAACCAATTGAACTGTTGATTCTATAGGACCGTTCTCACGGGCTGCTACAATTTTGCCTGCAATGCGCCTAGAAAACTTTTCTTCTCCATATTCAAAAAGGATTTTGGCAATTTCCTGCTCTGTCCAGTGGTTGACAATTTCTTTGGCAGTGAGTTCAGAGTTGCGGTCCATCCTCATGTCTAATTCTGCGTCGTGGTTATAACTGAAGCCTCTTTCAGCTTCATCCAACTGAGGAGATGAGACACCCAGATCAAACAAAATGCCATCTACCTGAGGTACGCCATCCTTCATAGCCCGAGGCACCAGCTTCAGCTGCTCCTCAAGATTACGAAAATTGCTGCGTACCAGCTTAACCCTATCCATGTAAGGAGCTAACCGGATTTCGGCATTCGCTAATGCTGCGTCATCTTGATCGAAGGCAATTAACAACCCTCGTTCGCTTAACCTCGAGGCAATTACCGAGCTATGCCCCGCTCCTCCTAGGGTACAATCCACATAAACACCATCTGGGTTAATATTCAAACCTTCTATTGCTTCTTCCATTAATACCGTAACGTGATGAAACATGCTGCTTGACCTCCTGTGTTTGTTAGGCTGCTTCTCTATAGATCGAAGTTAAAATCAACAAGCTTTTCGGCAATTTCGTTGAACGATTCTTCCGATTGTAGGGAATAGGTTTCCCACATTTGCTTGCTCCAAATCTCAACCCGATTAGAAACACCAATAACAATGCAGTCCTTTTCCAACTTAGCGTGCTCAATGAGGTTGTTCGGCAAATTCATCCTGCCCTGCTTATCAAGTTCACACTCTGTTGCACCGGAGAAAAAAAACCGTGTAAACGCCCGAGCGTCCGATTTCATCAGAGGCAGCGCCTTAAGCTTCTGCTCCAATACGGACCACTCTTCCATGGGGTAAACAAACAAGCACTGATCTAAACCGCGGGTTACTATGAAGGATGTTCCTAGAGATTCACGAAACTTAGCCGGCACAATCATACGTCCTTTATCGTCGATGCTGTGCTGGTATTCGCCCATGAACATAAGAACCTTCACCCCTTTTCACCACTTTACCCCACTTCCCACCACTTGTATAGAATAAATTCTCCACAAAATAGAAAAATCCTGCTTTTAGCAGGATTTTCGAAAAATAATTTATTCATTTTTATCGATTGGAGCTTTATTATCTGACATAGTAGTTAATGATTCGCTATTTTCCTCTGACAGCTTTTTACGAAGTTCGACCAGCTTTCTCTTTTTCGACCGCCGAAGCAGCCATACAGGGATTCCAATTATGCTTAGAACGAGTGCAACTGGCAGCACAGCTGCAACTATTACGACGAGCCATTGAAACAGGACTGCAAGCACTGCTGCACTGCCATTGAGTGCTTCTGCCGCACGTTGGAACAATGGGCCGCGGTCTTGTGCCTGTATAACTACGGCCGTACCAAGCTTCTGTGTCATTCTGACATCGATCGTTGAATAGGCTACATTTTGCTCCAAATACCTCATTCGACCTTTGATTCGTTCTATCTCTTCTTGGACCTTACCTAGTTCATTTGAAAAAGCTAAAAGCTCATCGGTTTTTGCTGCTTTTTCCATAAAAACGATCAACCGACTTTCTACCAATTGCTTCGCTTTCAGTCTGGAAGTCAAATCTACAAATTCTTCGGAAACATCCTGGCCCTGCATGTTCTTCTTGACAGATGGGTTGATTTTCTCTATTTGACTTAACAACGAGCTAAAGCCGCTTGCAGGCACCTTAATACTGAAGGTTCCGCTCTTTTCATATGATGTTTCGTTCTCGTTGAACTGCAAAATATATCCGCCAGACCGACTTACCGCCTCTTCAATCTGCGCTTGTGCCTCCGCGTACTTTTCCACTTGCATGGTTAGATTGGCCTTGTAAATAATTTTACGATCAACCGCGCTTGCCTGGGCAGTTATCCCGCCATTAAAGCTGTCAGCAGGCTTTGAATCACTTGATGCCCTATCTGCCTTCTCCCCGGCAGGCACTGCCTGTGAAGTAGAGTTTACTTGCAGAGCTCCACTTTTACTGTTCTTCTGATCCATTGCGACCGATTCCATGGACGTTGATGCTGAACTTGTTGTCCCTGCGTCCTTGTTGGATGACGATATGGCCCCGCAGCCTGATAAAACGACTGCCAACAACGCAAGCATAGCTAAGGACTTCATATTTCCTTGAAACCTCTGTTTCTCTCTATTAGTTTCATCCCCTGCTACGACCCCCACATGTTTCATTCGGATTCCCCCATTTTAGAATTTGGAATCATGCTCTTGCAGCAAGCCTTTAGGCAACTTTGTCATTGCACTAACTATTAAACGTGTGAAAATATGGGAATGTTGCATGATATTAGCAGTCGACGCAAAAAAAGAACCCTCCCCAATGGGGAAGGTTCTTCTAAACAGCGTATTAATGCTCAGTCCAGCTGTCCAAATAAGATTTTTGCTCATCACTTAAGGAATCGATTGAAGTGCCAAGGGATTCAAGCTTAAAGCGAGCTACTTGCTCATCCAATGCATAAGGCACATTGACTACTTTTTTGCCAATCTCATTATAATTGTCATTCACATATTTCAAAGACATGGCCTGCAAAGCAAATGTCATATCCATAATTTCAGCTGGATGTCCGTCTCCTGCCGCCAAGTTAACAAGACGTCCTTCAGCGATCAGATAAAATTTACGTCCGTCTTTTAATTGGTATTCTTCAATATTACGGCGAACCGTACGTTTCGATACAGATAGCGCATCAAGCTCTGGTTTATTAACCTCCACATCAAAGTGGCCTGCGTTAGATAGGATCGCTCCGTCTTTCATCACTTCATAATGCTCTCCACGAATAACATCACGGTTACCGGTTACGGTTACGAAGAAATCTCCCACCTTAGCAGCTTCCTTCATCGACATTACAGCGAAACCGTCCATGTAAGCTTCAACGCCTTTAATTGCATCGATCTCAGTAACAATAACGTTGGCACCAAGACCTTTTGCACGCATTGCCACACCTTTACCGCACCAGCCGTAGCCAACAACAACAACCGTTTTACCTGCAACAACCAGATTCGTTGTACGGTTGATGCCATCCCAAACGGATTGACCCGTACCATAACGGTTATCAAACAAATATTTGCAAAATGCATCATTTACAGCAACCATAGGGAACTGCAATGAGCCATCTTTCTCCATAGCTTTTAAGCGCAAAATGCCGGTTGTCGTTTCTTCAGCTCCACCGCGGACATTTTTAAGCAAATCTTTACGCTCTGAATGCAAAGCAGAAACCAAATCGCCACCATCGTCAATAATTAGATCCGGCTCAGTTTCCAATGTTTTAATAAGCAATTCCTTATACTCTTGCGGATCAGGATTATATTTCGCAAATACAGTAATTCCATCCTCTACCAAAGCCGCACAAACATCGTCTTGAGTGGACAACGGATTGCTTCCGCAGATTGCAACCTCTGCACCGCCAGCTTTGATTACTTTAGCCAAGTAAGCCGTTTTCGCTTCCAAGTGGAGCGAGATGGCAACTTTTAGCCCTTTAAACGGCTGTTCTTTTTCAAATTGCTCGCGAATACGGTTCAAAACCGGCATATGGGCATTAACCCACTCAATTTTCAAATGACCTTCGGGCGCCAATGCTAAGTCCCGGACAATGCTGCGTTCTTTAGTATTCATGTAAAATCCTCCTAATAGGTATGTATTCAAATGAATGGGCGTCCCCGCCCGCTGAATCACAAATAAATGACTTTATGTTTCCCATCCGGCAGTAACTCGCTGTCCAGAATTTCATATAACCAGTCTGTACCATATTTGTTTAAATAGGCTAGTATATTATACACTCTCTCCTGCGGCTTGTCCAAAGGCAATACAGACAACCCTATGCGCTGAAACTGCCGAAGCGATGAGTCGAATTGAGTGCGTACGGCATCTGCTGCCTTATGCTCCAGAAAATCGATCTGCTCAAGGATTTTCCCCATATTCGTCTCGCCGAGCTTTCCAAGCCCAGCATTGATTCCTGAGATCAGTTCCACCAATGGCTGATAGTTGTCTTTAAATTGCGATTTGACAAGACCGAACCGTTCATCCAGCTTCAGAGCATCCTGCTCTCGCAGCCATTCCTGCTGTTTTTCCTCTAAACGGTACAGCACATCCTCTAAGGATAGGCCGTATTTAGCCATATTCTTCTGGACTATGCCTTCGAGTAGAGTAAACTCCATCCGAGGCACAACGATCGGCATTTTCATCCCAAGATGGTGGAAGACCTCACGTGTCAAAGCCCAATAGGCAACCTCGCCCGGCCCCAACACAGTCCCAAGTACTGGAAATAAATAATCCTGCATCAGTGGGCGAGTCATTACATTATTGCTTAAACGCTCCGGAGCCGACTCCGTCCATTCGAGCAGTTGCTCCCTCGAATAGCTTCTCTCTCGTTTACGATCGGTAAAACCATCCGATGCTTCATCCGCATACAGTAGAATTCGCTCGCCACCATCAATGATGAACAGATTGGCATTACGCTCCTGAAGTTCAACTTGGGATGAGTAACCCTTTAATTCAACTTTTTCTTTTCCATTATGTACAGCGGCCTGTATAGCTTTATTCTCCTCTAGCAGCTTACGGAACATGGACGATTCCAAGCGGCGTAGATCAGGATCATCGGAGTTCATAACCACCAGTCCGTGTGAGCCGAACAATTTGGCCATCACTCTCGCAAAAAAGTCAACCAAGCTTCTGGATTCAGAAGCAATTGTCCGAAGGGAGCTCATCCACTCTGCTTTGAATTCGGTCGGAATCAACGAAGCGTCCAACTGCTCCAACGCCTCTTCCCACTGCTTTTCGGATATCACTAACTGACTTACAGAGCTTCGAACACCGCTAGGATGCTCAACTTTAATTTTATTGACCTGCGCATCCTGTGACAAGTAATACATATGATTCACTTCATCAAAATCATGGTCCTCGCCAGCAATCCAAAAAACAGGAACGACAGGACGACCCAGCCTTGCAGAAGCATCCTTTGCAGTCCGGATGAGTGTAACGGCTTTATAAATGACCAGCGCTTGTCCGGTAAACAACCCGGCCTGCTGACCACCGACAATGCAGAGCGTCTGCTCATTATTCAGCAGTTTAATTGAATTTAGTACCTCCGGAGCATTACCTATCTCCTGATTGTACCGAGTTAATGCTGTCACCAGCTCTCCTCGGTCGGCACTTAATCGACGCTCGTTGTCCAACCATCCCGCACGCTCTTCCCAAGAGGATGCATTCCATGGATTATAATCAAACAAGGCTTCAACCAATTCGTAATGATGAATATAATCCTCTGTCAAAGGCTGGCTGGATTTCCAATGAATCGATTCTACTTTCAACATGGAAGCCGCCTCGCTTTTTTTAGTAAAATAACTACCCTTTTGATTGTACACATGTTAGGGGAAATCGTCAAAAGGCATTCCCGCTTTTTATATAAAAAAAGAGTACAGCTGATCAGTGCCTGCACTCTCCTCTATTTGATTTCTTCCAATCAGTTATATAAATGGCATGCTACGTAGTGTTTGGGCTCCACTTCTATAAATGGCGGCATCGATTCTGCACACTGCGGCATTACTTTGGGGCAGCGTGTTCGGAATGGACAGCCGCTCGGCGGATTTAACGGACTAGGAATTTCACCCTCCAGAATAATGCGTTCACGAGTCCTCTCTATCTCAGGGTCTGGGATAGGTATCGCTGATAGCAGCGATACGGTGTACGGATGCAGCGGCTTCGCATAAAGCGCCTGTGAGGTTGCCACCTCAACAAGCTTACCTAAATACATAACGCCAATCCTATCGGATATATGCTTTACCATCGCTAGATCATGGGCAATAAACAGATAAGTGAGTCCACGGTCCTTTTGCAGCTTTTTGAACAGGTTAACAACCTGTGCCTGTACGGAGACATCCAATGCCGAAATAGGTTCATCAGCAATAATGAATTGCGGTTCTATAGCTAATGCACGAGCAATTCCGATCCGTTGACGCTGACCGCCAGAAAATTCATGAGGAAACCGACTGGCATGCTCCTCATTTAATCCTACATCACGGAGCAGCTCATACACTCTTTCCTTACGCTGGGTGCTGCTATACAAATTATGAATATCAATTCCCTCAGCGATGATATTACCGACCGTCATCCGCGGGTTTAGTGAGGCGTAAGGATCTTGGAATACCATCTGCATATGACGACGGAACTCTTGAAGCTTCCGTCCACGAAGCTCATGGACATTCTCACCGTTGAATAACACCTCTCCAGCGGTTGCTTCATATAAACGGATTATCGTACGTCCTGCCGTCGATTTACCACAGCCTGATTCACCCACCAAGCCAAAGGTTTCGCCGCGGTCAATCGAAAAGTTCAAATCATCAACCGCTTTTAATATTTTACCGCCGCCTAGATTGAAATGCTTTTGCAAATTACGCACTTCTAATATCGGTTGATTACTCATCGGGAAACACCTCCCGCTTCTTTAGGGCGATCGACTTTCGGAGCATCGTGATGCAGCAGCCAACAGGCGGCAGAATGAGTCTCCGAAACGACAAAGTGCTCCGGATCAATGTCCAGGCAAACCTGCATTGCGTATGGACATCGGGCTGCAAATGCACAGCCTTTTGGCGGAGCGAATAAGTCGGGCGGGCTCCCTGGTATGGGAACCAGCTCACTGTCAGTGTCCTGGTCCAGCCGCGGCACAGAACGGAGCAGCCCCCAAGTGTAAGGATGCTGGGGTTCGTAGAACAACTCGTTGACCGTTCCCCGCTCCGCCACCTTTCCTGCATACATCACGATGACCTGCTGCGCCATTTCCGCTACAACGCCAAGATCATGGGTAATGACAATAATCGAAGCCTCTGTCTCCTCGGACAGCTTCTTCATCAAATCAATAATTTGTGCTTGAATCGTCACATCCAGAGCCGTTGTAGGTTCATCCGCAATTAGCAGCTTCGGACTGCAGGCTAATGCAATAGCAATCATAACACGCTGCCGCATCCCGCCTGAAAATTCATGCGGATATTGATTCATACGGCCTTCCGGGTTGGACATGCCCACCTGCTTTAAAATTTCAATAGCACGTAATCTTGCTGTGGAGTTGCTGATATGCTCATGTTTCATTAAACCTTCCGTGATTTGCTTGCCGACGGTCATCGTAGGATTGAGTGATGTCATGGGATCTTGAAAGATCATTCCCATCTCTGAGCCACGGATGGACTCCATTTCTTTATTAGAGCAACGGGTAATTTCCGTCTTTTCATCAAATTTTATAGAACCGCTTTTGATGACGCTTGGCGGAGAGGGTATAAGCCTCATGATAGTCTGTGCAGTTACGGACTTGCCACAGCCCGATTCACCAACGATCGCAAGCACCTCTCCTTTTTTTAGATCAAAGGAAACACCACGCACCGCTTGAACCTCTCCGGCATAGGTGTTGAATGACACACGCAGATCTTTAACCTGCAATATATGTTTACTCATGATTTGGCACCTCCTAAGAGCTTTTACTTTAGCAAAAGCTGACATCGTAAGCATAGGCTGAGCTTTTACTAACGTAAAAGCTGACTTCGCAAGCATAAGTTTGACCTTTTATACTGACACAGTATTCGCGTTACTTCCGCATCTTGGGATCAAGAGCATCACGCAATCCATCCCCTAGCAGGTTAAAGCTCATTAAAATAAAACTAAACACCAAAGTCGGAAAAATAACTCGGTAAGGGTAATAGCGAATAGCACTTGCTCCATCTGATAGAAGCGCGCCAAGAGATGCTAGCGGCACCCTGATTCCTAATCCAATAAAGCTTAGAAAAGCTTCAGTGAAAATAGCCGACGGTACAATGAACGTTATTTGTACGATAATCAAACCAAGCGCATTCGGAACAAGATGCTTAAGAATAATACGTGCCCCTCCAGCACCCAGCGTTCGTGCCGCGAGCACATACTCCTGTTCCTTAAGCGTCAAAATCTGTCCTCGAACTAATCGGGCCATGGGCACCCATCCGGTAATCGCGTATGCGATAATAATGGTCATAAAACCAGGCCCAATTACTATTATCAACAGAATGGATATTAATAAAAAAGGAATCGAGTAGATGATTTCGATAAATCTTTGCATAATGTCATCGATTCGGCCTCCATAGTAAGCAGAGATCCCTCCGTACAATACACCAAAGACCAGATCAAGCAATGCAGCCGTTAACCCGATAGCCAATGATATCCGAGTACCCCACCATACGCGAACCCACAAATCTCGTCCAAAATCGTCCGTTCCGAACCAATGCAACGAGGAAGGGGGCTGATTCTTGATATCATAATTTTGAGTAGCATAATCATGCCCTGTTATTATAGGCCCGAAGATCGCTAACACCGCCAAAACAATCATTACAGTTAAGCCGAACATCGCCAGCTTATTTTTCTTCAATCTTCTCCAAGCATCCTGCCAATAGGTCATCGAAGGGCGAACAATAACCTCATGCCCAACACCCTCTTTGGAAAGCGGCTGAAACTGCTCCTTTGAGATGTGCATTATTTACTGCCCCCTTTTGCCAACCGTATACGAGGATCCACTAAACCGTACAAAATATCCGTTAAAAACAAGACAACAACGAGCAAAAACGAGTAAAAAATAGTTAATCCCGTAATCATCGTATAGTCATTTGAATAAATGGATTGGACAAAATGCTTTCCAAGCCCAGGTACAACAAAGATTTGCTCTACAACCAGTGTTCCCGTAATTAAATTAACAAAAACAGGGCCAAGCACTGTAACAACAGGAAGAATCGCATTCCGAAGTGTATGTCTCACAACAATGGTCCTCTGTGATAACCCCTTCGATTTGGCTGTTTTAATGTAATCCAGATTCAATACATCGAGCATCGAAGTACGCATTAAGCGGGCTAATATCGCAATCGTTCCTAGTGATAGCGCAATGGAAGGTAAAACCCGGCTTGAAGCACCCGTCCACATTCCTGCTGGCAGCCAACCCAGTTTTACACCAACATAATAAGAAAGTAAGGGACCCAGAACAAATGAAGGAATGGAAATTCCTGCGATTGCAGTAAACATAGCTGCGATATCCCACCCTTTATTGTGGTTTAGGGAAGCTATGATCCCTAGAATAAGACCGACAATAATGGCGATAACAAGAGCCCAGAGCCCTAATTCAAGAGACGCTGGAAAGCCTTGCGCAATAATATCTGTGACTTTACGGGTAGGAAATGAATAGGAAACACCCAGATCCCCGTGTATCACATTGTTCATATATTTCAAATATTGCTCCCAAACCGGCTTATCCAACCCATATTGTGCGTAAAGCAGCTGTTTTTGCTCAACGGTAAGCTTAAGTGATTCCTCACCGAACGGATCTCCCGGCAAATTTTTCATCAAAACAAAGGTAAAGCTGACAATCACCCACAGGGTTATAACCATATAGATAAGACGGCGCAAAATATAGCGAAGCATTGCACACCTCCCAATAATTGAATTAGATAAGGAGGGCCGTTCCATTAAAATCAAGAACGGCCTGTTCTACTAGATAAAAAAACTTACTTCCGTTGTTTACTTAATCGATACCCACTTCAGTTCCCATTCCTTGGACATAGCCGGCAAGATTAAACCTTCGACACTCGTCCTCTTCGCATAAGGCCTAGTACGGAAGTAAAGCGGAGACACAGGTGCATCACTCATTAGGAGCTTCTCAGCATCAACGAGCATTTGGGAACGTTTGGCTAGATCGAGTTCTTTGTCCGCACCTCTAACTAAATCATCATAAGCCTTGCTCTCGTACTGCATATAGTTGAACGATTTGTTGTCAGAGAGCCACATATCAAGAAACGTCATTGGATCGTTATAATCCGCGCCCCACAGACCGATAAGCGTATCAAAGTTACCCTCTTGCATATTTTTCACGCGCAGTGCAAAAGGCAGCGGTTCACCAGTTACATTTACACCTAAATTCTGTTTCCATTGCGCTTGAATAAATTCAATTGTTTTCTTGGAGGTATCCGTATCATCGGAAGTCAGTTTAAATGGAGGCAGTGACGTCAATTTCAACTCTGCCAAGCCTTCCGCTAATAATGATTTCGCTTTTGCAGCGTCAAACTTAGGCTGTGTATCACCGGCTACCTTACGGAATTCCTGCTTATTGCCATCCAATACCGTTCCTGGAACGAGTCCCGTAGAAGGGATTGAAGATCCTCCAAGCACAACTTCATTCAAAGCAGCCCGGTCAATAGCCATACCAAGAGCTTGGCGAACCTTCACATTAGCAAAAGCCGGTACTTTTTTAACTTGGAACATCACATAGGAAGATACGAATTCTTTTTTCAGAGCAAGATCCGGCTTCCCTTGGTACATTTTGAATTGATCGCCTACTAGCTCCGTCAGGTCCACCTGATTCGTTTCGTACATATTTAAGGATGTACTTGTCTCTTTAACAACATTTACGGTAACTTTCGTCAGCTTCACATTCGCTGCATCCCAATATTTATCATTCTTCACCATAACAAGCTGTTGTTCATGATCCCACTTTTCAAGCTTAAAAGGACCTGCTCCAATCACCTTATCAGCATCTGCTCCATACTTATCTCCTTGCGCTTTTACAAAATCAGGCTTTTGCGGGAAAAAGATCGGCATCGAAAGCTGGTCAGTAAAAAAAGCCTTTGGCTTTTCCAATGTAATTTCTAACGTTTTATCGTCCTTTGCTTTAACGCCAAGCGCTGCCTTCTTCGCTTCAAGCTCTTCCGGTTTGGCTTTAATCATATCGGCCCCACCTTTTATCCAAGCCAGCATAGAAGCATATTTCGCCTTTGTTGCCGGATCTAACGTACGCTTGTAAGCAAACTCGAAATCACTTGCCTTCAGAGGAGTGCCGTCAGCCCAAGTCAAGCCGTCACGCAATTCAATCGTATAAACCAATCCATCAGCGGATATCGTTGGCAATGCCTTAGCAAGCGCAGGCTGTGGCTTACCATCAGCATCCAAGCGAAATAACCCTTCATTAATGGCATTGATAATAGTAAATGTCGGATTTGTAGTTGCAATCGAACTATCTAATGCAGGTGGTTCAGCCTTAAGATTGATACTAATTTCCTGTGCAGGTGCTTTATTGCCACCAGTGCCCCCTGCATTATTTGTACTGTTGCCTGAACAACCAACAGCAGTGATACCTAACATTGCTGTCACAGCAGTCAGAACTAGCAACTTGTTTAATTTCATAAATTATACCTCCTAGATAGATATGTAATTATATGGTAAATTCAACAATCTCGAATTAATGAGAACGTGAAGATAACATCTTACTACTGTGGATTCAATAAAAAGAAACCATAGTGAAATCGCTTTCCAAATATGTACTATACAACCAACGGTCAATTATTTCTAGTGTTATTATTTGACATTGCATCTCCCTAAATGCACAAAAAAAAGAGCCTATATCTAGGCTCCCATAATATTTAAAAAATATTCGTTCATTTTTCCAATTCAGAAGGGCGGTTGGAATTCATAACTTTTTCAATAGCATTGGCCAGCTCTCTGTATACATCTGTTTCCACCTGGGATCGAAGCTGCGTTTTCGCAAGCACCTCGCCACGGTCTGTAGATACATACTTAGGCGGAAGCTGGTTCAGAGTAATCGCTATAATATCGCTTTGCAGCTTCTCGTTTAGCTCTCCCACCTGAGGCTGGTGTTGCAACAAATCTTTCAAGCAGCTTCGCACTATATCTTCCATCAAGTTATGTACATTCATACTTATCCCCCTCAGCTTGTAACAATATATTTGCCAATACCGATGAACAACAACAACACATAGCACGCTGATAAAACAACAAATCCCAGCCTTAACAGCGTTTTGACGATTTTATACAAATTAATTTTACCCTTCGTACGATTCTGTAGATTGCCGATCATACCACCTGTAATTAAAAAGAGCAGTAAAACAAACCATAACCCAAAACCTGTACCGAACAATTGTCGCGTCATGACTGAAACGGAGCCAATCAAAAACAAGGTTGTTATATCAATAGCCATATGTGTAGCCCGTTTCTTATCCCCAGTAACCCAGTATGTAATGCCCCACGCAGCAAAAAAAGATACAAACGGCACTAGCGCTAAAAATGTATAAACCGTTTGCAGTACAGATATAAAACCATTCAAGCAGACCACCTGCTTTATCTTATATTGTTTCCCATTGTTGCTCAATGGATCGGAGTAAATGATACATGGTGTTATGAGTAGGCATTACAACCTCTGTTCCCCTTGCTCTAGCTAATAATCCTCCAGTAATGGCATCGTTTTCAGTCTGTCTTTTAGATAGCACATCCTGCAGCATGGAAGATTGGTTATTAGCTGTTCTTCTGCAAACGTCCAGCAGCTGCTCCCACAAATCGGGGGCAAGTTCAATATCTAGCTCGTCCGCCAGCATGACCCCTTCATCAAATAAAGTGCGCATAAGAACGTACGATGCAGGAAGCTCTGGTAACAATCCATTGCGGACTTGCAAAATCGCAGTAATAGGATTGATTACAGCATTGATCAGAAGCTTATTCCAAACTTTACTAGTGATGTTGTTCGACAAATTCACTGTAAATCCTGCATCGAACATAAGTTTTTTAAACTTTTTGACTAAAGTATTGTCATTTATCGCCTGTATTCCCGACTTGTCATCTCCAATCCAAGTCATTCCTCTTCCTGTATGCTCAACATGATGTGGCGAATGCTTCAGTGCTCCTTCTGTTGTCACTGCTACAAGCAGCTGTTCTTGGGGAATATAACGCTGCAGCAGCTCTATATGCCCTATCCCATTCTGGAAGCAGACTAACTTAGAGCCAGGCTTCCTCAGCTGCACTTTCATTGCAGCAGCCAACTCCTCCGTAATTGACGTTTGCTTCAACATTAACAGAATCATATCCGGCAGCTCTGCAGTCTCTTTAACCGCTTCAGCAGAAGCTGCTGCTTCCTCAAAACATAGTACTACAGGGGTAACTTTGAAAATATCTTTATTGCTGTTATTTACGGACTCTGCCCCCGCTGTAAAGAGAAGTCCCTGCTCACGGATGAGCTGAGCCTGTCCAATTGTTCTAGTAACTAGCTCAACATTAGCGCCAGCACTAATCAGCCTAGAAGCTAGCAGCATCCCCATTGCCCCGGCTCCAACCACTCTTATTTTCATTTTCCCTTCTCCATTTCATATCTGCTCTTTCTCATAGTATACAAAACTGGCACATTAAAGAAAGCCCTGCAAGCTAATCGCCTGCAGGGCTTCTCTTAATCTATTCTTTCTAAGTTGCCATTCGCATCCATTTTAAATCTCGGCTTGTTCTCATCCTCTTCCTCAACGAGAAAAGCAAGTTTACGTGCTCGATCCATTATTTGAATAAGCGCTTTATAATCATCATTTACAACACGGTAATCCGTTTCCACTTCATTAACCTGCTTGTTTAAAACATCATTTTCGCCTCGCAGGCGGTCTAGCTCTTCTTGCTTTTCATTTAATTCCTTTTCTAAGTGCCGGACATGGCGAGACATCTCGTGATAATTGCCTTTCCATTGGCGTAGAAAACGAATGACTGCATCGATTGATATAGATTCCTCAGCGAATGAATCATTCAACTTACTAGTCTCTACGTGTTCAAGCACCGAAACATTACCCGACACTGCTGCAAATGCAGAATGCTTTTTTTGCTGATTTCTTTTTTGACGCTGCGCCTTCGCAATTTGAATCGCAGTGTCATATTTTTTTCGCACAAAGCTATTCCATCGAAACCCGCACGCAGCTGCAGTTCTACCTATCTTTTCGCCTACCTCTTCAAAAGCAGATAACTGTGTACTACCTTCACGAATATGCCGTAAGGTCACCTCCGCCAGAATCAAATCGTCCTCATCGCTCCAAGCATCTTGTCTTATGGCTGTCATACAATAGCAGTCCTCCTAACCCCTGGGGTTATCAGTGTCCTCATCCATTCATCTATCGAAAGTAAGGCATGGAATGTTGCGTTACTTAATCATTATGCCCATAGTAGAGTTCATAGAATCGATTTCTACTATTTTGTATTGCCATTTTTCAAGTGACTCATACATGCTTTAGCAGACAATAGGGTAAGCTATAAAAGAAAGCAGCGAAGCATAATTTTAGAGTTTGTACAAGCGAATTGGAAAACAGTCGCAAAATGTATGAATTTCGTCACGGATTTGACATTTACAGTGAATGTTGCAACGGGTATAATGGTCAATAGTAAAGTAGTGCAGGCAGAGAGGGGGTTCGGAAATGGATCGCATGTTTCGCGTTCTTGGCTTTTGGACGCTAGTTATAGGGTTAATGGCATTAGCTGGTGAAATGATACCTATGGCTATGCTATTTTTTGCCCAAACAGCTATCTTCGTACTATTAGGATATTTGAAATTAACCGAGCGTACCTACATATTGCTTTTTTGGGGGTACATGTTTCTCTCGTTCACCGGTTTTACATACTGGTCTTTCTTCAAAATGTCAGTGTAGCTTTCAAAGGTCCTTATAATGGTTCAAAAAAAGGTGAACTGCCTTATGGCAGTTCACCTTTTTTTTGTATAAGCACCTTAAACAACTCACTCATTTGATCGCTCAGCAGCAGCTGCCTAACCGCTCGATTGCGCCTCGCGGCAGCACTGAAAGGATCCGGTGATGCCGTATCCTGAAGCTTTTGCAGCAGTCCGTTTTCCACCAGAAATTGCTTTTGTGTAATAAACTGTTCTTGCTTTAGCCCTACTGCAGCCCCTTCTTTAATTAAACAGCTGAAATTGACATGTGACGTAATGTCTTGTTCTCCTGGGTGTGTATAAGGGTTGTCCTCGGCTACATGCTTACGATAGGTCATGAGTGTACCATTCATTCGATATGGAGCGTAGAGCTCCTCTGATCGATCTCCATAATCAATCGTCACCAATTGACCTCTTCCTATCGAATGACCGATCCGATGAATCCACGCAGTGGCCTCCAAATTCACTTCCAGCAGCTGCCCATCCTGCATTTCTACTCCTTGACTATTTATGTAATCCAGCACAGGACCTGCAGCTAACAGAAATAATTTGTCACGAAAGCCGCCTTCCCTGTCATCCCACTCTACGTATATTTCATAAAGCTGTCCTTTCACTATTTGTACCCTGTGTACCGGAAAAGCATCCAATAATTCATTGGAGAATACGATAACATTGTCTCTGGGAGCCGCAATCAACCACTCCTGCTCATTCATCCATTGGACCCGCTCTGCGTGTTCAGCTAGCCTATCTGCCTGCACAGCACGATGATGAGGGCTTGCCTCCACAGATATGTAGGCCATTCGCTTATAAACCGTCATAGCGCTTACCTTGAGCTCGTCCAAGAGCTGCTGAGCCAGTTGACCCGTGCCGCCTCCCCATTCGACTAATGTTAGCTCTTGTTCTGTACCCAACTCTTCTGCCTGACTAGCAACATAGTTAGCCAGCACCTCTCCAAACAGCCCACCTATCGCAGAGCTAGTGTAAAAATCGCCATTCCGACCTATCTTATCCTTATTATTCATATAATAGCCATGCTCAGGGTGGTACAAGCAAAGCTCCATATAATCTCGAAAAGAAATGGCAAGCTTGGGGCTATTTTCAATAAAACGACGTATTATTCCGATTAAAGCTGTATTTCCAAGCACTCTGTCTTCCCGCCTTCCCTACAAAATTGCGTCTTAATATTTAATATTGATTACATTTTCGATGTAGATGCTACCTTTTCACTAAAGACAAAGCTAAGTGTTCTAGTTATAATAGATGGAGTGTTGAAACGAGCAAGAATAAAATCACATGAATACTGTAAAATGGAAGGAGCCTAACAACATCGTGGCAGTAAGCAAATGGAAAATCACCGCACGAGCATCACTATTATCCGCTGCCTTGGTATTGTTTGTAACAGGCTGCACCGATTATAAGCAAATCAAAGCGGACCTACTTCAAGCTGTCAGCAAGCAAGAGGAAGTTAAAAACTATCGTTTCGCTGGGTCCATTGAGCTGAAAGCAGATGCAGCATTGCTTGGACAAGCCAACCCCTTCGCCGCCGCTCTATTCGCTATACTGAAAGATAGTAAAATCGAATATACAGGGATAACCGCTCTTGAACCCTCGTCCCAATTGGAAACGAGTCTTAAAGTAACACCAACCGGGGGAACTGCAATCGACATTCCTATCCTCATTAAAGATAGCAAATTGTTTTTCCATATGCCAGCTTTAAATAAAGAGGATGAGTATATGGTGCTGCCTATCCAAGCATCTTCCAGTAGTACAGAGCCTTTGAAGAATACAGGGCATTTGACTGCCACGCTTAATCAGCAGCTTTTGAATGGTGTCGATCCGAATTGGCTGCAGCCTACGAAGGAGCTCATCACCTTAGCTGATGGTACTGCCGCCAATCGGATTACCCTTGCTATTAACTCCAAGAATGAAAAGGCGTTTGCAGATTATTGGGATCAATCACTCCCTGGATTCTTAGAGCTGTTGAAGACCAACGGCTTGGCGACTGGCGCCTCTATTGATTCATGGCAAGCCACGTTGAAGCAAATTAAATTTAAAGCACCCACGACCCTCGATATGCTTATTGATAATGACGGTTATATTCACGAGCAGAAATGGAACTTGATCTTTACAGCTGGAGGAAGCACCAACGAGAATCGTATCGTTTGGACTCAGACACTTTCCGAGATTAATAAAAAACCTGCATTTACTAAGGAAATTCCCGCTAAGCAGAAATCACTTGATGAGCTGCTGAAGCTTACCCAGCAAGCACCTGCTGTTAAGAAAACTAACTAAACCTCCTGCTGCTGGGAACTTCGTTTTAATTTCTTTGAACCTATGTGGTTTTTAAAAATACTTCTTCTTATGAAGAAGTATTTTTTTTCATTATTATCATAAAATTGTGATAATGTTATCTTATACTTATATAGCCGTTCACTTAGGAGGAATCTATTCTGATGAGACCCCTTCAACAAGCCATTTGTCTCATCCTTTGTCTTGTCATTGGACTGTCTCCCTGCCAGCTTGCTTACGCGGCCAATACGGAAGAAACCAAGCTGCTGCTCCAGAAAAGCCTTACTGTATTCGAGGTGGATCAAGAATTGGCCCGAATTGAGAAGCAAGAGGAGAGCCTCGTTGGCAAGCTTGCTTCAACTGAGCAGGAGCTCAAGGCTCAGCAAGCCCTCTCAGCAGACACAAAGCGCCATGCTGCGAAGGTTCTAAGAGCTTATTATATGGGAGATCGAGATTCTCTGTGGGTGCTCTTATTCTCTATTTCTTCATTCAAGGACGCCCTTACGACTTTTGAATATTTACAAATGATCATCAGAAACGACCGTGAATCTCTGAAACGATATACCGATAATCAAAAGCAGCTTCAGGAGCTCTCTGCATCGCTTTCCACATCCAAGACTGCATTGCTCCAAACCAAGGACCGTTATATTGCTCAGCGCGAGAAATTAATTCTTCTTCAAAAGCAGCTTGATGAAGATTTGGCCAAACACTCCGAAGCAGCCGAAATATTAAAGCAGATGACAAATCTGACCGTACAATGGCAAAATAAAGGCATACCGCTTTTCAAAATGTATTTTCAGGCCTTGGCGCAAGCTATGAAGCAGCTTCCCGAGATACTATCCGATTCGAACGAAGGCAAGAGCAATCATCTTATCATAAATGGCTTTCAATATACGTTTCAAATTACTGATCAAGAGCTAAACAGCTTCTTACGGAGCAAAAATGAGTTGTTTCGAAATATGACCTTTCGGTTTACTGACTCTCAAGTCATAACAACGGGTACCCAAGACGGGATGGAGGTTCTCATTAAAGGTAAATATGAATTAGCCGTTAAAGACGAACCTAAGGGAAAGACCTACGTACGTTTTCGTATCGAAAGTCTGCAGTTCAATGGCTTTGAGCTACCCGCAACCACCATAGAGGCTATGGAAAAGGAGTTCGACTTGGGAGTATATCCACAAACTGTTGCTTCTTTTCTACTCGTAACTGGCGTTAAGCTCGAGGAAGGCAAGCTCAGCCTCATGCTGAAGCTAGCTTTGTAATAGTTTACATCTTTACTTGGCACTAAAAATAACAATCGATGGAGTCGTGGAAAATGACTATAGCACTAAAACCTGCTCTTTTAATGGATATGCCGGATGGCAAGCTGCCGGGCTTTTATGCTCAAATTATTAAAGCATTAGCCGCTAAAGCTCCCTTATTCGACCGTGATAAAGAATTGCTGATTTTCAATTCTCCTATCGAAAGGGAGCCGGCTTACTCCATCATGGAGCAATATAAAATACCTTATGAAAACATGGATTTACTGCTGCTTCCAGATACGGTGAACACACGACCCGATTTTACAGATTACGGTTTTGTTAGCCGTTCCGAGCACAGCTATGCTTATGCCGATTCCGTCTACTTATTTACACTCCATCCCACAGAACCTGCCGCCGAGCCGATTCAGGCGCTTCAGCAGCTAGAAGAGCATTTACTTGCTTCCATACCGCAAGCAGAGGTCATCTATGTTGTCGACATACAATTGGATGAGCTGATGAAACGTATTGCCCAAGCATACAGTTGTGAGATTCGCCCATTTCCAAGGCAGGCTTAACTCTATCTTGGAGATCGATCCCCCACTCACTCACCTCAAGCCTCTAAACTATATATCAAAAAAAAAGCGCAGCAGTAAGGGTTCACCCTCTTACTACTGCGCTTTTTAAGTTACAGTAAATCAGCCGCGAGCTGCGCCAGATGCGAGCGTTCACCGCGCTCCAAAGTAATGTGTCCACTGATGTTTTGAGCTTTAAAACGTTCTACAACATAGGTCAGACCATTGCTGGAAGCATCCAGATAAGGATGATCAATCTGCTCTGGATCACCCAGCAGCACGATTTTACTTCCCTCGCCTACCCTAGATACAATCGTTTTAATTTCATGCTTTGATAAGTTTTGAGCCTCATCAATAATAATAAATTGCCCCGGAATGGAACGTCCTCTTATATAGGTGAGTGCCTCAACCTGAATACTTCCCAGTCCGGCCAATATTTTTTCAATATCCCCAGCCTTCTTCGTATCAAATAAATATTCCAGATTATCATAGATCGGCTGCATCCAAGGACGAAGCTTCTCTTCTTTTTCCCCTGGTAAATACCCGATATCTTTTCCCATGGGTACAACTGGCCGGGCAATCAATAGCTTTTTATATTTCCGCTCGTCCTCGACCTTCATTAATCCGGCTGCCAGGGTCAGCAATGTTTTCCCTGTACCCGCTTTCCCCGTCAAGGTCACGATGGGAATCTCATCATTAAGAAGAAGCTCCAATGCCATTCGCTGCTGCGCATTCCGGGCACCTATTCCCCAAATAGGGTCATTGCTAAGGAACAGCGGTTCCAGCTTCTTGCCATCGGCATTCACCTTCAGCAAAGCGGATTTAGACGTACCCATCTCATCCTTGAGTATAACGAATTCATGAGGATTTAGAGGGTAGGCTAAATGAAGCGAACTAACGTTTAAATACCGGTAAGTATAAAATTCATCAATTACCGAAGGATGTGCAAGAATCGTTAGATACCCCATATACATGTCCGGCATATTGACAATCCGGTCTGTTAAATAATCCTGCGCAGTTAAACCAAGTACATCCGCCTTTATCCTGACAAGTGTGTCTTTACTGACCATCACAACAGGTCTTGGATTCGGCTTTTCCTGTTCTTCCATATGATAATTAAGTGCTACCGCCAAAATACGGTTATCATTGGTTCCCTCGGCAAACGTTTCTTGAAGCTTCGCAAAGCTCCGGTGATTTAATTCAACCTTTAGACTTCCGCCACTTGGCAGATCAATGCCTTCATACAGCCTGCCTTGGCAACGCAAACCATCCATCATCCGTGAGATCTGTCTGGCGTTGCGACCAAGTTCATCCGCATTGCGCTTCTTATTGTCAATTTCCTCGAGCACAATAGCAGGTATAACCACCTCATTATCCTCAAAAGCGTAAATCGCATTCGGGTCCTGTAAGAGTACGTTGGTATCCAGCACAAAAATTTTTTTCATATGAGTCCCTCCCAGGTTTGGTGTTTGGCTGTCGTTATACATAGGAATACACAGTCAAGGACAAACTAACCAAAGCATCTAAGGGATAGAAAGGAACGATCAATAATGAGAATATTTGTCTACTGTTTCCTGCTGTTGTTCGTCTTAGTAGGTTGTACCCAATCACCAAAGAATGGAGCTTCCCCCTCTCCGACAAATGATGCGAATCGACAAATCAAGGTGCAACAAACGGCTCCTCAGAAAAAAGAAATCATCGATTCTCGGGCCGTCTCTGAACGTTTGGAGCAAATAGCCACCAGCATACCACAGGTAGAAAGCGCCAAATGCGTCGTTTTCGGAAACACTGCGGTAGTCGGGATCAATTTGCCTCCAGCGATGGACCGTGCCAAAGTGGGAACTATTAAGCTCTCCGTTGCAGAAGCGTTGAAAAAGGATCCTTACGGCGTTGATGCTATTGTAACAGCGGATATTGATCTTGCTGCAAGGATTGGTAATGTAAGGGACAGTATTCGTAACGGCAGGCCGTTTAGAGGTTTTGCTGAGGAAATGGCGGAAATTATAGGCCGAATTATTCCTCAAATGCCGCGGGATGTTGAAGAGCCCACTCCCCCTCAGAAAGCTACGGAACCGCAAATTCCTAATGCCAACCTATAGCCACCGACATCTTAGATATGGAGAAAAAGCCTAGAATCCAAAAACATTCTAGGCTTTCTTCATGGCTTCAAAAACTTGATTATCCAGCTTTTCAGCTGCACGCTTGTCATATGTTTTCTCGTATTCAGGCGCAGAGGAAATACGTGCTCCATAGAACATCGCATCTCTCACTACTGAGATGTCAATATCAAAACAAGCCAGCTTGAAAGGCACGCCTTCAAGCGCATCGGTAACAAGACGACCGTTGCCATAAATGGCATGAACCGATCCTGCTCCAACAAAGGTAAGATTCAATTGTGGGTTCTGTTTAATATTGCTCACAATGCGTGAACGTTGATCCACAGCAAAGCGAACTGTGCCCGATTCCTTGGCATAGAGCCAGGAGATGGCATTCATACTTGGTGCGCCGGATTCAAAATCGATTGTGCTTAGAAGCGCAAATGATTCTTTTTGCAAGGCTGCAAATAATGGCTCCGGCAGTAGTGTGATCGTTTCTGCCATGGCTACCCCTCCTGCATTATTTTCTTTAACTATTACTGTGTCGATGACTATATTATAACACAGGTACGAGTCGGCAACCACAGACAGTTGTGGATGTCCATCCTAGAGACATATGTATGACTTCGGCCACTCCCTTTCATTCCTGATACTATATTTTATCGATAATTCAGCTAGTTATGTCAATTGTCATTGATTGTTATACTTAGGATTAGAATTAATATCGTGAAGCAGCTGCTCTACAGATTCTTTATCAAACATAAGCTTTTTCTGCTTTCCATCAACTTCATAATGGATATGAACCATGGATTCATCCTCGGTCGTTTCAAGACTTGTCACCGCATGATCCTCATGTATAATTTCTTCAAAAAACTGTCTGGTTTCTTCTGCAGCATGATCATCTTTCCTTGCCTCAGCTACTACCTTGATCTGCAACCAGTTAAAAAGCGCGTCCTCCAGCCTCACTATTAATTCTCCTCCTTAAGCAGAGCGATAGCATATCCTTGTTTATGCCACCTTAGCATCGTATTAACCCATAGGTGAATGATATCATCTTCTGTTGCATCAACGACCTTCACAGCGGCGCTGTTGAGCCATTCATCCATTTCTTTATTGGACGGCAGCCTGTCCAAATAGGCTTGTGCACAATGAGATAGCTCCAGCCTGCCTTGTCCAAAGACAACCGGCTCATCGCTTGAAAGCTCGAACGGCAAGTCATCGATACCACAGGCCAGCTCGGACTCATCACTGAGCATAAGGTTCGCCTTGAAGCTCACAATCAGCCTTGGATGAACCGACTTAAGCCATGCAAGAAAGCGGTCTGCTTTCTCCACAGGCCGCAGCTCCATACGATCTGTTAATAAAGTAATAACCTGTTCCTGCTCATCAATAACGATGGGGGTTAGCCAAAGACTGCTCATAGGCACACCTCAACCTTCTCACTTTCTGTTCGTCCGTTCCTGAAAGAAATAACGAATTTTCACCATCAACATCAAAGCGACCGCTACCGCCATACTCGGGATAATGGGCAACGCTGCCATTTGAAACAGAAGCAGCATAAATGCCCCTACTCCAAGAAGCAAATAAATGACTGCTTCCTTCAGAATCGGCAGCCTGCGCGTTTTAAAAACCTTATTATAAACATATGTAATTAAAACAAATATGATTAAATAAGTAATATATGGATGGGCGCGAAACCATTCGGTCATTATGTGGAAACCTCCTACGTTCTGAGTAACTCTCAGTTATCTTTCTAAAATCTTTAACACCAGTTACCTGATAATTTTAAAAAGAAAGCTCTGATTTATCAGAGCTTTCCGGTTAACATTATTATACGTTCGCTGCTGCCATTTTGCGGTTCTTTTCAGCACGCTCGCGCTCGCTTTTGTTAAGAATCTTTTTACGCAAACGAATTGACTTCGGCGTAATTTCACAATACTCGTCATCATTCAAATATTCAAGCGCCTGTTCTAATGAATACAAACGAGGTGTTTTCATTTTGACGGTATCGTCTTTACCAGCTGAACGAATGTTGTTCAACTGCTTTTCTTTACAGATATTAACAATGATGTCGTTATCGCGCGTATGCTCTCCAACGATCATTCCTTCGTACACCTCTGCACCTGGTTCAAGGAACAAAATTCCACGATCCTCAACAGACAAAATTCCATATAAAGTAGAGGTACCTGTCTCGCTTGAAACTAGTACGCCCTCATGACGTCCACCAACTCCAACGCCATAATAAGGTCCGTAGCTATCAAACGCATGGTTCATAACCCCATAACCGCGTGTCAAAGTCAAAAAGTAAGTCCGGTAGCCAATCAAGCCACGCGCAGGAATTAAGAACTCCAGACGAACATTACCGCTTCCGTTATTGATCATGTTGACCATTTCCGCTTTACGCGTTCCTAGGCTCTCCATGACAGCTCCCATGCTCTCTTCAGGCAAGTCAATAATTAGACGCTCTAATGGCTCCATTTTTTGACCGTCAATCATTTTAATGATAACTTCTGGTTTGGAAACTTGAAGCTCGAAGCCTTCACGACGCATATTCTCAATTAGAATACCTAAGTGAAGCTCTCCACGTCCGGAAACGACAAATGCATCTGGGCTGTCTGTTTCATCAACACGTAAGCTTACATCAGTCTCAAGCTCTT
Organism: Paenibacillus foliorum; assembly: GCF_013141765.1. Taxonomy (GTDB): domain Bacteria; phylum Bacillota; class Bacilli; order Paenibacillales; family NBRC-103111; genus Paenibacillus_S; species Paenibacillus_S foliorum. Next base: position 283,518 of record NZ_WHOD01000070.1, read on the forward strand.
TGAACAGACGCTCGCGAAGCTTACGAGATGTAACCCATTTTCCTTCGCGTCCTGCGAATGGACTATTATTAACAACGAACGTCATTTGCAATGTAGGCTCGTCAATTTTCAATACGGGTAATGCTTCAGGGTTAGCAGGATCCGCCATTGTTTCACCAATGTTGATATCTTTAATTCCTGAGATTGCTACGATGTCGCCAGCGCCAGCTTCTTCGATTTCGATACGTTTCAAGCCTACGAAGCCAAACAGCTTCTCAATCCGAGCTTGTTTCACAACACCATCACGATTAATAACTGCAATCGGTTGGCCTTGCTTCACAACACCACGGTTTACGCGACCAATAGCAATACGACCTAGGTATTCATTGTAGTCCATCAAAGTTACCAAGAACTGAAGTGGCTCTGTGATACTTTCTGTAGGACTAGGAATATGCGAAACTACTGTTTCATAAATCGCCTGCATGTTAGGATCCTGCTTCTCAGGCTCCGATTCCATACTGGAAGTACCCATCAAGGCAGAAGCGTAAACAACCGGGAATTCAAGCTGCTCATCATTAGCGCCCAATTCAATAAACAGATCCAACACTTCATCCACAACCTCAGATGGACGTGCGTTAGGACGGTCAATTTTATTAACAACAACGATTGGAGTCAGGTTCTGCTCAAGAGCTTTACGCAATACGAACTTCGTTTGCGGCATAGTGCCCTCAAATGCATCAACAACCAATAGAACGCCGTCAACCATTTTCATAATACGTTCAACTTCTCCGCCAAAATCGGCATGTCCAGGAGTGTCCACGATGTTGATCAAGTAATCTTTATAATTGATCGCCGTATTTTTGGCCAAAATTGTAATTCCACGTTCCCGTTCAATGTCGTTGGAGTCCATAGCGCGTTCTTGTACCGCTTCGTGGTCACGAAATGTTCCCGACTGTTGAAGCAATTTATCCACCAATGTTGTTTTTCCGTGATCGACGTGAGCAATAATTGCAATGTTGCGGATTTTATCTCTTGAATGCATGTTTTTCCCTTACCTCTCCTTATTAGACTCTCCGGCATACTTCAGTCAAGAAGAAATCCGGGGTCCGTTCATAAAACAAGCGCCGGACATAAGCGCCGACGCTTGACATTTACGCTTAGTATACGCGAATTTTGCAGAAAACGCAAGATAATACAACAAAATTAACGATCATTTTACATCCATTTAACAAGAATATGGCAATTTAAGAATGCTTAGGCTTAGGTCTGTTTGCTATTTTTTTCAATATACCGGCACCAATAACTACAATTGTGCAAATTATAGGCACGATCCAATGAGGTGTATTCCCCAGAATGAAATGAGATACCGATTCGTCCTTAACGAACATTTCACCAGCTGTATAGCCAAGAATTCCTGCTCCCAAAAACACAAGAATCGGATATTTTGTTAAAAGATTCATGACCAAGGTACTACCCCAAACGATAATCGGTACACTCAACCCAATTCCCAAAATTATTACAGTTAAATCATTCTCTGCTTTGGCGGCAATTGCCAATACATTATCCAAACTCATCACAAAGTCAGCAACAATAATCGTCCAAACCGCTTTGCCTAAAGTTGTTGCTTCCTTAACATTAGCATGTCCATCATCATCAATTAATAATTTAATTGCAATCCAGATCAGCAACACGGAGCCAGCCGCTTGAATATATGGTACGGTTAAAATATAGACGGCGATTACTGTCAATATTAAGCGTAAAAATATCGCACCAAAAGCTCCCCACCAGATAGCTTTCTTTCGTTGTTCAACCGGCAGGTTCTTACTTGCCAGTGCAATAACTACTGCATTATCCCCACTAAGCACAATATTAATTAACATGATTTGTAAAAACAATAAAAACCATTCCCACATCTTGGTAAACCCCCACTTTTTATCTTCCCATTAAGCTTTTCCGACTTAATAGAAGGTTATGAATTTTTTTTTAGAAAAATGAAGCAAATGATGATTTCCCTTCCGCTTGAATCCAAATTGTTTCTGTTTGTTTGACAGCATCATCCAATTCCGCTTCGAGCCAGTCCATCTTTCTTTCGATGCTCTCTACTACACGCAGGTTAGGATTCGTGCTAGGAGATGGCGGCAGAAAAAGGGTACAGCAGTCTTCATGCGGCAGTATGGATATTTCAAACGTATCAATCTTCTCAGCAATTCGGATGATCTGCTGCTTCTCCATACAAATAAGCGGTTGAAGAACTGGAATTCCGACAGCTCGTCCAATGGCATTTATACTTCCAAGCGTTTGGCTGGCCACTTGCCCCAAGCTTTCACCGGTAACAATTGCGGAAGCGCTATAATTATCTGCAAGCTTCTCCGTAATTCGAAACATCGCGCGGCGCAAAATGGTAATTAGCAAATTTTGATTATAAGCTTGATGAATCTTGGTCTGTACACTTGTAAAAGGAACCATGTGAAGCCTAATGTCCCCTGCGTATTCAGTCAGCTTGCTGACCAGATCCTTTACCTTTTGCTGTGATTTCTCGCTGGTATACGGGTAGCTGTGAAAATGTACAGCATCGAGCTTTAATCCTTGGCGAAGTGCTAAGAAGCCTGCGACCGGGCTATCGATACCGCCTGACAGCATAAGCATCGCCTTTCCATTGGTGCCTAGCGGGAAACCTCCGGCCCCTTCAAAGCTTTGAGAATAGATCAATGCCTGTTCCTCGCGAAGCTCCACCTTAAGCTCAACCTCGGGCTTATTTACATCCACCTTCAACCCTGGAATGGCACGAAGGACATAGCCACCAACCAGCTTGTTCATCTCTTGGGAATCATGGGGAAAGCTTTTATTCACCCTTCGAACAGTCGCCTTAAACGTTGCTGGCGCAGTACCTACTGCTTGCATAGCAACCAAGGCCAGCTCCTGAATTGCTTCAAGCTGCAGTGGGGCTGTATAAACCGGACTGAATGATCCAAGCCCCAGTACTTTCTCCAGCCTTTCAGCGAGCAAGGAGAAGGACTCACCATTTAAGTGTATGTAGACCCTGCCAAACTCTCGGTTGAAGGTTAACCCGGGAAATGGATGCAGAACCCTTCTGACCTGCTCGTACACCGCTTTTTCAAATCTGTGACGGTTTTTACCTTTCAACACAAGCTCTCCTAATCGGAGAACTACTAAATCTGGATTCATTCGTTACCTCCGTCTACGCTGCGATGTCAATGTCGATGTTTGTTTTAATTGATCCACAACTTGTTTTAATATTCTGCAAAAGTAGTCCGCATCTTCCCTTGTATGGTCAAGAGAATAGCTTATACGAATTCCGGAAGTTGCTCTGTTGTCCTCATAGCCCATAGCTTTTAACACTCGGCTGGGCTGAATAGCCCCTGAAGAACATGCAGATCCAGTCGAAACGTAAATACCATGCTGCTCTAAAGCGTGCAGAAGCACCTCAGACCTCATACCTGGAAACGAAAAATGCAAGATATAGGGTACCATATCCATAGGATGAACAGAGGCATTCAGAACCAGTTCAGGAATATCATTAATTCCTTCAATAAACCGTTGACGCAGATGCGCTGTGTGCTCATAAAACTGCTCCTGATGATCTGTAGCAATTCGCATTGCTTTAGCCATACCAACGATTGCCGGAACATTCTGCGTCCCTGAACGAATGCCGCTTTCCTGCCCACCGCCCCATAATAGCGGTTCGAGCTCAAGATTCTGCCTGCAATACAGAAATCCAATCCCTTTGGGCCCACGCATCTTATGAGCAGAACAGGACAGCAGGTCAATCCTTTGTATAGCAAGATTCATAGGAAGCTTACAGACAGCTTGAACAGCATCTACATGAAACAAAGCCTTAGACTGAAGTCGCTTCAATAGGTCAGCGATCTGTTCAATAGGCTGGATGCGACCCGTTTCATTGTTAACAGCCATTACACTAACCAGAATCGTATCCTCCGTCAAAGCAAGCTCTAGATCCTCAAGCTTTACAGCTCCGGTAGCATCCACCGGTAAATAGGTAACACGGCAGCCCTGCCGTTCCAAAGCTCTACAGGTATCATAAACAGACGCATGCTCTACAACCGATGTGATAATATGATTGCCGCGGTGGCGAAACCGGCGAACCGCTCCTTGAATGGCCAAGTTATTACTTTCAGTTCCGCCTGACGTAATTATAATTTCTTCTGGACGGCATCGCATACTTTTAGCAATTACTGCTCTTGCTTGACTGACAAGCTGCTCAGCTTCGACACCAAGTTTATGAAGAGAGGAGGGGTTGCCATAATGTTTCTTCATCACTTCGGACATCGTATCCACCACTTCATCATAGGGGGGTGTCGTTGCTGCGTAATCCAAATATAGCATAACATTCTCCTCACAAAAATAAGACCCGGCTAAGCTCCGCGGTTACGGGGCTCATTGCAGGTCTTGGTTATTTAAATGTGCTTATGCCTCGTATTCCCGCTGAAGCTTCATCACTTTACTCACATAATTCTGAGTTTCCTTCGGTAAAAGATGCAGCTTTTCCTTTAATTCAATATCGTTTGTAATGCCCAATCGAGCCATTCTACCAGATCCAGCATTGTAGGCTGCTAGTGCAACGCCTTCATTGCCGTTGTATTTCCGCAACAGATTAGACAAATACTTCGTGCCGCCATGAACATTTTGAGTGGGGTCAAACGGATTTGTAACACCCAATCCTTGACCTGTCTCATCCATCAATTGCATCAAACCTTTGGCTCCAGCCTTAGAAACCGCCCGAGAGTTAAAGGAAGATTCCGCATTGATGACTGCTTTTACAAGACTTGGCTGTACGCCATTACGACGACTAGCATCCTGAATAAGCGGATCGAGCTCCGATGATGCTTTCATTGAATTAATGGATAGGCTGTCCACACGATTAGGTGAAGAAAAACCAAATGCAGCATTCATACTCAATGGCTTCAACGAGGTTTTTCCAGCAGACTGCTGTAAAGAACCATCCAATGTTGACTTACCACCTGTAGCTTGTCCTAATATATTGTTAAATAGTTCCGAAAAGTCTGATTTGTTTGCCTCACTGCCTGCTAGTGAGCCTCCCATAATAGCATCCATTTTATTTAACATTTGCAGCTGTAGCAGTTCCTTGATGGTTCTAGGATCAATGTTCATGTAATACAGACACTCCTGTTCACAGTTTCAACATTATTGTACACTGTTTTGGGTTTGTCAGCCAGTTATTTTTAGCAGATTCCTATATCACAACAAACAGCAAGCCAATGGCCTGCTGTCTGAGGGTATATATTATGCATATAACGGCACGAGAAGAAAATAGCCAATTAATGAAATAAGTCCAAGACTAACAGCCCCTATGCCCAAAGCACGATTACCTTGAACATAGGTGATAACACCCAATAGCGCAGCTATGGATCCGAACAGTGTCGGAAAAACAAACATAGACAAAATCCCCAGAACTAAAGCTGTAACCCCCAGCCACTTCCCATGCGTCTGTATACGTTCTTCTTGTGCTGCCGATAATTGAACAGGTCTTCTGCTTTCAATCGGAGCTTGCATAGGCTCAGCATAAGGAGCGGCTATCTCAGCTGCATACTCTTCAGTGCTGTCATGTCCTGTTTCTTTATAAAGCTGCTCTCTAGAAAAATGATTTGAATTGTTCGGATGCTCCCCTGGCTGTATGCGATTCTGTTCCTTCATGGGCATAGCCTCCCGCTGCAGAGTTACTCCTTCGGTTTAAACGTATGACAGCAAGTGTTGCCTGCACTTGACGCCACATCCTTATGGCCGTTAAAATCCTCCGCAAATTCAGAACTAAAATCAGCATTTGCGTGTTGATCCACATCAATTGCAATCGATGTGGCGGAACAATTATTGCCGTTCGACCAAAACTTACAATTGGCTACACTGCATTTCACGTCTGGCATCTTCATCACCCCCAAGCTTAATTTGCTCGGTAATGTAGATGCCTATGCTATTCGTTCAGTTGGGAATTAAGGACAAGGTACATGGCATGAGACCATAATAATGGCATCGCCGGAGGGCCCCATCTCTCCACCCATTGTTCGTAAACCTTCAGCTCAGGCAGAGCATGCGGCACTTGCTCAGGCAGTCTTCCAAGATCATCTGTTTGATTGATAATCCACTGAAGGGCTTGTCCTGCTTCCTCATCCTTACCTGCACGATGACATACCCAACCATACCAGGCTGTCAGCAGGATCCATTCTCCGCCTCCATAATATTCATCTGATATATAACGACGAATGCCTCCCTGAGACGTCTTTAGGTCGGATTCGATTTTTGCAATAGTTGCAGCCATGTTAGGTTGCTCTGGAGCAAATACATGAAAAGGCTCGCACAACCACAGAAGACTCGCATCTACCCCATCGAAACTGAGCTCATAATGATCTTTTTCTGGAGCCAGACGTATACTCTTAACAAAATGCCCTGCTTCCTTATGAACGGCATGATCAAGTAAGAACTGATGAATGTCAGCACAAACCTCATCAAGCTCAACAAACTCAGAAAGTCTCTGAATGGCCTGCAGTCCTCCATAGATACACGCAAGAGTGGATGGATGCAGTTGATCATTGCGTTCTTCCCAGCAATCAAAATTAGGCTGTTGCCAAAAGGCGCACAAGTAACGCACCGTTAATTCAACACTTTTTTGATAACATTCTGGTAAAACAGTTAACCCCATCTCTTTGCAGTGCTCCGCCAACCCCCACAGCCAAGCTCCATATCCGTCAAGTTGAAAATGTCCCCACTCAGAATGATCGTCATCTCGGCCGTCCAAATGATATCTTGTATGTAAAAATTCATGCTGTTCAATAGATTCACCACGCTCATGCTTTTGCAGAAGATGCTCAATACGCTCTTGCTGTCGGAATAACACCCTATTGACCCATTGGTAAAAAAGCTCAGCACTCTCAATCTCCCCAGCTACATCCATGGAATAAGCAATAAAGCTGCCGTCACGGAGCCAGCTAAATGTATAATGGCTAAACAACGGACTTGCTGCATAGCCCCCGCTTGAATGCTGATTCAGCCTGATGATTTGCTTGCTTACTAGCGCTAATTGCCGACTTGCAAAAGAGTATTTCCCCTTCATCCGCATGCCCCCCTAGAGTTTTCGTTGTAGAAACTTGAATCCTAAGCATAATCTTAGTGATTTTCATATGAACATGAAAGACATGCATCACATGCGATTTTTAAACAAAAAGAGATGCCACAAAGCATCTCTTTTTGTAATAACCTTATTGGGAATCGATTACACTCGCTCGCCTTGCATACGTTTTTGTGTAATGTAGTCTGTTTCATAATAAGCCAGCTCTTCGCGAAGCGTTTCAAAAATTTTGGAAAGCTCAATGGTTAGATCACGAGCTTCACGCACCGGTTTTTTACGAAAACGAATGGCGTCTTGACCTGTATATGCGTACCGGCCATCTTCTGAATAACATTCGTTTTTCGGATAAAAGAAGTTGTTTACACAACTATGATATACCTCATACAATACTTTTTCCGCATACTCCACATTGAAGGTCGGACGGCGTAAGCTAACACCAAGCTTTTCATATGCAACCTCAGAGAAAACCAGAAGGTGTCTCGTATCGGACAAATATCCTTTGTAAAAATCCTCCATTGCAGCATCAACTTCTGTGTTTAGCTGTAGCAAAGAATGCTCGTTTAAAAACTTTTCCATTTTCACAATTGCTTCGTTTAATTTAGTTTTAGTCGTTTCACATACATTTTTCACATTAAATACAGCCATGTCTAAGAACCTCCTATAATCAACCACGCCTATTTTTATGGAAATACAAATCTCTTACCATCCTACCACAAAACGCGGCTAAAAGTAATACGGAATATGTCACGATCCCATATTTCGCTTCATTGAAACTTATAAATTCGGATGTGGCAACTTCTGACTAGTCAACTTCTTAAAAACTTACAATTTCTGATGTCATAAAAAAAAATGTGGCGGGGACGCTAACACTATTCATTTCTAGGTAAAGGAGCTTGCTTAATGTGGAAATATCTTTTAACCGGTGTTCTCGTTGTTGCCTTCGGCACCCTTCTTTATCCCCGCAGCGGGAATGAAACTCAATATGAAGGTTTATCTCTATCTCCAGCCGCTGAAATGCAAATGAAGCAGGCTACGCTTAAACAAGACATGCAGTTGACCGCTGATTTATGCAGGAGCCAATGCAGCATAGAGCTTCAGAGAATGCTACAGCTAAAAACCGGAGAGTCAGCCGCAGAAAAGCTCAAGGGCTTGCAGGAGCTGCAAAAAGAGCATCCCCAAATGGAGCAGCTCATCTGGGTAACAGCCGATCAGCCTGTGGATAATGGAATCAGTGTGGGTGGGCTTAATGATGAAACCCGAGCTATAGCCGTTCCCGAATTGAGAAAAGCAAAAGCTGCAACCGACCGTGGAGACAGCTATCAATCGCCTGCATTATCAAGTAATGGAGAAACCTATTTTGTACTGGGAGTTCCATCGTCACAAGCTGGCTCTGGTCTGGTTGGTGTTGTTAAACAAAGCATCATTAAGCATGTTGAAGATCACCAATTAAAAAATTTGCGTATCGTTACCTACCCCAATGAAGGCAAGTATAAAGTCGAGTCCGTTGACTCTAGAACCTTGGAGGATGTCACGGTTAATCATCCCGAACAAAATGAAGGAACAAGCCACTATACGATCAACCAGGTCGTTGTGCGTTTTAAAAAAGAGCCCACTCCAGCTGAACTTGCCCAGATCCAGTCGGAGATTCGAACAACCCGTCCGCATCACAAATTGGGTTATACCTATGTTTTTGAATCTGAGCATATGGAAGCCAAACAATTAATGAATTATTTTCAAAAATGGAATGTGGAATATGTGGAACCCCACTTTTTGTATTTAACCAATACTACTGTACCCTTAAATTCTCAACAAACGCCTGACTCAAGCACAGCTGTTCAAGACAACACAGCGATCAAGCCTAATGATTCATTGTACCAACGTTATCAATGGAATCTGCCGCAGATTGAAACTGAGTTAGGATGGGATATAAGCAAAGGCTCAGAGGATGTTATCGTAGCTGTGGTGGATACCGGGGTTGATATGAATCATCCTGACTTAAAAAATCAGCTCATAGAAGGAATTAATGTGGTCAACACGGGAGCGCTCCCTATGGATGATGTCGGACATGGAACCCACGTAGCCGGCGTTATTGGTGCACTTGTCAATAATAATTTAGGAGTCGCCGGGATGAGCTGGTATAACCGAGTGATGCCGGTTAAGGTATTGGATCAATCGGGCGCGGGAACCACCTATGCCGTAGCGCAAGGTATTATATGGGCTACAGACCACGGAGCCAAAGTAATCAATATGAGCTTAGGCAACTATGCGGATGCAAATTTCCTGCACGATGCTGTCCGTTACGCTTATGATCATGATGTAGTTCTGATCGCTGCAAGCGGAAACGATAATACAGATCGTCCCGGTTTTCCTGCTGCTTATCCTGAGGTATTTGCCGTTGCCGCTGCAGACGCGAATAAAAACAAAGCCTCCTTCTCAAATTATGGGGATTATATTGATGTTGCGGCACCAGGCGTTAGTATTGCGAGCACCTATCCGAATAATCAATATGCAGCTTTGTCAGGCACCTCTATGGCAAGCCCGCATGTCACGGCCTTAGCTGCTCTAATTCGTTCTGCCAATCCATCATTGAAAAATACGGAAGTGATGCAAATCATACGTGACACCGCTCAAGATGTAGGAGCAAAAGGAAAAGACAATTATTTCGGTTATGGCTTAATTGATGTAGCAGCAGCCTTGAGAAGCGCCAAGGGAGTAAATGAAACAACGAAATCGCAAGAAAATGCTAATCTGGATAATACTTCGTGGACTCAACGACTGCTGGAGCTATTTCATAACAAATATTCAAAATAAATAGAATGAGCATACACAATGAATGAGCTTTTAAAATCATTTGGTATGTGTTTATTGCATCATTATCATAACAGCAAAAAAACCGCCTACTAGGGCGGTTTTTCATTGGTTTAGGAAAGCTTGCGCATAAGCCGGGTTCTGTACTTCCAGTGGTCGTATCGGGTACCACCCTCCCACCATTGAAGCGACAATCATCTATCTAGGCCAAACGTTGCCGTTTGGCTCCAGCGACCAACCCGAACGCGTCCCGGGCAGAGACTGTCTCCAAGGAGACGTGCGTTCCATTAGGTCTTGCACCAAATGGGGTTTACCAGGACATATGTCACCATATCTCCTCGTGGTCTCTTACACCACGGTTCCACCCTTACCTGTGCGTGAGTTTAACCCCACGCCATCGGCGGTCCATTTCTGTGGCACTAGCCTTCAGCTCGCGCTGACTGGACGTTATCCAGCATCATTGCCCTGTGGAGCCCGGACTTTCCTCTCGTGATTTCTCACCAGCGATTGTCTGTCAAGCTTTCCTGAGTGCATTTGCTAGTATACAGCGAAACAGAATAAAACACAACTGTAAAACCATTGCCATTTCTGCCATTCTAAAAAATGGACATTTTTCCTTATACAAAACGGAACGGTTCTGTATCAATCTGAGAGGCGAAAACTGCAGTTGCTGACTTTTTTTGTTCCAGCTTGCTGCTTAAATAATCTGCCACACCCTGCTTCATAATTTTCTCAACATTATGTCCTGGATCAATCAACGCAATACCAGCCGCGGCAGCATCCTGAGCTGTATGATAGTCGATATCGCCCGTAATGAGTACATCGGCACCCGCAAACAAAGCATGGCGTACATATCGACTTCCTGAGCCTCCAAGAACGGCTACCTTGCGTATAGTACGCTGCGGATCGCCTACAACCCTCAACGCAGGCACGCTATACGCAGTCTTAACTTGCTCGCATAGCTCCTGCAAAGTTACAGTCTCGGGAAGCTTGCCAACCCGTCCCAATCCAAAAGAGCGACCCTTGAGATCCAGTTGGTACAGATCATAGGCGACTTCCTCATACGGATGTGCCTTAAGCATGGCTTGCACTGCTTTTCTTTCAATACTTTGAGGCACAATCGTCTCCAATCGAACCTCTTGAGCCTGCTCTAGCTTGCCCTGTTGACCGGCAAAAGGCACACTGCCCGCTTCAGGAACGAACGTTCCCACTCCTTCAATATTAAAGCTGCAGTGACTATACTTCCCGATCCAACCCGCTCCCGCTTGAAACAGCGCATCACGAACACGTTCCACATGATCCACCGGTACAAACACGACCAGCTTTTTCAGCTTATCTGTATGCACATCCTCCAAAGGCGATAATGCGGTTAAACCTAACGCCTCTGCCATCATATCGTTAACTCCGCCTTCCGCCACGTCGAGATTGGTATGGGCGATATACACGGAAATATCATGTTTGATCAGCTTTTCGTAGAGACGTCCTGCAGGCGAATCTGTTTGAAGATGAGCCAGCGGCCTATAAATAATGGCATGATGAGCAATAATTAAGTTGGCGCCGAGCCGAATAGCTTCGTCAACAACTTCATTGTTTACATCAAGAGCAACGAGCACTCCTTTTATTTCTTTTTGCAAAGTTCCCAATTGCAAGCCAATTTTATCATCTGGAACCGCGTAATGCTTAGGCGCCAGCTCCTCGATTAGTTGAATGATGCTTTGTCCTTTTGCAAGCAAGCCAATACCTCCTTGATTTGCTTCATTTCCGCTTCGATGATTTGTTCTTTGCTGCGTGATTCCTGCAAGGAAGAATGGGCCAATTGACCACGTATCATTTCAAGCTTATCCAGCTCCAGCTTCCATTTAAGGAACCACACCGAAGAAGGCTGTTGAAGTAAATAAGGCCCAAGCTTCAGCTGCAATTCCTCATTTGCAATAATCCCTTCACCAACCCTACGGCTTTCATAAACCTTCTCATTAGTAATTTCAGTAAGCTGTGCGGGTACAGCCGTTAAAATCTCGTATATTTTACCATCCTCTTCGAGGATTTGCTCTCTGGTCAGGACCCAGTCATGCTCCAATAGCCACATACGAACGAAGCTTTCCCCTACATTCGGTTGAAGGATTAGCATACTAACTCCTGCAAGCTTATCTTTACCTGCTTCTAAAATGGTAGCAATCAATGCACCACCCATCCCAGCTATGGTAATAACGTCTACTTCTCCCGGTTCAATTACAGCTAGTCCGTCACCTAGCCTTACATCTATTATTGACCCTAACACGGCATCACGTACCTGCTTGGCTGCTGCTTGATAAGGGCCCAGGTTAACTTCCCCTGCTACAGCTTTACTAACCCTTCCTTGCTCAGCCAAATAAGAAGGCAGCAGCGCATGATCCGAGCCTATGTCCGCCATACGGCTTCCTACAGGTACTTGTTCAGCTATCATTTCTAACCTTTTTGACAATCTCAACATGTTAAGCAACCCACTCTGTCCATTTTTTTCGTAAAACAAATAACAAGCTTGCTTCGACAACCAATTTACCTAAAAAAGCTATTTGCACCGCATCTTCTCCGTACTCTTCGGCATAAAGCATACCATACAACTCCGGCATAAACCAAACGATACAGCTAAGCATTAGGAATACCGTACCTATTTGTTTGCTTTTCTCATGAATCATCCAACCGACCCATCCAAACAAAATACATAGAGGTACCCAGCTTAGCTCAAGCGTAAGCCAATTAATTGAATCGAGCTGGTAATGCAGCAGCCAACCGTAGCAAAACACGAGTACCACCCAACCACATAACTGAAACAATAGAAGGCGAGCAAGCAGACCTGTCAAAATCCACGCCAGACTGCAACACACTACATATCCAACCACAAGAACAGGTGCATGAACATTATGCAGCCTCATCAATATGACGCCTATAAAAAGTAAAAATAACGACGCCATTCCGAATAAGACTTGTGCTCTAACCGGCTCTTTTTTATTTTGAAGACTTCCTACGGTATAACAGCAAAATAAAAAGAGGCAGGCTACCCCCATTTGCATTGGTAAATCAAAAGCAGTAAAATTAAGAGCAGCAAAAGAAATCAGGGCAATAACACCGAAGAAGACAATCCATATTTTCCAATTACTGTTTTTTATTGACGAAGGTGTTACACCCATAATTCCTCTTGTGGAGGAAGCAGGTCGTTCTGAGGAGTCCTCTAAATATATATTTAGTAAAAAGTCACAGTAATGCTCAGGCAGCAGCTTGCTTTTACGCCAGTGTTCGATTTCACGAATTAAAATTTTTCTTTTTTCTTCCACTCTTTTCGGATCACCTCATCAACTTTTGGACAACAGCTTCCATATTCTACATCTTATCTTTTTATCGGTTGAGGTGAAACAAAAAATTAGACCTCACCGCAGTTGCGCAGCAAGGTCAATGGGTCTAATTTCATAGCAATTATTCAAGAAAGTCTTTCAAACGTTTACTGCGACTTGGATGTCTCAGTTTACGCAGTGCCTTAGCTTCAATTTGGCGAATCCGTTCCCGAGTAACACCAAATACTTTACCGACTTCCTCTAGCGTACGAGTACGACCGTCATCTAGACCAAAGCGAAGTCTGAGGACGTTCTCCTCACGCTCCGTGAGTGTGTCCAGCACATCCTCCAGTTGTTCCTTCAACAGCTCGTAAGCTGCAGCATCAGCTGGAGCTAACGCTTCCTGATCCTCGATAAAATCACCCAGATGTGAGTCGTCTTCTTCCCCGATCGGTGTTTCCAAGGAAACCGGCTCTTGCGCTATTTTCATAATTTCACGCACTTTATCCGTACTCAAATCCATCTCTTTGGCGATTTCTTCCGGTGTCGGTTCGCGTCCAAGTTCTTGCAATAATTGACGAGATACTCTAATCAGCTTGTTAATGGTTTCTACCATATGCACTGGAATACGAATGGTTCTGGCTTGGTCGGCAATAGCACGGGTTATGGCTTGACGAATCCACCATGTTGCATAGGTACTAAACTTAAAGCCCTTATCATGGTCAAACTTTTCAACGGCTTTTATCAAGCCCATGTTGCCCTCTTGAATCAAATCCAGAAACAGCATACCACGTCCAACATAACGTTTGGCGATACTAACCACTAAGCGAAGATTAGCTTCAGCCAAACGGCGTTTAGCTTCTTCATCACCTAATTCAATTCGCTTGGCCAGGCCAACTTCATCCTCTGCCGATAACAATGGAACCCTGCCTATCTCCTTCAGATACATCCGAACCGGATCATTAATTTTAATTCCCGGAGGAAGCGACAAATCGTCGTCAAAATTAAAATCATCATGCTCCTGATCGCTAGGTCTATGCTCGTTATCTTCATCCGATTCATTACCTACATCAATGCCTACCTCTGAAAGCTGTTCAAAAAATTCATCAATTTGCTCAGGGTCCTGATCGAAAGGAGCCAGCTTCTCCATAATATCTTTGTAGGTTAAAGAAGAACGCTTTTTACCTTGCTCAATCAGTTGTTCCTTTACTTGATCTAACGTCAACTCGGTCTCTATCTCGGAACGTTGATCGTTCGCCATATGCCAACTCCCTCCTCCCTAGATTCATCATCTTATAGCTATAGCTGCTTAAGATGATTTTAACTGCTTCTCCAGGGACATAATCTCATTACCTATTTGTCCAGCCAATGTCAAATCACCTAAACTTGCGGCCTTAAGCATTTCTTCTCTTTTTAGCTCAATTAGCTGCTGTTGCGGATATTTCTTTATTTCTCGGATGTAATCATCAATAACTTGACCATTGACCCCATGAGAATTACCCATCATAGCAATCGAACTTGCCAAACCTTCCAGCTCTTTTTCTTGAAGCATGGCAATGAAACTGCTTGCATTCGGCTCATACCCCTGTGCAAAATAAGCGTATAAATAAGCAGCCAGCGCCGCGTGTGCATCCACATTGAATTGATCACCCAGCTGCCGCTCTACATATTTCGTAGTATCACGGTCAAACATCATGATAGCCAATAACTGACGCTCAGCATTATGATATGCTTTAAGCAAGGAAGGCGCACGTTCCCGCGGTCTCCCATCATTCATAACATTATTCCACGCTTTGTCTTTATTATCCCCGAATTTGTTGTTTTTTTCCGATTGAAGTCTGATTTCATTCAGGTCCTGCAAAGCGGCTTCAAATGTTAGCCGAAATTCGGTCGATAATTCCCTCACATAATGTTCTCTTTCGACAGGTGACGGAATGTCCGCAATAACTTTGAGAGCTTGCTGAATGTAGCGAAGCTTATCCCCATCCTCCTGAAGTTTAAAATTTTTGCGAAAGTGAATTAATTTATATTTGATCGATGGTACGGCAGCTTCAATCACATCCCGTACAAATCGTTCAGAACCGTTAGTTGTAATATACTCATCCGGATCTTGAGAGTTGGGAAGAACAGCAATCTTCACGAGACATCCTGCTTTTTCCAAAATCGGTATGCTTTTGTACGCCGCATTTTGTCCTGCAGAATCACCGTCATAAGCAACTATTACTTGATCAGCCTGCTTACGGATCACTTCGGCATGCTCTTCAGTTAATGCAGTCCCCATGGTCGCCACACCATTTATTACCCCAGTATCCCAAGCTTTAATAACATCCATATATCCTTCAAACAAAACAATCTGCTGTTTCTTGCGTATTTGCGGGCGGGCAAGATGTATGTTGTACAAGCTTCTGCTTTTATGAAAGAGCATGGACTCCGGGCTGTTCAGATATTTGGGCTGTGCATCTCCCATGGCTCTGCCGCCAAAAGCAATAAGCCTGCCCTTCCAATCATGAATCGGAAAAATAATCCTATCCCGAAACTTATCGAAGTAGCCTTGTCCGTCCTGTCTTACAGAAAGAAGTCCTCCTTTTTCCATTAACGGTAAGGGGAATTGCCGTCTTTCCAACAACTGGGATAACGTATCCCAAGGGGCGGGGGCATAACCAATGCCAAAGGTTTCGATCAGTTTGTCATTCAAGCCGCGCGAACGTAAATATTGCATAGCCTGCTTACCCTGCTCGGTGTTCTTCAGTATATACTGATATAGCTTACCGGTCAGTTCGTAGGCTTCCAGCAGCTTCGTTTTGTCCGGATTCTGCTGCGAGCGGCCGTCTGCTGCAGGATCAATTCCAATATCCAAGTTAGCTTCTTGAGCCATTTGGCTTATTGCTTCTGCAAAAGAATAACCTTCCATGGCCATTATGAACTGAATCGCGCCACCACCAGCTCCGCAACCAAAGCAATGATAAATCTGCTTTTCAGGTGTCACAGTAAAGGACGGCGTTTTCTCCGAATGAAAAGGACATAGCCCCTTCATATAGTGGCCCTGCTTGCTCAAATGGACGTAACGGCCAACCACATCGACAATATCATGATGCTTAAGGACCGCCTCAATAATTTCTTCAGGAATACGTCCGTTACTCATCCTATCCACCTTCAATCAAATTAACACGTAATAATATTCGCTATTGCTCTGAATTATCCTGCAAGCGAAGTAAAACTTTTGTCAAAGTTTGTAGAAAAATCTGCCGATCCTCGTCAGTAAACGGCTTAGGTCCTTTGGAATGCTTGCCTCCGCGTCGCTGTTTCGCTTGCTCATGTCTGCGATCAAGTAAAAAATCAATAGTGCGATCGTTGTAATTTTGGCCTCGATTCGACAATGCTATCGCTTTCTTACCCAACGCAAGTGCAGCCAAGCCAAAGTCCTGTGTTATTAATACGTCGCCGGGAGCAATACGATTCGCAATATACAAATCTACTGATTGATCCGACCGGTCCACTTGTATGATTTGGACTCCCTCCATTGGGGCGAGTCGGTGGTCATATGAAGCCACCATCATAACTTGAACTTGAAACTGTGCTGCAGCCTTAACGATTTCTGGCTTAACCGGACAAGCGTCAGCATCGACCATAATTTTGAATGGCATAGTAAGTCCACCGAAGTCCTTTTTAAGTACTATCGTAATAGTTGTTTATAAAAACTGCTTATAAACGTACTTTTAAAACATGCACTAATATTATATACGATGAAGAAATAAAAAATCCTGCTGAGTGTATGTAAAAAAGCAGATATCTATCTTCCGTGATACCAATCGATAATTAAGCTTGCGGTTTCCTCCACAGCCTTATTCGAAACATCAATAACTGTGCAGCCTATCCTTTTCATTATCTTATCCGCATATTCAAGCTCCAGATTAATTCTTTCGACATTCGCATACATAGCTGTCTGCGGCAGGCCTAAAGTTTTTAAACGTTCTGAACGAATAATGTTCAATTTTTCAGGAGTGATGCGAAGGCCGATTATTTTTTTGCTAGATACACTAAACAACTGCTCAGGCGGCTGAATTTCGGGAACTAGAGGAACGTTTGCCACTTTAAATTTTTTATGTGCAAGATACATGGATAGCGGCGTCTTAGAGGTTCTTGATACACCAACTAATACGATATCGGCCTGAAGCACTCCTGTGAAGTCTCTTCCATCGTCATATTTGACAGCGAACTCTACGGCTTCGACCTTCTTGAAATAATCTTCATCCAACGGATGTATCATACCAGGCTGATGGCGTGATTCCTGCTGCAGCTTTTTTTCAAGCGCTCCCAGAATGGGTCCAAGTAAGTCAATATATTTAAGCTGATTACGTATGGATTGCTCAACCAAATAATCTCGCAGTTCGGGAATAACAAGCGTAAATACGATGATGCCATCCCGTTCCTTCGCAGTCTGAATCAACCTATCGATGCCCTCGTGATTTTCCAAAAACGGTACAACCCGAACATCGACTTGCTGCGGATAAAACTGAACCGCCGCCGCGCGTACAACAGACTCCCCGGTCTCCCCTGCCGAATCAGAGGCTATGTATATGACGGGATTCTTCCTCTCTGCCATGAACCCACCTCTTTCTGCGAAACAAAGTAAAAACTAATGCCTTCTGCTCAAAAAAACATCTCGTCCTCAAGTCCATATTAGACTAAAGACGAGAGTCCATCTTTTATGTTAATATAATATATTACCAAAGCCAAATAAAAATGTCAAAACAATTTTTATGTAGTACTTTTAAAATTTAAATGCCATACTTGTCCATTTGATCCAAGAAATTTCTCGATTTTAAAACGAGCCCAATATGTGTGTCAAAGTAACTGCGCATTAGCTTCTTTAGGCTTTCTTTGGTTTCCGGTTTCACGTCTATCTGTCCAAGCCGTCGGATATCCATACGAGCAAAAAGACGGATCAACTTAAGAGTCCCAGCAGACAGCGGCAAAGCTTGCGGATCCTTGGATCGGCACCTGTCGCATAATATGCCGCCCATACCAGCGCTAAACCGCATCTCCCCACTGCTGCTTCTGCAGGAAACACATTCATCTAGTTCAGGCTGGTAGCCTGACTGCATCCATATTTTCATTTCATAAATATGCATGATGATTTGCATATCCTTGTCACTATCAAGTCCTTGATAAGCCGCCAGCAGTTGCTCGTATAGAAAAACATTGGCTTCCTGATCCCCAAGCATTCGGTCCGTTAATTCCGCCATATAGGAAGCGTAGGATGTTTTATACAGCTCTTCCCTAAGATGATGATTCGATTCAACTATGTCTGCGTGATTTAATGTGCCTAACGTACCTGATTTGAAAAACAAATAGTCGCCACAGGTAAATAACTGGGCAACCGATGAGTAACGGCTTTTCACTTTTTTGGCGCCTCTAACAATAATGGCGACCTTTCCTATCTCACGAGTGAACAACGTAATTATCTTGTTGTTTTCTCCGTAATCCATACTGCGGATGACGATTCCTTGCACTCGGTACTGCATCGCCAGTTTCCCCCAAGCCTAATAAAACTATTGTAACAAATCTTCCTGATTGGTCTCCTCCTCCGAATCGTCATCAGAAGTCGGATCAGAAATTTCTTTATAAAGCAGGTAGGCATCCACATCACCGGTTATTGAAAAATACTTCCACGAAAAATCTCTCATGTGTATCAATCTCCTCTCCTACAAGCTTCTGAAAGAAGCTGCTTTGTAAGCATAGGCTCTAAGCTTAAGAAGGAAACTGGCTTCTGAACAAAGGCTTTCTGCTTCAGCAAGACGGAATGATGCCTGTTGATAGGAATAGGATGATACTAAAGGCGTGAAAGTATCCTAAGCAATAACTGGCACTGAGCTATTAATCGTTACGGAAGCCAAGATCCTTCAATACCCGCTCTTGATTACGCCAATCTTTTTTCACTTTTACCCAAAGCTCAAGGAACGTTTTAGATCCAAGCAGCGCTTCGATATCTTGACGTGCTTTTTGTCCAACTTCTTTTAAGAGCGCTCCTTTTTTGCCGATAATAATACCTTTTTGTGAATCACGCTCGACAAATATTACAGCAGAAATATGAACGACACCATTCTGTTCAACCTTCATATCCTCTATTGACACAGCTATTGAATGTGGAATTTCCTCGCGGGTCAAGTGAAGAATTTTTTCCCGGATCAGCTCCGCACACACAAATTGCTCCGGATGGTCGGTTATTTGATCAGCCGGATAATATTGCGGACCCTCAGACAAATACTTCGTAACCTGCTCCAATAACGTGTTAACGTTGTTTCCTTTAATAGCAGAGATAGGAACTATTTCCGCAAAGTTGTACAAATCCTTGTAAGCTGTAATTACTGGTAAAATGGCTTCCGGTTGGACTTGGTCGATTTTATTCATAACCAAAATAACCGGAGTTTTCACTTTTTTCAAATTCTCGATAATAAATCGGTCGCCGCCACCCAAGCCTTCTACCACATCAATCAGGAACAGCACAGCATCCACTTCACTAAGTGAACTCTCTGCAATTTTCATCATGTGCTCGCCCAGCTTGGATTGAGGCTTATGGATACCCGGGGTATCCAGGAATACGATTTGAGAATCATTGGTTGTGTAAACACCATGAATTTTGTTACGAGTTGTTTGTGGTTTGTCTGACATAATGGCGATTTTTTGCCCGATTACTTGGTTCATTAATGTTGATTTACCGACATTGGGACGGCCGATAATGGCTACAAAGCCTGATTTGAATATTTTTTTACTTGATGCTGTCATTAATTATTTTCCTCCATTGAGATCATTGCTGGTGAAAGCTCCCGGTAGAAGCTCGGCAACAGTCGTTTCCGTTATGTCTCCATTAATATTTGCCATATATACTGGCATGTCAGGCGAACAAAGCTCAATCAACACTTGGCGGCACACTCCGCAGGGAGTGATTGGCTGCGATGTATCACCAACAACTGCGATAGCTTTGAAAGATTTCGGCTGCGCTCCATCCGCAATGGCTCGAAAAAGAGCCGTACGTTCTGCGCAGTTTGTTGGTCCATAAGCTGCATTTTCCACATTGCAGCCCCTATATACCGTACCATCACTCCCAAGGAGCGCGCTACCCACTTTGAATTGCGAATAAGGAACATATGCTCTTTCTCTTGCTTCTAAGGCAATAGAAATAAGTTGCTGCCGTTCCATCCTCATCGCTCCTTTATAAATTCATCAAATAATAGGCTAAAACCGCGATAAAACAGCCGATCATTGCCCCCAGCACAAGCGCTGGCATCGATCTACTACGTTTGTCGTATAGCACCAGCATGACCATGAAAGCTAATAAATAAGCTAATAATGCAATTAATGTAATGGTAACATAACTGGCGATAAACGTCGAAATTGCAAAAGCAACAGCTGCTAGCAGGCTTGGCCGCGCGCGATTGCCTGTCGTGGAAAACCTTGTTTCTACCACAATGACTGTAATCATAACCAAACTCAATAATACCCAGACCATACCTGCGGAAAAGGAATGCCCTTCTGAAGAACGAACATTTATGAATAGCCGGTCGATTGGGTCGTAAAATACAATCATCCCCACCATAGCGGCAAAAGCCGCAGACACCAGTACGGAGGCTGCGGCGACATCCTTGGCTATTTTGGCCAGCGGATGGAGATCCGGCATGGCAAGGTCTACAGCCTTTTCAACAGCCGTATTGATTAATTCGGTAACAATCATCAAGGTAATAGCCAATAAAATAAACAATATTTCCAGCTTCGGCAGTCCTAAATATAAAGCCAACAACAGCACGACAAAAGCGGCAAAAAAATGGAACTTCATGTTGCGCTGTGTAGATAAGGCGTATTTCACTCCTTCGTAAGCGAACCGGAAGCTTCTGTGCCACTTCACCTGCTGTCTCATCTTAAGAGACCTGCCTGCTGTAATATTTGCTCCTGCTTCGCAAACATTTCTTTCTCCGATTCCTCGTCTTGATGATCATATCCGATCAAATGGAGAAAACCATGAATGAACAAAAAGCCGAGCTCACGTTCTACCGAGTGTCCGTAATCCTCGCTCTGAGCAATGGCTCGCGGCACAGAAATGATGATATCGCCAAGCGGCTCCTCAAACATTGCTTCTCCGTCCTCATCGAACTCGTCGCTGTCCTCTTCAAGCTCTTCATCCGAATCGCTTGACTTGTCTAGCTGCTCTGCGTCGCTTAGGTCATCATTTTGCACGAAATTATCCTCATTAAAGATAATTTCGAGTTCATCATCTCCAACTTCCTGCATGGCAAAAGAAAGTACATCAGTAGGCTTATCTATTCCTCGATATTCTTTGTTCAGGCGGTGAATTTCTGCATCATCAACAAAGGTTAATGCTACTTCACCTTCGTCCACCTGTTCCGCTTCACCTGCGAGACGTAGAAGCAGCTCCAGCTTAGCTACGAATTCCGGTGAAATCTCAAATTCAGTTTGTTCACTATTCCATTCCAAGCGTAAGCTCATGAGGTTTAACTCCTTTTTGTCTGCTTAAGAGCGTCTGTCTGCGCCGGCAGATCGTTAGGGTATTCGATTCTAGAATGAAAAATACCGAGTAAAGTTTCATTCAATGTTTTGGCGATTTGATCCAGTTCTTTGATGGTCAAATCGCATTCGTTAAACTGTCCATCATCCAGCCGACCTTTGCTGATTCTGCGTACCATGGTGTCAATCTGCTCCAAAGTAGGACTTCGCAGAGAGCGCACAGCTGCCTCAACACAATCCGCAATACCGACAATGGCAGCTTCTTTTGACTGCGCTTTAGGACCCGGGTAGCGGAAATCCATTTCATCCACAGGCTTCGTTTGCCCCTCAGCCTCAGCTATTTTCTTAGCCTTATGGTAAAAAAATTGCAGCAGCGTCGTACCATGATGCTGTTCCGCAATATCTCGAATCGGCTTCGGGATCTGATATTCCTTCAGCATCTCAACGCCATCACGAGCGTGAGCTACGATAATCGATTTGCTTAATTCCGGATCCATTTTATCATGCGGATTTTCGATATTGGTTTGATTTTCAATAAAATATACCGGACGTTTCGTCTTCCCAATGTCGTGATAATATGCGCCAACCCTGCACAGCAGCCCATTAGCCCCAATTGCTTCCGCTGCGGCCTCCGCCAAATTGCCCACCATAATACTATGATGGTAAGTACCCGGCGTTTCCGTTAGCAGCTTACGCAACAAAGGGTGATTAGGATTAGACAGCTCCACCAATTTTAATGGAGACAAGATACCGAAAGCAACTTCAAAGAAAGGTAGAAGACCTATAACAAAAACAGCTGTGAGCAACCCGCTGCCAATAGTAAAAGATAGAGCGACCAAGGCATTTTTACTCGATTCATGTCCTTCAAGAAGCAGCAGCGAGGCAACAAGAACCATCCCAAGCAAAGAGACGACCATCCCAGCCTTCAAGATCGAGGATCTTTGGCTGGCTCGTTGAATGGAAAAAATCGCTGCAAATGAAGTCACAAACGTTAACAAGGCATATCGAAAGTCGAACGGTTGCAAATGGTCTGTATTGAAAATAACACTCGCCATGATCGCAAACAGAACTGTAGCAACATAAGCAATACTTGTATCGAGTAAAATGGTTATCAGCATAGCTCCCATAGCAGAAGGCGCTAAAAAACCAATATACGGATAATCTAAATTTTGCACAAGTGAAAACAGCTTCATACCGAACAAGGTAATTAAAAGTATGAGTACTAGCATTAACAGCTGTGCGTTGTTATTTTTGATCGATTGAGAGCTCTGCCGGATAAACATGAATATAAAAAGACTAAACATAGACACCAGCATCATTAATCCAATTTTGGGCCAGTTGCTCGACTCGTCTTTCAACATTTCCAGACTGCTTAATCGCAAATACATCTCGTCAGTAATCTGGTCGCCTTTCTTAACCAACACTTCATTCTTGTTAATAAAGATCGGCTTCACATTATCGCGTGCATGGCCTTTCGCCTCGTCCGTTCCTTTTTGATCAAAAAACTTATTGGGCGTAATTGCCGTTCTTACAAGCTCCTGCACAATTTCCCTTGCCGTGCTTTTACTTAAGGTCGAGCTGTTGACCAATTCCGCTACCTTAGCCCTCACTGTCTGAGCATCCAGAATTTGATCACTCATCAAGCGGTTTACAATTTCTTTGGCTACCGGCTCCATAGCGATTAAGTCTTCCTTCAATAAACGCGGCAATTTATAAAACGTTTCTTCCGGTATGCGATATTGCTGCTCGACAATCTTTTTCTTCATTTCTTCAAGCATTACATCGTTATATTGACCACTGCCCGTGTACATTTTCACTTGCTTGTCGGTATGTACTTCTATGATATTAGGAATGACGGTTTTATAAATATTGACCTTATCGCCAAGCGTCACTTCAGCGTCCGCGTTGATTTGCTGCAGCTTTTCGAAAATAGATTCAACAAGCTGATCATTCTTCAATGATACGATTTTGTATACGGGCTGGATGCGCTGAGCGGCATCTTCCTTGGCTTGTTCCGTTGCAATAGCATTCTCTATCGCACGCGGAGCGATAATGTCCTTCTCGGCATGTGATCCTTTTTGAATATCATAGGTTTGGGGAATGAACTTGTTTGTAAGGGCCAGATAGAACACCACTGTAAGCAGTAAAAACAGAAGAAAGCGCACAAGTGCGCTATATTTCCAACCCGATAGTCGGTATTGAAATTTCCCTTGAATTGAAGCCTGGTTTTTCATAATCGAAAGGTCATCCCTTTCTCTGCGCTACTTTTCTTGTTCTTTATGATAAGCAACGATGATTTTTTGAACCAAGGAGTGTCTGACAACATCTGCATCGGAAAACTCAATAAATCCTATCTCTTCAATGCCCAATAAAATGCGTCGAGCTTCAACTAGCCCTGAATTTTTGCCGCGAGGCAAATCAATTTGTGTTACATCTCCGGTAATGACCATCTTAGAGCCAAAACCGAGTCGAGTCAGAAACATCTTCATTTGTTCTGGAGTTGTGTTCTGAGCCTCATCTAATATGATAAAGGAATCGTCCAAAGTCCTGCCTCGCATGTAAGCAAGCGGAGCAATTTCGATCAATCCCCGTTCTAACGATTTGACCACCTGTTCCGGTCCCAGTACGTCATTAAGAGCATCATACAATGGACGTAAGTAAGGGTCAACCTTTTCCTGTAAATCTCCAGGCAGAAAGCCTAAACTCTCTCCAGCTTCAACCGCAGGACGTGTCAGAACGATACGTTTGACTTTACCTTCCTTAAGCGCTGCTACAGCAAGCACGACCGCAAGATAAGTTTTTCCAGTACCAGCCGGACCGATCCCGAATACGATGTCGAGCTTCTTGATCGTTGAGACATATTGCTTTTGACCGATCGTCTTAACACGAATGGGCTTGCCCTTGTGAGTAACGGCGATATCGCCCTTGAATAAATCCAACAATTGATCCGCTTTCATTTGCTTGGCCAGCTCTAACGCATACTTTACGTCCCGCTCGCTTAGAATATAATTGTTGCGCACGAGCTCCAGAAGCACTTCAAACAGCTGCTGCAGGGATTGTAATTCTCCCGGTTCGCCTTGGATAACGATCTCTTCCTCACGAGATTGAATCTTAGCAGTGGTATGCTGCTCAATCAAATGCAGGAATTTATCCTGTGGACCAAACAATGACAATCCCTCGGACGTATTTTTCAAAGCAACTTTCACAAAGCTAGCATTATCAATCAACAGGCCTCTTCTCCTTCGAGCTTGCTTTAGCAAGACTTTCATCGTAATCATCAGCTGAGTTTTGCAAGGTCTCGTGACTGCAAAGCATTACGGTACAGCCACAATAGGTTGTTCTTGAGTAATAGATTCTTCCACTTCCAAATGCACTTCCATATAAACTTTACCATTCTCCGTCTTTTCATGCAAAATTTTTTCACTTACGACCCTCGAGTCCTTTCCAGCAGCTTCCAATATGTCCGATTTCGCCTGCTCTATACCTCTCGTTTTAGCCTCCTGCAGGTCGATAGACCGCTCGACGACACCTGTCTCCATCACACGCTCTTTAAGCCATCCTACAGGCAATACAAAGTCTCTCCACATGACTGTTTTACGTTCCGGAATTGTTTCATATTGTTGAAAAGGAATATCCCCAAAGCCCGACAGTTGTAAGCCGCGGTTACCCATTACCAAGTAAAAGCGTTTCTGGGTCTCTCCCGTATATATTTTATACTGCTGTACGAGCGGCACCTCGACCTTCGGGGCATACCATACTAACCCTTTGACCTCTCCCGCAGCCACCACCGTTTTCTGATTAAGCTCGTCCCCCAAAACACCAGAGATAAGAATATCCCCTTTTTTCACATAGGTATTTGTCTTGACTACCGGCCGTCCCTTCTCGGCAAAAATGGAAGTTATCATTGCGCTTTTAGCAGCGACCAAATGGCGTGGATTAAGCAGCGGGGGCTTCTCCGGGATTACGGCCTCCACCACTTTGATGACGACATGGGTCCCACGAAACTCAATACCTACCCACGCGGCTTCAGGCAGCTTACTTTGCAAGCTTTTGGATAGCACATCGGCATCTTTAAGACGGAACTTCCATTGAAGCTTATAAACACCTTCTTGTCTCGCCACTTGTAAAATATCCGCTGTTTTTATTAGTTCATTCCCTTCAACCCGCACCTGCCACACAATTGAAGACAATAGATATAGACCGATAACAAAACAAATAATTCCCGCAGCAAAAAGCTTTCTCTTCTCTAGTTTGTCCAACATAAAAGGTAAGCCGAATCTCTTGCGCACACGCGACCTACAGCCTGTCTCTTTTAAAAGCGGACGAAGCCTAAAGAAATCCTTGAGTGAAATATATAGCTCTGCCTTAGCGTCATCACGAAATCGAATGTCCCAAACGGACATCCGTTTTTCCGTTAACCTATTGATCAACCGTTCCAGCTGTTGTCCCGTAATTTCAATCAAAACATACCCGCGCAGCGACAGAAGCATCGTTGTTTTCAAGCTTGAGCACCCTCTTTACGAATAAAATTTGATCTCACCAATGATCCCTTCAATAAACACTTCTTCTGTTAAAATAGCTCTTATCACAAGCTGAGTGCCTTGAACCTCCAGCTTCCCTTTGGGTAAAGCCAACAGCAGCCGCTCGCTCGAAAAATGCAGCACCCCTCGATGATTTTCAATATAAAGCTGCAAATTTCCTATCATAGTCATTCGAGGCAGGTCCAAAGCAACATCTTGTGGAAGGTCCAGCAGCTTTGCGGTGAATTGATTGAGCCTTTTAGTCAGACTGCGCATTTTTTCCCTCCTAAAAACTTTCTGTAGGAAAGTTGGCTTCGTTAGTAATTTCTGAGTTTTGCGTAGTAAAACTTACTTCGTAAGCTTCAACTTAAAATTTCTGCAGGAAAGATTACTTCGTAAATGATTCTGAGTTTTGCGTAAGTATGGGCTATTTACACCATATGCTTGCAATTCACAGATTATGAAAGCAAAGCAAAAAGCACCGAAAATCCCAATCTTGATGGGTATCCGGTGCTCATTTGTTTACATTTTATTTACGAAAAGGCTTTTTCGCTCTAGGCGGCCCAAGAATTTCGGCCCATATGATGCCCTGTGCCAGCTTCTGTGCGTCCGCACGATCATCCTGGTATTTCGAATGTTCCGACTGCTTTTGCCTTGTACGTGTATTTTGCTGAGTGCTTGACAACTCGCTTTCACCCCAAAAATCAACTTCTGCTCGTTTTTCTGAGCTATTGTGAATGGAATCGGTCTTCGCATACTTATCAGGACTCTGCTGCGCACTCATGCTGACAGCTTTTGCACGATCCTTACCTTGATTTGGCAGATTAGCAGAGGTTATTGTTGGCGCCTTATCACGGCTCCATCCTTTTATAGAACCTCCCCCACCCCCAAATGGGGGCATAGCTTGCTTGGGAGGAGGTGAGCTGCCGGCACCGCCTTTCAAACGCTTCAAGAAGCTGCTTGCCAGAAAAAAAACTACAATCGCTATATACCAGTTGTTAAAAAGAAATTCAATCAGCTTCAATCCGGCACACTCCTTCCCCATTTATGCTGACGACTTTACTGATATTACTCACGATCACTATTTTTGCCATCATCATTCATTTTACCTAAGGAAGAGCGCATTTGGGTATCCGCGTCAATATTTTTCAAATTCATATAATCCATTACGCCAAGCTTACCATTACGCAATGCTTCAGCCATCGCTAGAGGCACCTGTGACTCGGATTCTACTACCTTCGCTTTCATTTCCACAACGAGTGCTTTCATCTCTTGCTCTTGTGCTACCGCCATTGCGCGGCGTTCCTCCGCTTTGGCTTGAGCGATCCGTTTGTCCGCTTCCGCCTGCTCGGTTTGCAAATAAGCTCCGATATTTTTACCTACATCAACATCCGCAATATCGATCGACAAGATTTCAAAGGCTGTTCCAGCGTCCAACCCTTTACTCAGAACAGTACGGGAGATCATATCTGGATTTTCAAGTACATCCTTATGAGACTCGGACGAACCAACAGTCGTAACAATCCCCTCACCGACACGGGCGATAATCGTTTCTTCACCAGCGCCACCGACCAGTCGCTCAATATTGGCGCGAACAGTAACACGGGCAATTACTTTAACTTCAATACCGTTTTTCGCAACGGCTGAAACTGTAGGAGTTTCAATTACTCGCGGATTTACACTCATCTGTACGGCTTGAAGAACGTCCCGGCCTGCCAAGTCAATAGCCGCGGCACGCTCAAACGGAAGAGGGATATCCGCGCGGTGTGCAGCAATCAAAGCATTGACAACACGGTCTACATTACCGCCTGCAAGAAAATGACTTTCCAGCTGATTAATAGAAATATCGATTCCGGCCTTTGTGGCTTTGATCATCGGATTAACGATACGACTAGGAGTTACACGGCGCAGACGCATGGCAACAAGTGTAATAATACCTATCCGCACACCTGAAGCAAGTGCCGAAACCCACAGCATAATCGGTACAAAACTTAGAAATACCGAAAGTGCAATAATGATAATGACTGCTAACAAAAAAACATAAACAATAGAATCCATGGTTGATGTCCTCCAATATTTTAAATTAGATATAGCTTACTGTACCAATCCGTGCGCCTCACGAACCACAATCCGAGAGCCTTCCACTTGCACGACTACAACTTGCGTATTCACTGGAATGAATTCACCCGTTGTTACAACGTCCACTCGCTCGTCAGCAACCAGGATGGTCCCTGCTGGACGCAATGGAGTTACGGACAGGCCAGACTTACCGAGAAGATCCGTACGTATTTTGGATGATGTGAAGCCTTGCTCTGTCGTCAGCTTCTCCCGTAAAATAAATCGATTCCAAACACCACGATGCTTAAAATATTTAATGATAATGGCGACAACAATAATAGCTAACACAGTGGCAATCGACAAATTTAAAGCGGCTTGCTTCGTATTATTGGCTGCCATAATGACACTGCTAAACAAACACGCGATGCCCAGAATCCCTATTATACCGAAGCTTGAAACAAAAATTTCAATAATCAACAATACAACGCCAATCACAAAGAGTGCTATATCCTCCACCCCCGCAAAACCGGATAAGTAATTACCGAAAAAATACAATCCAAAGCCAATCAACCCAACAATTCCAGGAATCCCAAAGCCAGGAACGAACAATTCAATCAAAACTCCAGCAATACCAATGAACAGAAGAAGCATCGATATCCAAGGCTGTGTTATAAACCTTGCAAATTTTTCAGCCGGAGTTGGGTCGATATGCAGCACCGGATGATCCGTTCCGCCGACAAACCGGATGGCTTCGTCTATATCCTTGGCAATTACTTCAGCATAGCCCACTTTTATTGCTTCTTCAGCAGTTAGTGAGACCAACTGACCTTTTGGTACACTGCGGGTTAGTTGAGGCATTTCAGCTCCGACGTTTTTATCCACCATCGCCTCTGCTATTTGTGGATTACGTCCCCTCAGTTCCGCGGCTGCTCTCATTTCACTGGACCAATGTGCAATTACCTTGACACTCTCAATTTCATTACCTGTGATGTCCACTACCGCGGCTGCTCCAATCGAGCTACCAGGCTCCATAGCAATTTTAGTGGCATTGAGTGCGATATAGCTTCCAGCAGAAACTGCCTTGCCATGCACATACGCAAGTGTTGGCACCTTACTGCTTCGGATCATCTCTCCGATTTCCTCTGCCGAATCCACACGTCCACCCAGCGTATCAATATCAAGAATAACATACATGGCTCTTGCTTCTTCAGCTTCCTTCATAGCCCTTTCCAGAAATTTTTGCAACCCTGTTTCAACGCTTTGATGAACAGGCACTACCACAACCGGTGCCGCCGCAGAAACGGATGGCTTCGGTTGTGGAGGAGCATTAACATCTGCATAAGCCGCAAGTCCTGGCAGCAGCAACAGAACTACTGAGAATAGCACAAGCACGCACGATCTTAGAAACAGGGAACCGTGTTTCATCATTAACATAGTAAACCCACCTCCTTAGGGCATCGCTTAGCTAAACCTACATCGTAAGCCTTTGCTGGGTCTCCCTTCTTAGAAACCCAATCGTAAGCGTAAACATAGTTATGGTTGGATCAATGGCTTTATGTACTAGTCTATGCCATTGTTCCTTGCTTCTTTCATTCATACGTAACAAATAGCCTTTTCGATTCAAAGTTTTAAAAAAAGAACACCCCTGATACAGGAGTGCTCTTCATAACTTACTATACTAATAATTGTTGAACGGCTTGATTGACAATCTTGCCATCAGCACGTCCTTTAACCTTAGGCATCAATGCACCCATAACTTTTCCCATATCCGCTTTAGAAGAAGCTCCCACTTCTTGGATGGTCTGCTGTACAATGGCTTTTACTTCTTCTTCAGTCAACTGTTGCGGTAAGTACTCAATCAGAATATCAATTTCCGCCTTAACGGTTTCGGCCAAATCTTCACGACCGGCCTTTTCAAATTCTTGGAGGGAATCTCTGCGTTGTTTGATCTCACGACTTAGCACGTCAAGCACTTCTTGGTCATCTAAAGATTTACGCTGATCTATCTCAATGTTCTTAATAGCAGCGCGAACCATACGAATTACAGATAGTTTAAACTTGGCCTGGCTCTTCATCGCGAGCTTCATATCTTCGTTTAATCTCTCGCTTAAGCTCATCGATTAAGCCTCCTAGAACTTTCTCTTACGAGCAGCCTCTGACTTCTTCTTACGCTTAACGCTAGGCTTCTCATAATGCTTGCGTTTCTTAACCTCCGCAAGTACACCATCTTTTGCGATGGAGCGCTTAAAGCGACGAAGGGCTGCATCTATAGTTTCATTTTTGCGAACTCGAGTTTCTGACACCAGTTTTCCCTCCCTCCGAAAGACCGTCCAAGACGAAAAAAAGCAAAAGCAATTCATCAAACTTCATTATATGGCAAACTTAAAGCGTGTGTCAACCCAAACCCAGATAATAAATCACTCAGTTTGCATGGAGTGGACCCAGCTGAACTCCCGCCAGCAGATGGTAATGAATATGATAGACCACCTGTCCGCCGTCTTTGCCACAATTATTAATGAGCCTGTAACCACTTTCTGCCACGCCTTCTTGCTTAGCAATTTCTTGCGCGGCACGATGAATTTCACCAATCAAGCCCCAATCACCCGAGTCCACATCATTCATAGTTGCGATGTGCTTCTTCGGGATGATTAAAAGATGTACTGGAGCAGCAGGCTGGATATCATGAAATGCCAGTACATGTTCGTTTTCATACACTTTTTTCGAAGGAATAGAACCCTCTACAATTTTACAAAAGATACAATCCACTGCAGGCAGTCCTCCTTCAATAACTTGTATAAAAAAACGATACTTGTATCATAACGAATTTGGGCACAAAAATCCAGTCCAATACGTTCATGAAATATTACAATTTAATATTTTTTGCTTAAAAAGTATATTTTGGCTAAAGGACTACTTCGTTTGCTAATAAATATGGATGACTCACTGTTGTTATTATCGTAATAAGATGCCGTCATTATGTATGGATTTTCATTTATAGACTTGCAGTCTAATTTTAACTATAATGATAGTAGATGTTGGTTGAACAAATGAGGTGATACTTCTCATGAACAGGTTCATGCGTGCGGCTACACGAAAAAAACGCGAATATATGATAGAGGTAGCCCTGCAGTTATTCATGGCTCGAGGCTATGAGCAGGTTTCCGTAGACGACATTATTTCAGCAACTAATACATCCAAAGGTACTTTTTATCATTATTTTAAAGGTAAAGATGAAATTTTGCGTGAAGTATCACGGAAACAGATCAAAACCATTAATAATTGGTCAGAACGGACCCCTTCACAGGTTCAATCGCTAGAAGGACATATCAACCGCCTGTTATTAGACTTGGCTTCTAATATTGAAGCTTACCCCAAGCTTGTTCAAAGCTTGATTGCGTTATCTTTACAGAATGAAGCATTAAAAAGCGTCGAGGAGGAACAGTATCAATTATTGTTCGAACGACTGCTCCGCTGGCTTCCAGATCCGAATAAGGTAACTCTGCTGGTAACAGCTTATAGAGGAACTTTATTGACATGGTGCTCGCAAGAAGATCAAGTTCTTAATGATTTAATGCGCAATAATCTCGCATGGATTTGGTCAGGCTTACGTTCAGAACAATATTCGGAGCTTGTTTCTACAGATTCAGGAAAACCCTCTTCAGGCATAGAATGGCTTGCGCATAATAATATGGAGGCGAGTAAAATGAAAGTTGCCATTATTGGCGGTGGTTTAGCAGGTTTAACAGCGGCAGCCTATTTATCGGAGGAAGCCGGTATAGAAGGTGTGCTATTTGAACGGAGTCCGCAATGGGGCGGAAGAGCTTTTACGTATGAGAAAGCTGGTTTTACATTAAATTACGGTGCACATGCCATCTACGGCATTGATCGTCATGAAATAACAACTATGGAACGTGAGCTGGGACTTTCATTCAGTTCCAAGCAGGTGGATAAACGCAAGGTCATGTACGCGAAAAACGGTCAATTGACCCCCGCTCCACTGGATTTTGTTAATCTTATGCGGACTGACCTTTTGAACCCGATGCAAAAGGTTCGATTTGTGGGAGAAATTACGGCTATTATCGCGCAAATACACAATGTTAAACATTATAAAACACTTGGCGACTATTTAGCTCAATCCGATGCAGATGAAGACGTGAAAGAGCTGTGGGAACATCTGGTCTGCTCGAATTTCTTCATTACTCCAGAGGAAGCACGCAAAGTTCCTGGCTCAGTGATTAGCGATTATTACCACAATTTGTTTTTATCCGGTCGTCCTGTTAATTATGTTCTAGGCAGCTGGGCTGTAATAACAAATCAGCTTCGTCAAAAAATTGATATTTCCAGCCGCTGGGAAATGGCTCTCCAGGAGGGTGTGGAAGCAGTGAGCTATGCAGACCGCAAGTTTGTATTAAAGACCAAAACGCGGGAGATGGCTTTTGATAAAATTATTTTTGCCATGCCTGTCCAGCAAATTGGCAAGCTGCTAAAGGGATCGCCTTGGGAGCCCTTCTTGGCACCGTATGAGAGTAACACAGCAACAGAGGTAATGGTCTATGATATAGGCTTAAAGCGCGTAGTGGCACGCCCATTCAGCTATATCAGTGATATGGATAACAAGATGTTCATCAGCGATGTCTCAGCTACCGACCATACGCTCGTTCCAGAAGGTGGACAATTGCTGCAAGGGATCGCCTATTTAAGCGAAAAGTTCACAAATGAAGAGGAACGTAAAGCTTATTTGGACAGTAAAACGAAGCAAATGGAATCCCTGTTTGATCATTATTACCCAGGTTGGCGGGATGAAACTGCTGTCAAGCGGGTTTCAAAGAAAGCTATGGTTGCCAGTGTGAAAAACATAGTAACGAACCAGCTGCTGCCAACGCGATTGGATCATGTTCCATTTTATTTCTGTGGAGATGGCTGTGTTGGCAAGGGGGAATTGGCGGAACGTGCTTTCTCAAGCGCACGTCAAGTCGCGAAAGCTGTGATGGAAGATGTTAAAGTTAGTGTTCTGTTATAAAATGGAATTTGGAAGAAGCAAGTAGATTAACGAAGCGACCGCTTTAAAACTTCTCTGAGCTAATTTGAAGGATACCTTAAGTTGATAAAGCCAACCCGATTCCAATGAATCGGGTTTTTGCTCTTGTATTTGCATTGTATTCCCAGAAAATTCCTGCACTTGTTCGTTTCCAGGTTTATCCGAAAGTGCGAATTTACTTGAACTCAAATGACTTGCAGCTTTTGCCTTGCTTATGTCCGCAGTCTTGATCTTTACCGTTCTGGACTTGCCGTCCCATTGAAGCTCTCCGCCAAAGGCCTCGCCGACGAATCGGGCCGGAGCCATCGTGAAGCCGTTAATTAACTGGGCTGGAACTTCCAGCTCAACCGTTTGTCCATTTTTAACGGCTTTGCGGTCACCTATTTTCAAAGATACTTTCGTATCTCCCTTACTCCCTGTAGCCGTTTGCGTTGCCGCATCCCAGGAAACCGTTGCCCCCACCGATTCAAAGATAGCTCTTAGAGGTACTAAAGTGCTGCCTTCTTTAATTATCGGTGGCTGCTCGTAGCTTTGCAGTTTCCCGTCAATGGCTACACTAACTTCAGATGAAATCGAAAAAGTTCGGGAAGCTGCCTTGCTGCCGTTTCGGTTGTAAACCTCCAGCTTCAATGAGGATCCATCCGGCACATCCCCTGCATCCAGTTCAAACCCGAAAGGTGGACTTGTTTCCGTTCTAATAATTGCCCCGTTAATGGAATAATCTATTTTCCCAATGTAAATATCCGGTATTTTCACCCAAGGAGTTATCTTCGTTTTACCTGCAAATAGGTTTTCACCACTCACAGATAGCTTCACATGACCTGTACGGTCTGCCGGTTTGGCTCCCTGCTCTACTTTGGTTAAAAAATAAGGCGCCGTGATCATTTGGGAGTATAAAGCCTTCATAGCGTCATTGGCCCCAAGTAAATAATTATTTCTGGATTCACGGTCTTTTAAATCGACATTAAAATAAGTGATTGACTTTAAACGCGGGTATTTTAAAGGCATAATCTCATACAACCGCTGAAGATTCAACAAACCATAATCCGTAAACGACTCCTGCGGAATATGCGCATAATGAGAAACCGCTGTTTCACTGAGCATGAGTGGTTTACGGTCTGCATATGTTTTGTAAAAAGAATCAAGCCGTTCAATCGGACTCGTAGCTTGCATATTGCTCTGTGCAGGATCCCCATTTTCGTAAGGCTCCGTATACAGACTGACCCCGACCCAATCCACATAATCATCACCAGGATAATAAACATCCATTGAGTACGCAGGGACATCTCCAGGGCTCCAAACCATCGCTACATTGGGTGCCTCTTGGGCCATAACGTCATGAACCAACCGAAATTTCTCGATATATTTCTGCGGGTCTCCGTGCCACACTACCCAGTTCCCATTCATCTCACTTGCATAGCGAAGAAAAATCGGAATACCTGACGCTTTTGCTGCACGAGCCCACTCCCGTAAATGAGCGTCATCATTGACCGAATCGAGACCTTTACTTGGCTCCCACGCTATTTGCAGAGCGGACCCTGCTTCTTTGGCTCTGACCGCATATTGCTTCGGAAAGGGGTTGTCATAGGGAGAATAAGCCAAATATAATGCATGCTTCTTTCCATATAAAGCTTCGGATTTCGTGAAATTATTTTGCATCGCCGGATCCTGTTCAGAATACAGTCCAATGTACGTACCGTACTCCGGTTCAAACTTAGCCAATTTACCATTCGAGGGTGCTGCCTGACGCCTTACTACATCCTCATTGGGCGATGACATATAAACATCTGCAATGGTTCGGATCTGTTCGGCGCGCTGAATGTCAACGGCACCCCAGTCCTTACCGAATTTTAGCCAGTACTCATTTTCTAGTTCGTAATAGTAGATGGCATTCTCATAATCCTGAATACTATCATAATACTCGTCCAGCCATCCGCAAAAGAGAGCTGCACTCTGCCAATCCCCACTGGATGCATAGTGTTCGACAAGATACTTCCAATGCGGCACAGCTTCTTCCGGCTTCCCTCGGTTAACTGCTGATTCAGCAGCTTTCCATTGATCCCATATTGGGTCGGCCTGCACAGCCGGAGCTCCAGCGAGTAATCCAGAAGCAACTGTTATCGCCAGCAACCCTTTAATCCAGCGGGATGTATGCCTTTTAAAAAAAGCCATAATGACTTCTGCCCCCCTCTTCTCAACCTTTACCTACAGCTCCAAAATATGAGCTCCGTCAAATAAAAAGATATATTTTCCAATAACCGGGCGCTTCCATATTCGTTCTACTGCTTTTGCATATAAATCAAGCTGTAAACGATAGCGTTCACGCATTCCGTCCAATGCAGCAGATACGCTTCCTTTCAGATGGTCCGTTTTATAATCTAGCAGGACTAAGCCTTGTCCCTCCTCAAAAATACAATCAATAACCCCTTGAAGCATTACCGTTTCACTCGCTATCGCTGCATCTGTCACCCCATATACCTCGCCTGCCGGTAAGCCGTAGCTGAACGGCATCTCACGATGGACTTGTGGAGATCTAAGCAGCCTCATTCCAAGCTCACTGCGAAAAAATGACACAATGACATCCGGCTCTACTACAGCACTCTGAGCTTCCGTCAACAGTTCTCTACGAACCATATCGGCTAAGGTTTCCTTAATATCCAATTCAGAAGGCTGAGCACTGAGCCTCATATGCTGCATGACGGAATGGAATACCGTCCCTCGCTCAGCAGCATTTAATTGAGACTGCTCCATAAACCGGGGTCTCCGAACTATGGCAGGCCTATAAGTCTTACCTTGAGAGGCGTCTGGATATATCGGCTCGTCCGAGACCAGCTCCAGAAGCTTATGATGCTCGGACATCCGCTTCAGCTCGGTTACCGATGTCTTCGCAAGAAGAGATGAAGCTTGAATATTCTCATAACGCCAAGAAAGCTTACGCCCTACTTGCGCTTCAAACTGGCCACCTTCATTGCTTGGCTCTAGCGCCAGAACGGCTTGCCTCCACTCCTGAGATACTTCATGGCTCCCCGCAGCTTCAGCAATTGCTGCAAACAATTCAGGACGAACCAGCTGTACATGCCAACGCGAAGACTCCTTCGCAAAAATTGCCGGGATTTGCTGTGATGCTCCTGCGTGTTCACGCAACACACCCCCATCGGGATGTCGCATAAGCGCGGGACCAATCCAGTCCAAATAACTGCGTGCTTTCGCTAACGCATCATCAGGCAGCAGCAGCTTATCATGTACAATATAACGCGCCCAGTTCTGAATAAGCTTATCGGTTTCTTTCACTGTTGCCAGCAAATATAGCTTTTCCCTTGCCCGGGTCAAGGCTACATAAAGCACACGCATCTCTTCAGCAAGCATTTCCATGCGCATTTTGCGCCGGATGGCAAGCCACGGTAATGTCGGATAGCTAATTCTAGCCTCTGCATCCATGAATTTCGGTCCGAATCCTAAATCCTTGTGAACCATAAAGGAGTCCGTTAAATCCCTTTGATTAAACCGTTTCGCCATCCCTGCAACAAAAACAACCGGGAACTCCAACCCTTTGCTTTTATGAATAGACATGATACGGACTACATCCTCCTGCTCTCCAAGAGCACGAGCCGTCCCTAAATCACCTCCACTATCCTTCATCCTTTCAACGAAGCGTAAAAAGCGGAATAAACCGCGAAAGGAGGTCGATTCATACTGCCGTGCTCGGTCATACAAGGCTCTTAGATTAGCCTGCCTCTGCTGTCCACCAGGAAGCCCTCCAGCAATATCATAAAAACCGGTGACACGGTAAATATTCCATATCAGATCCGCCAGCGCACCTTGCTGCGCCTCCTGACGCCAAGCTTCAAGCTGCTTAAGAAAGCGGCTGAGCTTACCTTGCAGTGCCACATTAGGTGAAGGTTCATCACCGTTATCATTTCTCCAAGAATATGCACACACAGCTTCATAAAAGCTGCTGTATTTACCATAAATCCGGATTTCAGCTAATTCTTCTGTACTCAATTGAACGATGGGCGAACGCAGTACAGAGGCAAGCGGAATATCCTGAAACGGATTGTCTATTATTTTCAACAAAGAGAGCAGAACTTCAACCTCTGTAGCTGAGAAATATCCTGTATTCAACTCAGCATAAGCAGGTATTCCCTGCAGCCGTAGTTCTTCAATTAAAACAGGAGACCACTGCTGTGTCGCTCTAAGCAAAATAACCATATCACGGAATGTAATATCCCTTTGACCACCGTTCGACTTGTCAAGCACTTGAAACACATGCTCTCCATCCATACCCAGCAGCTTGCGGATTTGCGATGCAATCATCCGGGCTTCAAGCTGGACCGTTTCCAGTTCACGCGCTTCACTCGCGGGGTCTGAAATGTCCGCAGCATCCCGCTCGGAGAAATCATTTCCACCCGTTTCAGTATCCTGCTGTCTGGAAACCTCGCTTTCTTGCTCGTCAGGTTCACCTAAGTTATCTTCTGAACAATCTATCAATAGCAGCTCAACAGAATCGGAACCATTCGATATCTGGTTCCATTCCGGATAGTAACTGGCTCCAAAAACAAGCTCTGCACGCTCATCATATTCAATTTCTCCGACCGTTTCCCCCATCAGCTGATGAAAAATATAGTTGACCCCATCAACCACCTTCGGTCGGCTGCGGAAATTTTTTGCTAGATCGATTCTTTGTCCCGGTTCACTTTGTCCGGTTTTGTATCTTTTGTACTTCTCCAGAAACAATCCAGGCTCCGCCAGCCGGAATCGATAAATACTTTGTTTAACGTCTCCAACCATAAATCGGTTGCCTGGTGCTTCGCGGGAGATAAAAGAAACTATCGCTTCTTGAACTCTGTTAGTATCCTGATATTCGTCAAGCAGAACCTCAACAAATCGTTCCCGATATCCGATGGCGACCTGGGAAGGGAGTATTTCTCCTGAAGCTGGATCCTCAATGCACAATATTTGCAGGCAAAAATGCTCCAAATCGCCAAAATCAACAAGTCCTTTAGTCTTCTTTGCTTCCTGATAACGGCTTCCAAATTCAATGACTAGCTCAACCAATGCTTTCATCAAAGGCGCCATGACCTGCAGCTCATCATCATACTGCTCCACGGTCCGCGAGAACAATTCTTCGGCCATTCCGGACAACTGGTCCTTAGCCTTATTTCTTAAATCCTTAACCTGTTCCTGCAATACCTTATTATATTGATCGCCTCTACACGGCTTTAATTTTCCAAAGGAAGTTCCTTGGAATGAATCATACAGATGCTCCCAAGAGTAAGCTGCCACTTCCTGCAAATAGGTCACAGCTTCCAAATCCTCATGCAAATTGTGCAAATAAGGCTCTGGTCCTCCTGGCTGCTCCGCAATCAGTACGGCTTCATCCAATATTGAAACTATTCCCTCCAGCTCCAGCTGAACAGATGCCAGTAAACTCGGCAGCCATGGATTCGGCACATCTGGCCTCTTCTCGAACATCGCCGCCGTCTCTCGCAGCCACTTGGATGGCTGGGGATGACTGCGTGATTCATCATACAGACGCTGCACCAAGCGGAATAACGCATCATCGTTTCTCTCTCCGCTAAACCAATCAACCAAACGCCAGAAGTCACTCTCCTCAGTCGATTCGCCGTATCGCTCCTCGAACAGCTCCTCAATCAGATCCTGACGCATAAGCTCGCTCTCGGTCTCATTTGCTATGCGAAAACCAGGATCTAAGCCGATTCTTTGGTAATGTGTCTGAATAACCTCGAGGCAAAAGGAATGCAGCGTTGTAATTGGTGCTCTTCCAATCAGAGCAAGCTGACGACGAAGATGGTCAGATCCAGAATTTCGCTCTAACGCCTTCTCCAGAGCTTCACTGATCCGGTGTCTCATTTCCGCTGCAGCAGCTTTAGTAAAGGTCGCTACCAGCAGTCGGTCTACGTCTACAGGATTTATCTCATCGGATACCCTGCTTATTATCCGCTCTACAAGCACAGCAGTCTTTCCTGAGCCTGCTGCAGCCGCTACCAACATATCATGTCCATGTATAGAAATAGCGTCCCATTGATCATCCGTCCATGAGGTGCCTTCAGGCTTAGTTATCTTGTTGATCATCCGATGTACCTCCTGAAGACTTCGCTTTAGCGAAGCCAGCATCGTTAGCATTGTCTAAATCCAAATATTGCTGCTCATTCTCTCCCTCGGGCTCAATATCAATAATTGAGGCTGTACGGTTCCAGCCGCCTGCTCTGGAAGCACGTAATGCGACCACATTAGCTGCCCCTCGTTTCTCCAGTCCTTCCTTCATCAACTCCAACGCACGGTCCTTGCCCAACGGCTTTAGGACTTTGAATTGATTAGCTTCGAACTGGGAATCAAATTGGCAAACTGGTTTATAGGAACAGAACGTACAGGCCGCTTCCGCCCCCATCCGGTAAGGCTCAATATCTACATTGCCTCCGGTCATCGATGAACCGATTCCTTTAATAGCACCACGCACGTAACTCCGCAGCACATTCCACTGCCCTTCATCGGCAACGGAGGATGATTTATAAAAGCTTCCATCAGCCTTCAAAGCTACCGGAATTAATTG
Source organism: Paenibacillus foliorum (assembly GCF_013141765.1). Lineage (GTDB taxonomy): Bacteria > Bacillota > Bacilli > Paenibacillales > NBRC-103111 > Paenibacillus_S > Paenibacillus_S foliorum. Next base: position 323,440 of record NZ_WHOD01000070.1, read on the forward strand.
GGAATGACCACTGGAACCAACCAACGCGCTGTCCATCAAATGAGCTGTTTGAGCATCAGCATTTATCAGCCCTCTCATTTTGAATCGTTTGCGCAGCTCTTCATCCGCCTTATCCGCCGATATACGGTTTTTGAGCTGAAGCAGCGGGTTGTGAACGTGGAAATAGAGCACCCCTGCAGGCTTGGCCTCAGTACCAAGCCATTCTTTGGAATGAGTTAAAATAACATCCAAATACGTTAGCATCTGCAGCGACAATCCATAGAAAACCTCGGCAAGATGGAGGGCGGTAGGACTTGATTTATAGTCAATGACACGAAGCAGCGTACCTTGTTCTGTATCTGCCCGATCCACCCGATCGATTCTTCCCCTCACATCCATCCGCACACCATTCTCTAGAATGTAGGATAATGGGGGAATCGGCTGTCCCTCTCCGAACCCGATCTCTAAGCCGATGGGCTCAAACTGACCGCGTCGTGCATGCTCACCAAGCATCATAGCTGCTCGGCCCACCACCTGTTTCAGCTTCCGTGTTATATAATGATGCCGCTTTGAGCTGAACAAAATTTCGCTTTGAAGCCTTGGAGCTAGCAGGTCTACCACATCACCAGCAATCGATAAGCACTCCTCAGAGGTAAGCCTGCTCCAATGGCCGCCTAGGCTTGCCACCTGCCCTGCGAACATGCTGAGTGCAGCATGAAACAGCTGTCCGATATCAGGAGCTTCCAGACGATATATTCGTCTTTCCTGAAGGCGTAAGCCATGGGAAGCAAATTGCGAGAACGGACAGGCGACAAATCGTTCCATCCTCGACACACTTGTAAGCACATGCTCTCCGTATAGCTGGCGGCTTACTGAGTTGCTTAATGGCTTTGCCTCATTCGTATAAAGCAGTGACTGCATCAATAACCTCAGTCGCTTCTCCCAACCCGGCTGTCGTATAAACCAGTTGTAAACAGCCCACCAGACTCCTGAGACCGACTCTCCTCTCATTGATTGCTTAAGCTGGACAATCAGGTGAGACATGGCTTTGCTCGGATACTCCACATAATCGAGTTGTTCATCCATGCCCATAGTCGAAGTCGGCTCGTTCAATAAAAGACGTTCTTTAACAAAAGGAAACATCCGTTTCATATGCCTGATCACATCGGATGGCAGAAGCGATTTCCCTTCTTCATCAGCTAGTGGATAACTCAACCATAAACATTCCGAAGGAGTGCAGAATGCACAATAAATTAAAAATTGCTCATCAAGCAGCTTTCTTCTGCTTCCTTCCGCCATCGGAAGACCGAAATCCGTCAGCGTTTCCCTTTCCTGCTCGGACAGTACGCTATCCTCATTCATTTTTGAAGGAATAACTCCATCGTTAACACCCAACACAAACACATGCTTAACGCTTCCCATTCGGGTACGGTCCATACTTCCAATCAGCACTTGATCCAAAGACGGAGGCACAAGTCCCAGCTTAATGCTTTCCAACCCTGCTTCAAGAAGCCCCACAAATGTTTCTACAGATACTTCCTCTTCATCCATCACTTCGACAAGCTGATCGAGCATATCGATTATTCGGTCCCATACCTGTGAATGCTCCCTGGCCTTTTCCGTATTTCCAGCATGTACAGCTGCTTGGCTCCAGCTTTCAAGCCTCTCAGGCACTTTCAGATCAGTCAACAAACGGAAAAGCGTCTTCACCTTGGACCTAACTGTCTTGGATTTCTTCATTTCCTCTTGAAATTGATGCAATGGCACTGCAAATTGTCTGCGGCTTGCATTAATTTTATGTAAATAAGCGGCTTCTGCTTCATTGACCTCTGCATCAGGCTGCTCCAAGCTAGAACGCAGCGAAAATGTCCACGGTTTACCATCAAACCATCTAGCACCTTGAATACCGAATGCTAGCACGTAATTTTCCAGTTGATCCATCGCATGGCGGTCGAGATTATTCGGATTCTCATCCGAGCTAAGCGGAAGAAAGAACCCTGTTTTCGTGCAACGAAATATCGCTTCGTATTTCCAGTAATGCAGAATAACTTCCATAGCAGATCGAATCAGCTCAACCAATGGGTGATCCATTACCGACCTTTTTTGATCGAAAAAATGGGGTATCCCGAAATCAGTAAACGTCATGCCCAGCAATTCCCCATATCCTTCTGCATTTCTTACTGTAACTGCAATATCCCGATAGCGAAGACCTCCGTCCCGAACCAACCGCAAAATATCTCTTGCCGCTCCTTCCACTTCCGCCCTACGGCTTACAGCAGCGGATAAGCGAACACCCGTCCCTTCCCGACCAACAGGATCTCCCGCTGGATAGGGTTTCTTCAGACGCTGCTCAAAAGCACCCTCCATATAAGCAAGCATTGGGCTTTCCTTGAAGCGAACTGGAGGCTGGGACGGCAATATTAGCGTCTCTTCCAAAGGTATCTGAAGACGGTCCAGTCGTTCCTGCAATTGCAGCATCGTACGAGCAGGCGGATGAAAGAGATCCAGATCATTCAGTTTTTGTCCCAAACGATATTCCTTGTCTAAGGTAAGTGTCAAAGTTATACTGCTGCATCGGCTTGCTAAGCCCTCAACGACTGCAAACTCTTGTGGTGTAAAACCGTGAAATCCATCAATCCAGCATTCAGCCCCCTGAACATACTCAGAGTGCTGTAATTGTTCAGCCAGCAGCGTTAAATAATCTTCTCCGTCCAGATAAGCTTTGGATAATTCCAGCTCGAATTCTCTATACAGCAGCCGCAGGTCATGCAGCTTGTCCGTAAGCAGCATTGAATTATTCGATTTCAATTGTACATTTGCAGCGAAATCCACAAGTCCGTCAGCAGTAATACAGTACCTTTTAAATTCCGTAAACAGTTCGCCTAGCTTTTCAATAAAGCCCATTTGTTCAGTGGATGTATGAAATAATTGTAAGCTGTCACGATGCTTGTTTAATATTTTATGTAAAAGCAGCATTTTTCCAGTTCCATCGATCGGTAGACGCGCTGTGCCCCCTACTTCCTGCATAACGCGCCATGCCAGTCTATGAAAGCTTAATACTTGCGCACGCAGTGTCCCGCCTAACTCCGGTGATGAGACGAGAGCGTACTCCGCAAGAGAGGTGGCCTGTTCGGGCACTAATAAAATCAATGGTCGTCCATTCGGCGCCTCCAACAGCTTGTCTTTGATGCTGCTCAGGCAATAGTCGCTTTTCCCGCTGCCGGTTCTTCCCAGCACAAAACGCAGAGCCATTATGTATCCTCCTAAACTAAATGTTCTCCCTCAGGAAAACTTCTTCGTATCGTTCGTAAGCTTAGTGAAACTTATCTGGGAAGCTCTGCTAAATTCCAGCAGAAACTTACTTCACAAGCAACTCTTGCAATTATATTATTCTACCAAATATAAGTGCTTGATGGTAAGGGATGTTATGGGAGTCTTAAAAATTATAACACATAATGAGAACGTATGTTTTTGTTTTTCGAGAAAAAAGAGCCCGGCTTATCGTCCAAAAAGGAGATATGCGGGCTCTTGAAACTCTCAATAGGGTTATTCAGTGATCCATACTGTTTTCGCGGCAACAGATTCTCTTTTGCCTGGCTGCTGCGGATTAGCAGGGTATCCTACATAGATTAAACCAACAATCTGTTCGGTTTCTGACAGACCAAACGCTTGCTTCATTCGAGGATGATAAGCAGGCTCTCCTGTACGCCAAACAGCACCAAAGCCCATGCCATGTGCTGCTAGAAGCATGTTTTGCACAGCGGAATGGACAGCTGCAAATTCCTCCATTTGGTTAACTCCTGCTGCCGAGGACGGCGATACTGCTACTGCAATAACAACTGGGGCACGAAATGCTTTGTCTGCATGTTTTTTACGCGAGATCTCCAGTTCCTCGGCAGTCTTCTTCTGATCCATCTCCTTCATTCCAATATCTGCGTAAGCGTCACCCAGCACTTGCCTGCCTTGTCCAGTCATGACGAAGAAACGCCATGGTTCCGTTGTGTGATGATTTGGAGCCCATGCCGCAGCTTCAAGTAATTTTTCAATATCCTTGCGTTCCAGAGGGTCTTGTTTCACTTTACCAACGCTTCGTCTATCACGGATCGCTTCCCATAATCCTATCGTGCTAAGAGTTTCTTGGTTCATATGATTACCACCTTTGCTTGAATCAAAGTTTATTTATTTCAAGTCTTTTTGATGTGGATTCCTAAATAATATGATTCTGTACTTGAGAATAATTATCATTATGATTATATAAGCAAGATAGAACTTTTTCAACAGGCTAATAGACCATAGCAGCAATCCAAATAAATTGTACATTAAAAAACAAAGCATGGAAGAAACGTTTGTAATAAAAAACCGCCGTTCCATTAGAACGACGGTACAACATTACTTACTTCGTACTTCAAATATAGCAAATTTCAAGTAATGCCCTTCATCTACACCCAAAATCCGCGGATGATCCTTACCAGCCTCTCGGAACTCTATTAAGCGCAATATTTTTTTCGCATCCGTTGCGGCTGCATGAATCGTCTCAAGAAACAAGTCCGGCTTCATGTGATAGGAGCAGCTGGCAGTAACCAAATAGCCGCCTTCATTAACGAGCTTCATTCCTTGCAGGTTGATATCCTTGTAGCCTCTGCAAGCCCCTTCGACTGCGCTTTTTGTTTTGGCAAATGCAGGCGGATCCAGTATAACTACATCCCAAGTCCTGCTCTTAGTCTCCAGTGGTTTTGATGTATCGACCTTTTTCACATCAGCCAAGCTTCTTTCCTGGCGCTGATCCAGTCCCTTGACCTGCTGACGCAAGTATTCGAAAGCATCAGCAACAACGAACTCTACACGATCCTCGAAGCCGTTAAGCTTAACATTTGTTCGTGCACTTTCCACAGCATGCTCCGAAATGTCAAGGCAGGTTACCTTCTTCGCTCCATACTTGCAAGCATTCAAAGTGAAGCTGCCTGTATGCGAAAAGCATTCCAGCACCGTAGCGCCATCCCATAAAGGAAATGTAACCGTTTTGCCATTAGCATTTACAGGAACCTTGACAGTACCGCCAGAGCCATCTTCGGCTGGCAGCTCTTGAAGTTCAATACCGCTTCGCTTTCCCCAGCCCGTCATTAATGGCGCAATAGCAGCGCGATTTTCTCGTTGATCGAAGAAATAGCCTGTCTTCTGACCTTCCATAATATCGATCTCCAACAAAAGGCCGTTTTCTGTAATTTGAACATGACGTGGACATTCGCCGTACAGAAGTCCTTTACGCAGTTCCAAACCTTCCAGCTCACGTACATTCACATCACTGCGCTCGTAAATCCCCTTTGGTTGCATTACCTCAACTAGGGCCGATACGATTGCATCTTTTACTCGGTCCATACCGAGGGTCAGCAGCTGTACAACAAGTACATCTTCAAAGCGGTCAACAATTAATCCCGGCAAAAAATCCGCTTCCCCATAAACAAGCCGGTACGAGAGGGCACCTGGCACAAACCGCTCTCGTTGTTCCAGACAGCGAAGAAACCGTTCCACAAAAAAGGCTTGAGTCATCTCCTCAATCGGCTCATAGGCAACAATACGTACCGTAATTTGTGATGCTGGATTCCAATAGCCGGTTGCAAGATATTGCCCCAAATGTGAATGTACCGATACCAATTGTCCCGGAACAGGTTCTCCTTCGGTGCGTTCCATCTCGGATTTGTAAATCCAAGGATGTCCGGCTTCAAGCCGTTTTTTTCTTTTTTTATCTAAGTAAACTGCGGGCACGATCGGTTCCCCATCTCTTGTGTGTTTTCCTACCCTCCCAAACCCCCTCTAGGCTGATACTTCCGAAGTAAGCTTTGCTACGCAAAGCTCTTAGGAGAGCCCCAAGGACTACGCCCTCTGGACACCGGAAAGTTTGGTTGGGGCATTCAATAGCCACTCCCTTGTTACTGAAGTGAACTATCACTTTCGTCCCTACGGGACACGTAAATCCCTTTGCAAACTAGTAAGAACTATTGTCTTTAAGACCATTCACAATTGCAACCCCTGAGCTCGTTCCGAGGCGAGTTGCACCGGCTTCAATCATCTTCAGAGCGGTTTCAAGGTCACGGACGCCACCTGATGCTTTAACACCGATCGAAGCAGAAACGTTTGCTCTCATCAAACTAATATCTTCGATGGTTGCGCCGCCGGGACCGAAACCTGTAGATGTTTTTACATAATGGGCGCCTGCCTCCTCGGATAACCGGCAAGCTATCATTTTCTGCTCCTCATTTAAGAAGCCCGTTTCAAAAATCACTTTAACTATTGCCTGTCCTTGGACTGCTTGAACGACTGCCCGAATATCTGCGCGTACCGCGTCATAATTCCCTTCCAACAGCCGTCCTACCTGCAGCACCATATCAATCTCATCAGCACCGGCTTCTGCCGCTTTAGCTGCTTCAAAGGCTTTTACCGTACTGTCATTGGCACCCAGAGGAAAGCCGCAAACAACACTGATATGAACCTCACTTCCTGCTAGCGCTTTTTTGCAAACAGGCACCCAAACACCATTTACGCACACACTGTAGAATCCATATTTCATCGCCTCATCGCACAGCTTCAAGACAGCTTGTTCATTCGAATCCGCTTTAAGCAAAGTGTGATCTATATAAGACGGAATTTGTTTAGGATCGATGGACAACCCTTTTCTAGCTTCACTCATTTATTTCACCTCATATCCCAAGGAATGTAATGCTTTTTTCATTACTGAATCGTTATTCCCATAACCGAAGTGCTTCTGCTGATACCAAGCATTCATAGGATCAAGCCATTCAACACCACGAATTTCTTCGACCTGCGCTTGCAGCTCACCGCTCTTGGCTTCCACTAAAAAATAATGAACCTCTTTATCAACCAACCCGACGTTAGTTAATGTAAACTGATATGTAATAATTTCGAGCGGCTCCGTAATAGCCCCTACAATACCTGTTTCCTCTAAAATTTCCCGCAGAGCGGTCTGCTCCACCGTTTCCCCAGGCTCCATTTTGCCTTTAGGAAGTGTTATTTTGCCGTAACGGTCCTGAATCATCTGGATTTTCAGTTCATTCCCGTTTTTCCAATACACGACACCGCCTGCGGAAATTTCTCTCACACCAACCACCCTTTCCATTAGGAGAAAGAATAAGGACTTCATCCCTCAATAGGAATGAAATCCTTGCTAGTCACTACACATTCACTGCCTGAGCATGAGACAAATCCAGAGTACGCACCAGTTGGCCGCGGCACTCGTTAACTCCTGCTTCCGTTACTTTTACCTTGCATACACTACCTACCCAATCCTCACTGCCTTCAAAAACAACCTGTAAATAATTATCCGAATAGCCCATAATAAGACCACTGCCAGCCTCGCCTTTATGTGCGCGTTCTGGTATTACTTCCAGCACCTGTCCCACATATTTCTGCGCATAGGTCAGCTGCATACGTTCAGATAAGTCGATCAGCTCATGGACACGAGCATTTTTCAATTCCTCATCAACCTGATCTTCCATACGTGCTGCTGGTGTTCCTGTACGCTTGGAATAAGGAAATACATGCATTTCAGAGAATTGCATTTGCTCCATAAACTTGTATCCATTGCGGAACATTTCCTCAGTTTCACCTGGGAATCCGACAATGACGTCAGTTGTAATCGCGACACCTGGCATAATCTTATGAATTTGCTCAATTTTACTGGCAAACTCAGCTGTTGTATATTTACGGCGCATTCTTGCCAATACTCGATCATCGCCAGCCTGAAGCGGAATGTGCAGATGTCGGCACATTTTGTCCGAATTCTTAAGAACATCCAGCACTTCATCGGTAATTTGACTCGCTTCAATAGAGCTGATTCGGATTCGCTTCAAGCCCTCGACTTTATCCAAATCCCACAGCAGCTTAGCCAAACTGTAATTTTCTATATCCTCGCCATATCCGCCCGTGTGAATCCCTGTCAATACAATTTCCTGATAACCCGCATCAACCAGCATCCGAGCTTGTTTAATAACGCTTTCCGGTTCACGGCTGCGCATCAATCCACGTGACCAAGGAATAATACAGAAGGTACAGAAATTGTTACAGCCCTCCTGAATTTTCAAGAAAGCCCGCGTACGGTCTGCAAAATCAGGAACATCCAGTTCTTCGAACTGGCGAGTTTTCATAATATTGCGGACAGCATTGATCGGCTGACGCTCTTGATTCAGCTGCTGGACGTAAGGGATGATTTTATCCCGGTCCTGTGTCCCGATGACTAGATCAACGCCAGGGATCGCCAATATTTCTGCAGGCGAGGTTTGCGCGTAACAGCCAGTGACTGCAACAATTGCTTCGGGATTGCGGCGAATGGCGCGGCGGATCATCTGACGGCTCTTTTTATCGCCTGTATTAGTTACGGTGCATGTATTAATAACATAAATGTCAGCCGTTGTTTCAAAATCAACCTGCTCATAGCCTTCGTGCTTGAACAGCTGCCAAATAGCTTCTGTATCGTAAAAATTCACTTTACAACCTAATGTATGAAATGCTACTGTAGCCATTTATTATTGTCCTCCCATCTCTCCGGATTCGTACAAAATACAGGTTAGTCCGACCATCGCAGCTGTCTCCGTCCGCAAAATACGCCGGCCAAGACTGATGGACCTGCATCCTGCTGCCTCTGCCGCTTCTATCTCCCGCTCGCTGAAGCCCCCTTCAGGACCAACGATCAGCATTAACTTAGGCTTTGCCTGCTGGCTTTCAGATCGCGTCTTTAAGGAAACAGGCATTGCTTTATCCTCAATCGTTACAGAGTTCAAACCGGAATCTATTGGAGCCGCCACATCCTTCATCACGGACAAAGCGGCTTGAATCTCTTGGCGCAGCTGCAAGCCGTCTTGCTTCTCATAGCAAATCCATGCCGCATCAGCTTGTGTTGCACACTGGAGCAGCTGTTTCCATGACAGTGGAGCATCTACTGCAGGAATCCTGTTGCGATGTGCTTGTTCAGCTGCTTCCTTAGCGATCTTCTGCCAACGCTCCACGCGTTTGCCCTCTTTTTTGGCGTCAAGCTGTACAACCGTTCGTTCAGATACAAAAGGAATAAACCTACCTGCCCCGATCTCTGTCCCCTTTTGGATCACCAGCTCCATTTTATCGCCTTTAGGCAAACTTTGCGCAATCCAAACCTCGACAGCAGGCTCATGGTTCATTTCAAGAAGCTCCACAATATCGGCAAACACCTGATCCTTACCCATCTCATTAATCCGAACTAACGCTTCACGGTTCACGCCATCGCTGACAATAATCTTTTCCCCGACTTTTGCCCGCATGACACGGATTATATGGTGGGCGTCATCCCCCATAATAGTTACAGAGTTATCGGCAAAAAGTTCAGGTGCAATAAAATAACGCTGCATGCTCTTCTCTACTTTCTGTCTAGCTTAATTGATGATCTCTATTGAAAAATAACAACCTACATCATACTATGTTTTCTATGAAAAAGCTATTGTTTACAGCATTCCCCAAGCTCGCTCCCAGCCATTCACCTTTTACCTAAATGCCCCGAAAATTAGCTCGGCCGCCTGATTAAACATGCCTAGTATCGGCCACTGCAACGCAAACACTGGGCCAATAGTTACACTGCGAACCGGAGGAATGAAAACCATTAGCAGTATAGCGAAAAAAAGCCACTGCTCATATGCCTTAAGCTTCATTGCCATAGATCGCGGCAGCAAGTCCTCCAGAATACGGTAACCATCCAACGGTGGAAATGGAATAAGATTCAGAATGAACAAAAATATATTTTGAATAACCATGTAGTTAAAAAATAATTTAATCGCCTTAACTCCACCCTCTGAAACCCCATCAAACACATGCAGCTGAAGCAGTGAATAATAGATGATCAAGCTGACAAAAGCAAGCACCAGATTGCTCAGCGGCCCCGCTAAAGATACGATAATACCCATCAAGCGAGGGCTTTTGAACTTCGCACGATTTACCAATACAGGCTTAGCCCAACCGATTCCGATAATTAGAAAAAAGATCATTCCGAGCCAATCAATATGCACCCGAGGATTCAGCGTCAGACGCCCCATTGAACGAGGCGTCGGATCACCGAAACGGTCAGCAAAAAAAGCGTGTGAAAACTCATGTATCGCAAATGAAATCAACAGGACGACAAAAACAAACGGCATTTCCTCTATAGGAAACGGAAGAAACGAACTGAAATCCATAGTTTCCTCCTACAGTTTCCGGGCGATAATAACAACCCAATCTTGATCCTCATAATACTCAGTAACACTAAACCCTACAGCTGACAAGCCTTTTTCCACATCTTCTTGTTTGCTCTTGATAACACCTGATACAACGTAAGTTCCGCCTGGAGCAAGGACATCATAGACATCCTGTACGAACATCAGAATAATCTCAGCCAATATATTCGCGACGACAACCTGTACCGGGATCTTTACTCCCAGCGCTGAAGTAGGGGCCTCTGACGAGCCTGCCAATGTACTTTCCCGAAGTACCTGCAGCAAATCGCTTTGCTTCACAGTAATTTCACTTTCCAGTCCATTCAATCGACTATTCTCGTTGGCGCTAGAAACAGCTACTGGATCCAAGTCCAATGCTAATACATGCTTCGCTCCCAGCTTAGCCGCTGCTATAGCAAGTACGCCGGAGCCGGTTCCAACATCAATTACGTCATCGCCGGTTTGAACCACTTTCTCCAACGTTCGCAAGCACAATGAGGTTGTAGCATGCGTTCCCGTACCAAAAGCCATTCCTGGGTCCAATTCGATAATCAATTCCTCAGGGCCGGCCGTATAGTCCTCCCATGTTGGTTTGATCGTTAAACGTTCCGAAATACGGATCGGCTTGAAATACTGTTTCCAAGCATTCGCCCAATCCTCATCATCCACTTCCTTGAGCTCAAACTCAGGGTTGCCTGTATCGATATCATACTCAGCCAGTTGTGTAACGGACTGCTTTAACTCTTCCATCACTGACTCCATAGTCGTTCCTTCAGAAAAGTAACCTTTAATAACCGCTCTTCCCTCTGGAATATCATTAAAGGGCAGTTCATACCATTGACCTAATGAAGTGTCTCTCTTCTTGTTCAACGTACCGGATTCCTCAATGGAAACACCGCCAGCACCTAATTCATGTATAAAATTCGAAATCATTTCAATTGCTTCTTCGGTTGTATGTACCGTCACTTCATGCCAGCGCACGTTTGTATCCTCCTTGGGGTTTTCTTTAGAAAACCTGCGTTTTAAGCTTCAGCTGAACTATTACGACAAAAACTATCTCGTAAACATATGCTCAAGTTCAGCTCATAAAATTGCACATGATTCCCAGTATACTATACTTGACCGCACCGGTAAAATAGCAGAGCTTAAAAGTAGCCGAGCGCATACATTACTACACCTTTTCTTGGTGTTTGAGAGCTTATCATCATGCTACTTCCAAACAACTAGTTAACACCAGAAATGGCCCCTGCAAAAGAAAAATCTTTTGCAGGAGCCATTTTATTAAGGATCAATAATAGAGATTTTCTTAATTTAATGAATTAATTGCTGATTGAATGTCATTGCTTGCTTGATTCAAAAGCTCTTCTTTTTGTTTATCGGAGATTTGTCCATTTTGATAAGCCTCTTCAATGTCTTTTCCCCATAAGCCTTTAAGATTTGCAATCAACTCACTGGAGGAAAGCCCCGAAGTTTGAAATAGTTTCACGCCACTGTTTAGGGCATCTTTAAGCTCAATCGCATCATATTCTGCAGTAAACAAGGAAATGTCCTGTATGAGGGATTCTCCCCGCTTTTTCAATAATGCTGCACCGTCAAAACCTGAACCTGAACCAGCTTGCTCGACCTTAACCGTAATCCCGCCTGGAGTTTCGATTCCTGTACGAATGGCTTGCAAAGCTTCTTCTTTATATTTCGAAGCTTGCTCTGAAGAAATAGCACCATTCGTTTCTGCTTGTTCAAGCAGTTGAACTATCGGATGCTGCAGTCTATTAATCAATTCAGTTGAATCTAATCGAGTTGCTTGTAACAGTGTTGCACCATTCTGCAAACGATCAATTACATCAATGTTCTCATCCTCGGATAAAGAAGTAGCAGCCGAATTAAGGGATGACATACGATCTTGAAGAACCGCTTTAAAATCGAAAGACTTCAAATTATTACCGTTGTAGCCGGGAATCGACAAAATTTCAGTCGTTTTATTTTTTATTTCCTTGCTTAGGTTATCAAATTCATCACTATTGCCCGAATAATTACTTGCAGCATTTGCAACCGTTTGATCAGCTAATTTGAACAGCTCGGTAGACAAATTCCCATCAAGACCGGAAGCTTGACTTAATGTTTGTCCAGCGGCCAAACCATCCAGCACATCACTCAAGTCCTTGCTCGCAACCCCTGACGTATTAACAACAATCAATCTTACCCAATCAGTCAAGATTTTATTACTGTCCAAAGGTGCTTTTACAATTACGACTGCATCATCGTCATCTGCGAATGCGGATGGCGTCAAAGCCATAGTTCCATTAAATAATAAAGCAGCAGAAAGAACACCAACCATTAATTGTTTATTTCTCTTCATTTTTTTCTCCATCCTGTCTCTATATGTATTCATTTCGTATAGGAAATGTATAATTTAATTATATTTCTTATACGAAATGTTCCTGTACGAAATATATCACACCCAAAGGTCTTTGTGTCCGTCTTTTTATTAAAATGTTTGAACATAATATGAACTTTTTGTAAAGAACGGTGAACGGCCCAAGGAATATTCCTTGGGCCGTTCTAAAAAAATCTATGTGCTTTTAGCTTGCTTTCTTAAGCTTATGCTTGTCCCCCAGCGTCGCGTATTACGCGTAGAGCTTGGTCATAGCTCTGTTCGTCAACGACAACGGTTAACAGTGTATCCAAGCCATTAATGCCTCCATAGTCCTCGATAGATCCATCCGATGCTCTTGGGGCGCTAAGTCCACTTGCATCAGCATTAGCTGCTGCCAAAATGCTTGAATCAATATCCATTCCTTCCGCCCCAAGCGTCAAGTAGGATAAGCCTGGGAAATTTCCAGTTAACGGATTGATAGACTCGCTTACGCCTCCACCCGCGAACTGTCCTATCTTATCAACAGACACATCGATTACCCTCAGTGCTTTCAGCTTAGGCAGGATACTCTCTGCTTCAGCAGGCGAATGGAAATATGCCAGTATGCCTTTTTCAGTCATTCCTAATACCCCTTTTTGTTCCTATATGAAATAAAAGACTACTCTTGTCTTGCGTCGGCTTCCTTGGCTCTTTCCACTGCTCTCAAATCATCCTCATCTGCTAGCTCTGCATTGAAATCAACATCTTCATTTTTACCGTCAACAACATTTTGCGGCTGCTGTTGAAATTGTTGGCTTTTCATATCTGTCATTGAACGAATCCCTCGCTTTAGATGTCTTTTAAACGCTCCATCTATTCTCCGCAATAAAGCAAAATCTATTCAACACAAAAAAACACAGCAGACGGATTTCTCCCCTTCTGCTGTGCTGCTAGTAAATTAATCTCCAAGAATCGCTTTTTTCATTCGTTCAAAAATAGACTGGTTCTGCTCGTGGGTATGCTCCCCGCTTTGACGCGCAAATTCCCTCAGCAATTCCTTTTGCTCTTCATTCATAGTAGTCGGAGTTACTACGACCACCTTTACATGCTGATCGCCCTGACCGTAGCCCCGCAAGCGAGGCACCCCTTTGGATTTTAGACGGAAATAAGTATCTGTCTGTGTTCCCGCAGGAATTTTCAGCTTAATTTTCTCCGTTAAGGTAGGTATCTCTATCTCGTCACCCAATGCTGCTTGCGCAAAAGTAAGTGGGATTTCGCAATAAATATCATCGCCTTCGCGTTCAAAGAAGTCATGAGCTTTTACGCGGATAACTACGTACAAATCACCTGAGGGACCGCCTTTAGTTCCAGCTTCCCCTTCACCGGTAACACGAAGCTGTGCCCCGTCATCAACACCAGCTGGAATATTCAAGTGTATGGTGCGCTGCTTCTTCACTTTACCTGTGCCATGGCATGTTCCGCATTTGTCTTTAATCGTTACTCCTTGACCTCCGCAGCCTGAGCATACACGGCGGTTAACAATCCGGCCAAATGCAGTATTCTGTACAACTTCCTGCTGCCCACTTCCGTGACATATCGAGCATGTTTCTGGTTTCGTCCCAGGCTTTGCCCCATTGCCATGACATGTATCACAAGACTCTGTGCGAGGAATATGAATATCCGTTTCCTTACCGAAAACAGCCTCTTTAAACTCGATAGTCATCGTATATTGCAGGTCATTTCCCCGCTGCGGCGCGTTCGGGTTACGTCGTTGTCCCCCACCTCCACCACCAAAAAACATATCGAATAAGTCGCCGAAACCACCGCCGAAATCAGCGTTTCCACCGCCACCCATGCCTTGATTTGGATCGACATGGCCAAAACGATCATACTGAGCTTTTTTCTGGTCATCGCTCAATATATCATAAGCTTCCTTTGCTTCTTTAAACTTGGTTCCCGCATCAGCAGCTTTGTTCACATCTGGATGGTATTGGCGGGCCATTTGCCGGTAAGCCTTCTTAAGCTCATCTTGCGATGCGTTCTTATCTACCCCGAGAACCTCGTAATAATCGCGTTTGCTCATTATCCCACTCCCATTCATAAGACCATAAGAAATCCCCCGCTATCCACAGAAATTTGCTCCGCAAAATTTCCTAAGCAACAAAGGGAAAGTCAAAGCCGTAAAACGGCTTTGACCTTTCTTTAACCTATGCTTTTTGGCGCTATTAGTTGTTTTTCTTCTCGTCAACAACCTCGAAATCAGCGTCTACGACGTTATCTTTCTTCGCTGTGCCTGCTTCGCCTGCTGCGCCAGCTTCACCTGCTTGAGCTTGCTGTGCCGCTTGCTCATACAGCTTCACGGACAGCTGCTGCACGATCTCAGTTAAAGCTTCTGTGGTTGCTTTAATTTCATCCAAATTGTCGCCTTCAAGAGCTTTTTTCACGTTCTCTTTGGCTTCGTTAGCTTTGTCGATTTCAGCTTGATCTACTTTGTCGCCAAGATCCTTGATCGTTTTATCAACAGAGTATACAAGTTGGTCGGCATTGTTGCGGGCTTCAACAAGCTCTTTACGCTTACGATCTTCTTCCGCATTGGATTCGGCATCCTTCATCATGCGGTCGATTTCCTCATCGGACAAGCCGCTGGAGGATGTGATCGTAATTTTGTGGCTTTTGCCAGTTCCTTTATCCGTTGCATTAACATTAACAATACCGTTCGAGTCAATGTCAAATGTAACTTCAATTTGCGGGATACCGCGCGGCGCAGGAGGAATATCACCCAGCATAAAGCGGCCCAACGTTTTATTATCATTAGCCATAGCGCGCTCACCTTGCAAGACATGAATTTCCACGCTTGGTTGGTTATCGGCATAGGTTGTGTACACTTGGGATTTAGTTGTAGGAATAGTTGTGTTGCGATCGATCATTTTGGTAAATACGCCACCCGCAGTTTCGATACCTAAAGATAATGGAGTTACGTCAAGAAGAACAACGTCTTTCACATCACCCGTTAGTACGCCTGCTTGCACAGCTGCGCCCAAAGCAACAACTTCATCCGGATTTACGCCTTTATGAGGATCTTTACCGATTAATTTCTTAACAGCTTCTTGTACAGCAGGAATCCGTGTGGAGCCGCCAACAAGAACAACTTTATCGATTTGATTAGGAGACAGTCCTGCATCGCTCAAAGCTTGACGAGTAGGTCCCATTGTTCTTTCTACCAAAGCAGCGGTAATTTCATCAAATTTAGCACGAGTCAGGTTGATCTCCAAATGCTGAGGAACCCCATCAACCACAGTGATAAATGGCAAGGAAATCGTTGTAGTAAGTACGCCTGATAGTTCTTTCTTTGCTTTTTCAGCAGCATCTTTAAGACGTTGAACTGCTGATTTATCTTTGCTCAGATCGATACTATGTTCTTTTTTAAATTCTGCTACCAAATAATCCATAACAACTTGGTCAAAATCATCTCCGCCCAAACGGTTGTCACCGCTAGTTGCTTTTACTTCAAAGATGCCTTCGCCGAGCTCAAGAATCGATACATCAAACGTACCGCCACCCAGGTCATATACTAGAATTGTGTGGTCCTCGGATTTCTCCATACCGTAAGCCAAAGCAGATGCTGTCGGCTCGTTCACAATACGTAGCACTTCAAGACCAGCAATTTTCCCTGCATCCTTAGTCGCTTGACGCTGGCTATCGTTGAAGTATGCAGGAACTGTAATTACAGCCTGTGTTACAGTAGTACCCAAGTAAGCTTCTGCATCTGCCTTCAGCTTTTGAAGGATGATAGCGGAAATTTCTTGAGGCGTATAGGATGTACCTTCAATTGTTTCCTTATGATTGGTACCCATGTGACGTTTGATCGAGATGACAGTGCGATCTGGATTTGTAATCGCTTGACGTTTTGCCGTTTCACCGACAACGCGCTCTCCATCTTTTTTGAAGCCTACAACAGACGGTGTAGTACGGTTACCTTCCGCGTTTGGAATAACAACGGCCTCGCCGCCTTCCATAACAGCAACGCAGGAGTTGGTTGTTCCTAAGTCGATACCAATTACTTTACTCATGTCAGATAATCCTCCTTTAATTTTGGAACCCTATTCACTAATCTATGTGGAAGAACGAAAAATGTCTGATAATCAATCCAAGTAAACAAATCGCAAATAAAACATTAAGAGCTTACTTTTACCATAGCAGGGCGAAGAACTTTATCCTTCAATATATAGCCCTTTTGAATTTCTTCAACTACAATACCTTCTTCGTGCTCTTCCGACTCAACCTGCATAATCGCTTGGTGGAATTCCGGATTGAACGGTTGTCCTACTGATTCCATTGCTTGTAGGCCTTCGTTAGCAAGAGTTTGTTCCAATTGGCGGAAAATCATGTCTACACCTTTAAGAAGTGCTTCATAATCGTTACCCTCTTTGCCTGCGCTCAAAGCACGCTCCATATTGTCCACAACGGGTAGAAGCTGCTCAATAACTTTCATAGAAGCATATTTTGCGAAATCTTCTTTCTCTAAACGGGTTCTTCTTCTAAAATTGTCAAAATCCGCTTGAGCCCGCAAATAACGTTGGTAGTTCTCCTCAGATTCCTTGCGCAGCTGCTCAAGCTCCTGCTCGGATGCTTGCTCTTGAGCGGCTTCTCCAGCTTCTGTGGAATTGTTAGCTGCATTTTCTACGTCACCGGCATATGTAGTTTCTACATTTTGCTCGGCGTCCGCTGTTACTTCTGTTTGACTTTTTTGATCTGCACTCAATTTCTGTCACCTCCTTGATCCGAATCCACAATATTCTCTCTACTATTCTAACCACAACCTCGTTATTCTTCCGTACGAGGCTGCTTCATCTTTATTACCGTATGAATTCGCAGCACCGCCGCGGCAACTTCTCCAGCCGCCTGCAGCGCATGCAGCTTCACCTGAGCAGGGTCAACGACACCATGCTCCAACATATCAACCAAAGCGCCGGTATCGCAATCAATGCCGAGTGAATCCGAGCCGGCTGCAATTTGCGCAGCCTTCACTTCCTCAACCTTCTCAAGCGGATTGTAGCCGGCATTGACTACAATCTGCGCGAGCGGCTTGCGCAGCGCCTGGGCTACGGCTGCAACGCCGAAGCCCTCCATGCCCTGGATCGTCTCTCGATGACGATCCAAATCGTAGGCGGCGGCCATCTCAGCTGCGCCGCCGCCGGGCAAGCACCCGCCGCGCAGCGCAGCCTGCACGGCCGAAGCTGCATCCTTGGCGATGCGCAGACGCTCGCCAACGACCTCGCTCGTGCTGGCGCCGACGACGATCGTCACCTGCGTCCGCCCTTTGCCTTCGGCCATGCGGACGCACTCCAGACGCTCGTCGTACGACACGCGCCCAGCGAAGCCAAGATAGCCTGCCAGCTCGGTGGCAGGCTTGCGCAGCCCGCTGCGGCGGATCGGCCGCGCACCAGTATACTCGCACACGAGTCGCAGATCGTGGCGGGGCACCCGCTGTACGACCATGATGCCATGGTCGGTGCAGAACTGCTCTGCCTCCGCGTTAACGCCTCTGTCGGCGATTACAAGCCCTACCCGCAGCTCGACCAGCTTGTCGAGCCACTGACGGAACTGCTCCTTCAGCTGCATCTGCTTCTGGAAGCCAGCTTCCGTCATCAGTGCTTCCTCATCAATCGTCTCCGGTTCAAAGGCATCCTGAAAGACTAACACCGATGCGGAATCCGGAGGAAAATCAAGCTGTGCGTTAACCGGCTTCTTCTGAATCAGAAGCCCTGGCCACACTTCGCTGACCGCGCGGCTGTGTGAGATCACAACATCTGCAAAACGGAAGCTATCCTCCTGCAGTTTATGAATGCCGAGCCGCTTCGCGCCTTCCAAAATCAATTCAGCCAAATCTGCATGCTCACGGCCGGCAATGTAGCCTATCCTGTACAGCAGTGGATCCTTAAATCCATCAAGCTTACGGCTGCGTTTAGCCAATGAAGCCAGTGCCGTCGCCACTCCTTCTTGAATGCCCTTGACGACCTTGGCAACCGGCACTCCGCGTGTCACCTGTGCAACCCCTTCTGCAACAATCGCCCCAGCTAGCACAGTAGCTGTCGTTGTACCGTCACCCACCTGCTGCTGTTGTGAACGTGCCACTTGAATAAGCAGCCTTGCAGCAGGATGAGTAACATCCATCTTCTCCAGAATGGTCACGCCATCATTTGTTATGATGACCTCGCCCTGTCCGCCAACAAGCATCGTATCCAGACCTTTAGGCCCCAACGTTCCTTCAACTGCGGAGCAGATCGCACGAATTGCGCCTGCATTATTTAGCAGGGTTGCATACGTGTCATCACCTTCATGCGACACTGGCTTCATTGAATTCATTTATACCATCGCTCCAGTACCAGCGTCATATCCTTGGACAAATGATCCAGCAAATGAATAACCTTGCCATAATCCATACGAGTCGGACCCAGAATACCGATCGTCCCCAGATGCTTGCCTTCAAAAGTATAAGAAGCGGTGATCAAGCTGCAATCATTGATGGCGGCCATCGTATTTTCACTGCCTATTCGCACCTGTATGCCAGTGGAAGCACCTGTGAAAAGCTTGGCAAGCGTCGGTGTTTCTGCGAGCAGATCCAGTATATTCTTAACCTTCTCCATGTCCTGAAATTCTGGCTGTGTCAACATATTTGTAGTTCCACCCAGAAAAATCCGGTCCTCTTCGCCCTGATCAATAACACCGTTGAGCATCGTGAGGATTTCTTCATATCCAGATATACAGCTGCGCATTTCCTCGCCAATCTCAGTAAATAGCTTGGATTTAAATTGAAGCAACGGTACGTTCTTAAGCCGGGCATTAAGCAGATTGACGACCTTCTCAATTTCCGACATAGGAATGCCTTCAGGAATCGATACAGTCTTGTTCTCTACTTGACCGCTATTCGTCACAACAATGGCAACTGCAGTTTGCTCATTCAATGGAACGAGCTGCAGATGACGCAATGTAGTACCGAACATCTCAGGCCCCATTACAATCGATGTATAATTAGTAAGATTCGACAAAATCATCGCAACCTGCTGGATGACCTGCTCCATCTCTTGCATTTTCTCAGCAAAAAATAATTTTAGCACGTCAATCTCATGCTGTCCAAGTCCGCCGAAGGTAACTAGGTGGTCCACATAATACCTGTAACCCTTATGGGACGGAATGCGTCCTGCGGAAGTATGCGGCTGCTCTAGGAAGCCCATTTCTTCCAAGTCGGACATCTCATTACGTATGGTCGCTGGGCTGAATCCTACATTGCCCCGTTTGGATATGCTGCGCGAGCCAACAGGCTCGGCGGAGCGAATATAATCATCTACAATGGCACTTAAAATATGGCGTTGGCGTTCTGTCAACATGAACATACCCCCCATCCACAGTCATTCGTTATGTTGAAATAAGAGCTTCTGTTGTTTGTCGTTAGCACTCCAATCTAATGAGTGCTAATTCATATTACAAAAATAACAGACCCGACGGTCTGTGTCAAGTTAAACTACCGCTAGATTACTGCAATTTTCGAGCGGCTCCTCTAGATTTACATACAGCATTTCATGAATTATTTTTCGTGCTGTTCATATACAGTTCACAAATAAGCATTACAATTACATTTGTTTTACAGCCCCACAATGTTCATTAAATGGAGGTGAAAAATGAACATTTCATCCTTATCAAGCAACACCTCTACTAGTTACTCCTCTTCTTCAAGCAGTCAAAGTGAATTGAAAGCATTGGAGAACCAGCTTACCGCTGCCCAAAAGGAATTAAATGAAGTAGCCCAAAGCAAAGACGATCAGAAAACAAAGCAACAAAAGAGCGAACAGCTGCAGCTGCAGATTCAACAACTCCAAATGTCGATACAGCAAAAGAAATCCGAAGCAACCAAATCAAGCTCTTCAAGTAATCCAAGCAGCAACAATAATCAAAGCAGCAGCTCCAACCAAGTCCATAAAAATCCAGATAGCATTGCCGGGTCACCCAACAGTTGCAGAAAAGCAGATCGACATCCGAATCTAATTGTGAAAGTAGTCCTACATAACAAGTTTACGGATTTCATCCTAGAAAGCGAAAATCGGTCTCCTTGATAATCAATCAAGGGACCGATTTTTATAAATCCTGCGGTTAGTTGCTCGAAGCTGCTACACCAATTGGATTAACCATCTTCAATACTGCTATCTCATCACAACAATCTTGCTTTTTGCAATGAATACAATCCCGCCATACCTTCTCCGGGAAAATCTCCTTCTGAACAACCGAGAAACCATTTCTTTCAAAGAAATTCACCGCATAGGTTAACGCCATTACCTTTGGAATTCCTTGCTGCCTGGCTTCCTCCACAAGAAAATCAACGATTATGTTGCCGATACCCAAGCCTTTATGTCCTTCCGTTACACCTAGGGAACGGATTTCAACTAAGTCTTGGCCTAGACGAGTTAAAGAACCGCAGCCAACAAATTGATCATCTATAACAGCGACAACAAAAGTATCGATTTGCTCGGCTAATGTTTCCCTCGTTCGGGGCAGCATAATCCCTTGCTCTGCATAGCCTTGAATAATATCATATAGCGTCTCGATATCTTGCTCTGTTGCTTTTCTGCACGTTACTGTCATAGATAACCCACCATTTCATGTCGTAAATTCAATTTATATGAATAAATATACAACAAAACGTATAAATAATTCAATACAAAAATAATTAATCTACGATCAGGCTCACAAATTCCCCAAATACTTCGTTACCGAGCAGCAAGCCATGCTCCGATAATCTGTATCCATCCTCTGTTGGCTCAAGCAGCTTCCGTTCAGTAAGCCTGACCAGTTGATCGCCAAATACATCCTCTAGCTCCTTGCCGAACTGTTTGCTGAAGTCAGACCGCTTCACTCCGCACAGCATCCGCAATCCAACCATCATGAAGTCCTCCATAGCGTCCTGTTCGCTGATTTCATATTGCTCTAGCAGCGGCAGTCCGTTGAGCGTCGAATCAATGTAAGGCTGTACTCCTTTAATATTCACATGTCTCTTTCCATACATATACCCGTGAGCACCGGCTCCTAAACCATAATAACTCCGATTCAGCCAATACATGCTGTTGTGTCGGCTCTCGTAGCCTTGCTTAGCGAAATTGCTGATCTCATACTGTTCATAGCCCGCCTGCTTCAGACGCTTCATAATTAGAAGGAACATCTCTACTTCCTCATCCTCATCAGGAAGAGGCAATTGGTTTTTTTGATAAAGTGAATGAAACAACGTGTGCTCCTCCACCTTCAAGCCGTAAATCGAATAATGCTTCAAACCAAGCGCCAATGCTTTATCAAGTGTATCGTTCATTACGGTCACCGTTTGATTCGGAAGCCCAAACATCAGATCAATGGACATATTCGTAAAACCAACGCTTCGCGCATTTTCGATACTCCTGTAAACATCATCCGTATTGTGAATCCGGCCAATCCCTTCCAATAAAGCATTGTCAAACGACTGAACCCCAAAGCTGATCCGATTGACGCCGCCTTCCTTCATTGCTTGCAGCTTCTCCTTATCGGTCGTCCCTGGATTAGCTTCCATCGAAAACTCCAGCTCTGCTGATTGATTCGGAAAGTAGGTACGCACCCGCTGCAAAAAGCTCTCCATTTGATCTGGCAGCAGCACAGTTGGAGTTCCACCGCCGACAAAAATGGTCTCGATCTGCTGCGGCGGTACGAGTTGAACCGTCTGTTCCATCTCCCGCTCCAGCGCATCCAAATAATCCATGACTGGTTGGCCCTTCAATACATAGGAGTTAAAGTCACAGTAATGGCATTTGTTTGTACAAAACGGAATGTGGATATATACCGCAGCAGGTGTTTCATTTCTGTGGATCATCATATACATTCCTCCCACTTAATCTTCCTTATGTCACGTAAAAGCAGGTGCGTCAAGTATCACGCACCTGCTCATGATTTACTTCTAATCGTCAAGCTTCAATACGGCCATGAACGCTTCCTGAGGCACCTCAACGCTGCCGACTTGCTTCATCCGCTTTTTGCCTTCCTTCTGCTTATCCAGAAGCTTCCGTTTCCTTGAAATATCACCGCCGTAGCATTTGGCTAAGACGTTTTTACGCATCGCCTTAACGGTTTCCCGCGAGACGATTTTTTGACCTATCGCTGCTTGGATTGGCACCTCAAACATTTGGCGAGGAATTAAATCCTTCAGCTTTTCGCAAATAATCTTGCCGCGGTGGTAGGCTCTGTCCCGATGAACAATGAACGAAAGCGCATCAACCTGCTCGCTGTTAAGCATAATATCCATTTTGACAAGATTGGATTTCTTATAGCCTGACAGCTCATAATCGAATGAAGCATATCCTTTGGTGCTTGATTTTAACTGATCAAAGAAATCGTAAACGATCTCTGACAAAGGAATCTCGTAAGTCAATGTTACACGTGTTGTATCCAAATATTCCATATTGATAAATTCGCCGCGCTTGCCTTGGCACAGCTCCATGATAGCTCCAACATAATCGTTAGGTACGATAACTGCAGCTTTTACATAAGGTTCTTCAACAAAGTCAATTTTACCAGGCTCCGGAAACAATGACGGATTCTCGATGGTCAGTACCTCGCCACTCGTCTGTGTTACTTTAAACACAACGCTTGGCGCGGTAGTAATCAGGTCGATATTAAACTCACGTTCAATCCGCTCCTGGATAACATCCATATGCAGCAAACCGAGGAAGCCACAGCGGAAACCAAAACCTAACGCAGTAGATGTCTCGGGCTCAAAGCTAAGTGATGCATCATTCAACTGCAGCTTCTCCAGTGCTTCGCGAAGATCGTTGTAGTCGCTTGTCTCAATCGGGTAAAGTCCGCAGAACACCATAGGGTTGATTTTACGGTAACCCGGCAGCGCTTCAGGCGCTGGGTTCTTCGCATCGGTAACAGTATCGCCGACACGCGTATCGCCGACATTTTTAATTCCGGCAACGATGAAGCCTACGTCTCCAATCTCAAGCGAATCTACGGTTGACATCCGAGGCTTAAAAGCACCAACCTCTATAACCTCGAATACTTTTTCCGTCGCCATAAACTTGATTTTGGAACCCGACTTGATGGCGCCGTCAATAACGCGCACATAGACGATTACACCTTTGTAAGGATCATAATGAGAATCGAATATAAGCGCTTTAAGCGGCTTGCTCGGATCTCCCGTTGGAGCTGGAACAAGCTTGACCACCTGCTCTATGATCTCTTTAATCCCAATTCCTGCTTTAGCTGAAGCCAATACGGCTTGGCTCGTATCGAGCCCTATTACATCCTCAATCTCCTGCTTAACCCGCTCAGGGTCTGCGCTCGGCAAATCGATTTTGTTAATAACCGGCAATATCTCCAAGTTGTTATCAAGCGCCAAGTAAACATTGGCTAATGTCTGCGCTTCAATTCCTTGCGCCGCATCCACAACGAGCAAAGCCCCTTCACAGGCTGCAAGACTGCGTGATACTTCATACGTAAAGTCGACATGCCCTGGCGTATCGATTAAATTCAAAATATATTCTTCTCCATCGTCCGCACGATAGCTTAGACGAACGGCTTGCAGCTTGATGGTAATGCCCCGCTCCCGCTCCAAGTCCATTTGATCCAACACCTGCTCTTGCATTTCGCGCGTAGAGAGAGCTCCCGTATATTCAAGTATTCGGTCTGCCAGCGTCGATTTTCCATGGTCGATGTGAGCAATAATTGAAAAGTTCCTAATCTTTTTCTGTCTGGCTAGAATATCCATTTGCGCTGACCCTCACTAACCTACAAATTTACAATACCTCTAATTATAGCAGTTGTGAGGGAAGGCATCAATGCAAGGTTATCCGGTAATCATTTCGAACAGAGAAACGAACAAGCGGATTCCATGGTAGGCCACAATTTGCAGGAGCTCGCCCGCTTTGTTCCCCAGCCTTGAAATACCCGAAGTTTCGTTTATTTCAGCTTTGGGTTCCACTTCCTCCTTAGCCTCTTTCTTGGCTTTAGCTTCCGCTTCTTGAGCTCTTGTCGCTGTTCCGCCTAATTTGCTTCCATTCTGCGCTGCGGCTCCGCTAGCCATTTTCGCTTCCTGAGGTTTTTCCGCTTGCGGCCATAAACGAACACCACTTGACTCTGGAGCTGCCTTTACAATTGGTCCCTGAATCCGTTCCACCCCGCGGGTAGCCAGGTCAACTCCGAAAAAAATACAAAACCCCATCCCTAACACTATCAGCAGCAGCTTGATATAAAAATTATTCCTCATCGCTTAATCCCCCAGAACGAACTCGTTCTCTCTTTTGCTAATTGATTTGTATCACTTAATTTTGCTTTTTCCCGTTTGCACCCGCAGGTGTTCCATCCACCTTTTGCACATTAAGCACCACTTCAGAAATCGCTTCAGCCAATAGATCTACGGTTCTATAGCATTCCTCCAAGGAATTGTCCACGCCTCCAACCTCAATCAACACACTATTAGGCGAAAAATTTTGATTGTAAACTCCGTTCCCTTCTGCCGCTTTAGCAAAGCTGCCTTTAGATATACCCGGATATTTACTTTCCAGAGCATGATGAATATCTGATGCAAACTGTTCGTTTTCTTTCCAATTCGCATTTTTACCGCCAATAACAAAGTAGACCTGAGCATAATCCTTACCCTTTATTTCAACCGTAGTCTTATTCCTCCGTTGTGAGTCTCTATGAATATCAAAATAAAATTTAAGATCCGGATGGGAGGCACTGGCCTCTTGCAGCGTTTTAAGAGAGTATTTATAAGAGAAGTAGTAGTTAAAGCTTTTCTCGATAGCCGGATAGTTTTTATCCGAATGAACGGCTCCTATACCCTCTTTCTCCAGCATTTGAGCCAGTCTCAAGCCTACTAACGTCACATTTTTTTTCGGATCATAGGCTTTATCGGGATCCTTCACCCCATCTAGCTCCGGCAAATACGATTCCTGATTATGTGATTGATAGATGAAAGCGACATTACGTCCTGCCATCCTTGGAGGCTGTGCAGCCGGTATTTGGGGTCCATGCGCCGCATCGTTAGTTTCTGGGGGAGCCGTCGGGTTTGCCGTTATGGACCCTTCTCCTCCTTCGCCATTCTTCGGAATGGCATCACCCTTCGGACCATAATCTTCAGGCCCATCCTCACCTGTAGCTGCACTACTCCTCAGCACCACCGAGCGGTCTTGAGCCAAGCCCGGCATTTCTCTTGCAATGAAAGTTTTCGGATCCTTCCAGTTCAAGTCGGTAAGCAGAGAAAATAGAAATCCCGACACATTAGACTGAGAAAAGGTAAAGGTTTGACGATCCGTCTGCATGTAAGGCACTTCCATTCCCATCATATCCATAAAAAAACGACTCGAAACCGACGAAGCCAATCCCTTCATGGATGAGACAGGAGCGGAATTGTTCATTTTGGTTTGAGCATATCCAAGCAATCCAAGTGCTATAAAAAACAGCAAACAACCTGTCACCAAGGCCGTTATTACCCGAAAATACAGACCAAAATCTTGTCCAGCTTTACGGTATTTGTTCACATTAATAGTCACTGCTGTCCATTTCATACGCATTCCTCCTGAGAGTTTTCGTGAGAAAACTTACTTCGTAAGCATGGGCTGAGTTTCTGTGGCGAAACTTTCTTCTTTAAGCATCGAACATTCTGAGCATCTATCAGACTATCTACCGAAATAATTGACCGCCGACTACTAGTATCAAATCTATGAGCATTTACTAGAAGATAGAACCAAACTCATCGAATACTTTATTTGCTATAAACTGATAGATTGCTTGAAGATGTATATCGATACACTCTGGCAGAGGACTCCCTCCATTGGATTAGGCGCTTTCTATTTCCAAGATTGCTAGCTGTAAAAAGAAAAAAGGCATTAATCACGGCTGCAGATACAGTCGGATGAATGCCCTTTCGGGTACAACCTCTTTAGTGAGAACCTCAAATTAATGTGTGTAGGCTGATACATTATCTACATCAACAGCCTCATGCAAAGCTGCATTCAGGCCGCTCGCAATAATATTAGCGACATCCTCGATAAACTCATCAATTTCCTTCGGTGTAACAAGCAGGTCATGACCAATGGGGCTTAGAACTTCTCTTACCAGCTCAAGCCTCTCCTGCTCCTCCATATTATCCAGAAGTCCGAGAATTTGCGCCGTGTTCGCGGTTTGCTGTTGAAAATGAGTGCGCATCATGTCTATAGTGTTGTTCACGATAGTAGAAGCATACACTACGGTCGGAACCCCTATTGCGATAACAGGAACTCCCAGCGTATCGATGGTTAACCCTTTGCGCTTGTTTCCAATGCCTGACCCTGGATGAATGCCTGTATCCGCAATTTGAATGGTGGTATTAACCCTTTCAAGAGATCTCGAAGCTAATGCATCGATAGCAATAACTAAATCCGGTTTAGATTTTTCCACGATTCCTTGTACAATTTCTCCGGTTTCAATTCCTGTCGTCCCCAACACACCGGGAGCGACAGCACTAACCGGCCGATAACCGGGACTCACCTCGCCAGGCATCAACTCAAAATAATGCCGGGTAACCATTACATTTTCTACAACAATCGGACCTAGAGCATCAGGCGTCACATTCCAGTTTCCCAATCCAATGATCAGAACCTTGCCCATCGGGCTTATATTCAGCTTCGCTAAAAAAGCCTCGAACTCCCTTGCAAACACCGTAGCAACCCTGTCCTGCAAATTACTGTCCTTTTTTCGTAATTCCGGTACCTCTATTGTGATATAATGACCAGGCAGCTTTCCGATAGCAAGGGAACCCTCCTGGGAGGTTATGTCGGTTTTACTGATCCGAATGCCTTCTATATTTTCCGATGACGTAAGTACGCCGGGAATCACTTCACCGGATGGGGAGGCCAAATTATGTGCCTCTAGGGCTAGGTCGGTCCGAACGGAATAATTACTTAAATCCATCGTGCCATCTCCTTTCAGCATAAGCATGCTCATTTATTGTGTGATAAAGCACAGCGCCTTATGCAAAGTATTGTCAGAACCATCTTTGGGACTCTATTGCATTTTGATATATGGCATGTTAGAATATCTAGAGTTGTCAACAAAATGAAAACTATATGCTTTAATGCAAGTTGTAGTAGGAGGTGAACGTCAATGCCGAACATTAAATCCGCAATTAAAAGAGTAAAAGTAAATGAAAAGCGTCGTCTGATCAATGCATCACACAAATCCGCTCTTCGCACTGCAGTTAAAAGTTTTGAAACTGCTGCAGCCAGCAGCAATGTGGACACTGCAAAAGCAGCCCTAGTCACTGCCAGCAAAAAGCTGGATAAAGCAGCGACCAAAGGTTTAATCCATAAAAATGCCGCTGCCCGCAAAAAATCTCGCTTAGCGAAAAAGCTAAACCTGATTTCTGCTCAGGCGTAATGCGAAAAAAAGGATCGATTCCTCTATTTAGGAAACGGTCCTTTTTTTATTAAGCTGTACGGTCTCATCTTAAGCAATTAAGCGCAGCAGGAACATTTCCAACCCCAGAGCCTTATCGATCTTTCCACTCTTCATCTGATAATCCAGATCGGCCAATTGCCCCAATATATCAGCCAACCGTTTTAACTCGAATCGGTTCGATTGCCCTGAGGCAATTTTTACGGCGTAAGGATGCAATCCTAGCTGTGACGCCATTTGCTGCTGAGAATAGCCCTGCTGCTGCAAATCCTTCACTTGAAACATAATGCGAAATTGTCTAGCAATCAGCGCCATAATCTTGATTGGCTCTTCCTTCCGTCTCAGCAGTTCGGACAGCATGGTAAAAGCCTTTTCAAGCTGCAGCTGCACGATGTGTTCAATCAGAATGAATATATTTTGCTCAATACTTCGTGTCACCAGCTGATCCAGAGCATCCTCGGTTATAACGCCACCCCGCCCAACATACAGCGCGCATTTCTCCAGCTCACTAGACAATGCATTCAGGCTTGTTCCTGTATACAGAATGAATTGCTCTTCCACTCCAGGTGCAAAAGAAAAACCGGCCTTCTCCGCTCCCTGCTTGACCCATTGCGTCAGCTCCTCGGCAGACAGAGTCGCACATGGCACCAGAAAATTGGATTCCTTCAACGACTTCACCAATTTTTTACGCTCATCAAGCTTATCTGCACTCACCGTCAACACCAGAACCGTAAAATCGGCTGGCGTCTTCAAATATTCGGTTAACCTCTCCAGCCTATGCTCCACCTTGGTGCTCTCTTTGGCACCTGTCAGAAATAGTGCATTCGAAGCTATAACCAGCTTGCTCGGAACCATAAATGGAAGTGTCTCTGCTTCCTCAATGACGGTATCAATGGAGGTTTCTGTCAAATCATATTTGGAAACCGCAAACTCCTTGTGCTCCGGATCGATGAGTCGGTCTGTCAGCTTATGAATCAGCTCTTGAATCAAATAGGATTCAGCGCCATAGCATATGTAGATGGGAGCAAATATACCCTTTTGTATTTGCTTTAATGTTGATTTATAATCCATTTCAGGCTCAGCCTCTTCTCGATACATTCGTGTTTTAGCTTATACTTTCTGACATTATAACAAAAATCTAAGATCGAAGATCACTCGACGATGATACATTCGTGTTTTAACGGTAATTTTTGTTGCAATGTCAGAAAGTGAACCTACGGTTCTTGGCTTTCTGACATTATAACAACAACAAAGAGATTACGTCAAAACCTTACGGTTCATTCGCAATCCCTCTGTTCGGTACCCCATCTATATAAACACATGAAGATAGGCCCTAGAAACCTACCCTCACATGGTCATACGACGAACCTCGGCTAATGTAGTTTATCATACGCGGCGATAGCTGCGAACGTGAATTCTTTTTGATAATACAGCGAGTTATTTTTTCACATCGGTCTTTTCTGTCACATTAATGACATAAATGGTCGCACCCGAGTCATTACTAATCTGATAGGCCAACATACTTCCTGATTCCCACTTCACCAAAGTGACGACATCCTTCTCAGCAACAGAACGATTAGTAGTAAATACGGCTTTACCCTGCTGATCTGTGATTACAACATGACGCTCGCTATTAATTGAAGCTGAATACACCCCATCTGGAGAAGGCAAAGCTTGGGGAATAGCCGCCCTAATGCCGAAGGTTCCCATATTATCTGTTAAACCCGTCACATTCGAATCTAGATTGCCGCCCGTTATTCCTGCTTTCGGCTGTTCAGGAGCCGGTTTCAATGCAGGACCTTGAGGGACAGTTGCAGATATCTTGGGCGTCGTATCCTGCGCCATTGAAGATTGCGCATCTGAAGCTGCCGCTGCTGGAGTCTTATCCTGTTCCGCAGATTTTTTAGCTTCAGGAACAGCCCCCAGCGGTTGAGCAAACTTAGAGATCTGATCAATCGCCTTGATTTGATTCTCTTGGGGCTGAGAGCTTACAGCCTCTTGTTGAGTATTTCCCGAATCTACTGGTGCTTCCACAGGTTCTCCAGCTTTGCTCTTAGCAGCATCATCAGGCACCACCATGGTCGGAGACTGATTTCCCTGCTGCGCGTTATTACTCTTATCCTGCGCCGAAACAGGTGTTTGTTGCTTAGTCGGTGCCACTTCTTCATTCTTGGCAGCCTTCGCAGGCTCATCTGCTTTAGTTAATTCTTTGCCTGCTGGAGTTGCTGAAATCTTTGCCGAGCTCTCAGCTGAATCGGGCTTAGATTCTGGAAGTGCAGACTTTTTGTCAACATTAACCGACTTGGATTGTTTGGCTGAATCTTGCTGCGCTGTACCTGTTGTGGAGAGTAAACCGTCAGCATTTTTCATACTGCCGCTCTGCTGCTGTTGTTCAAAGACGAAGAAACCGAGAACCAGCCCCGCTGCCACTACTCCTCCAACAATTCGGGTAGAAACTAACCCACGCATTCGTCTGCGCCAGCCGACTAGTTCTTCTACGTTCGACTTGTTGTCTTCTGCCAGCGTTGTGTCCGGTACAATAGGAGCCGCTGCTGCGTGTCCTGTTAACAGAACATCGTCTACAGACATCCCCATGTCAATACGCTGCAGCTTAGGCATAATTGCATCAACTAAACTATAAGCCGGAGTGACTTTAGGAAGCTGCTCTAATTCATGCGACAGTGCAACCAGCCTTTGAAACAGCTCCGTGCAATCCGAGCACTGCTGCATATGTCCTAGCATCTGATTATATTCCATTTCATCGAGATCCTGATCGAGGTATCTCTGCATGAGTTCGATCACCTCTTGACACTTCATCCCCGCACACTACCTTTCTGATCGATTCAACAACTGACATATACAATAACGAAGCATCGTAACAAGAATCCCCTAATTATTATGAACGGTTGTTTAAGTCTTCCGTTCAGCCGCGAATGATATCGCTTCGGGTCTTTTTGTAATCCTGCAATAACGTTTGTAATTGCTGCCTTGCCCTAAATAAATAAGACTTGACTGTGTTGATGGGCAAATCTAATGATTCGGCAATTTCGTTGTAGGAAAAATCCTGCAAATATCGCAGTACAACCACCGATCGATGATGTTCCGGCAGCTTATCAATCGCCTCTCTAATATCTTGGGCAATATACGCAGACATAACCTCATCTTCAACTGTTTTATTTGCAGTAAAATTTAATTCATGTTGTTCTATAGAAACGGTGGGCTTGGTCCTTCGGAATTTATCAATGCATAAATTGGTAACAATCCGCTGCACCCATGTTTTAAACTGAGCTTTCTCTTCATAGGAATTAATTTTTGTATATATACGTAATAATGCTTCCTGTGCCGCATCCATAGCGTCCTGCTCATTTCCCAGAATGTAATAAGCAGTCCGGTACACATGATTTTCAATTTCACGCAGTAGGGTAATTAGAGCGTCGCGATCGCCCGACTGGGCAGCCTTTATCAGTTCTGGCGCTACCACTGAGATCCCCCTCTCTTGCAACCTTATAAACGTTGCTTGGTTCCATAATGTTGCACTCTATTTTCAACTCATATGATCATTTCTATTAACTATTCTATAAGAATATCAAATTTTTAGTAGAAGGTACATATAAGGAGCATATTGGCAATGCTTATTAAAGATGATTGAATGTCGAACTAAGGAGATTTACACAAATATAATTGTTATGTTCACTAATGATTCCTGTCTGAATTTGTTATAAAATGATCAAAAGAAGATTTTATTGTCGAAACATTCGGGAGGGAAACTTTCATGCCGCAAGCTAATGAAGATCGCATATATTGGATTGATACACTGAGCAGAATTGCCCAGCCTGTACTCCATCACTTATCAAATCGCAATTTAAAAGAAACAATGCCAATTGAAGGAAAACTGGATGACCGTCCCCTTTTCACCCATTTAGAAGCGCTTGGCAGACTTCTGACAGGAATGGCCCCCTGGCTTGAAACAGGAAGCCGTGA
Organism: Paenibacillus foliorum; assembly: GCF_013141765.1. Taxonomy (GTDB): domain Bacteria; phylum Bacillota; class Bacilli; order Paenibacillales; family NBRC-103111; genus Paenibacillus_S; species Paenibacillus_S foliorum. Next base: position 355,429 of record NZ_WHOD01000070.1, read on the forward strand.
AGGTGAAGAAGGCCGTCTGCGCGAGCATTATGCGGTATGGGCACGTCAGGCTATCGATGCAGGAACGGATCCTTCCTCTCCGGATTTCATGAATTTTTCCGAGGGTCATCAGCCCATCGTAGATGCGGCTTTTCTAGCTCATGCCATCATACGTGCTCCACAAGAGCTATGGGAGAAGCTCGACCCGCGAGTTCAGCATAACGTTATTAACGCAATGAAGGCAACACGTACACGTAAGCCAGGATACAATAACTGGCTGCTGTTCTCAGCCATGATTGAAGCTGTTATATACCGCGCAGGAGCTGATTGGGATCGCATGCGTGTTGACTACGCCCTCAGACAGCATGAATTATGGTATAAAGGCGACGGCATATATGGCGATGGCCCGGACTTCCATGCGGATTACTATAACAGCTTCGTGATTCAACCTATGCTGATTGATATCATTAATACCCTCGGCCATGAAGATTCCTTCTGGGCTGGAATGAAAGAAAATGTAACTAAGCGCGCTCAGCGGTACGCGACACAGCAAGAGCGCATGATCTCACCTGAGGGCACGTTCCCTGCTGTTGGCAGGTCATTGGCCTACCGCTTTGGAGCTTTTCAACTGCTAAGCCAGATTGCCCTGCAGCACCAGCTTGAAGCTACTCTGGAGCCTGCCCAAGTACGCTGTGCTTTGACGGCTGTTATACGCCGAATGATCGAAGCGCCAGGCACCTTTGATGAGAATGGCTGGCTGACCATCGGCTTCTGCGGCCACCAACCGGAGGTCGGGGAACCCTATATCTCTACTGGAAGCTTGTATTTGTGCGCAGCAGCTTTTCTACCGCTTGGCTTACCTCAAGATGATCCTTTCTGGCAAGGAGAAGCGGATTGGACAGCCAAGAAAGCCTGGAGCGGACAAAGCTTCCCTATCGATAAAGCTTTGTACTAATATTGTATTTCTGTTGTCTATACTTACATGCTTGGATAAATATATATGCGAGTTAAAAAGGAGCTGCCGCGGCAGCTCCTTTTTATGAGATGTTCTTAGATAACCAGTAAATGAGCTTCCAAACAAATGACAATGAAACGGTTAACTGGTTTTCTCCATTTGCTTAATCGAAGGACCGCAGCCACAATACGTTACAGTTATCTCATCCAAGCTTAGCAGGAGCATTCGACGATTAGCAGGCAGCGTACCGAAGAAAGGCTCTTCAGAACGTAGAAAAGCAAACAGATGCTTAGATAAAGCGACATGATGTTTCGCATACTGAGAAACTGTTCCATCCTCTCTCTCTATCTTAGTTTCTCTCGCATCTGCATCTTTATTTAAGCTGCGAATCGCAAATATCGCTAATTGTTCCCTAGTCACCCTACCACTAGGATCGAACAGATTGTTACCTATTCCATCGGTAATATCCACCCTCCTAATAGCTTCTATATAAGGAAGAGCATAACCGTAGACCGAATCATTTACCGATACATCGCTAAAACTCGAGGTTTTCAATGTAGGGTCTATCTTTAATCCTACAGTAAAAGCAATAATCTTGGCGAACTCGGCGCGACTTATCGTTTCATTTACCCCGAACTCATCCTCCGATATTCCCTCAAAGTATCCTTTGGCTAGCCATTTGTCTATTTTTACCTTCAATGATGCATCCAAATCCTTGAGGTCTTTGAAGTCTGCTGATGTTTTGGGCTTCGGTTTCGATTCAGCTGCTTGCGTCACTCCATTTCCAGTCACAAAAGCAAGTGTCAAACTTAAGAAGACTATCAAAAATGACTTCCTCATGCCCTCACCTCTTTCAAAGTGCTGTTTTCCCTTTAATGACTGACGTTTTAGCAGGCGATCTACCTATCTTCTTTTCCGATACAAAAACACCAAGTAAAATAATAACGACACCCAACCATTGCAAGGTGCCCTGTGATTCTTGAAGCAGCAGAGCTGAGCATACGATTACAACCGGAAGTTCGACTGCCCCGAGTACTGAAGCTAATCCGGTCTCAATGAAAGGCGCCCCTTTGGCTAAGAAATACGACGGCACAATCATTCCGAATACGCTCATCAAGCAAGCCCAATACCACAGTCCCTTATCCAACGAGCCGTTCCACAGAAATTGTGGAGGCATTAGAATAAATACAATCATCATGGCCCCAGTCACAACCCATGTGCTTCGTACCAATGGTGGAAAATGAGTAGCTACCCTACCGCTGAAGCAAATAAACAATGTGTAGCACACTGCTGCTAATAGTCCTAGTGCAACCCCGCCCAAATTAACGCCTTCCCATGATCCAGAAAGAACGCCTGAGGATAGCAAGGTTCCTATAAGGACAAGCACCATAGCCAGCCACTGAAAGCGGTTAGGCGCTTTTTTATCCAGCAGCCAGCCAAGCAGCATCCCCATCCATGTAAATTGAAATAAGAGTAAAACTGCAAACGAAGCATCCAAGACCTGCAAAGAAAGATAATAAAAATATCCTGTCAATCCCGTGAAAACCCCGCTAAACAACAGTTTCAGAACGGTTCCGAGTGTAATTCCTTTCATTTTGCGCAGCTGAGGCAAACAAATCAACCAAAGAGCAATAAATCCAAAGAAATTTTGACTTCCTATAATCTCTCCAGGTGTAAACCCATTCTGATAACCAAGCTTAACTAATGTTGATAACACGCCATATGAAGCTGCGCCCAACAACACGAGCCAGATTGCTGTCCAACGATTCAATGATGTCATTTCACATATCCTTTTTTATTAAAACCCTCACCCACCCATGAGATCCCCAAAGAGATGCACACATCAGGAAGTCTAACAGAAGGCCTGAGATTTTTCAAGAAATAGGGATTGGGTTTGAACCCGAAATAAATTAGCCATTTTTGACAGCGAGCTTCGACAGTATCCTTAGAACAATTCCTTTACTATGAAACTATAATATGAAATTCAAATCTCAACCTAGCATTTACTTTTAAAAGGAGGCCGTTCCCGTGATGCAAGAAGTAATCCGTAAAGAGGAATTAATGCTGCAGATCTCATCGGATTCCCATAAGCCCAAAAAGCCAGATAGAGAGCAATTAGAGCAATCTAAAAATCCAGATCCACCAAAAAATCCGAAGCTCACGATGAAGCTACTACACGAGCTCATAAAAGAGCTGCAACAAGAGAATGCCAACCTTTACCAACATATAAACGAATTAGAACAGCAATTGAATCAATTTATTCAAACTCAAGGAGCAGTGGCGGCAGCTGCTGAAATGTCGAATCTAACCGATACTGTGAACAGAGGTGGGATGGAAGCAACTCCTTATCCCGCAATACCGAAATCTATACTTATCTCCCGTTCCGAACGACATCCAACTCCCAAAAGGAAGTCATTGGGGGATTTATGGGATTTACTGTTCCGCCCCTCGCCACAGCGCCACAATAGAATCTGAGATTTCAATAGATGATTCTTAATAATTTACTCTAACCCAGGTTGGCAACGCTAATTAAGAGCATGATCTTCATTCCTTATTAGCTTCGTACGAACTTGAATCTTACCGTCCTTGACTCTCATCTGAACCTCACCGTTCCTATCGGTCCGTAAAATGCTCACATCCCGCTCCTCCAATCGACTGAGCACTTGCGGGTTCGGATGACCATACGAATTGAGTAAACCCACGCTAATGACAGCCAACCGAGGCTTCCAAGAATCCAGCCAGGCTGTACTAGACGATGTTTTACTTCCGTGATGTGCTACTTTTAGCACATCTATATTTGTCGCTATCGTCGTCATCGTGATCTTCCTTTGCACATTCGGGGCCGCGAAGTTAATATTAGCCGAAGCTGCTGAGGGAACGGGGGGTATGATCAGATTCCAGTCCGCCTCAAGCATACGTAATACGGCTGTTTCTGAAGCCTGATCCATATCACCGGTAAATAGCCACCTCGTCCCAGACATCTCCATCATAAAAACAACTGATTCCTCGTTCTGCTCCTTTTCCAGCCGCAGCCCCCCAGCAGCATCCCAAGGTACAGGGGCCAGCATACTAAGAACCGTTTCGGAATCTGCTTGAAGCCTATCTCCTGCAAAAGCCTTAACCAGCTTGACCTGCTTGTCCAAAGCAGTCTGGAATAGCTTCTCCACTCCGATTCCCGGCTTGAAGGTACCATTGAAAATAAGCTTGCTCACCGGTATTTGTTCTAAAACTGCTTGCAATCCACCAATATGATCCGCATCCTGATGAGTGACGATCAAATAATCGATCCTCTGGATTCCGCGCTTCTTCAATAGTGGGACAAGCAGCTTCCGGCCAACCTCATAGGAATCCTTGCGCTGCTTCCACTCATCACCTGGTTTACGAAATGAAATCGTGCCGCCGCCATCCACTAGAATAACTCTACGGTTCTGGGGAGTTGTTATTATTATGCTGTCCCCCTGACCCACATCGATAAAATCAACCTGTCCCTCACGTTTCCACAGCTCAGGCTTGTAACCGAGTCCCAGCAATAGCAGCAGTGATAAAATACAAATGGGCAAACCAACTATAGAAGCAGCATTCTGTATACGCAAGGCTTGAATGCTCTTCCTTGTAAGATTAAGCGATAGCATTGGACCTTGGTGCTCGTTCTTTTTGCGCTTCTTTTGGAGCAAAAACCAAACAAATGCTGTACAGCTTGCATAGTAGCAAACTATCCAACCGATGCCAGGTGTAGGCCAAATAGTTTGAAACCAATCCCACCGGCTAGACATGTCAACCAGATCAAATATCCACCCATTAATCTGAGCTATAATCCATGCGACGGCTTTTCCAGCTGGCACATATGCGAAACCAAGGATTAAAGCTGCTGTTCCACCTGGCATGGTTACCATACTGAATATGGGCACAAGGAAGAAGTTAGCCAGGAATGACAGCAACGAAAACTGATTGAAATAATAAATAGAAACCGGAAACGAAACGCATTGCGCAACAAGTGTGATCGAAACAGCATTTCTCCAGACAGTGGAGCGGATTGGCAAAAGGCTATTGACAGGAGGTACCCCTATAATTAACCCGATGGTTACTAAAAAAGATAGCTGAAAGCTCACATCCAACATAAAATATGGCTCCCATATCAACATGCCAAGTCCCACCAGCAGCACAGTATGCAAGCCATCCTTGAGAGTATGCCGATAGGCTGCATATAATGCAAGCATCGCCATTAAGCCTGCCCGAATGATAGATGGAGAAGCACCCGTTACAGCAATATAGAAAGGCATTAAGGTAATGGCAGTCAATAAATACGTCTCTCTAGTGAACCTCAGCCTGCGCATTAGCCATAATAAACAAGTCAAAAATATAGCTACATTTAGACCAGACACTGCTAAGATGTGAGTCAAGCCGAGCTGTGAAAACTGCTGAAATTGCAGCGGATCCATATCATCCGTTACTCCGATCAGCATGCTTTTCATAAAACCCGTTTGCTCCGCCGGAAAGATCCTGCCAATTCCCTCCCCAAGCATTTCCCTAAATTGATCATTCCACCTCATAACAATGTCCCAGGTCCACGAATTAGATGGGACTATTTTAACCTGATTAGCTCCTTTCACAGTCAATTGCCAATGAACATGCTTAAACCGCAAAAAACTGCGATAATCAAAACCGTCAAAGTTCCGCGCCTCTCCGGGCAGTTGTAAGGTACCCGTCAATCCAACATGATCCCCCCGCTGCCAAGTTTGAGCCGTGTACTGCTCTTCCTTGCTTAACAGCTTTATGGATACTGCAAACAGCTCACCCTCATCCCGGTCTGAACGTACCGTAAAGGAGGCTTTATCTCCATCCACATCAACCCTTGTTGTTATCAAGCCATCTAACCCGTAAGGAATCTCCTTCTGCTTCTCTGCTGCTTCCACAGATATGGAAAGCTTGGTCTGATTATGACGATCATAATCTTCATAATAACCTGCTGAAATCATTATAATAAGCAGACAGCACATAGCTGTTCTTCCTGGAACTCGTGTAAACCAAAGCCCAATTGCAGCAATCCCCAAAAATAAACTTATGTACACGGACAACCAATCCCATTGAACACTGAATGCCAGCACATAACCAGCTGTCCATAGCAACGCAGCTGCAACCACTGGCCGACGACTCACAAGCAGCCCACCTCCTTTCCCAGAAACAACAAAAAGAACCTCTCCCGCAAATCACTACGATTGCGTCAAGAGGTTCTTCCTCAAAGTTACATTACCGTATTCATTGAACAAAAAAGTTTGAGGATTATAGATCCACTAACCCACTGCTAAGCTGCCTTAATTCTGTACTTCTGATACTGTGCCAACCGGAGGCTCGTACGTTTCTAGCCGACGGAAGGTGATGCCTTTTTGCTGCATTAAAGTTTTAAATTTATCGCTGTCTTTCGGGTAGGGTCTATGGTACACAATTTCGATAATTCCGCTGTTAGCAAGCATATTGGCGCAGGTCCAGCAGGGTTGATCTGTCACATAAACAACTGAACGCTCACGATCCTTCGGATCCGTAAACAGCAGAAGGTTCTGTTCAGCATGAATGGTACGGATGCAGCGCTGCTTCTTTACAACCTGTTCGGCCCCGTCCTGATCTGCAAGCTCGTATTCCTCGACCAGCATGCAGCCTGCTTCAGAGCAATCCGGAACTCCCATAGGTGCCCCGTTATAGGCTGCTCCAAGCAGCTTCTTCCCTTGAACCAGCACCGCCCCCACATGCCTGCGGCTGCAGCGTGATCTTGTCGAAGCCATATAAGCCATATCCAGAAAATAAGTGTCCCAGTCTTTGCGTGTTGTCATTAGATAATATCTCCGTTTAATTCTGGCTTGCTTGAATTGCCTGGTTCAAGTCATAAATAATATCGTCAATCGATTCTGTACCGATCGACAAGCGAATCATTCCAGCCGATACTCCAGCTGCGGATTGCTCCTGCTCGTCCAATTGCGCGTGCGTCGTGCTTGCCGGATGGATAATCAACGACTTCGAATCGCCTACATTGGCAAGGTGCGAGAACAACGAAACATTGTTGATCAGCTTCCGGCCTGCTTCTATGCCTCCCTTGATGTCAAAGGTCATAATCGCGCCCTGACCTTTTGGCAAATACTTTTGCGCAAGATCATAAGAAGGATGGCTAGGTAGTCCTGCATAGCTCACACTTTCAACTGATTCATGTGCTTCAAGGAATTGAGCTACCTTCATAGCATTAGAACTATGACGCTCCATACGCAAATGCAATGTTTCCAGTCCTTGCAGCAGCTGGAAGGAATTGAACGGGGAAATAGCAGCTCCCATATCACGCAACAATTGAACTCTTGCTTTTATTATGTAAGCTACCGGCCCTACAGCAGTGGTATATACAACACCATGATAGCTTGGGTCAGGTTCGGTCAAACCCGGGAATTTACCGCTTGCTTGCCAATCAAAATTACCACCGTCCACAATAACGCCGCCTATTGATGTTCCGTGTCCCCCGATAAACTTAGTCGCTGAATGAACGACGATGTCAGCACCATGCTCAATTGGACGGCACAAGTAAGGACTAGGGAATGTATTATCAATAATTAAGGGAATTCCATTATCATGAGCAATAGCCGCTACCGCTGCAATATCAAGTACATCGCCCTTAGGATTCCCAACGGATTCAGCATACAGTGCTTTTGTTTTCTCTGTAATTGCCTTCCGGAAGTTTTCCGGGTCGGACGGATCGACGAATACTACTTTAATGCCCAGTTTAGGCAGTGTAGTAGAAAACAAATTATAGGTACCGCCGTAAATACTAGCAGCAGAAACGATTTCGTCGCCTGCCTCTGCAATGTTCAAAATTGAATAAGTAATAGCAGCTTGTCCTGAAGCTGTAGCAAGTGCAGCAGGAGCTCCTTCCAAAGCAGCAACCCTTTTCTCAAAGACATCCGTTGTAGGGTTCATAAGGCGTGTATAAATGTTCCCAAATTCCTTCAATGCAAATAAATTTGCGGCATGATCCGTATCACGGAATCCATATGAAGTCGTTTGGTACAACGGTACAGCTCGCGACATTGTAGTCGGATCGATTTCTTGTCCAGCATGAACAGCTAATGTTTCCAAGCCAAGCTTACGTTCCTTCGACATTGAAAAACCCTCCCTTATTTCGGAAAAATAAATTAGAATAATTATCCACCCTATTTTCTCACATTTAGCTAGAAAACGAAAGCGCTTCTAATTGGGTTACGGTTCTATTATAAGATAAGGCTTGATTTTGGCAAGCAACTTGTCCCCAATCCCCTTGACATCCAGGAGCTGCTCGACCGTTTTGAAACGTCCCCCTAGCTGTTTTCGATATACAATAATAGCATTTGCCTTGCTTTCTCCAATGCCGGGCAGTGTTGTGAGTTGTTCCACTGTCGCTTTGTTTAAGTTTAAAATACCTATGGTGATCGCAGCCTTAGCGTCCGATGTACTTTTCGGCAGTGATTCGTTATTCCCATACACCTCAGGATTGGATGGGTCCTTCTCCTTCCTAATTGCTTCATTTCCAATCTGTATGGACGGTTCAATCGCTAGTTGTTCACCTGTTAATGGCGGCTTCACTCCGCTCTTGTTAGTGGGTGTTTGGGTCTGCTGTCCATCCTTTACTTGACCAGCTGCTATTCCCTGCTGCTTGTTCTGCTTGGCTTCTGATTGCTGCGCAAGCAGTTTGAGCATCTCCTCGTCTGCCGACCTCCACTCAGCAGTCGTCTGCATAGAGCTCTGCCACACCGTAAAACCAAACCAGCTTGTGAGTGACACAAGTACACCAATAATTACTAGCAGCATCTTATTACTCCATACATCCATCAATCGCAAAAATAATTTCCCTCCTTCGTTTTATTATTAGTTTCATTTTACATTTATAGGAAAATAGTCATATTCACCTCACTACCAACATAGGGATTAAGAAGGCTTCACTTAAGTCTAGGCTTTCGAAGCAAGTTTTGCTTCGCAAAACTCTAAAGGAGGGATGGCCATGAGAGTTGGGTTCATAGGTACCGGCAGCATGGGCAGTATACTCATAGAAGCGTTCATCCAATCCGGAGCTTTGAATCCGGAGCAAATAGTGGCGACTAACCGAACTATCTCCAAAGTGGAACGATTGGCTGCAACTTATTCGGGCCTAAAGGTAGCCCGTTCCAATATAGACGTCGTCCGCCACTGCGATATTCTTTTTTTGTGTGTCAAGCCTACGGAATTTAAAACCGTTATTGATGACATCAAAATCGAGGCAAGTCCTGAACAAATAATCGTATCTATTACGAGCCCCGTACTAATCCGGCAGTTAGAAGATTTGCTGCCAAGTAAAATTGCCAAAATCATTCCAAGCATAACCAATTTTGTATTCAGCGGCGCCACGCTTTGTGTCTACAGTGACCGAATGGCGGATGAGGATATTGAACTATTGGAAAATCTGCTTTCCCATATTAGCGCACCTATCCGTATATCTGAGGCGAATACCCGTATCTCTTCCGATCTTTCCAGCTGTGGTCCTGCTTTTCTAGCTTTTTTCATACAAAAATTCATTGATGCTTCAGTTGAAGAAACTGGTATCTCAAGAGAGGAAGCTACTCAACTAGCAAGTGAAATGACTCTTGGCACCGGTAAACTATTGACCACAGGCGGCTTTTCCCCTGAAGCCTTACAGAAAAGCGTTGCTGTTCCGGGTGGAATTACAGCCGAAGGCCTCCATATGATGGAAAAAGAGCTGCGCGGATTGTTTAACAATCTGATCCACACAACTCATGCCAAATACGAAGAAGACTTGGAAAAGGTGGAAACCCGGTTTTTCGGCACGAAGGTCGAATAACGTGATGCTTTCACGCTTTTCCTATATGAACCGCCCTGTACAACAGCAGAGCGGTTATTTTTATTTGACTAACCAACAACTATATTAACAAGCTTGCCTTTAACCGCAATGACTTTACGAACACTTTTACCAGACATCGCTTCTTGAACCTTATCCATAGCCAAAGCCAGTTCCTGTAAGGCTGCTTCATCCGCATCTTTAGAAACCAGCGCACGTTCAACTATTTTACCGTTGACTTGCACTACGATTTCAACCTCGTTGTCTACAGTCCATGCCTCATCGAATACCGGCCAATCGGCATAAGTAACAGAGTCCTGTTGTCCCAGCTTCTCCCACAGCTCTTCCGCGATATGAGGTGCAATAGGTGAAAGCATTTGTACAAAGTCTGTCATTGCTTGCTTAGGCAACTGATCCGTTTTGTAGGCCTCGTTAGTGAAAATCATCAACTGGCTGATTACCGTGTTGAATCGAAGCGCTTCGAAATCTTCCGTAATTTTCTTGATAGAGCGGTGCCAAGTGCGCTTGAATGCTTCACTACCTACGTTCTCATCGGCACTGATTTTGGCATTCAGCTGACCCTCATCACTAACAAATAATCTCCAAATCCGGCTTAAGAAACGGTGAGTTCCTTCTACGCCATTCACATTCCAAGGCTTAGTCGCCTCTAATGGACCCATGAACATTTCATACATACGCAGCGTATCCGCACCGAATTCATTCACGATGACGTCCGGGTTGATTACATTGCCGCGGGATTTACTCATTTTCTCATTATTCTCGCCCAGGATCATGCCCTGATTAACCAGCTTATGGAAAGGCTCTTTAGTCGAAACTACTCCCAAATCGTAAAGCACCTTGTGCCAGAAGCGCGCATACAGCAAGTGAAGCACCGCATGCTCAGCACCACCGATATACAGATCAACCGGCAGCCATTTCTTCTGCAACTCCTGAGAGCACAGCTCTTGGTCGTTCTTCGGATCGATGAACCTCAGGTAGTACCAGCAGCTACCTGCCCATTGCGGCATCGTATTCGTTTCACGGCGCGCCTTCATGCCTGTTTCTGGATCAATGGTTTCGACCCACTCCGTAACGTTGGCAAGCGGTGACTCTCCAGTTCCTGAAGGTGCTATCTGATCAACATCAGGCAGCAGCAGAGGCAGCTGATCCACAGGTACTGTTTTCATAGTTCCATCTTCCAAGTGAAGAATAGGAATTGGCTCGCCCCAATAACGTTGACGGCTAAACAACCAATCGCGCAAACGATAGGTCACTTTCCCTTGCCCTTTGTCATTAGCTTCCAACCATTCTATCATAGAAGCAATGGCCTGCTCGTTGTTCAATCCGTTCAACAAGCCCGAATTCACGTGAGGGCCATCACCAGCATAAGCTTCTTTAGCTACATCTCCGCCTTGGACAACCTCGAGAATAGCAATATCAAACTTCTTAGCAAACTCCCAGTCACGCTGATCGTGAGCAGGCACAGCCATAATTGCACCAGTACCGTACCCTGCAAGCACGTAATCGGCTACCCAGATCGGAGTTCTGGCACCATTAACCGGATTAATGGCATAGGCTCCTGTAAATACTCCGGATTTATCTTTGGCTAGATCGGTGCGTTCCAGGTCGCTTTTACGTGCAGCCTGATCTTGATATTCCTTAACAGCGGCAGCTTGTTCCGATGATGTGATACGCTCTACCAGTTCATGCTCTGGTGCAATAACACAGTACGTAGCTCCGAATAATGTATCGGGACGAGTAGTAAAGACCTTCAAGCCTTCGCCTTCAGTTCCCTCGATCTCAAATACAACCTCGGCTCCCTTCGACTTCCCAATCCAATTGCGCTGCATATCCTTGATGGATTCAGTCCAATCAAGCTCCTCCAAATCCTCCAGAAGCCGCTCTGCATACTGAGTAATGCGCAGAACCCATTGACGCATTGGCTTACGAACAACCGGATGGTTACCACGTTCGCTCAAGCCGTTGATTACCTCTTCATTAGCAAGTACTGTTCCCAATGCCGGACACCAGTTCACCGGTACTTCATCGACATAAGCAAGCCCTTTATTATACAGCTGGATAAAAATCCACTGAGTCCATTTGTAGTAATCCGGATCCGTCGTGCTAACCTCACGATCCCAATCATATGAGAAGCCGAGCGATTTGATCTGACGACGGAAATTGTCAATGTTTTTAAACGTAATATCGCGTGGATGCTGACCCGTATCAAGTGCATGCTGCTCCGCAGGCAAACCGAATGCATCCCAGCCCATTGGATGAAGCACGTTGTAACCGCGCATTCTTTTGAACCGTGATACGATGTCAGTCGCTGTGTAACCTTCAGGATGACCTACATGCAAACCAGAGCCGGATGGATATGGAAACATATCTAATGCGTAAAACTTCTTTTTACTATCATCATCAAGCACTTTAAATGATTTATTTTCTTCCCAATAAGCTTGCCATTTCGGTTCGATGACCAGCGGGTTATAGCCCTGCTGTTCTTTAACTTCTTGTGTCATTTCGTTATGCCCCCTCGTTCATTCAACAAATTCCAAATTTCGTTTCCTAAGCAACAAAAAAGCCCCTTCATCGCTAGCGCAACGGCTAGGGACGAGAGGCATGCTTCCCGTGGTACCACCCTAGTTAACTGCGGGCATGCTTTACCCGAGTTCACTCTTCCCCTTAACGCGGGGGATTCGATCAGGTTAGCGCTCTGCTTAGAAGGACTTCCTTCTAAATGCGAAGCGGATTCACCATCTGGCTCCAAGACGAGTTCACTCCTACCATGTACCAGCTCTCACCGACCGCTGGCTCTCTGAACAATGGGGACCTGAGTTACTACTTCTTTTCACTGCCGTTAGTCATGATATAAAGCGATTATATGTAAAAACAGGTAATCATGTCAAGTATACTTCTATCTCTATAGCTGAGCAGAGCGTTTTGCAAGTTAATTAGGATAGGTATACAGGCGAACTGATTAGGGTCTGAATACTATGGAAAAGATGTATATAAGCGTATGTTCAAAAGTCAACTAATAAGCAGAGGTGTTCTATATGACAGGATTGTTTAATGGTATTGCCTTGTCTCTTCCTTTATGGGGAGTTATTCTGACCATCGTGCGTTTGATCTTGAAGCACTGAAAAATTTACTTTCGAGCTACAAAAAAAGCTCTCTGCGTTGTCTCTGTCACCGGCTTCCACAAAAAATCCGCGTAACAATCAATCTCCTGGAATCCGGCTGCATGCAGCTGTTCTTTCAGCCAATCAAGCGGGTAGGCCCGTTGAACGTGATACTCCTCGATCCTCCTGAAGCTGTTTGACCCAGCATCATCGATACTGCCAACATTAGCGGCTGTGTCTTGGGCAAAGATCGTAAGCGCATGCTCAATTTCACAACGCTCCTCATTCAGCTCACTCGTCCAAATATAAGCAATATCATCCTCATTAAGGAAAAACGGCTGCGCCTCTGCATATGCCTTCAGCTGAAACGGAGTATGGACGTCAAACACGAACACCCCGCCGTCCTTTAAGCCGGAATAAGCTTGAGTAAATGCCAGTGAAATATCTTCTTCTTCCAGCAAATAATTGAAGCAATCACATAAGGAAATAACAGCATCAACAGGACGCATTAGTTCCCAGTCCCGTAAATCCTGCTGCAGCCAAGTCACCCCGCCTATGCCCGGAAACGGAAGACTCCGCTCTGCATCTAACGATTTGTTCTGCGCTACCGCCAGCATATCCTCCGATAGATCAATACCGTACACCTCATAGCCTAGCTGCGCTAATGGTATGGCTATGCTGCCGGTCCCGCATCCTAAATCAGCAATTGACCGCGGCTGACCGTGCTTATCCCAGCACTGACTTAGAAAGCCGAGCCACTCCTCATAAGGCATATCCTCCATCAAACGGTCATAATGATAGGCAAACAAATCATAAGCCATTGCTTTTCAGCAACCTTCCTGATGAAATTTATGAGTAAACAAAAATTAAGTCCCCTCAGGGACTTAAGATTGCTCCAGCTTTTCCTTGTCCTGCTTAAGATGCGTCCAGCTTCCTTCCTGATAAACCAAGCCTTCCTTCATCAACTTGCCAAGAGCTCGTTTAAAGGCAGACTTGCTGATTTGAAACCTTTGACTGATAACATCTGCAGGTGTCTCATCAGAGTAGGGCATAGAGCCGTTAGGTCTGTCCCGTAATATAGCAAGGAGCCGCTCTGCATCTTCGTCGCGTCCAACTTGCTTAGGAGCTCTCATGGAGCAATTCACATTGCCGTCCTCTCGGACAAAGGTAACCCGCACTTCCACTTCTTCTCCTAATCGTAGAAGTCGAGTACGGTCAGCATCATGAATCATCCCGATGAAACCAAATCCGACAATTCCACCTTCACATACGACGAAAGTGCCCATTTGCAGCGGTTTATACACCCTCGCTAGCACTTGTTTATTTTTCCACATGGCAGGTGCATCAAAGCACAAAGGCTTCAATTCCGGCTCACCCGCCACCTTGGCAATCAATCGTCCTTGACGGTCATGGTTCAAAATAACGAATACCTTATCGCCTACCTGTGGCCTTAGCTCCTTTAATTCGGGTTGTTCCTTAAAGGGCAGAAGGAGATTGCGTCCTAAGCCCATCTCCAGAAAAGCGCCGAACCGTGGATGAATATCAACCACTTCAAGCAACGCCACTTCACCAAGCAAGATTAAGGGCTTGCGCATTGTTGCGGCCAAACGGTCCTCAGTATCGTAAAATAGAAATACTTCCACGTAATCTCCGATTTGAATCTCGCCGACTATTTCGCTGTAATGCAGAAGTATTTCCTGAGCTCCATCTGTCACATAGTATCCGTTAGGCGGAACTTCTTTGGCTACTTCAAGCCTAAACAGCTTTCCAGCATCCAGCCTCATACCTGCCCAACCACTTTCGCATCGGACCATAAACGCTCAATATTATAATATTCCCGGTCATCCCTGTGGAAAACATGAACAATAATGTCGCCCATATCAACGAGTACCCAGCGTGCCGTATCCATGCCTTCCATCCCGCGGACCCGAACGTCCTTCTCTTCAGCTTTTTTACGCACCGCTGTAGCTATTGCCTGCACTTGCGTCTCGGAATTTCCGTGACAGATAATAAAATAATCAGCTATTCCGGAAATACCTTGTAGATTCAAGGTAATGATATTCATTGCTTTTTTGTCGTCAGCCGCATCTACGATCAGGGGCATCAATTTATCCGGGGTTATACTCATTCAATTTCCTCCTCAAGAATCTACCTAATAGTGAACTTCATCATAAATCATTGGCTTGGTTGCCTGCTTGCTCTTGTTGTTTCAATTCATCAATCAAGCCGTTTCGGGCTAATATCGTTAACGGATATACCTTTTTACCCTTTTCTAATAGAAATAGGATCGTTCCGTCAAATGCGGTAAGCAAAGCCCTCTCTATGCTATGTTCAGCGATTTCACGAATATTATGCACGCCTGGAAAATCTCGGCCTGGTTCGATGTAGTCAGCCAAACAAACGACTTTATCCATTAAGGTCATTCGCTCGCGTCCAGTAGTGTGGTAGCGTATCGCATCAAGTACTTCTTCATCGTCCATGCCATAATCCCTTTGAGCTACAAAAGCGCCTGCAGGCGCGTGCCAAATTTCTTTGTCATAGTCCAGCAGGTCGGCTGGCAAACCGTTATTACGTATGATATCACCTTGGTCTTTGACTGGCCAATATTTGACGACATCATGCAAGATCGCAGCCGTGTAAGCTTTATCAGGATCACATCCATACTTACGCGCTAATAGAACCGCCGCCTCCATTACACCTAACGTATGCTCCCATCGTTTGCCGGGCATTTGAGACTTCACCGCTTCAATTAGCTGCTTACGATCCATAAAATCCGTTCCCCTCAATATAATCATATACACGGTCAGGCACCAAATGCCTAATACTTTTTCCCTCGGCCTTACGCTGCCTTATAGCCGTTGAGGATATCTCGATGAGCGGCATTTCGGCTAATTGCACCGCATGCCTCAGCGATGCGGGCAATTGCCCCATTTCCAAGGTATACCCCGGACGCCCAAGTCCGATAAAGGAAATGAGTTGGACTAGCTCATCAATCTTATACCACTTAGGCAAGTATTGAACCATATCTGCACCGATAATATAATAAAAATGAATGCTGGGGTGCTCCTTACGCAGCAAGCTTACCGTATCAAACGTGTAGGAAACGCCGCCCTTCTTCAATTCCATATCGAATGGAAGAAAATGAGCCTGACCTTCCACTGCGCAGCAAACCATATCCCATCTTTGCTGGCTGGTTGCTTTGGGGGCATGCTGCTTATGAGGCGGAACATTGGTTGGCATAAACCATACCTCATCCAATCCCGCATGCTCATAAGCGCATTGAGCCGCGATCAAATGGCCTATATGGATCGGATCAAAGGTTCCTCCCATGATACCAACCTTCATCCTTGCACCTCTTTTTTGCGATTTTGCCGTTAATTCGGCAGAACGATCGTCTTTTGGTCGCGTGATTCCTTATACAGCACAACTATTTTCCCAATAACCTGCACCAATTCCGCGCCAGCTCCTTCAGCCAGCTGTTGACCAACCTCATTGCGGTCTTCCCCGCTGTTGTTAAGAACAGTTACTTTTATAAGCTCTCTTACTTCCAGAGCCTCTTCGATATGACGGATTAAATGATCGTTGATACCGCCCTTACCTACTTGAAAAATTGGATTTAAATGATGCGCCATAGAGCGTAAATATCTTTTTTGTTTACCTGTTAGCATGTTTTTGCCTCAATTCGAGTGAAGTTATGTGTTGGGGGTAGGTGGCAAAAAGAGCCTCGGTTGATGAAAAGGCTGGGGCGGCTGCGGGCTGAAGTCGAAGTTTCTCCGATCGCTGTTGTCAGCTTGTTGTTATTAATTATTACCTTTTTCAAAGGTAACAACAAGCTGACAAAGGCGACCACTATAGTTTCTCCGAAACTTCACTTCACCCTCCGCCGCCCCATCTTTCAACGGGGCTAATTGCAAGACCTAGCCCCCAACACAAATAGTGTGTTGGTAGAGATCAGGAGCTTGACCTTTACCTGCTGGTCAAGCTCCGTACCCTTATAAACCATAAAACTTAAACCATAAACCATAAAACTTAAACCAAAAAGCTTAAACCATAAAACATAAAAAAACTTAAAGATTACTCATTAAACGAGTCAATAACGACCTGACGCATAGCGGCGGTCGGAGCAGCGACTCCAGTCCAATATTCAAAGGCATAAGCCCCTTGATAAATAAACATCCCTAAGCCGCTGTGAATTTTAGCGCCGCGAGCTTCGGATTCCCTCAGAAACCGCGTAATAATCGGATTATAGACGAGATCGCTGACAACGAGATGGTCACCGATTAACGATGTATCCATAGGGACAGCATCCTCATTCGGATGCATACCAAGAGATGTATTGTTAACGATCAGACTCACATCACTAACTACCTCGGATATTTCATCCAAGCCAATACCGCTGGTGGAAGTAAATTCGGACATCGTACGTGCCAGCTCATCTGCTTTTTCACGTGTGCGGTTAGCAAAGTAAATGTGCGTTGCGCCT
The DNA here is from genome assembly GCF_013141765.1 of Paenibacillus foliorum. Lineage (GTDB taxonomy): Bacteria > Bacillota > Bacilli > Paenibacillales > NBRC-103111 > Paenibacillus_S > Paenibacillus_S foliorum. The sequence continues at coordinate 372,807 of NZ_WHOD01000070.1, forward strand.
TCCTTAGCAAGAGCATAGCCCACACCGCGAGCAGCGCCGCCGGCTCCGATCATTAGTACCTTTTTACCGTTCAAATCTATTCCGGTTTCTTCCTTTAGGGAACGCACATAACCTATTCCATCTGTATTATATCCGATCAAGCGACCGTTATCGTTAACAATTGTATTGACTGCACCAACAATTCGGGCTCCCTCGTCGATCTCGTCCATAAAGTTCATTACTTCTAACTTATGAGGGATCGTTACGTTGACTCCACGAAATTGCAAAGCTCGGATTCCATTCACTGCATCCTTCAACTGACCTGGCAATATATGAAAAGCCGCATAAGCCGCATTGAGACCTGCTTCTTCAAAAGCGCGGTTTAACATAATCGGCGATTTGGAATGACGAATCGGATCCCCGAATACAGCATACATAATCGTGTGACTGTCCAGCCTGTGTTTCCCCATAGCTTTTCTTCAGCTCCCGTTCCCTTTAAGAGGTTGTTCAAAAAGTCCCCTTTTGATCACGAAGGATCTCAGGAAGCGTATTTGGCACGAATCTTGCATTCAGGCTCGAAGTCCGGTGCTCATTTAGGTTTTCCTAAACTCCACTCCTCCTTCTTCACCTTCTTGCAACCTTCTCGGTGCTGAAAAGCCGACTTTTTGAACTCTTACCCTATATGATCGAATCACGAACAGCAACTTTCACGCCTTTAGGAGCATGGATCATCAAATCCGCACCCACATCGCTGTTCACCTTAATCCACCCCAAACCCGAGATAGACACGTCATAAAGCTTGCCCTTCGGAATCCGCACAGGATGCTTCGTCAGCTTAGGCAATAGCTCTAACGCTTCTCGTGAAGGAGGTGCAAGCAGCTCTCCCTTGTGCTCATCGTACAGCTCATCGGCCTTATCCAGCTTCGTACGGTGCACTCCCATCCCATTAGATACGAAGAATGTGAAGGACTGCCTTGCGCCTTGTACAAAATCAAAACGGACTAGGCTGCCAAAAAACACCGTTTGCCGTTCATTCAATTGAAACACCAATGGCTTCACAGGCTTGTCTGGCATTAGCTTCTGTAAATCCTGCTTATTGACCAGCTCGGTTAACCTATGTGGATACACAATACCCGGCGTATCAATGATGAAGGTTCCATCTTCCATAGGAATTTTCACCAAATCCAACGTTGTCCCCGGGTACTGAGATGTCGTAAGTTCAGAATCAAGGTCACTGTAATCACGGATTAAGCGGTTAATCAAAGTTGACTTGCCGACATTCGTTGCTCCCACAACATAAATATCACGCCCACCTCTGTGCTCATCCAAGGCTGCGATCACACGATCAAAGCCCATATTTTGCTTAGCTGAGCATAGCACCACTTCAACAACTTTTATGCCGAAATCCTTAGCCTGCTTGCGCACCCAATTGACGATTTTATTAAAATTGGTCACCTTTGGCAAAAGATCGATTTTATTGACGCACAGCACAACCGGATTATCGCCCACAAAACGCGGCAAACCACTGATCAAGCTGCCTTCAAAGTCGAAAATATCGACAATGTTAACCACCAATGACTTCGTGTGGCCAACATGACTCAATAATTTTAGAAAGTCATCATGGTTAAGTGTAATTCCTGACGATTCATTGTAATTCTTAATACGGAAGCACCGTTGGCAAATGACCGGCGTACGTTCCAATGCTTGAGGCGGCACATAGCCTAGCTTTTCAGAGCTTTCGGTTTGCAGCTTGACGCCACAGCCGGCACAGCCTGTTTGTTCAGATTGCAATTCTGTCATGGTATACCTACCTTTTCATCCAAGTTAAAGCAGCCTTTTCCAGCGAGCGATTGATCACTTTAGTAAAAAAGCCTTCATCTCGCTTAGCTATCGGTAAAACTAAAATCGTATACAACCCCATCCGGTTACCGCCCAATACATCCGTCATCATTTGATCCCCTATCACCGCCGCCTGCTCCGGCCTCATGTTCATCATCGACAAGGCTCTGCGGAATGAGGCGCTTGTTGGCTTTTTTGCACGGTAAATAAAGGGCAGAGACAATGGCTCGGCAAATTTGGAAACGCGCAGTCTGTTATTATTGGACACAATGACTACTTGAAATCCGATCTGTGCGACAACCTTCAGCCAATCGATCAGCTCAGGTGTAGCTAATGGCGCTTTAGCCCCGACCAGCGTATTATCCAGATCCGTAATGATGCCGCGCACTCCTTGTTCCCAAAGAGCGTTCAAGTCAATGTCGTAAATTGTGTTTACTTGTAAACGGGGTAGCAGCTTATTTAGCAACGAATTCACCTCAAGAACTAGCTCATATACGTCAAACTATACCATATATGTGCTTTTTGTTGCAAAAACCCGAATAATATATTTTACTTTACAAAGCCTATTCATGCAATCTACTACTATGTTCTCCACATCACTTGAAATATGAACTTGCTGCATATATCAGCCATTTTGCTATAATAGATAGACATAAACATATAAGAAGGTGCATGTGATGGAAGATTATCAGCTGGTTGCCTATAAATTCCGGGAAATTAAAAATACACTCACATCTTTTTTGACGCAGGTTTTGCCACACTATCAGATTTCACCCATTATGATGTATACGCTAGAATTTCTCCGCAAACATCCTGAATGCAGAGCCATTGATCTTGCAAACGAATTTGGCTTGACGCGAGGTGCTGTAACTCAGCTTTTGGACAGGCTGGAGCTGCAAGGCCTTGTTGTTCGCAAGCCTCATCCGACTAGCCGCAGAAGCTTGCATATTCATATTACTGAAAAAGGCTATGAGCGGTTAGATGCAATCATCCATACGTACAATAATAAAATCGAACAATTGTTTACCAACTATTCTTCAGAAGAACTAGCCAAGCTAAGAGAGCTATTATCCAAAATGTCTTTATGAACCAAACGAACTATGCGGCTTCATATTAAAGACTCCGATCCCCGATCAGGAGTCTTTTTGTATCTTGACACAACATGTTTAACAAGTATATTGTATAGTTATTAAACAATAATAACATAGAACGTAGGGAGAGTGTTTGATGAGCAAAACGATATTTATCACTGGAGCTTCATCAGGTGTTGGACTGGCAACCGCTTTGAAATTAGCCAACAGCGGCTGGAACGTATATGCTGGAACCCGGCATTTGAACCGTGATCAGGAGCAGTATGCTTACCAAGAAAACCTTCGTTTTCTTGAAGTTGATGTAACGGATCCAAAGTCTCAACAAGCAGCACTTGAAGTAATTGAACAAGAGCAAGTTCATCTTGATGTATTGTTTTGCAATGCTGGTTTTGGATTTTTACGAGCTTTAGGTCAAGCGACAATTGAAGATATTCAACGTGTGCTCGATACCAATCTATACGGCGTTATTCATTCCATTCAAGCGGCCCTCCCTATGCTGCGCAAAGCGGACTCCGGACACATCATAGCCACTTCAAGTGTTGGCGGACTAGTTGGGCAGCCTTTGAATGAAATCTACTGTGCAAGCAAATTTGCTTTAGAAGGACTATTAGAGAGTATGGCTACTTACTATAAGCCTCTATTTAATATCGATATCACTTTAGTTGAACCAGGTGCTATAGCGACTAATTTTGCCAATACCGTTTTGGGAGATATGAAAAAAACAGGCGGAATTCTGGATGATGAATATAAGCCAATAGTTGAAAGCTACATCGAAGCTTTCTCCCAAAGAAACGTTGAGCCGCAAAGCGCTGAATCTGTAGCAGAGGTCGTGCTGGACTTATTACAGATGGAAACAAAGCCCTTGCGGCTCCGCACCTCGGAACGAGCTGAATTATTCGTAAGCCATAAAGTTGCATCCGATCCAAGTGGTCTACAAGGGATCACAACTACGCGTAAGCTTCAGCTAAACATGTAAATAAATTGAAACCCCATCGCAGATCTTTCCACGATGGGGTTTCAATATTTAAGAACTGTATAAATTATTTCCGGTGTTCTTATACCTGTGAGCGCAGCTTTTCAACAAGCTGTGAAGTACTCTGCCAATCCTCTTCCGTAATTTCAGCTCTGCTGTATTTGGCTTTCTCGAAGATGAACAACACCTGCTCCAAGTCCGCTTTCAGCCATTTACTCTGCTTCGACCATCTGCGTACAGCTTCACGAAGTGTTTCATGCTCTAGTCTCGTATATCCTTTACGACGGCATATACGCAGCATCCGTTCGCATTCCACGATTACTTTCTGCTTTAACAACGACGCACGCCGGCGTTCAAGCTTTTCGCGAATCAGTTCAATTACCTGCAGCCTCCAAATAATGAAACCAGCTAATGCCGCAAACAATAGAATGATTACACCAATCCCAGCCGCTTGACCTGTATTGTAAAATCCGTTGGACTCCTCTGTCTCAGCTGCTGCATCAGGCAGTGTCGCAGGATCAAAGGAAAGCTCTTGCTCTGGTATAGCACGTGGAAGCACAAAGCCAGAGGTCGGCTCAAACGGTATCCATCCTATCCCGCTGAAATAGACTTCAACCCATGAGTGCGCATCCGCATTCCGAACGGTGTATACACCAGCCCCATCGGGATCTACAAGCCCTTGGTCGCCCATTGAATACATCATTTCCTCTTGTATTGGAGATAAGCCGGAGGCATACCCTTTCACCCAACGGGTAGGCAAGCCTACTGATCGTGAGAGCACCGCCATCGCCGAGGAATAATAATCGCAGTAGCCCTCCTTAATTTCAAACAAAAAGCGGTCGACAAAATCTCGGCTGCGCCCTTTGCTAAGATCCGGTTTGTTCGTGTACGGATACTTTTCGCGTAAGTATTGTTCAATTTTTTTGGCTTTATCGTACGGATTTGGTGAATCCTTAGTAATATCCGCAGCTAATTGCCTTACACGGTTCGGCACATTCTCGGGTACCTGGAGATAAGGCGCAAGCTCCGCGCGGTTAGGCAGCTCCAACGGCGCAAGACGTAAAGCTTCTTCATCGATGATAGGCATCTGGGATACTAACGTGTATGACTTCGGATAAGCAGGCTGCCGCTGTTCATTGAAACGAAGCTCAGACTGTCCCGGAGCCCATAGGATGGAATCAAGTCCAGCTTTGGCACCGTTTAAATCGACTACCTTTTGAGCGGTGAACGCCCCAAACAGCACAGGGTATTTTTCTTCGGATAGCATGGTAATATTCTGAGTAATCTCAAACGTTTTTAACGGACTTCCGGCTGACCGCGGATCCGATGGAAGAATATTGTCTGAACGCACTCCTACGGTTGTAGCACGTTTGTCACTGTCGCTTGCTTCCCAGCCTTTACCGCTATACAAAGACCTTGTTTCGCCTCTCCAGTAGCTGCGATGTGTCGTATCTACAGACATAACCGGCGTATAATCGTATTCAAAGCCGCCTCCAAGTGAAGCATCGCTCCGACTGTAGCCTGAAGATGCATCACTGCCTGCAGATGATGGAGCCGCCTCAATACCTTTTCCTGTAGTAAAGTTAACAGGCTCTCCGCGGAAATTACGCCATGCGGTATAAGGGTCAGTCAGGAGAGGGTTAACCTCAGGCATAACGGATCCGAATACCAAGGTTAAACTGACCAGTGAAATTACAGGCACTGCAATAGAGGTTGGGTAGTCAGCCAAATAACTCCAGGTATTCGGATCTTTTTTGCGCAGCTGCTGAAAATGGCACAGAATCAACAGAAATAATCCACAGCCCACTGTCATAGCCACCTGCGGCCATAAATAGACGGTTGAGAATGAATCTCGAATACACATACCAAGCACACCGATGATCATTAGCGCATAAACACGCCACTTCACCTCGACCCACCAGATTAAGGTCAAATAAATGACCCAAGCGCTAAGACTGAACCATAAATAAGGCGTGAGCTGATACAAGTTCAAAAATAGCTTCGAAGAGAAAAAACTGCTCAATGACATTTCTTCAATCACATTGTACTGGATAAGGACACGAACATTTATGGTAATTAGTACAATCAGTTGAATAAGTCCGCGAAAAAGCCAATGAAGTTTAGGGATATGCTCCAAAAGAAAGGTTGCAAGAAGCGCAAGTTCAACAATTAGGATCGTTTCCGGAAGCCACGTGCCCTCCTCCTTTGAAATCCAAATTACAATCTGATACAAGATCAGACCTACTAGCAGGGCGGTTAATCGGTGGGTCCAATTCTGCCACAGGAGCTTCTGCCACCAAGTAGTGGTTTCGTTCATCCGTTTCGCCCTCCCAACACAACAGGCAGCTCTTGCAATGAGCCGACTGCATAGCCTACTACTCCGAGCGAATGCAGTTGACGCAGCCATTTATCCTTGTCGTCCTGTTCCGAGCAAATCCATAGATGGCAAGGATTTAACTGTAGCTGCTTAAGCCAGCTGAAAATGGGCAGAAGAGCATCGCCATGAATGGGTGTAATCAATGCTACGAAGCTGCCTGGCACCAGAGTTTGCGCCTTCTCCCTCAAAACTTGTTTAAGCGAGTAAGTACCGTCCGCTTCCACATGTATAAAATGCTGCTGTACGGCTTTTAATTGATTTCTCCCTGGTCTAGGCTCATAATACACATCGTCTGACCCTGTTGAAACTAGACCCAACGCTAAACCTCGGCCTGACCCATATTGGAACAATGAAGCCGCTATAGACACCGCAAGCTCGAATTGCTCAGTATCCTTATAGGTCTTGCGTTGCCGATCTAAAACCAAATAGCTCTTCGGCAAGGATTCCCTCTCGAATTCCTTCGATTTCCATGTTCCCGTCTTAGCTGTTGCATTCCAGTGAATCCGCGATAAACGATCACCATACATATATTCCCGCACTCCGTTAATTTGAGTTGTTTCACGTACAGCGCGGGTAGTTGTTGAGTGGTGGTTCGTCCCCTTCATCATCTGATGGAACTGGTGCCATTCACGGATAGGAACGGTTTGTGGCAGAACAACAAAACTATGGGGAAGGTTCAGCATGCCGCCATGCTCGAACAAACCGAATATATCTTCGGTAACACATTCTGTAGAACCAAAGGAGTAGAAACCTCGGCGAAGTGATGGAGTTCGATATTCCAATTCGCCGCGGCGGCGCCAGTCAGGCACCATAGTTGCCTCGAAGACCAGCTCGCTTCCATTTTTGTGAAACAGACGATCTTTGACAAAAATATAAGGCATCGGCCAAAACCCGGGAATTTGCAGTTGTATGGATACTCCTAGTGTACTGCCGGCTTCCAGCATATTGCTATGCTCCATGTTTTGCAGATTTCTTACACCCTGCGTACGTTTGATGCCGCTCCATTGCCCAAGAAGCAGATAAATACTTAATACCAACATAATAACGAAGAGCATAAGCGCCAGCTTGCCGCCTTGAAACAGTAAAAATCCAAGACTGCCGACAAAGCTAATTAATACTGCCCAAAATTGTTTGCTCAAACGGGGAATTTCAGTAAGCTTTTGTACGATCGATTCCCTCATCATACTCACTTCTCCATTCGTACGGGCACTCTAACCTGCTGAAAGACGGATTGGAGTACGGATTGGACAGTAGCGCCATCCATTCGTGCTTCAGCTTGCAAAATGATACGATGCCCCAGCACAAAAGGTGCCAAGAACTTAATATCATCGGGTATCACATAATCGCGCTCTTGAATCAGTGCATAGGCTTTCGACGCTTGGACTAATGCGAGGGTAGCGCGTGGACTTGCTCCAAGAAATATAGAAGCATGCTCACGGGTCTGTCTAGTAACTGCTACTAAATAGCTGGCAACCGCATCATCCAGATGAACATGCTTAGCCCGCTGTTGGATTTCTAAGATATGCTCAACATCAGCCACTGGCTGAAGATTCTCCAACGGATGTATGACGCTTTGTGAAATAATCATTCGAGTCTCTGTCGCTTCATCAGGATAACCCAGGCTGAACTTCATCATGAATCGATCCAACTGAGCTTCCGGGAGCGTATAGGTACCTTCAAAATCAATCGGATTCTGAGTAGCAAGCAGCAAAAATGGTTTAGGCAGCTGATGTGTCTCCCCATCGACTGTAATATGCCCTTCTTCCATGGCTTCAAGAAGCGCTGATTGCGTCTTCGTCGTAGCTCGGTTAATTTCATCCGCCAGCAAAATATGAGTCATCACTGGGCCGGGTCTAAAAACAAAGACCTCATCCTTGGGATGATATATGGATACCCCTGTGATATCCGTAGGGAGTAAATCAGGATTACACTGGATACGACGAAATTGACCATGAATTGATTTAGCTAACGATTTAATTAGAACTGTTTTTCCTGTTCCGGGTACGTCCTCCAGCAGCACGTGACCGCCAGCAAGCATCGCTGTTAGCAGCAGTTTAATTTCATCTGTTTTGCCAAGGATACAAGATTCCAAATTTGCTTGTATGCGCTTAAGGATTTGTATGTCTTCTTTGACTAGTGCCTCCATGTTCCTGATCCTCCTTGGGGTATATGGTTTTTATGGTAGAATAACTCATCTTCTATTTTACAGGATTCAAAAAAAGCCGTATACATGCAAAAATGCTGAATTTGTTTGTATAAATACACATTTGGGCGCTTTTTCTCCATTTTAGAACCATAATTGACTGATTCCTAACGACCCTAGCGTAAGAAAAATCGAACGAAAAGTTCACAACTAAAAAAACCTAAGGCTCAAAATGAGTCTTAGGTTAAGTTGAATCGCTAGCCTTATGGAGAAAGCTCACTAACAAATCGCCCGTATTCCAAACTGCATCAGCCCCTAGGTCTGCACACAACAGCAGCAAGGAATGAAAAAATAATAGCGGCTGAAACCCCTGCGCTAGTTACTTTGAAAATACCGGTAATAATGCCAATGGCTCCGTCTTGATTCAGCTCTTGAAGCGCTCCATGAACCAATGCATTGCCAAAGCTCGTTATCGGTACTGTCGCTCCTGCACCGGCAAACTTAATGAAAGGATCGTACCAACCAACACCATCTGCAATTGCTCCTGCAACAACTAGTGAACTCATTGTGTGAGCAGGGGTCAGCTTGCCCACATCCATCAACAGCTGCCCTATAACGCATATTGCGCCTCCGATAACAAAAGCCCAGACAAAATGCATAAAAGTATCCATTTAATGTACCCCGCCTTCAATTGATACAGCATGGGCAATGCAAGGAATGCTTTCTCCCTGCTGAAACGACAACGGGGATAGCAAGGCTCCTGTTGCAATAACCAACACCCGTTTGAGATCTCCATTGCGAAGCTGCTTCATAATATGTCCATAGGTCACGGAAGCAGAACAGCCACAGCCACTGCCACCAGCAATAACAACAGGTTGCTTCTCAATATCATAAATCATTAGACCGCAGTCCTTATAAATAGTTTGACTGATTGGAATCTTATGCTTTTCCAGCAATTCATTCGCAATTTCATACCCTACCGAAGCCAAATCGCCTGTCACAATAAGATCGTAATATCCTGGTTCCCGATCGAAATCGCGAAGATGCGCCTGCAATGTATCCACAGCTGCGGGGGCCATCGCAGCCCCCATGTTAAAAGGGTCTTTGATCCCCATATCAATAACTCTGCCGATTGTAGCTCCTGTTACTATGGGGCCATCCCCTTTTCTAGACAGCACTGCCGCCCCTGCTCCAGTCACTGTGTACTGAGCTGTCGGCGGCTTCTGCGAGCCATATTCAGTCGGGTAGCGGAATTGTTTTTCCGATGTACAGTTATGACTGCAGGTGCCAGCCATCACATAATCAGCATCACCTGAATTCACCATCATCGCGGCCAGTGCCAACCCCTCCATTGAGGTCGAGCATGCACCAAATATCCCCAAATACGGAATGGTTAAAGTTCGTGCGGCAAACGTATTGCTAATAATTTGATTCATCAGATCGCCGCCAACATAAAATTGAATCTGCTCTTTCGTTAATCCGGCTTTCTTAATAGCAAGTTCAGCGGCTTCCTCCATAAGCTTACGTTCCGCTTTCTCCCAGCTTTCCTGCTCTAACTGCAAATCACCATGAACAATATCAAAATCATTGGCAAGCGGCCCATCCCCTTCGTCAGGACCAACTACGGTTCCAGTCGCTTGAATTACAGGGCGATTCGTAAATGCCCAGCTCTGATGTCCCTGCAGCATGTTATCCTCCCGCTGTCGTCATATTTATTAGCAAATGTACCAAGCCTACAAAAAATGCAGCCACCGTTCCGAACACGATAACCGAACCTGCTAGCTTGAACATATTGCCACCTACACCCAGCACCAGCCCCTCGCTTTTATGCTCTAGAGCCGCGGAACACATCGAATTGGCAAATCCAGTAACGGGTACCCCGGAACCAGCCCCAGCCCATTGCGCGAGTTTGTCATAAACACCCATGCAGGTCAAAATAACAGATAATAAAATCAGGATAGCCACCGTTGGATTACCGGCTGTTTCCTGAGTAAATCCGAAGCCATGAATGAATAACTCCATCAATGCTTGTCCAATTGTGCAAATGATTCCACCTACTAAAAAAGCGCGAAAGCAGTTTCGTGCAACCGGTCTTGGAGGCTCACTTTTCTTAGCAAGCTCTTGGTACTCCTGCTGTGTCCATGTTATTTTTTGCTTTGCCTTTGAAGCCATCTGAAGTCATCCCTTCTTTTTCTTGTGTAACGCTATTTTCTCCTATTCAGCGCTCAACCATGCACTAAGTCTTTTGGGCCGTTATGTAACTGCGTGAAATGTAGATGGAGGAACGGATGCTTACAAGCCAGCTTACTTATGAAAAGCTAGTTTGTTAGCATCCGCTTTAAGCAAACCCGAGTAGAACACTGGACTTTTGAAATTGAAGGACAGCTTCGGTATCGATTAAGCTTTCTTGGAAACTTCATGAGCCAAGGGGGCCTTTGGAACCACCTCTTTAAAGGTATTATGTTGAAATAATCTAAAACTATACTGGAAATGTAAGCAGTTGCAGCAGCTTCAAGAAATACCTCCACATGAACCGGCCAACACGAGGATCGGTCTCGCATAAGTAGGAGGGCAGTGCCTTAATTCCGAATTTTTATGCCGATAGCTCAGGTAGTTAAATCAAATCAAAGCTAATAACAGCATTGCCAATAAAATAAATAACACTAAAACAATAACAATTGCTGAATTATGCATAGGTGCTGACTCCCATTCTGCATGTTTTGTAAATGCTATATCCTATGTCTAAACCGTTGGGTTGGACTGTGCATCTGCCCAAACGTAATAAAAAGCAAAGGCGATTTCCTAGAGGGAAATCGCCTTTGCTTTTATGTTAGTAAGGAGAACACTCACATTCAGTTAGCTTTCTGCGCGTTCTCCAACGCTTTGGCATCAACTTGAAGCGTACTGCCGTTCTTCAACGTCAGCATACGTTCAATGATTGTAACCCCTTGGGCGCGATTGGTTGTCGCTTGCGGTGCAAGGCTTCCATTCTCTAACCCCTGCAGTATACCTGATTGCACCGCTGTTAGCATGGCAAACGGTTCCGTAACTGCCGTGTTCGCTGATTGAAGCTCTTTATGAGTCACGCGTACTGTGATCTTTGCCATTTCAGCGCGTGTGATTGGCCGATCCCAATCTGCTTGGGATTCATCCTGCCCGATATACCCTGCTTTCAACAGCGCATCGGCATAGGTTCTGTACCAAGCCTGATCGGCAGAAGGCGCAGTGACCGGCAGCTTAAGAGCGGCTGCCACAAGCTTGGCGAACTCGGCGCGCAGAACGATTCGTTCAGGTTGAAACGTGCCGTCCGGATAGCCGTCCACGTAGCCTTTATCCACCGCGGCGGAAATAGCCGCAGCGGCCCAATGTCCGGTCGCGTCACTAAAGGATGACGCGAACCCGGTCACAGCTGCAGGCACGGTACGGTTCTTGAACGTACCGTCGCCCAGCTGCCCGGACATATTGGCCCCCCATGTCCATACTGTACCATCCGCTGACATTGCAGCGGAATGGTTGCTTCCTGCGGCAATAGCTGAAGCGCCGCTAATGCCTTTCGCTTGAACCGCGCGCTGCCGGTTCATTGTCGTGTCATCGCCCAGCTGCCCGAAGGCGTTGGAGCCCCAAGCCCAAACCGTTCCGTCAGACTTAACGGCTAAGGAATGATAATTGCCTCCGGCAATGGCAACGGCATCCATCACATCAATGACTTGAACTGGCGTTGAAGTATTCGATGTGGAATCATTGCCCAGCTGTCCAAAAGCATTGTATCCCCAAGTCCAAACCGTACCATCGCTCTTAAGAGCCAATGAATGGTTTCTTCCTGCTGCAATGGCCTTCACATTGGTCAAATCTGTCAGCTGCACGGCACTCCTGCGCAGCGCAGTCGTACCGTCACCCAATTGGCCATTGCTATTATCGCCCCATGACCACACAGTACCATCACTAGCCAAAGCAAGAGCGTGATTATAACCTGCCGCGATAGCTTTAATCTTAAATAGTCCAGGTATTTCAACCGGTATCAGGCTTGGTTTGGAACTGCCATTAGCCAATTGGCCGAATGTGTTATCTCCTACAGCCCAAACCGTTCCATCCTTTTTCAACGCAACTGTGAACAGGTTGCCGCCTGCTATATCTGTCACATCGCTAAGCAATGGCGATGGGGCCGGTGTGTTTTTATTTGCTGTTGTAGTATCAATCAATTGGCCGCTAAGATTTAACCCCCAGCTCCAAACCGTACCGTCCTTCTTCAACACCAGCGCATGGCTGGTCCCTGCTGCTGCCACAGCAATTTGATCAGCAGCATCGACTGACGCGGGAGCATTCTTCGCACTGCCGGCACCTAATCCAAGCTGGCCGAATATATTTTCCCCCCACGTCCAGAGCTTATTGTTTTTCCATACAAGGTTAAAGCTATCCCCTGACGCAAGCGGCTTACTCGACATTGTATTGCTGTAGCTGCCCTCTGTTTGGTCTGGCGGACGAACAATCATCGAAAACCGCGGAACCAAGACCGGTAATATCCGATTTGTTGCCGCTCCGTCCCCCAACTGGCCCAGAGCACTGTTACCCCAAGTCCACAGAGTTCCATCGGGCTTTATAGCCATTGAATGAAAATGCCCGGTTCCAATGAGCGAAACATTTTTCATAATACTTACATCGACTATACTGTTTTTATAATCTCCTGTACCTAGCTGCCCGTAATTATTTAACCCCCAGCCGCTGACTGTGCCGTCTTTATGCTGAACAATCATGTGGGAGTTACCTGCAGCAACACTTACAGCATCCTTAAGGCCAACAACTGCTAATGCAAAATTACGATTATCTTCGTTTCCACTGCCAAGCTGACCCGAAACATTATAGCCCCATGTCCATACGGAGCCATCTTCCTTCAAGGCCACTGAGAAATTACTCCCGGCAGCAACTGTTTTCGTAGCGAAAGTAAAATTAACCCTAGTTGGTTTATTCGTCCGGGATGAAGTCTCCGCATCTCCAACTTGCCCATAGGTGTTATCCCCCCAAGCCAAAACATGATCGTCCGAAGCTATAGCAAGTGAATGATTGCCTCCAGCTGCTATTCCTTTTATTCCGGAAAACGATGTTAATTGATTCGGCTTCAGTCCATCATCGTAAGTACCGTTACCCAGTTGACCTTTAGAGTTATCTCCCCACGTAACGATGGTCCCATTACTTTTCAAAGCTATGGAGTGATTGTTACCAGCTGAGATTGCTATAACGTCACTAAGATATTCAATTTGAAAAGGTGTGGTCCGGTCCTCTAGAGTACCGTCCCCGATCTGCCCCTTTGAATTTTGGCCCCAAGCCCACACGGTTCCATCCTTGCGCAATGCAAGTGTGTGATTCATTCCTGCGGCAATTGCGGTTATATCAAATAATTCCTTAACCCGAGTAGGAACATAACGCTGCACATCCGTTCCAGTTCCCAGCTTTCCGTGAAGGCTATCGCCCCAAGTCCAAACGGAGCCATCGCTTTTCAATGCCACAGTATGGCTTAATCCGCCTGTAATTTGTGCATATCCAAAAGAAGGTATAACGGATGATACAGAAGAGTCCGTTTTGGCGGTAATTTCCTTAACCGCCTCCCCAGTGCTTGGGGAGGTTTCTGCATGTACAATGCTTGCAGCTAGCATCGCTTGGAGCAATAAAGCTAATGTGAGCCAGCATGCAAGCCATCTGCTGTTATTTTGTTTACGACGGTTCCGAGCCATAGTGCTTATCTCCTCCATCTGATTTTCGTCGATTGGTCCCCGCCTAACTATTGGTGTTAAACAACCTTTATTAATGGTCAGCTGGCAGGGCTGGAGGGGATTGCTTTTTCCATTTGCTTACCAATCTATCCTTAAGACCATCCATTAGCGTATAAACTACTGGTACAAGCAGCAATGTAATCATCGTTGAGAGCGTTAATCCGAACGCAACAACCGTAGCCATGGAAGCTTGAGCTTCAGCGCCTTCACCAAAACCAATAACAAGCGGCAGCATAGCCAGTACTGTAGTTGCAGTTGTCATCAATATCGGACGCAATCGAACCTTTCCTGCTTCTAATAATGCATCATAAAGAGTATAGCCTCGTTTTCGAAGCTGGTTGGTATAATCGACCAAAACAATGGCATTGTTGACCACTATCCCGACCAGCATGATCATTCCCATAACAGAGTTCATATTAATCGTACGGTTGGTCAGATAGAGACCCAGTATGGCTCCAATAAATGTTGGAGGCAGTGAGAACATGATAATAAAAGGTCCATACAAAGATTCAAACTGACTTGCCATAACCATGTAAACCAAGACTACTGAAAGTAAAAGCATAAAGTATAAACTAGAGAAAGCATTATTGGAGTCAGCCTGCGATCCAAGCGTGATGGTATATCCATCAGGAGGTTGAATCGTGGCAAGCCGAGCCTGTACTTCTGTGGAAACATCCCCAATTGGAGCGTTAAAAACTGAACCTTGGATGGTAGCTAGTCTTTGTTGGTTAATATGTCTGATTTGCGCAGGACCAGAGCCCGGCTCCACCTTAGCTATTGCATTCAATGGAATTTGCGCTCCAGATGCCGTAGTAATGACAACTTGATTCAAGTTTTCCAGGTTATTTGTAAACTCTGACGGATATTTAACAAGCACAGAAATCTGCGTATCGCCTGTCTTGAAGTTGGTTGCCACCGATCCCTGGTATGCGGTACGAATGGAAGTCATTACCTCTCGAACGGAAATGCCATAATAGCTGGCCGCTTCGCGGTCAATAGTCATATCGAATTCGGGAATGTTACGATCCAACGTATTCTGTACGTTCCTAAGTGTAGGAATGGCGCGCAGCTCTTCAGCAACCATATCACCCAACTTACTCAATACAGCCATGTCAGGACCGTTTAGGTTAACCTGAATATCTGCACCGCCACCGCCGCCAAGTCCTGGCAAACGAATAGAGGAACGAGCATTTACAGAAATTTGCGCCCCTGCGTTACCGGTGGTCAAATTACGAATTTGTTCCACAATTTGTTCAGTTTTCATCTTGCGTTCTGCTAGTGGCTTAAGGGTTACTTGAATATTAGCCGAGTTCGTTGAGGCGCTCTGGAAAGCTCCTCCTCCCCCGCCACCGACGGTGGTAAATATCGACTCAATGTCCGGGATATCCTTTATCAAACCCTCAACCTTTGTTGCAAGTGCATTAGTGATTTCAAACTTGGTACCCTGAGCCAAGCTCATATTAATATTAAGCTGTCCTTCATCGGTTTTGGGAGTAATCTCCGAACCGACAAATTTGGCGAGATACACACTGCCGCCTAGCATTCCGATAGTTAAAAGGATTATGATCCAGCGATGCCCCAAAGACCATTTGAGCAAACCGCCGTATATTCTTGTCAAATGATTCATCCCGCGTCCAAACCATACAGCAGGATTAAAGGATCTCCCTTCCGGAAGCGACTCATCATGAGAATGCTTCTTCAAAAGCTTAGCCGCAAGCATAGGTACTAGCGTGATAGCAGCAAACAATGCGGCTATATGCGAAAAGCTAACCGTTAGTGCCATAGGTACAAAGAAGTTTTTCACCAATCCGTTAATAAATAGAGTAGGTGCAAAAACGGCGATTTGTGCCAAAGCTGAAGCCATAACTGCGGTCCCGACCTCGGCCGTGCCTTGCTTGGCGGCTTCAACCGGTGATAAGCCTTCTTCTCGTTTCCGGAAAATACTTTCTAATACTACGACTGCAAAGTCAACGAGCGAGCCTAAACCTAAGGCAAGACCGCCCAGTGTAATCGTATTTATTGTCTGTCCGGAAAAGTACATCATGCTGAATGCGCTGATTACCGATATCGGAATAACAACTCCAATGATCAGAGTGGCACGAATACTGTTCAGGAACAGCATCAAGATAATGACCGAGAATACGCCACCGAGCAAAGTGTGCTCTATAACCGTATTAATCGAGCTTTTAATGAACTTGGACGAATCATTTAAGATTCCAAGCTTAACGCCTTCAGGTAAATTTTTCTCGATATCCACCATGGCTTTACGAATATTATCCGCAACCGAAACCGTATTCCCGTCAGATTGCTTAAGTATTGAAAGACCTACGCTTCGCTCTCCGTTACGGCGTGATTCGAATGTAATCTCTTGATAGGTGTCAATAATTTTTCCGAGCTCGCCAATTGGAATCGACTGCCCTCGAGATAGCGAAACTCTAACCTTTTCGATCTCAGATGTCGATTTAAAATCACCTTTAATCGTTAATGGAACGAGTTGTTCACCTTTATAAACAAGACCGGCATCGGTTGATTGATTATCATTGCTTAAAGCTGAAGTAACTTGATTGAACGTTAGTCCGTATTGTGTAAGCTTATTCTGATCAACTAGAAGCTGAATTTGGCGAACCCGGCCTCCTGTTACGCCAACTGATGCAACTCCGTTGGCACGCTGAACTGCAGGACTAACCACGTTATCCGCCAGATCGCGTAGTGTGATCAGATCTACACTGTTGCTATATAACGCCAAGTTTAGAATAGGCTGGCTGTTCGGGTCGGCACGAGAAACAACCGGAGCATCAGCGTCCGTTGGAAGCTGCCGCTTCACCCTATCTAACCGGTCTCGCATAGTCAAAGTTGCCTCACTGATATCCGTCCCAAAATTGAACTGCACCGTAACATTACTCGATCCCGTTCGTGAGGTTGATGAGACGGACTGCACATTGGCTATCGTTGCCATTGAAGCCTCGATTCGCTTGGTCACTTGACTTTCCACTTGTCCCGGTGACGCCCCAGGCCAGTTAACGCTTACGTTGGCAGTCGGGATTTCCATGTTCGGGTACAAATCAACCGGCAAAAGCGGTGCTGCGATCGAGCCTAAAATAACCAGCGCGATCATGAGCATAAAAATGGTAACGGGGCGGTTGACTGAAAAATTAGCTAAATTCACTGACCTCCACCTGCTCTCCCCGTTTGACCGGAGGCACCGCCATTTGCATTAGCAGGCTGACCGCCTTGGCCGCCCGCAGCGCCTTGCTGACCCTGACCTCCCTGACCACCTGAGGTACCTTGTTGTCCTTGTTGTCCTTGTTGCCCTTGCTGTCTTTGTCCACCCTGTTGACCCTGACCTTGGCCGCCTTGTTGTCCTTGGCCAGCACCTTGCTGACCCTGCGGTTTCTGAGCTTCCTGCCCCGGCTTAAGAACTTGAACCGCCGCTTTGTCAGACAGCAGCTCTTGCCCCTTAACGACAAGCTCATCACCCTCAGCTAATCCTTCTGTAATCTCGAACATTGCGCTTGTCAAAGTTCCGACTTTTACAGATACTTTCTTCACTCGTCCATCCTTCACGACAAATGCAGCATTTCCGCTCGGTTGGCTCAGAATAGCGTCAGCGGGAACCATGATCGCTTTACGACCTTCGCTTTTTAAGCTGGAGGTAGCAAACATCCCCGGGAGCAGCTCTTGATTCGGATCGTTTACTCTAATATCAACGCCGTAAGCTTTGGTCACTGCGTCCATCGTCGGACGAATCGCTAATACTACACCATCAAATGTTTTGTTTAATGTAGGCACATTAACTTTCATTTGCAAGCCTACTTTGATTTTACCGATATTGGCTTCTGATATGTTGACCGTCGCTTGCGTTGGATCTAACGCTGCAACGGACACAATGTTTGCTGCATTCGTAGCGTTCTGTCCTACTGGGGTATTAATCAGACTCACTACTCCATCAACCGGAGATAATAATACACCATCATTCAACTGCTCATTAAGAACTTGAAGGTTTGTCTGAGCTTGTTGGTATTGTGCACTGCTAACAGCAATTGCATCGGTTGACTTAGCCGTTACCAGCGCTTGCTCGGACTGCTCTACTTGCGCCTTGCTCACATTTAAGCTCAGCTCTTGAGTAGCCTGCGTATTCGCAAAAGATAGCTGATCCTTCTGCAACGTTTGCTGGTTGGTTTCCAAAATAACGGCAAGTGTATTTTGCGCATTGGCAAGAGAAATGGAATCGCGGTTTAGCTGTTCCTGCGAAATCTGTACGGTTTGTGAATTTTGTGCAGTCGTCAAGTCTCCCTGCGCCTTAAGCAAAGCAGCCGTAGCTGTAGTAAGCGAGCTTGGTGTAGTCTGCTGAGCCTGATCAAGAGCAAGTTGGGCCGACTGAACCTTCTGCAAAGCCGTATCTACGGCCGTATTATTGGAGCCTTGGGCAGCTTTCACGTTAGTGTAGTTAATGATAGCCTGCTCCAACTGCAGCTGCAGCGTATCCATTGAATTATGTGAATTGACTTGCGAGTTTTGAATGCTATCCTGCTGTGTATTTAAGGTATTTTGTGCATTAGCCAAATTAATACTGTATGTAGTAAGTGAATTATTAAAGTTTTGCTGAGAAATCGCCACCTGCTGCTTGGCGGTTGCAATTGCATTTTGTTGATCGTTGATCGCTTTATTGTAATTAGCTTGTGAAAGCGCGACCTGTTGTTTGGCAGCGGCAACTGCATTTTGTTGATCAGACATTGCTTTATCTAGATTGGCCCGTTGAATAGCAAGCTGTTTTTCAGCGGTAGCCGCACTGTTTGCTTGATCATTGGCCGTTCGCTGCAATTGAGCCGCGCTTACAGATAGGGCGCTCTCCGATTGAGCAATTTGCTGCAGTAAGGTGCTTGTGTCGATTCTGGCTAGTGGCTGCCCAACCTTAACCCGATCCCCAGGCTTCACCATGATTTCAGTTACTCTGCCTGTTACACGAGAAGAAATATTCGTTGTATATATCGGTGTTATAGCACCGGTAAACACTTGTCCCCCGCCCACATCCGCAAGCTTAACGATCTGTGTTTCTACAGGAAATTGTCTGGCCGCACCGGCTCCTGGTCTTTGAGCTGCGCCCGGTTGTGCTGTTTTTACCGCGCCTCCCCAATTGATAAATGTTGCCCCGACAACTGCGATAACCGCAATAATAGCAATGGCGGCAACCACCCATTTTTTGGATACATTCTGGATCCACCTGATCATTTCCATACCTCCATGTATTCTTGTCCGTCCATCATCCATGACTAAACGCTCCCAGAGGGAATGTTTTGTTCATATTTTATTGCAACGGATCCGGATGCTTGCTTGCTGATGCCCTAGCATAACATCAACTTAGCGCATATTCATGATGAAACTATGATATAAATGTAAAAAAAGTGTGAAAAAAATATAATAAACTAGGTCTATTTACCTAATTCAGGAAACCACTGCTCTAACTTTCATTTTTTATTTGTACATGACAAAAAAGAACCCCTTTCGGGGTCCTTTTGCGGTGAATTGATTTTTGTATTAAAGCCTCGAGCACCTTCCAAAAGGCAGGTCAGAAACCTTGTTCACTTTATTGCAGTACAGGTACTACCCTAACGTGTCTTTGGCACATCCCTCCGCTTCTATCTGGAGTCTAATACCATACTAATGGAATGTTTCGTTGAATCGTTCAACGGAACCACACCTCTCTTTTCACCGCTAATAATAGTATGTCCGCAACTTTCAATTTCATACACAGGCATTTACTTTTCTTTAATAATAACCATGGTTCCTAGAGGGATATGGCGGTATAGCCATTCTACATCCCTGTTATGCATGCGGACGCAGCCTGATGACGCGTAGCTTCCTATAGAGTAAGGGCGATTGGTTCCATGAATTCCGTACGTATACCCACCTGTCCCTTTAACGCTGATTCCCATCCATCTGGATCCCAAAGGATTCTTTGGATGACCACCAGGAATTTGTTTTCTCACATACCAGGGCTTAACGATTTTGGTTACAATATGGAACTCGCCTATTGGAGTCAGCTCTTTTCTGCGTCCCGTTGCAACTGGAAATCCGTACATGGCGCGGCCATTAACATATACGGTAAGCCAATTTCTCTTTTTATTAATTTCGATATACACCCCTTCTTCCTGAAGAGCCTCCAAAGGAATAGGAGCTTGGGAAGCGAATACAGCCTTCGAAGACGGTAAACATAGGAGTAGGCACATGATAAAAACAATCACTGCTTTTGGGATTTTCAATCCAATCATCCTTTACCTTTAATGCAAGCTTATTGTTCACTAAGTTAAAATATTTATGTGCAGCCGAAGGAAGAGAATTATTACAAAAACCAATAATTGACAATTAAAGAAATCATGCATATTATGTATTTATATATATACGAATATATATAATCTTATATATTATGGAGCTGATTAAACATTATGAAAACAAGACAAGATTCATTAACAGAGCTTATGAACCGTGAAGCTTTGGAGCTTCAGCTTAAGCAAACGATCAAATCAGATGAAGTTGTAGCTCTGGCCTTAATAGATGTCGATCATTTTATGGAAATCAACAATGAATTTGGACATGACACCGGAGATCATGTACTTCAAACTATTGCCGAACTATTGAAAGAAGCTGCAGGAGAGTATGCGTTTCGCGTATCAGGGGATGAATTTGGGATCATTCTGGTGGGAGAAAGTCTTGAGCAGGCATTTTTAAAAATGGAAAACGTCCGAGCAGGAATCTATGCAGCTCAAGACCGCTTTCAAATCCGATTGGACAACCCGCCCTTAATAAGCGTAACTATTGGCGTAGCCCAATTTCCAAGGGACTCCAAAGATGAACAATCATTAATGCGTACCGCAAATGCAGCTCTGATGGCTGCAAAAGAAGCCGGGAGAAATCAGGTTTCATTACCGCCTAATGAAGACATGATAATGAAAACTTGCTATTATCCCGCCACATTGGTGCGTCGTCTTAAAACATTAGCGGAAAAGTCAAAAAAGAAGGAATCCTTCTTATTTCGTGAAGCATTAACCGATTTGCTAAGGAAATACGATCGTATAGAGGAGTGAACTTACAATTCAACTTGTTGGATTCCGTTCCAGCCGAAACTAAACAAGCTCCCATGATATCCATCATAGGAGCTTGTTCCATTATAACCTAGAGTCTTACTTACTCGATAATAATCACCAGTATGTATCAGCTTCCTTGTTAATTTGCAGCTTTTGATACATTAATTCTGATACATTAACCTATACAGCGCCTAATTTTTTCAGGTTATTAAAGCTCGTTGCTAGGCATTCGAACGGATCGCGTCCGTAGCTTTGATCCTGCTCAACCGCAGCCCATTCAACACCAATTTCACGGCATGCATTTAAGATTGCCGGGAAATTCATGTTGCCTTCACCAACTTCAGCGAATAATTGTTCTCTGTTGGCAGTAACCGCCATATCCTTCAAATGCACAACTTTCATACGTCCATCAAACTTCCGAACCCATTCCACAGCATCACCGCCGCCGGCTTGTACCCAATAAACATCAAGCTCGAAATCAAAAGCACTTGGGTCAGATTCTTCCAACAAAATTTCCATTCCTGTTTTCCCATCGAATTTAGCAAACTCAAAGTTATGGTTATGATAAATGAATTTGAGTCCTGCAGCATCTAATTTTCTGCCAATTTCGGATGCTTGTTTAGCAAAGCTGATGTAGCCTTCCTTGCTATCTCGGTATTCATTAGGCATACCACCAAGTCCCACATATTTACAACCCCACAGCTGGTGCTTTTGAATTACCTCATCCAATCTCTCCGTTAGATCCTGATATGGAATATGAGTAGCGCAAATAGTCAATTGCTCACCATCAGCGAGATCTTTCAGTTCTTGATTTCCAATCGGACCTACTCCAGAAACTTGCACGGCGTCATATCCAATTTGCTTTACTTTCTTCAAAGATTCAGCTATGTTTTCAGGTGTTTTCAAAAAATCTCGAACGGTGTAAAGCTGTGCGGCAATTTTCATTTCATTCGCTCCTTTTAGGTGTTTACTTGTTAAAGCTGGTAATGGAAACACTTACATAGGCATTCCACTAAACTCTACCACACATGCCAAGCCATTTCACTGCACTATTGTTACAAAAAAAGCTGTCATATTGACCGCTCTTCCCGAAGGGTAATTCAGTTGACATCCGCATACTCCATAGATATAATCCATTCATAAATGCCATCCACGCATTGAAAGCGCTAGCATCAAACTTTATTGGTTATAGAAGGAGGATACTTGAAATGTCCAAGCATGAAATTGCAGTAATTCCTGGTGATGGCATAGGCAATGAGGTTGTCCCTGCCGCTCTTGATGTATTGAATACAGTGGCTGAAGTGCACGGAGGTATTACCTTCGAGTTTACGAATTTCCCTTGGAATTGCGATTATTATTTAAAGCATGGCCAAATGATGCCCGAGGACGGGTTGAATACATTACAGTCATTCGAGGCTATCTTCTTAGGCGCTGTCGGCGATCCTGCCAAGGTTGCAGATCATATTTCATTATGGGGATTACTCATTAAAATTCGCCGTGAGTTCGAGCAAGTGATTAACATCCGTCCGGCTAAATTTATCAATGGCATAGTATCCCCACTGACTAATCCTAATGATTTCGATCTTATCGTCGTACGTGAAAACAGTGAGGGCGAATACAGCGAAGTCGGAGGAAGAATCCATAAGGGCGAGGACCAGATTGCCATCCAGAATGCCATTTTTACTCGCAAAGGCACGGAAAGAGCAATCCGCTACGCATTTGAACTGGCCGCCAAACGTCGGGGACATGTGACAAGTGCTACGAAGTCGAACGGTATCTTCCATTCCATGCCTTTCTGGGATGAAGTTTTCACTGAGACTAGCCGTGACTATCCTGAAACCAGAACATCTTCTTATCATATCGATGCATTAGCTGCCTTTTTCGTTACTAAGCCTCATATCTTTGATGTTATTGTTGCCAGTAATTTATTCGGCGACATCCTGACTGATATCGGTGCAGCCATCATGGGCAGCATCGGCATTGCCCCGGCAGCCAACATCAATCTCAATGGGAAATATCCTTCCATGTTCGAACCCGTACATGGTTCTGCTCCAGACATATGCGGCAGAGGCATTGCCAATCCGACAGGTCAAATATGGACAGCCAAAATGATGCTCGACCATCTCGGTCAACAAGAGCTTGGACAAAAGGTTCTGACGGCAATGGAAGAAACGATATTGAGCGGCATTAAGACCCCAGATATTGGCGGAAATGCGTCAACAAAAGAAATGACCGAGGACATCTGCCGCAGATTGAAGAAGTAGTTAACAATTCCGTATTCCCCTAAGGAAAAAGAGGTTAATCCATAATTGGGATTAACCTCTTTTTCCTATTATATAATAGTCCAGCTACAGCATGCTGAAGCCAAGTCCACCGTCTACAGTCAACATTTGCCCTGTAATTTGACCTGCATTAGCGGAGCATAAGAAAACTACGGAATTGGCAATATCATCCTCTGTCTGTAATCTGCCTAACGGCATGACGGAAGAATGCTGTTCCGGCCAATCCTCGTCCTCTCCTTTTGCCCGCATGAGTGCCCTTTCACCATGAGAAGCTACCCAGCCCGGATGTACACCGTTTACTCGGATGTTATGCTTTGCTAATGCATGGGCTAAATTCCGAGTCAGCGTAACAACCCCTCCTTTGGAAATAGCGTAAGCAAACAGCTCCTCACCACCTATACTGGCATGAAGTGAACCCATATTTACAATGCATCCACCACCTTGCCTGATCATAACAGGAACCACAGCTTTACACATCAAATATACGCCTTTTAGATTAATGTCCATTATGCGGTCCCAGAAGGCCTCGTCGGTTTGGAGCAAATCCGCTCTTGGAAATATTCCAGCATTATTAACTACAATATCCAGCTTTCCAAACTGCTGTTCAGCCACACTAACCGCATTATTAACATCATTTTCCCTAGAGACGTCGCAATGTACGTAAGCGACCTCTTTTCCTTGACTCCGCCACTGCTCCATCAATTGCTCCCCGTCCGGGGAAACATCTGCAATAATAACCTTTGCTCCATTTTCCAGAAACTGTTTGACGATGGAGGCTCCGATCCCCCTGGCTCCACCGGTTACTAACGCTATCTTTCCATCAAAATTCAATTGAGTGGCTCCTTCCTTTTTACTTCCAACAAACTATCGTTTCGCCCGTCAAATAATCGGCTTGGGGGCCGCAGAGGAACATCACAATTTTGGACATATCCTCTGGTTGAGCAATCCGCTGAAGCTTGGAGAGGCCTTCTTCATTGTTGACTTTGCGAGTCGCCGAGAAGCGTGCTGTATAGGTGGGAGCAGGTGAAATACAATTTACATTCACATCATAAGGTCTCATCTGCTGGGCCAAGCTTCTCGTATAATGAGAAATACCCAGCTTCGCAGCAGCGTAAATCACTCCGGATGTGACCGGAACATGGCCTGCTATCGAGCCTACATTAACGATTTTACCACTGCCTCGCTCACGCATATGCTGGCCGACAAATTTGCATGTATACATAGTCGACAACAGATTACGCTCGACAACCGAGCGAATATCCTCGACACTAATATCCAATGAATCATTAGGCTCTGGCCGAGGTGTCTTGAAGCCGATGTCGCCACCGGCATTATTGATTAATATATCAATGCTGCCTAAGAATTCAATCGATTGCATGACCAATTGCTCGACCTGCACGGGATCAGCCAAATCGGCGGCGATAAACGCGGATTTTACACCTAAGGATGCTGCTTCCTCAGCTACTTGGTACCCGGACGCAGCTTCGCTAAATTCTGCAGATTTCGTTTCTGTTTCATCGTGAATAATGACATTCGCCCCTGCACGGGCTAAATCCATGGCATACTGTCTGCCGAGCCCCCGGCTAGAGCCGGTGACAAGCGCATTTTTACCTTTTAAATCCAAGATATTCATGACAGTCACCTCAACTTTTCACCAAATTTTCATTATCACGAAACTGCCGGATCAATGATTTCAAATAGGCTAGAGCCGTAACCATTTGCGATTGTTCGTAAGTGACTATCGATGCAGGAGACTCCCCTTTCTCGAACGGAGTTCTCCAATCGCCACTTGCTTTTGCATGGTTATGAACATAACGAAGCAAACATGTAAGCTGGCTTGCAGAACGCGCGGGATATTCCGTCCAGAAATCCTCTTCCAATACTCTAACGTTCCGTGCCTCCAATGCACCATGTTCCACCGACATCGTCATTTGCGGCGCAGCTTCCGAGTAGATACGGAACAGCTCAGGGAAATCAATCGCCCCTTGACCAAGAGGGCATCTAACCAGTCTATACCCTTCCTCATACCAATAAATCGTATAATCCTTTAAATGAACATTTTTCACATAAGGAGCTACACGACGGAAAAAATCATTAGGTTCTTCGGCCGTTGCCAGAGGATTTCCCGTATCGAGATTAATACCGAACCGTTGTGACCCAATCGTTTCGCACAGCCAGAGCAATTCTTCGGAAGCTAGATCCTGATGGTTTTCTACAGCCAAATTAACACCCGTCTGCTCCGCCGTTTCGGCAGCTTCCTGAAATGATGTAAGAAGCTGATCCAAAAAAGGCTTCCAGGTGCCGGCCATATGCCTCCGGTCACCTCCGAATTTGGCTCCGCCCACCACCGTCCGTACCGTTATCGCACCCACGCGTTTGGCAAGCAGCAGCGCTTCGCTCAATTGCTCAGGATCATAGCCTCCTGCGGCGATATTGATGAA
Organism: Paenibacillus foliorum; assembly: GCF_013141765.1. Classification (GTDB taxonomy): domain Bacteria; phylum Bacillota; class Bacilli; order Paenibacillales; family NBRC-103111; genus Paenibacillus_S; species Paenibacillus_S foliorum. Next base: position 398,779 of record NZ_WHOD01000070.1, read on the forward strand.
CATCCCTTTGGAGCGCGCGTAATCAGCCACTTCATCGGGATTATGTTCTTTTAAAAGTTGAAAAGGAATCTCAATGCCTTCCAGACCATGACCTTCCGTAACATCTATTAATTCTTTAGGCGTTATCGGCTTTTTGCCTGATTGCGGGTTGATACCCATATCATAAGTAGTCCCGTAAACCGTGAGTCCGTATTTCATTTGCTTCAGCCCTTTCTTTTTTAAGTTTCCAGAACATCCTCTCTTATTGCGCTGTCCAGCCTCCATCTATCACAATGGAAGAACCGGTCATAAAGCTGGAGGCTTCTGAAGCCAAATATATGATTAGTCCGGTCAGCTCATCTGGATTGCCCCAACGTTTCAATGCAAGGTGATCGAGGAAAAATTGGTTGGCCTCCGGATTATTTATAACTACCTGGTTTAATTCGGTAGCGAACGGTCCTGGACAAACAGCATTGGCCGTAATGTTGTGTTCGGCCCATTCCAGTGCCATAACCTTGGTCAGCTGAATCAATCCACCTTTACTTGAGCAATAGGCAGAGCGTTCTGCCAGCGCAATAGTCCCCATCATGGATGACAAATTAATAATTCTTCCGTATTGCTGCTTGATCATATAAGGAACCACGGCCTTGGCGCACAGGAAGGGTGCTTTCAGATTAGTGTTAAGCACTAGATCCCAGCTATCTTCGTCATAATCAAGAATCGGCTTACGGATATTAATTCCCGCATTGTTGATCAGAATATCGATGCGGCCCAAAGCCTGAGCTGTTTCTTCCGCCATACGGCGAGCCTGCCCGCCGTCCGTAACATCAACGGCTACACCGATGGCTTGACCGCCGGTTTCCTCACGGATCCGCCTCGCGCCTTCCGCTGCTTTGGCTTCATCCCGGCTTGTAACAGCAACTATTGCCCCAGCTTCCGCAAGGGCCTTCGCAAATGCAAACCCCAATCCCTGGCATCCGCCAGTAATCAAGGCAACCCTGCCGTCTAATTTGAACCTATCCAAGCTCATTTTCTTCCTCCTTAGAGTTTCGCTTTAGCGATACTTACATCGCAAGCGTTACTGAGTTTCGCTTTAGCGAAACTTGCATCGTAAGCCTTACTGAGTTTCGCTTTAGCGGAACTTACATCGTGCGTTACTGTATTTTTACACCTCAATATTTCGCTCCCCCATCGGCAAGCCCGCCAATCACGAAAGATTGTGCTCCAAGATATAAAACAGCAGCCGGGATGGTAGCAATAACCGACGAGCTCATGAGCAGCCCCCAAATAAACGTGTCGGAAAACTTAAAGCTTGCAATTCCTATCGTAGCGGTCTGCTGACTTGGACTCGTCGTAACGACCAACGCATATAGAAATTCGTTCCAAGACATAGTGAAAGCAAAGGTTGCGACAACAGCAATTCCAGGTGCAGCAATGGGAAGAATGATCTTCCATAGTGTTTGCAGCCGGTTACAGCCATCGATCAGTGCCGCCTCCTCCAACGATTTGGGAATCGCTTTGAAGTAGCTGAGCAGCATATAACAACAATAAGGTACGATAAAGGTTGGATAAATAATAAGTAAACCGAACTTGTTATCAGCAAAACCGAGCTTGCTAACAAGAACGTACATCGGAATAAACAACACAGCCGCCGGCATGAGATAGCAGATGATAATGCTCTTCGTCAGAAAATTCCTTCCTCGAAAGCGCAGCCGAGTTAGACTGTAAGAACCGAAAATACTAATCACCAACGAAACCAATGTGGCCAAACCGGACACATACAAGCTATTTTTCATATTGCCCATAAATTCCGTTTCCTTGAATAAATCCGAATAGTGCTTAGTCGTAATTTCTGTTGGGATTAATCTTGGTTTGGCATCGTACATTTGATCATTTGGCGTAAATGAGGTCTTAACCATCCAATAGACTGGAAACAGCGTCCAAATCAAACCAACAACTACTATAAAATAAATCAAAACTTGCTTTCGAATAGCACGCGCTTGGGATGCTTTCATAACCATTGCCACCTCTCCTCAATCCTCCTTATTCAGTTTGCGTGTCATAAGGAACATCAAGACTAGCAAAATGGGAATTATTGATCCTGCCACACTGAGTGATTTACCCATATTATTTTGAAGGAATGCAACTTCATAGGTGTATACAGAAATTACCGCAGAGTTGTATAATGGGCCGCCGCCTGTGATCAAGAAAATGTTCTCAAAATCATTGAAGGTCCATATCGACGATAGCATAGTGGTGATGACAATTACCGAGCTGATAGAAGGAATTGTGATGGAAAAGAACTGCCGAATCGTCCCCGCTCCATCAATCTTTGCGGCCTCATACAGCTGTCTGTCAATGGTTTGCAAGCCTCCAAGAATGCTGAATAGGAAGAAAGGAATGCCGCGCCAAATATTTACGATAATAACCGAAACCAGTGCAATATTGGCCCCGCTCAACCAAGCAACCGGCGAGTCTATCAGCCCTATATCCAACAGTACTTTATTGATGATTCCAAAAGTATCGTTATACATCCATTTCCATGTGAGCGCTGCTACCATTCCAGAAATAGCCCAAGGAACAAGGAACAACACGCGGACAATCGATCTGCCGAAAAACTGCTGGTTAACGGTCAATGCGAATATCATCCCAATTGCTAGCTTAAAGAAGACATCCGTTACAAAATAAACAAAGGTATTTTTTAATACTTTCCAATAGATGGGGTCAGAGAAAATTTCGCGATAGTTATCAAAGCCGATAAAATGGGCCTCAGCACCCACCGTTTTATCAGTTAGGCTCAGGTATAACGCATTGATAAAAGGAATGCCGATCACCACAAAGATGATGATGACGATCGGCATAACGGACGTATACCCCAAAGCCAGTTCACTCTTTCGATTCGATTGAAGCATGCTTTCACCTGCCCTTGGAAGAGTACGTCGATGTAAGGTTGCAGTGTGTTATTTTTTCTCGTAGATTTTCTTAAATTCTTTTTCCATTTCATCCAAGGCTTTTTGCGGGTCCATCTTGTTGACGACAATTTTTTGCACGCCTTTGGAAAGAATATTTTCGCTGACTGCCTGGGATGCACGTGCATCCGGTGGGCCTGGATCCCCCAATGGCACTATGTTTCTCGTTGCATCGAACCAGCTTTTATTTTCTGGCTTTTGCCAAAACTCCGTATTTTCAAGACCGTTCAACACGGGTCCCGCTAGTCCATTGAGCTTCTCTAGCAATTTTCCGTAATAAGCTTTATCGAAGAAATACTTGATGTATTGCTTGGCAGCTTCCGTATTTTTGGCTTTGTTGAACATGATGAAAACCGTACCTCCGCCTGAACCAAACTGTCTTTTAGGACCAGCAGGCCATGGCATTATTAAGGTTTTCTCAAGCAACTCAGGTTTATCTTTCTTCATTGCTGCGTATATGCTGCTGGAGTTAAATACGATTCCCGCCTGTCCAGCCAGCCACAGGTTGTTGTTGAAAGCATCATCACCGGTAATTCCGCCTTGAGGAGACAAGTTTTCTGCAAAAAAGCTGGCGTCATATTTGATAGCCTCCAAAGCCTCCGGTGTATTGATGGTGACCTTGCCCTCTTTATTGATGATATCGGTACCGAAGGTTCTGATCAGATTGTTGATCCGGCCATCGGAATCACCACCCCCGCCAAGCTGAAATCCAAGACCATAGAAGTTGTTTTTGGGATCATTGATAGCTTTCGCCACGTTTTTAACGTCTTCCCACGTTTTGGGCGGTGCCAATTTCTTTTCCTCCAGCTTATCCTTTCGGACATACATAACGTTAGGACTGTGATAAACGGGAACCTCGAACAAACCTTCCATAGCAAAAGCATATTTCTTGGAATCTTCCCTGAAATCAAACTGCTTTAATATGTCCGAAATATCCATCAGCTGATTGTTGCCTACAAATTGTTTGGCCACAAAGTCGTCGGCTAATAACAAATCGGGCGGGTTACCTGCTTCAACGGCTGCCAGCAGCTTCGTTTTTACATCAGCCGGCGGAATCGCCACATATTCCACATCGACATTAAATTCCTTGGAGAATTGTGCAACCCGTTCTTTCTGGAAGTCGTTGTAATCCTTCACGTACTCCGATTTATCCCAAAAAACGAATTTACCCTTCTTGGGCTCCGGCTTGGCATCCGGTTTAACTTCCGCAGGCTGTGCCGGTTTCGTATTCCCGCTATCCTTAGCGCTTGGAGCCGGAGTGTTGGCCCCTCCCGAACTACAGGCACTTGCAAAAATCAACCCCAACATAAGCGTCACTGACAATGTTTTCTTATACATATTTGCCCTCCTTAGAGTTTTCGTAAGAAAACTTGCATCGTAAGCGTAAACTTCGAGTATTCGTAAGAAAGCTTGCTGAATATTAAACGTTCAGTTCCTCTTCAGCCGCCCATTCATATGCCAACCGCGGCACCTGTGTAGCCAGCTTTCCTCCGCTGATGTCGATCATCGTGCCGGTAATATAGACGGCATAATCGGAAGCCAGAAAACATATCAAATGGGCTATTTCTGCTTTATTGCCCCAACGTCGCAAGGAAAGATTATCTAACAGCTCCTTCTGCTCTTGTGGAGAACGATCTGCAAATCGATTCATATCGGTTGGGATAACCCCTGGTGCATAACAGTTAACCGTAATGTTCCAGGGACCGAGCTCACCGGCCAGCACACGGGTAAAATGTACAACCCCCGCTTTGGAGGTGGCATAGGCTGAACCTCCCAAACTCGGGATAATCGCCGCAAATGAGGCTGCGTTTATGATGCGTCCTGATTTCTGCTTTTTCATAATCGGAAGCACGGCTTTGCACATTAGAAAGGTGCCCTTTAGATTTACATCGAGGTTGAGATCCCAGATCTCCTCCGACAGAGACTCTACTTGTCCTCCACTTGCTACTCCAGCGTTGTTAACCAGAATGTCGATACGTCCATACCTGTGTTCTGCTTCCTGAACCACCCTCTCGATCTGAGAGAAATCGCGAATGTCGCATACCTGCTGGAACCCTTCAAAGTCATTTTCAGCAAACTCTTGATTCAATGCAGTCAAATGATCCGGATTCACATCGATGGCGATCGTTTTCACTCCTTCCCTCGCCAAGGTGAGCGCAATCTCTCGTCCGATTCCCCGACCCGCGCCTGTAACAAGAGCAACCTTCCCATGCAGATCAATGAGCAACTGTATCCCCCCTCTAAATAATCGAACATTTAATACCATTTACTATTTGTAAGCCCTTACATTTTTCTTTTTTCAAAAAGATTTGCACTCAACTGAATGTTAATAAAAATTTGGCCACATTTCCCGGACCTGTGATCAGCCTGTCAAAGCATTGCTGTCCATCCTCTAATGGAGCATGAGCAAGCCACGGAAAGAGGTTAACCCGTCCCTCTTCAATCCATTGCAGAGCTGTTTCAAAATCAACTGCATTATAAGCAAAAGCTCCCTTCATAGCTATTTCATTACGTATTAATGAATTAACTTGAAAGTTACTGGTGTCCTCGTGCAGCCCAGTAAAAATTACACGACCACCCGGTTTAACATTGTCTATACACTGCATACGCGTGATCTCTAGCCCAACAGCATCAACAGCTGCATCGAAGACCCCACTTCCTTGCTGAAGAAGGATATCAAGCTGTACAGCAGTCACTGCTCCCAATTGTGAAGCAATTTCCAGTCGCTGCTCATTGATATCGATAACAGCGATGTTCTTTAATCCGTATACTTGTGCGGCTAACAGGGTGAATAATCCGATAGGTCCTGCGCCAACAATCAACAAACGATCCGTGGGTGTAAGCTGCAAAAGTCTGCAAACGTGTACGGCACAGGCAAATGGTTCCGTTAATGCTCCGCTATCAAAGCTTACAGAATCCTTTAGCAAATATACATTCTTCTCCACAACGGTCACATACTCCGCGAATGCCCCCGGAAGATGCGCACCGAGCAGTTTACGATGCCGGCATATTTGTGAAGAACCGGTTATACAATCACGGCAGATTCCACAAGTTATAAGCGGGTTCACCGTAACCCGGTCACCAGCGTTAAATCGGCTTACTTTAGCTCCTTTTTGTACAATGGTTCCAGAAAATTCATGTCCCATTATGAGAGGAGGCTTGCGTAGGGAATTATGTCCCAAATAACCACTGAGCTCCGAACCGCATATACCGACCCGTTCTACGCGGATTAACACCTCATCCTCTTCAGGCACCGGAATGGGCTGGTTACGGATGGTTAACACCTTCGGCCCCTCGTATATTAATACTTTCATCCTATCTCCTCCGGTCGCTGCTCAATTTACCATCAGCCATTCCCTTCCCTCTTCTCCCAGCCTTGCTTGAATAAAGGGATCCAGTTACCGGTGTGATATGGATGCTGTGCCATTAACTCGAGATTTAAATCCACACCTAGTCCGGGTCGTTCCGGGGGCTGGAGATATCCTTCTTCTATTTTAAAAAGCGGTGTCAATACTTCTTCCTCCCAAGGCTCATTAAACTCGTCAAATATTTCGTGCAAATAAAAGTTAGGAGTTGCCATATTGAGATGAGAGCAGACCACTGAGCATATGGGGCCTTGAGCACTGTGAGGAGCAATGACGCCATTATGCGCATGAACCATCCCGCAAATTTGCTTCGATGCTGAAATACCAAGAAATTGTGGTTCCAATTGGATAATATGCACCGCGTCGTGCTTAAGCAGCTCAGCGAACTGTTCTCTGCAATAATAATCCTCACCGCATGCTATAGGAATAGGACTGCGCTTAGCAACCTCGACCATGGAGGATATATGCTGCGGAGGAACAGGAGCCTCGAACCATGCTGGATTATAAGGCAGCATCGCTTCTGCGAATTGCAAAGCTGTATGAACGCTAAACCGGTTATGACCCTCTATGAGGATATCTACATCCTGACCAACGGCATCCCGCACTGCTTCGATAATGTTTAGAGCAAGCTCGAAGTCTTTACGCTCCACTGTGCGCCAAGCCGAACCGAACGGATCGAATTTCAGAGCTGTATATCCTTTTTCCACGACTGTTTTAGCTTTTTCATAAAAGTTCTCAGGTGTTCGCGGTCCGCGGTACCAGCCGTTAGCATAGCAGCGAAGCTTCTCATGGCAGCGGCCGCCGAGCAGCTTATATAACGGTTGATTCGTTGCTTTGCCGATAATATCCCAGCAAGCGGTTTCAATTGCGGCTAACGCTGAGCCTTGAATTTGTCCGCCATCCGAATAGACGTCACGAATCATTCTCAGCGTTATCGCTTCTACATCAAATGCGCTCATCCCTATGTATAAATGCTTAAGCTCGTGTATACAGGCTTCCACTGTCTTAGCAAAGCCATTCAATGTGCCTTCTCCGATGCCGTAAATGCCCTCTTCCGTATGCAGCTTGACAAACAACCAATTTTTCCATGGATTACCGACGATATACGTTTCAACATCGGTGATCTTCATCAGGCAGCAGTCCTCCTTATTTCTAATATAGAAATTAAGTTTCTACTTACAAATTTTACTATAAATAACGAACACCATTTCGTCAATATAAATATGACTTGACTTGGATTTTTTTATAAAATAACATTAAAACGAATCATTCCCCTGGTAAAAATATAAACTTCATTTCTAAAATATATGACTCAATTTCCAAAAGGAGTACTGCTATGAGCCGAAGAAATCCAAGTACAAGCGATACGAATCAAAAAGTAGCCTCCTCCACGGTCGTGAAAGCACTGCATGTTTTGGAGCAGCTCGCTACCTTGTGCGACACCAATCCGCAAGGCGCATCCGTCAGTGAAATTGCCAAGCTTTCCGGCGAAAGCCCGAGCAGTGTTTGCAAGCATCTTGCCGCCTTTCAGCAAAGTGGTCTTGTCGAACAGGATGAATATTCAGAGCGATATCGCATTGGTATCTACTCACTCCGTCTTGCTTCACTTGCGCTGAAAACAATGAATATTAGGGAAATTGCTTCGTCCTATTTGCGTAAATTGGCAGATCTCGCTGGTGAAACCGTACACTTGGTCATCCGGGACGGTTTGCGCGTTGTGTATATCGATAAGGTAGAAACGTCCAAGACCATCCGTATGCATTCCCAAATCGGGCTGCGTAACCCTATGTATTGTACAGGTGTTGGAAAAGCCATATTGGCCTTTTCTCCTACCTCTCTAACAGACGCAGTCATAGCGGAAGGACTAATCCCATTTACCCCCTACACCCTTGCTACTCAGGGTACGTTAATGGCGGATCTAGAGCTAATTAAAGCCCGGGGCTTCTCTATCGATAATTGCGAGCATGAACCCGAGGTACGTTGTGTGGCAGCCCCCATTTTCAACCATCTAAAGGAGCCAGTCGCCTCCATCAGCATTTCGGCACCCAAATGGCGCATGACCGACGAACGGATCGAAGCTTCAGGGGGATGGATACGGGATACAGCTCTGGACATTTCAAACAGGCTAGGTTATATCCAGTAGAACTGAGCTTGTCGATAATTGTCGAAAGTAAATAAAAAGCATTCCGTTCAAGCTGCCCGATAACGGCAATTGGTACGGAATGCTTTTTCGATGTTTAACTTCGGTTATTCACCCACCATTGTGTTCTTCTCGCGATATAGCTGTGCTATTCTATCAATTCTGTTCGTCCATATGCCACCTGAATAAATAGAAGGTAGTCGTTTCGTATCCTTTACTGTATCAAAGCCTTCTGACCATCCTCCATCACCTGCGACGACAATGACTCTAGTGTCTACATTTTCCATTCGTTTTACAAATTTTCCAGGCCACCCCCACAACCATGGCGCAAATTTTTCAGGAATGTGCAGCTGTGTGTTCTCACATGAAGATGGGATATATCCGGTCCAACCTTCAGCGATATAAGGAATTAAGCAGCCTTTCAATGAAGCCATAGACATAACTCGAATATTCGGGAGTTGTTTCTTTAACAGAGCAACCGGTTCATCTCCTCCATAAACCGTTAGTTGGCTTAGCCGTTTATCTGGCAACATAGAAAGATATTGAGCAAGGATTGCTCCCTCTTCTGGGTCATCACTTTTAATATGGATCAAAAATGAGCCTTCTGGAAAATAAGCAAGGACCTCTTCCATGGATGGCATAAGCCCTACTCCTTTGCCACGAAATGGATAGGTTTTCCCGTTATCAGCGGTATAGCCATAGCCAATATCGATCTTCCTTAATTCCGCCATAGTATAGTCTTTGGTAACGCCTTTTACATTTGTTCGGCAATCAAGAGTCCAGTCATGAAAAACAGCGAACTGGCCATCTTTAGTTGGTTTTATATCAAATTCTACTATATCAGCCCCAGCTCCAAATGCAGCCTCCATAGATGGAATTGTATTTTCCAAATAAGGATGATCAGGTTCAATTATATGCTCCGCCGTACATGTATCATTCTTAATGCCTTCCATGCTAAATGTTTGGGCAAGTCCCCGATGAGCAAGTAAGAACGGTACTTCTTCGCTGCTCTTAGTAAAAAGTGAACTATTATTCAGATATATGAATGAAAACAGCAAGAGAAACAATAAACCGATTTTACTTCTTACCACTTTTTTAAATCTCACCTTGATACCCTCCCAGATATGAGGTGTCTAACTATGCCAACCTCGTAAACTGATATTAATAGGATGGGTACGATCGTTCAATAGCTGCAGCCTAATAATTGAATGATAAATGAATTAGCAAAAAGACCTCACCGTAAATCTACCGTGAGGTCTTTTTGCATCTTATCTTTTTTAACGAAGCTTCCAATAAAGCTCGTTCCATCTCAATTCGTTACGGAATGCTTGAACAGATGTGTTTTTGTTAATGACCACACACTCAATTCCAACCATTTCCGCCCAATCTACGAGCTGCTCAGTGGTGACTTTGTAGGAGAACACAGTGTGATGGGCTCCACCAGCGTAAATCCAAGCTTCGGCAGAATCGCGAAGTGACGGCTGCGGCTTCCAGAGCACACGGGCTACTGGCAGCTTAGGCATTGCTTTCAACGGTTTTACTGCATCTACCTCGCTAATTATGAGTCGGAAACGGTTGCCCATATCCACAAGAGAAGCGTTAATTGCAAAGCCGGAATCCCCATCAAAGGTCAGCCTTGCAGGATCAGCTTTCCCGCCGATAGAAAGAGGGTGAACCTCAATTTGGGGACGTGTAGCAGCAATCGTTGGACAAACCTCAAGCATATGTGAACCTAGCACCAGCTCATTCCCAGGCTCGAAATGGTACGTGTAATCCTCCATAAACGAGGTGCCCACATTGCCGGAAATCATTTTCATCATACGCACCAAAGCCGATGTCTTCCAATCTCCTTCACCACCGAAGCCATAGCCCGCAGCCATTAAGCGTTGGGAGGCTAGGCCCGGAAGCTGCTTCATTCCATGCAAATCCTCGAAGGTCGTTGTGAAGGCACCAAAGCCGCCCTCTTGCAAAAATGATTTCAAGCCAAGCTCAATACGAGCCTGCTCCAGAATAGCATCTTGCACCGGTCCGCTCTCAAGTCCTTCCGGAACAATCGTATACAGCTCGGAATATTCCTTGAACAGCTGATTAACCTCGGCATCCGAAAATTCATTCATTCGCTGCACTAGATCGCCAATTCCATAACCATTCACGGACCAGCCAAACTTAATTTGCGCTTCTACTTTATCACCATCAGTAACAGCAACCTGGCGCATGTTGTCACCAAACCTAGCTACTTTCAGATTGCTTCCCTCCGTAAAAGCGACAGCCGTATGCATCCATCCGCTAATGCGGCCGCGAGTTTCCTCGTTCTCCCAATGTCCCACAACAACTTTGCGGGAAATGCCCATACGCGTTCCAATAAAGCCGTATTCGCGATCTCCGTGAGCCGATTGATTCGTGTTCATGAAATCCATGTCGATCGTATCCCATGGGATGTCACGGTTATATTGGGTGTGCAGATGCAGCAGCGGCTTACGCAGCTCGGTGAGTCCTGCGATCCACATTTTGGCTGGAGAGAAGGTGTGCATCCAAGTGATCAATCCTGCGCAGGAATCATCTGCATTAGCATCTATACATAATCTACGGATGGCATCCGGGGTAGTAAGAACAGGCTTAAACACAATTTTATAAGAAATCGCAGCATCTCGGTCCAATGATTCAACAATATGCTTGGAATGCTCAGCAACCTCGTCCAACGTTTCCGGTCCATATAAGTGCTGGCTTCCGGTTAAAAACCAAAATTCATAAGTCTTTACATTCAACATAGTTAGCCCTCCTCGGGTGCTTGGGAATAATTAAAATAAACAATGATGGCTCAACCTCAAAATCGGTGCCTGACCCTCTCACGATTATCAGCCTGCACAAACTCCTGCAAACATGCAGTTATTTTATACTGATATTTGCAATTGAGAAGAAAAAGCTGCGAAAGTACAGCAATTCTCATATGAAATGGTCCGATTTCATCTAAGAATGAAAAGGGATGCATATTACATGAATTCACGAAGACTGCCTATAAAACTTCAAAAAGGCTGTATAAATGCAGGCTTTGGGAGTAGGGAATGGCTTCGAATAATGTCTTGTATGCTTCCATTCTCTAAACAGTCGTCTCTTTAATCGCTTTCAAACGCTTCATCACGTCGTTTTCACCACGGCCGAAGTAATCATGCAGCTTGCTGTATTCCTGGTAAAGCAGCTCATAGACAGCTACATTTTCCGGAATTGGCTTATAGGTGTCCTTACGTACGCGAGCCATTTTCTGTGCAGCCTCCACGATCGTATCGTATCCGCCTTGAGCGGCTCCTGCTGCCACTGCACCGAACATCGCCGCGCCTAGAGCAGGCGTCTGCTTGGAATCGGCTATTTTGATTTCACGATTCGTTACATCTGCATAGATCTGCATGAGCAATCGATTCTTTTGCGGAAGTCCGCCGCATGCGTACAACTCGTGAACCTCCACGCCGTTATCATGAAAAGCATCTACAATTTTGCGCGTTCCGAATGCTGTCGATTCCAGTAACGCTCGATAAATTTCCTCTGGCTTCGTCAACAAGGTACAACCAATCAGCAAGCCAGTCAGATCCGTATCAACAAGCACGGAACGATTCCCGTTCCACCAATCCAGCGCCAGAAGTCCAGTCTCTCCCGGTTGATAAGCTGAAGCCTTCGCTTCCAGCCATTCATGAACATGTATGCCTTCCTTATCCGCAGCTTCCTTCACATAGGCGGGAACTGCCTGCTCCACATACCATGCAAAAATGTCACCTACCGCAGACTGACCAGCCTCATAGCCCATGTAGCCGGGAATAATGCCGTCCTCCACAACGCCGCACATACCTTCCACACGCTTTTCTTCCGTACCAAGCAGCATATGACAAATCGATGTTCCCATCGCCATAACTAGCTTCCCTGGAGTTACCACCCCGACACCTGGAACAGCAGCATGTGCATCTACGTTACCTACAGCAATCGCTATGCCTGGCTTCAAACCCATCAGCGCAGCCATTTCCGGAGTTAACTCCCCGGCTTTCGTGCCTAATGGAACTACATCTCCGCGAAGCTTGGTTTCCGTCAAATTTTCCAATTGAGGGTTCAACGCTTTAAAAAACTCACGGCTTGGATAACCGTCCTGCTTATGCCAGATCGCCTTATAACCTGCGGTACAGCTGTTGCGCACTTTATTCCCTGTCATTTGGAAAACAACCCAGTCTGTCGCCTCAAGAAACATATCCGTTTGCTCGTAAAGCTCAGGCGCTTCGTTCAGAATTTGCCATACCTTGGCGATCATCCACTCGGAGGAGATTTTACCCCCATACCTTGGAAGAAAGGTTTCCCCTCTCTGCTCCGCAATCTCATTGATCAGATTCGCCTCATCCTGCGCAGCGTGATGCTTCCACAGCTTAACCCAGCTATGTGGCTGATCCTTCAGCTCTGGCTTGAAGCAAAGCGGGGTTCCGTCAGCATCTATCGGCAGCATAGTGCAAGCTGTGAAGTCGATGCCAAGCCCAATCACATCAGCCGGGTCCACTCCAGATGCTTTCATCACCGCAGGCACGGACTGTTTAAGCACCTCGATATAATCTCCAGGATGCTGCAGCGCCCAGTCGAATTCCAATTTTACACCCGAACCAGGCAGCTGCTCATCGATGACATTATGAGGATAAGGAGTTACATGGTCTGCTACCTCTGTACCGTCCGCTAGATCAACAAGAACTGCTCTCCCTGATTCCGTACCGTAATCCACACCAATCGCGTATTTTGAGGCCATCATCATTTCTCCCTTTGCCGTTAGATTAATTTATAAATGCAGTCTGGATTTAAAGGACTATTTCATTATTTCTGTCCATAGTAAGCGTTTGCACCATGCTTCCTAAGAAAGTGACGATCTAACAGCGTTTGATCCATCGGTTCAATAGTCTGGTTTAAATTAAAGGTGTGAAGGGCAATTTTGGCAACCTCCTCCAAAACTACCGCATTATGTACGGCATCATGAGGATTTTTTCCCCAGTTAAAAGGAGCGTGGCAGTTGACCAATACACCCGGTATTTGCGTTGGATCCAAGTCTTTGAAGGTTTCAACGATCACATTCCCCGTTTCCAGCTCGTAAGCGCCTTTTATCTCGGCTTCTGTCATTTTACGTGTGCAAGGGATTTCGTCATAAAAATAATCCGCATGCGTCGTGCCTAACGCCGGAATTCCTCTCCCCGCCTGAGCCCAGCTAGTTGCCCATGGAGAATGGGTATGTACAATTCCGCCGATTTGCGGGAATGCCTTGTACAATACCAGATGAGTCGCCGTATCCGATGACGGTTTAAGGCTGCCCTCTACCACATTCCCCTCCAAATCAAGTACAACCATATCTTCTGCCTTCAAATCCTCATAGGGAACGCCGCTCGGCTTAATTACTACAAGCCCCTTATCGCGATCTATCCCGCTTACATTCCCCCAAGTGAATGTGACAAGCCCATACTTAGGTAAATCCAAATTCGCCTCAAGGACGGCCTGCTTTAATTTTTTTAGCAAAAAGTATCCTCACCTTTCCTCCTGTGAAGTGTGTTCTACGACCATTATACAATTGTACGTACAAATTTTCTATAGTCTGTTTTAAATTTTTCGAGTCGACTCTCGAATCACTAGCTCCGGTTGGAAAATATGCTTATCTGGTACATCCACTTTGCCTTCAATCCTGTCAATCAACAGCTCGGCAGCACGGATTCCCAGATCTGTTTTGGGATGGGTCAATGTGGTCAGCTTTACTTCGGTTGCCGTAGCTAAAAAAGAATCATCAAACCCAACAATCGAAATATCTTGAGGAACGCTTAACCCCGCTTGTCTAACAGCCTCCAAAATAAGGACAGCCAACTCATCGTTATAGCATACAAATGCAGTCGGCCGATTCTCCGCAGATTCAGTAAGCATAGACAGAGCCAGCTCGTAAGGCTTCGTCTGTTTCTCTTCAGTCGTATAATGCACAACAGATTGCGGCTGCAGCGGAACCTGTGAATCATGATGAGCGCGTATAAAGCCTTTCAAACGGTTCACGCCCTGAAGATCATCCATTTTGAAAAAGCCCACGATTTTCTCATGTCCCCATTGAATCAAATGCTCCGTTGCTTTATAGCCTCCAGCCTCATCATCCACTTTAATGTACGGACAATTCATTTCGGAATACCGTTCGTTTATCATCAGATAGGGAATTTTTTGATAATCCAAGGATAAATAGCAGCTTAAATTAGGATTACCCTCGGCGCTTCTGGTCGGTTCAATAATAAGTCCGCTTAAGGGCTGGCTCATCATCATCTGCAGGCTTTCCAATTCTTTGCTTTTATTGTTATCCGTACTGGATAATAGCATTCTGTAGCCTCGATTCCTTAATGCCGCTTCAGCTCCACGAACGATATGGGGAAAAATATAATCCGATATGTAAGTGGTAATAATCCCGATCGTTTGGACCTCCTGGCTCTTGTGGCTCTGCGGAGTAGAGACGAAGGTGCCTTTGCCTTGTACTCGCTGAAGCCATCCGTCCTTCTCTAGCTCTCCGAAGGTTTGACGTACGGTTTGTCTGCTCATCTGGAACCTCTCGGCTATTTCATGCTCCGTCGGCATTTGATCGTTGGCTTGCAGCTGGCCGGATTGAAACCAGGTTAAGATTTCTTGTTTTAATTGAAGGTATTTGGGAAGCTGTTTGTTATCTCTCATTATCCACCTCTAGGGACCGCCATGTCCGATTGAATTTGTATCATTATATCATCTTAGCAAGTTGTATGTACATCTCAAAGCATCAGCGTTATCCATGAGTTGGAAAATATGAAATAAATATGTATAAAGTTTCGCTTTTAAATAGTCGCCTATTATATAAAAATAAAGTACAAGACCTAAAGAGCTAAGGACAGGATAGCGGAGATTGTTAAAATAAAGCTTGGAGTGTGGGCAAATTCAATGTCAATTCTTAATGTTGTCGTAGTGTCTTTTATTATCGTTGCTTGTTTATGTCCTGTCTTGATATGGGGGCTTCGCACTTTAAGACTCATTCAACCCATTAGAACTGAATTGCCTGCAGATCATCAAGCTAAATTAGGAACCCCCTTAATGGCAGGAATCATATTGCTTGTCGGGATTATTACACCGCTTATATCCCACCCTAGCATCATGACTATCTTCCTTTGCTGTACGTTCCTCCTTTTCAGTCTGATTGGATTTCTTGACGATTTTAAGAAAGCTGCTTTCCAAGACCCCTCCGGTATTTCGGGAAAAACTAAATTATATTTACAGTTTACATGTACGGGGTTTCTTCTTTTCTTCCTCTATCGCTTCCATGGCATAAGCTCTAAGTTATTGGAGCATGGAGACTTCCAAATAGTACTCCCCATAAGTGTATACATACTGCTAGTTCTGTTGTTTATAGTTGGATCTGCAAATGCTATTAATTTTACAGACGGCTTGGATGGACTGCTTATCGTCGTATCTATCCCTACCTACTTTTTCTTTTTTGCGATTTCTAATCAATTTGAGGTACGGCTTTTTTCGATGACAATGATTGCGTGTTTATTAGGTTTATTAATTTATAACATTTACCCTGCCAGAGCTTTTATGGGGGATACGGGGTCATTAGCCATTGGAGGTTCACTTGCATTTCTTGCAGTTATCGAGAAGGTTGAAATATTGCTCCCCTTATTATTCTTTGTCTATTTTGCCGAACAATTGTCTGTGATTTTCCAGGTTTGGTATTATAGGAGGACGAAATTAAGGCTTTTCCGAATGGCTCCCATTCATTATCACTTTGCCTTAAAGTATGGTTGGAGTGAAAATAAAATTGTTACTGTATTTGGATTCGTTTCCTGGATCTGTACACTAATCAGCCTGTTTATTTGGAAATACATGTTGTGAGAGGATGGATACGTATGTCCTAAAACAAACAAAAAACGGACTAAGTCCTTAATAGAACTTAATCCGTTGTTGTTGATCTCTTAAAACTTCACAACCCTTTTCTCATCCGCAGCAATTACAGCCTTCAAGCATGCCTCAGTAACATAAAAGGATTCCTCAGCACTAACCAAGCAAGCTGTGCCATCCGTGATCTGCCGTACAAAATCAGCAAAAATCTCCACCTTAGGCAGCAAAGGAAGCTCTTGCTCACCGTTCTCCTTGCCGTTAATGAGCAGCACCTTTTGGTCACGCACCTCAAGTACGCCTTCCGTGCCCGCAATTCGAATCCGGTCGTCTCCATGGGTCGATGCTTGAGCAGGCCTCAAATAATCAATACTAACTGAAGCTGACACTTCACCTGACATCGTAAAATGACACTGGGCTGAGGTTTCCAGCTCGCCGTTGCCTTGATTATACAACGTAGAATGCGATGCATAGACGGTTTCAAACCGCTCCCCACTGAACCATTGAACCCAATCTATGGCGTGACTGCCCACCCAAGGAATGGTCCCCCCATAGGTCTCTCTTCGTTTAAAATGCTCTGCCCTGCTGCCTAGGCGATATGATTTCTGCGCATGAAGCAGCCTAATCTGACCCACTGCTCCGGCTTTAACCGCATGCCAGGCCGTATAAAAAGCAGGATTGTAGCGAATCCCGAACATGGCCGCAAGCTGCGTGCCTCCGGAGCGTTCGTAAGCCTCTCTCAGCATGGCCAAATCATCTAATGTTGTCGCAACCGGCTTTTCCACAAACACGTGAATTCCTCTGCGCAATGCTTCCGAAGCTATCTTCGCGTGATCATTAAAGTAGCAGGCCACAGCTACAATATCCGGCTTTGCCTGCTCCAGCAATTCGATATAATTAGCATACACAATTGGTGAATGCCCTTCCTGCACCG
Source organism: Paenibacillus foliorum (assembly GCF_013141765.1). Classification (GTDB taxonomy): domain Bacteria; phylum Bacillota; class Bacilli; order Paenibacillales; family NBRC-103111; genus Paenibacillus_S; species Paenibacillus_S foliorum. Next base: position 416,056 of record NZ_WHOD01000070.1, read on the forward strand.
CCCTGGCTGTAAGCTTTTCAATGGATTCTCCATTAGAACCTGCAGAAACACCAACAAGACGAACCTCAGGCAATTCCCGAAGTCCGTCCATTACATAATTAATATGACCCGTCGATCCAATGATACCTAATTTCAAGGCTGTTCACCCCTTAAACATACGATAGTTAGTCAAGTCAGCTGTTTGTGCGGGAACCGCCCAAGGAACCCCTGCTTCGGATGGGAGTACTCCCTGCTCAAAGCACTGCTTCAGCACATCCTCCACACCTTCAACCCATACCGCATTCGTCTCTTCATCCAGACCTACCAGTGTCTTAGGAAATCCCGGGATTTCCGGTATCGCATCCATCATCGCATTCACGCAGAGAAGCTGTGGATATGCTGCTTCAAGACCGCATGGAATCTCATCGCTGCCCGATGCCAATGCACCTATGCATACGCGAAGCTTATCTTCGCAGGCCGTCGTACCTGTACTCGCGTACACTTTTTCCGTACCGTCATGAAAAAGAGCCGTAATCTGATTATCGTTCTGACCATCAGCGAAGGATACCGTAGCTTTTTCAAATTCGAAGCTAAAGATCGGCCCTTCATTGTTCAAAATCGTATGCGAGGTGTAAAACAGAATTTCCACGTCATCTACCGTCTTAACCCTTAAGGCACACGTATCGAAGGTTTCGATGTCATTCGCCCGGTAAAGCTCTGCTGCCACATTCTGGAGCTTCGCACTCGCATCGGTTCGGGAACCGGTTAAATAAAACATATTGTGCAAGAAGTGAGCGGTTGCATTATGAGCGACACTATCCAAAATCCAATCGCCTGATGCGCTTTTTCTCTTGCCCTTCCAACCGCTTTGAAAATAAGCAAGAGGGCGTCTCCACAATACGATCGTTTTCAACCGCTTTGGTTTGCCGAAGGTTCCGGATAAAATATCCCTCTTCAACTCTTGAATTTGGTCGTTGAAGGATAGATTATAGCCAATAGCAACAAACTTCCCGCTCTTATCCCTTGCCTCTATCATTTTCTGTGCGTCCTGTACGGTAGCAGCTATTGGCTTCTCGCATAATACATGGCTCCCATTCAATAAAGCGGTGCACACATGCTGGCAGTGAAATTGAATGGGTGTGGAGATAATAGCCAGATCCGCCTCAGACACAGCGTAGAAGCTCTCCAGATCCGAGTGAAAAGTGATCCCTCTGTCCTTTAATTCTTGAACATACCGGCTGCGGTCCGGGTTAACCTCTACAACACCTGCGATAGTAAATTGACTGTCATCTGTTACTTTAAGAAGTTCTTCCACATATCTATTGCCGTATCCACCAATTCCTACCAATAATATGGAAACTTTTTTACCGTTCATTATCCCTATCACCTCTATCACGATTCATCGATCAGCTTTTATTCTGCTGTCTGAACATGTTCGGGGACATTTTCACAATATTTTTAAATGCCCGGTAAAATGTAGGCAGCGTCTCATACCCAACCTCAAAGCAAATGGAAACAATGTCTTTATCCGTCTCGATAAGCAATTTTTTAGCCAGACTAATACGTATCTCTGTCAAATATTGAATCGGAGTCATCCGGTAATGATCTTTGAAAATATTATTCACATGCCTGGCCCCAATTCCTAACCTGGCAGCTATATCACCCGCTGTAAGCGGTTCAAAATAATGCCTATCCATATAACTGCGGATCCGCTCTGCACGAAGACTATTGGAATCCGTCACCAGCGACGTTTGGCTCGAACGTGCAAGCACCAATAATATTTCCAAAATATAAATTTGCAGCGCCCATTGATTCAGATCGTCCTGATGTGTCTGCTCGAATAGCATTTTACGCAGCAATTGTCTTAAATCCGCCGCAGCAAAAGGGTTCAATTGCAAAAATGCAGATGATTTAAAGCAGGAATAAAGCAGACCTGAGCGTGCATTTGAATCTAGTACTGTTTCCTCAAAAGCAAGAACTAGCAAGGTCAGCTTCGATTCGGAAAATACGGAATGATTCGAATGCGGAACAATCAAAGCCACGCTGTCCTGCTTAAACTCATACTGCTTGTCATCCAGCGTAATGGTTCCTTCGCCTTCCAAAGCATATAAAATCTGATGAATCGCATGATGATGCTCGTCAACGACATCCCCATCCAGATGCTTGCTTTCATATAAATGAATCCCGCGCAATGGCAGTTCAATCCTTTTCAACTTCATAAGAGGCCCCCAAAATGCCCGAAAATAGCAATGATACCTTCATCTTAACGTTTTGGGAACCTGCTCACAAGTAATATTCTAAAGATAAACCTGAGGCTGCGCCTCAGGTCATTGCCTAAACCCACACAATGGTGCGTTGGGAGGGCGCATATGTGGTTACGGCTGCAGTTGAAAGTCGTAATCCTTTTTTGAATAGTTCTTCAAAGGAGGTCATACCCGAGTAGCACCGGAGGTGACTCCACTCCTTATGCCTCATACTTCATGCTTCATGCTTCGCACTTCACACACCATGCTTCATGCTTTACAGATCACACTTCACACTTCACACTTCACACTTCACACTTCACACTCATTCTACTCTGACCTTGCTGCTACTTCTCTTCCCTAACCGATCTGTGATCCGATATTCAAAGCTATGCTTTCCCTTGAGAACTTCCGTGCGGCAAATGAGTCCTCGGTGACGGGGAACCTATTAGACGAACCCGTTTATCGATCGATCTGCCATTTAAGGGATCACTCCAATTTGCTCGCGGAACGTCGATTCGTTATTTGTTTATTACCCTCGGAGAATCATAAGTTCGCGGAACTACGATGCGTTATTTCGTCTCCATCAGGCTGAAATCCCTTATTTCAAGGAAATAAGGGATCCTCGTTCCGTTCCACTGAGATGTTCACGTGTGCACTTCAAAATAACGAATCTCAGTTCCTCTACCTGCCCGTCAATTAGGTGGCTCAAGAGCCACCAGCCAATTTTAGAGGTGAGTAGGTCGTCAAGGATGAAGAAAGGAAGTCAAATATTAAACTTCTACTCAGAGTCAGCTCAATCAAAGTACACGCTCGATTCTTCATCAAAGCAAAATAAGTCACAGTCGTAAGAAGTACGAGGTAAGGAGCGTGAGTGAATGTACTTCTCACTGATCAGCCTTAGCAATGCTCCAAGTAACGTTCTTTCATAAGTGCAAGAACCTCATCGCCCGGAGTATCCCAGACAGCACGGTTGAAAATTTCCACTTCGATTGGACCCTTGTAGCCTGCTGCTTCAACAGCTTGACGCATGCGGCGCAGCTCGATCACACCATCGCCCATCATTCCTCTGCCTAAGAGCAGATCTGGTACCGGTACAATCCAGTCGGAGACGTGGAAACCTCTGATCCGGTCGCCTGCACGAGCAATTTCACTGTATAGATTGGGATCCCACCATACATGGAATACATCTACAACAACGCCAACATCCTCCGCGTTAAATTTTTCGGCCAGCGTGTTGGCCTGCCCTAACGTCACGATAACCGAACGCTCAGCGGCATACATTGGATGCAGCGGCTCAATACCAAGCTTAACCCCATGTGCTCTTGCATGTGGAATTAGCTGCTCGATGCCTTCCTCTACCTGTTGACGAGCTGTTGCAATGTCCTTATCAGCTGATGGACCGCAGACGAGAACCAGCACTTCTGCACCTAGCTCAGCGGCTTCCTCAACCGCACGACGGTTATCATCCAACCGCTCTTGGCGTCCAGCCGCTGTTGCAGCAGGGAAATACCCGCCACGGCAAAGGCTGGACACTTTAAGTCCAGCATCACGGATGTAGCGGCGGCTTTCAGCCAGACCCGCTTCGGCAACCTTGTTGCGCCAAGGAGCGATCCAAGGAATACCCGCACGAACGCTGCCCTCTACTGCCTCGCGTAAGCTCCAGCGATCTGTTGTGATCTGATTTAAGCTGAGACGATCGAAATTTTGAAGTTTTTCCATGTGCGCTCCTTTACCCTCCCAAACCCTCCCTATAGGGAGGACCCTAAGGGCTCTGCCCTCTGGACACCCTCTAAGGGCTTGGTGAGGAAGTTTATTTAGATGCTCCCTACTTACGTAAGCGAATGATCGCTTTCGTCCTTGTGGGACACGCTTTACTTTGGGTGGTGTTAATAAAAAATAATAATTGATTTTGTTACGCTGTTTGTTTTGCGACTACATCCTTAAGAAAATCCGTTACTAAGCTTCAAGTAAGTGAATCTTACTAGATCCCAGACAATGCAAGAACTTTGCGCATACGCTCTACAGCGAGATCAGGGTTGGTAAACAAGCCGGCTTCATCAGCCATTACAAACAAGTCGGAAAAGTGGACGACAGAACGGGCGCCCTCAGCTCCAGCGATCATACGGAAGTGGGACTGGTGGCCGTTCAAGTATGCCATGAACACGATACCTGTCTTATAGGCAAACGTCGGTCTTTGGAAAATATGCCTGGATAGCGGCAGTGTTTTGTCCAATATGCTGTGGAAGCGGTCCGTATCCCCAGCGTCTAATGCGTGCAGCCCAGCGGCAGCAGCAGGAGCGATAGCGTCAAAAATACCCAATAGCGCATGGCTGAAGCCCTGCTCATCTCCACGGATCAATTCCGGATAGTTGAAATCGTCTCCCGTGTACATTTTCACACCTTCTGGTAGCAGGCGGCGCATTTTGATCTCTTTGCTCGCATCAAGCAGCGATATTTTGATACCGTCCACTTTATCGGCATTCGCACGAATTACGCGCAAGCAAACCTCCATAGCGGCATCCGGGTCTTGATGCCCCCAATAGCCCGCTAATTGAGGATCAAACATGTCACCCAACCAATGCAGAATGACAGGCTGGGAAACCTGACTTAATACTTTGCCGTAAACCCGCTCATAATCCTCCGGGCTTTTGGCGCAAGCTGCCAGAGCGCGACTCGCCATCAGAATGATACGTCCGCCTTCGCCTTCGATGAAGGAGCATTGCTCCTCATAAGCAGCCTCAACGTCTTCCAACGTTACGTTTGCACCGGGAGCCAGATGATCGGTACCCGCTCCGGAAGCCATATTACCTCCAACAGAACGAGCTTCCACGATGGAATGCTTGATCAATTCCTTGGAAGCATTCCAATCCAAGCCCATGCCGCGCTGAGCCGTATCCATCGCTTCCGCAACGGATAGGCCAAGCGACCACAGGTAATGACGGTACTCCATTGTCGCTTTAAAATCGATTTTGGATTGCGCCAAAGGGTCAGTATTTGCAAAAGGATCACAAACTACATGCGCCGCGGAAAAAGCAATGCGGCTTTTCAACGGGCCTTTCGGTATTTCAAACGCTTCGGAGCGGCTGAGCTCATAAGTATAGAGCTCCCCTCCGGCACGTGGCAATTGTATCGTTTGAGCCAAAATAATTACCCCCTCTTACAATTTCAAATCAGGAATGTCGATCCAACGGCGCTCTTTCCACGATTGAAGCCCAAGCTCAGACAGCTGTGTACCTTTTGCACCTTCGAGCAAATCCCAAGGGAATGGTGTGTCGATGACAATATGCTTCAAGAACAGCTCCCATTGAATTTTAAAGCCGTTATCGAAAAGCTGATTATCCGGAACGTTCTCCCATTGCGCTGTGAAATTGAAAGGATTGGCGATATCTGGATTCCAAACCGGCTTAGGCGTATTTACTTTATGTTGGGTTTTGCAATCACGAAGTCCTGCTACTGCGCTGCCGTTCGTACCGTCTACATGAATCGTTACCAAATCATCACGATCTACACGTGTGGTCCAGGAAGAGTTCACTTGCGCTACAATGCCTCCCTCAATTTCAAAGGTTGCATACGCAGCATCGTCTGCTGTACATTCGTATTTGTCGCCTTTCTCGTCAAAACGCTCATGAATATGAGTTACCCCAAGGCAAGATACAGACTTTACTTCTCCGAACAAGTTGTCCAACACATAACGCCAGTGAGCAAACATATCCGTGATGATACCGCCGCCATCTTCCTTACGATAGTTCCATGAAGGGCGTTGGCAAGGAATCATATCTCCTTCAAATACCCAGTAGCCGAATTCCATACGTACGGACAAAATGCGACCGAAGAAACCGGAATCTATCAATCTTTTCAGCTTAATAAGGCCTGGCAGGAACAATTTATCTTGGACGACACCATTTTTGATGCCTTTATCACGTGCCAATTTTGCAAGCTCCAATGATTCAGCCAAGCTCTCAGCCGTCGGTTTCTCGCAATAAATATGTTTACCCGCTGCAATCGCTTTACGAACGCCTTGCGCACGAAGCACAGTAGTTTGGGAATCGAAATAAACTTGATTGTATGGATCTGCCAAGCATGTATCTACATCAGTGCTCCAGCGTTCTATTCCGTGAGCTTCAGCCAATGCCTTCAGCTTACCTTCTTGTCGGCCTACCAAAACCGGATCTGGAATGATAACATCACCATTAGGAAGTGCAACTCCACCTTGCTGGCGGATCGCAACAATGGAGCGGATCAAATGCTGATTCGTTCCCATACGTCCTGTTACACCGTTCATAATAATACCCACTTTAATAGTTGCCATTGTTCTTGCTCCTTTCAAATTGAGAGACCTAATATGTTTTGCTTGCTCTCATTGTAATCCCTCAGGCATCAACCGTCTTATGAATATCAGAAATCAATTCTTAATTTTGGAACCGTTTGCTGCAATTCGTTATGTCAATTGTATTGATTACTTTTTTCCCAAGAAAAAAGCAGTTGGGTATTCCCAACTGCCTAGCGGTCTTATTGTATTTTTTTCCATATCCATCATACAAGGTACTCTTCAGCTTCCACTCATTCACTCTTTACCCATGCTTTTCTCCCCCCAGCAAAGAGTTCAATTGTTCTAACAAATTACCACCACCGGTAAGCGAAATCGTTCCGATTTTCTCACAGATTTTTTCCAGAAACTCAAGCTCCTTCAAACGATAAAGCGTCTGGTTCTCATCCATAAGCTTGGCTGTATTCAACAGGCTACGAGTTGACGCGGTTTCCTCCCGGCGGGTAATGATGTTGGCCTGTGCCTTTTTCTCTGCGAGGAGAACCGTATTAAGAATATCTTTGATATCGCCTGGTAGAATAATGTCCTTCACTCCTGCTGATATGAAATGTACACCGTAATCCTGACTCTTCTCATTCAATCGGGATAATACGAAAGACGCGATTTCTTGTTTCATTTTTAGTAGATCATCGAGCTTCAGAGTTCCAATATATTCTCTCAAAATAAGCTGTAATTGGATGTACATTTGATCCTCAAAGGACTTGATCTCCAATGCACGAAGCGGATTCATAATTTTATACTGATAGACAAAATTTAATCGTAAAGTCACTTTGTCTTCGGTCATCATCTCTTGTCCGGTCAAGTCCATCTGTTGCTGCCGCAGGTCCACTGTTTTGACAGATACCGTAACAGGTCCTTTCCAGAAGTAATACTTGCCGGGCTTAAGCTCTTGTTGCATTACATTGTTATAAAACAAAACACCGGATTCATAATTCGCTACCTCGAGCACCTGATAATAACCTGTTAGCTTGGGCAGAACAGCAGTATCAACCTCCGCAGGCAATTCGGGATTACGAGTATCTACTCGAATGTAAGCATGCTTCTTCAAAACATTCCAGAACGCATATCTTCCAGCCGACAGAAGTGCGGCGAATTTCCCATCCTCGTAATGCAATACATATTCATGGTCCAGCACCTGTATTACATCAAGCTCTTGTACAAGTTTTTCATCGTGCAAAAATAATTGTAAGTCTTTACCCTGAACCACAAAGGGCTTCGTTATATTGAGAACAGCTACCGTATCCTCGGAAAAAGGTGAGAATCGGTATGTGCCAGGTTGTAATAATTTTTCATAGCTGCCTTTTCTGAAAAGCAAACCTCGTTCATCTGTTTGTATGATCAATTTTTTAAACATTATAAATCCCCCTTAAGCAGACTAATAAGCTGCTCTTGATTTGTGACCTAAAGAAAGGAATCCTCCTGCAGCCCTAGCGGAATCTCATTTGAGAAACTGAGGAAGCCTAGCATCATCCTGCCGGAAAATCCATGAACTGAATTGGGTTAACCTGCAGCCAATCACAATTCACCTCTTTTTTAGCGTATGAGCTCGCATACTCGTTTCGGTATCCACGGATTGCAAAGCTCAGCAACAGCGTGCATATAAAGCCACTGAGGATTCCAATTAAAGGCCATCATCATTTGTACAATCACTCGATTGAAAGTCGAGTTGCTATACCACTAATCGTTCCACACGATAGGGGAGTCGAACCCCTGCATTGGTGAATTCATGCCGAAATGGACCGTACAGCATACAAGCACATAGTATGTGCCAGTACTGCGGGACATTTTTGAAATCCCAGCCTTGGTACGCCATCCGTACATAAACCCAAATCTATGATAAAACGTCTACTGACGTATATCAGCATAGTTAGTTACCCCGTACCAATATATTAAACTCCCTTTATTGCAGCCATAGGCTTGCATTTGGCCACTACATCCGCGAGCGAAGCCCCAACCACACTGTCTATGATCTGATCGACATCCTTATAAGCTTGTGGACATTCATCCAGAATCGATTGCAGAGAACGGTGGTTAACCAAAATTTCATCATCCGTACCAACCTTTAAGGATTGCTCGAATTGATCCACGGTAACTAATTCTTTGGTAGCTCTTCTGGATCTTGCCCTTCCTGCGCCATGACATATAGAATAGAAGTTTTTTATTCCTTCTTCTCTGCCAATCATAATGTAGGATGAAGTTCCCATCGACCCTGGTATTAATGCGGGATGCCCAGTTTCCTTATAAACAGCAGTGTTTAGAAAATGGCTCGGCGGCAATGCTCTAGTTGCTCCCTTACGGTGAACAAGCATCGGTTGATTTCGATGAAACTCCTTCAGTGCATAGTTATGCATTAGGTCATAGAGCACCGGCATTTCCAAATTAGCCCCAAACACTTCCTTAAAAGCTTCACGAACACCGAACGCAATCATATGTCTGTTGCTAACCGCAAAGTTTAAGGCGGAATACATAAGGTTTAAATAAGTTTGCCCCTCATTGCTAGCAATAGGTGCATAAATAAGATTGCGATCCGGATTTTCCACGCCCCAACTTTGCATAGCTCCTCTGAACACTTTCGTGTACTCCTGACCCAACATAGCTCCCCATGCCCGGGATCCTGAGTGAATCATTACGACAATCTGACCGTCAAACAAACCCCATTTTGCAGCTAAATCCTTCTGTCCTTCCTCAATTTCCAAATATTGAATTTCAATGAAGTGATTTCCGCCTCCAAGTGTCCCTAATTGTCCGTGAGCATACTTACGGATTTTGGCCGGTAGCTTATCAAGATACTGATGTTCGAACTTGAACGTGGACTCCTCTACGTGCGTCAGCCATTGTTCATGAGGAACATATCTTTCAGGCAATCCCTTCAAACCATTTTGAACAACATACATAATGTCAATATCCGCATAATGTGTATTCGTCCGTTCGTTAGTGGGAACATATTTTTCAATTGCTTTAATTAGAGCTCTTCGTACTTCCTTATCTTGGATATCCCTTTTGTGCAGTGAGGTAGTGTGTACCCGCATTCCACAGCCAATATCAACACCGACGATAGATGGAGAAACAAACCCGTCTTTCATACTCCAAACAGCCGTTGTCCCTATACAAGTTCCTACGCCCACATGTGCGTCAGGAGTATAACTCATATGAACATTACGTGGGATTCGCAGATTGTTATCCGCCATCTCATATACTCTCGATTCAAAAGTTTGAAAAACATCCGAGTTGGCAAACACATGAAGATTTCCGTGTTGCAGCTCCATTTCGTAATGATTGTTTCCGTGAGTGATTTCTTTAATGTTCATCATGAAACCTCCGATTCATTTGTTAAGCCTTATGATTACTATCTTCGCTTATTTGAGGTGAAACGAACATGGCGAAAGTATTACGACAAACAAAAAAGTTTACCATTTTCTACATATTCACCTCCTGTTACAATGGAGAAAGGTTACATGAAGAGCGAGGGATGGATTTGGCCAAAGAAGGCTTTGATAAAGAAATTCAATTTTTGCGAATGCTTGTCTTAACAAGTGGGGCATACAGCCGTCAACAGTTTGCAGAACGACTCGGTATTTCCGTCCATACATTCGATAAAACGCTTCGTCGTCTTAAAACAATCGTCAGTATCATACAACAAACACCCGATACCCAGGGGAAGGAATTTGCTGAGACATTACGTTACAGCTACTATAATTCGACCGACCCTATGCTCCTGTTCCTTTATCGAGCCAAGTCCCTTAAAGAATCAGAAACCCAAAGAATTTCGATTATTATTGCTGCTATGAATGAAAAAGCTCTCACTGCCATGGAGCTCCTTGATGTTTGCTGTAACGGACTTTCTACGGAAACTGCACTTCCTGATGAAAAAACAATTCGATCGGACCTTAAATATTTGGAAGAAGTCGGCGTTATCCGTAAAGAGCCGGGTCTACGTCCTTACCGCTACCGTATACATAATGACTTAGTTCAAGAGCTTACCAACGATGAACTTATCGATTTATATGACTTTGTAGACATTATGGCCAACACACAGGTACCTTCTGTACAAGGCTATTTACTGAGGGATGGATTAAAAAAGTACATGAGCCGAACCTCGTCCATGCCTGCATCTACTGAGCCCTTCTTATATAAATATCACTATTACTCACGTATTTTGGACGAAGCGCACTTGTTCACTCTACTGACTGCCATTCAAAGCCGTCGCAAAGTGCAATTTCTTTATTTTTCGCCTAAAAATTCGCAAAGCTATACATCCCAAAATACGAATCCTTTGTTCGAACGTGAACTGGAAGGTAAACAGGAGAAAACTCTTCCCCTTAAAATCGTGTACGATCACCAATATGGGAGATGGTATCTTCTTGCCTTCGATTCCCGGCATGGAATCAAAAAGTACCGAATGGAAGGAATCACGCAGCTCGAAGAAGATGCAGTTGTTCCCAATGAATTATTTGAAGAAAAATGGAATGATTTAGAGGGAAAAATACAATATAGCTGGTTAATTGATACTGGACGTTCGGTAACAGTGAAAGCCCGATTTTTTAAACCGGAAGAGCCACAGCCCGACTTCATTAAAGACAGGGTTCTGCTTCAAGGACAATGGGGTCTGATTAAGGAAGAAGATCAGGAATCATTTATATTTGAGATTGTGGTCAATGGCACAACGGAGATAAAGCCTTGGATAAGAAGTTTCGGGTCCAGTTGTGAGGTACTAGAACCTCACTCTCTTCGAACTGAAATGATGGCTGAGTGGAAGGAGCTTAGAGAATATTATGAATCTGTTTGAGAAAATATTTAATTATCAAATCATATCACGGCTAGAGGACTCCGGTACCTTCATGATTACCTCTCAAGAGAGATCTTGGCTCAAAACGATGCTGCAACATCCATCTGCTTCCGATGCCTTCTCATCTATAACTTTAGACAAACTTCAATCCATCCTAGATTCTGAACCCTCGCTTAATATATCTGGGGTTTTTATTGAGAAGGCTCGTAGTATAGAAAAACAAGTATATCATCCGCTCATCCGCTCGCTACGACGCTATATTACGAATAAAACCGGAGTTCGATTGACTTACAGCATTAAAGATTGCCGCACTATTTATAATGAAATCGGATTTCCTTACAAGCTGGAGTATTCTATCGTAAAAAAAGAATGGTACCTACTATGGTACCATTTGCGGCACAGAGCTATGATGAGCACAAAGCTGCAAAAGCTCGTCTCCGTGACGGAATTGCCTGTTTCTGAGGAAAGAGCTAGTATGATTGTATCTGAAATTGAGGATCTTCTAGATAAACGTAAGCAGCATGCAACAATTGAGGTAATAAAGGAATACAATCGCGAGTTGTCGAGGATACTGTATGCTTTTTCCTGCTTCGAAAAAGAAGTGGATTATGATGACATTATAGATAAGTATGTTATTCGATTGACCTTTCTTAACAATGAAAGTGAGTATGTTTTATCCAAGATTCGTTTTCTCGGTAAGCGTGTTAAGGTTATTCAAGGCGAGCATTTAAAAAGGAGGATGCTGGATTCAGCTACAAAAGCTATGAGACGATATGAGAACTCCTAATTCGAGTAAACCAAAAACCCGCAAAATCGCGGGTTGATAGACTAATAATAAGTCACTTCACAGCTTGAGCCTAACGGAATCAACTCACTTAGATAATTGCACATTAACTCCTTATCTGCTTGATTTACAGATACGGTCGAGTGAAAATCAAAATATATGGTTGCATTACTCGAATCGTACCTATTAAAGGTTAATTCGCCGAATGAAAATAAACGATTTATTAACGACATTATTTCATCCTGATCTAGTTTTCTGCTCATAGCTGTTTGTATTACAGAATGCGGCAGTTCATGTACTTGGGGAACCCTATCGGTTTGGACCATATTATATGATTTTACTTTAAAACAGACGTAGGGATGTAAATGATCGGAAGCAAATAATTTCAAGCTGCGTATTTCCTTATGGGGTAATTGCAAATCATCATTCCACGCATAAATGGTCGCTGTATTTTTTCCATGAGTATGAACCCTTATATATCTTAAATGCGGGAAACGTTTTTTAATTAATTGCTCTGATAATAAACGGGTCCTCACTACCATCACCTCGTTTTATCCATTTTTTAATTGATTGCGTTTTCATATAATATGATACTAATTAAAAAAAAGGCAGCTATCTTGGATGAGAAATAGATAGCTGCCTCCTACTATTCAATTCATTCAGGTACAGATAAACCAAGACCCTCCGCAACGCGTTGGCCATACTCCGGATCTGCCTTATAAAAGTGCCCGATTTGTCTAAGCTTAATTTCATCCTTCTCCACAGGCTCCATAGCTCCCACAATAGTTTGAACCAGCCGCGCACGTTCATCTTCATTTAACAGACGGTATAAATCTCCAGCTTGCGTATAATGATCATTATGATCATAGGCCACGCTATCTGCTAATCCCGAAACTTCGTAAGGTGCTTGCTTATTCTCTGGTGTTTCCGTCGGTCCGCCATAGCTGTTAGGCTCGTAATAAACTGAACCTCCACCATTGTTGTCATGACGCATTTGTCCATCGCGTTGATAGTTGTTCACCACATTTTGAGCTCGATTAATTGGCAAATCCTGATGATTGGCCCCCACACGATAACGATGTGCGTCATGATAAGCAAACAATCTGCCCTGAAGCATTTTATCTGGGGAAACATCGATACCAGGAACGAGAGTTCCAGGAGAGAATGTCGCCTGTTCAACCTCTGCAAAATAATTTTCTGGATTTCTATTTAGAACCATTCGACCTACTTCAATTAACGGATAGTCCTTTTGAGACCATACCTTGGTTACATCGAATGGATCAAACCGGTACGTATTAGCGTCTTCTAAAGGCATGATTTGTACGCACAGCTTCCACGTGGGGAAATCGCCATTTTCAATTGCGTTAAAGAGATCCTCCGTGTGATAGTCCGCATTAGTTCCAGCAATTTGTGCAGCAACCTCTGGAGCTAAGTTTTGAACCCCTTGTTCGGTTTTAAAATGATATTTTACCCAAACGCCCTGCCCTTCCGCATTCACCCATTTGAAGGTATGGCTCCCAAAGCCGTGCATATGCCTGAGTGTCGCCGGAATGCCGCGATCGGACATAAGAATCGTAACTTGATGCAAGGATTCAGGAGATAAGGACCAGAAATCCCACACCGCATTCGGGTTTTTCAAGTGGGTTTGAGGATGACGTTTCTGTGTATGAATGAAATCCGGGAATTTAATTGCATCACGAATAAAGAAAACGGGCGTATTGTTTCCTACCAAATCATAATTTCCTTCTTCTGTATAAAATTTCACTGCAAATCCTCGCGGGTCACGCACCGTATCTGCAGAACCAAGCTCACCGGCAACCGTAGAGAATCGGATGAACATTGGCGTGCGTTTGCCTACTTCTGATAAGAAATTAGCCTTGGTGTATGTAGATAAATCGTTGGTTACTTCAAAATATCCGTGAGCACCTGCACCTTTCGCATGAACCACTCGTTCTGGAACACGTTCTCTGTTGAAATGGGCGAGCTTTTCTAATAAATGCACATCTTGAATGAGTATGGGACCGCGAGGACCTGCTGTAATTGAGTTTTGGTTGTCCCCAACGGGAGCGCCCCAACTGGTTGTAAGCTTGTTCTTTTCAGTACTCATAATAGAATCACCTCTTTAATGTAATTTAAAAGGTTGAAGCGTATCATAATAGCGTACAACACTTGCCTTACTCATATTTATGACAGCATTAGGACATTCATTCTTAGTAAGTATTAGAATTCGATCAGCCTGCTGCACAATCTATGCAGCAGATGACGTTCGTGACTTATGACCAGTACACCTAATCGGCGTTCAGTCACCCTGTCTCGAACAGCTTGCCATAGCTGCGCCTGCGTTATAGCATCCAGCATTGCCGTCATTTCATCAGCAATGAGGTAACGGGTGCCCGGTCCCAGCGCCCGGGCAATGCAAAAGCGCTGCAGCTCGCCGCCGGACAGCTCATTAGGCCATCGGTCCAGCCAAGCCGGACCGATTCCTAGCGCGGCTAGAAGCTGCGGATCAGGCTCCCCCGCTTCCAGCAGCGTCTTACGCATCGTCCAGCGGGGATTAACCGCCTTCTCCGGGTGCTGGAACACCATCTGCACCGGATGATAACCGCTTGGGGGCAGCGGGGCGCCGCCAAGTGTGACTTCCCCCTGCAGAGGCTCATCATAGCCGGCCAGCAGCCGGCCTAAGGTTGACTTGCCGCAGCCGCTGGGTCCAACAAGTCCCACGATTTCGCCAGGTTCTATTCGAATATCAACCTTCTCAAATAACCATTGCTTCTTATTATAGCGATAACCAAGCTTACTTCCTTCAAGAGGCATGGATGCACCTCACCATCCCGCCGCGGATCTCCCTCGCATCGGGCAAGCCTTCCGTGCATGCCTTAGTCGCTAAGGAACAGCGCGGCGCAAACGCGCAGCCTGTTGGCATTGCCCCAGCTAACGGCTGTGAGCCGGGAATGGGAACAAAATCATTATGTGGAAGCGCCTTCCACATGGCTTTTGTATAGGGATGGCGCAGCTGCTCTCCATTCCCCCTGAAGTCCTCTGCGCTAGCTATTTCAACCGTCGTCCCTGCATAAAGCACCGCAATCCGGTCCGCTATGGTAAGAGCCGATTCGATGTCATGGGTAATCAACATTACTGCGCACCCTTGATCCGCGAGCTCGCGCAGCTGACCAAGCGCTTCCTTGATTGAGGCAGCATCAAGGCCAGGCGTCGGCTCATCGGCAATGACGAGCCTCGCTCCACTAACCGTAGCTGTTGATACGAGAACTCTTCTTGCCATCCCGCCGGACAGCTGAAACGGAAACATCCGTTCCACTTCGGCTTTTAATCCATAACGCTTAAAAATACCCCGTTGGGTCTTCACAGGATCTTCTGTCTTCACAGCATATCTAACCTGCTGACCTACACGCATTAAAGGGTCCAAGTACTGCACCGATTGAGGAACCAAAGCAATCTCGCTCCCCCGCAGCTTGACCTGTTTGCTTGGGGTCAGCTCCTCCCCATCCAAATAGATACTGCCGGACACATGCGCATTGCTAGGAAGAATACCCAGTACCGCATGAGCCAGAATGCTTTTACCCGAGCCGCTGGAGCCTATTACCGCAACTACTTCACCCGCAGCTACAGAAAGCTCCAGGTTATGAATAACCTGAAGACGCTTTTGGCGCAAAAGGCTTATATATTGAGTAAATTCTACAGATAAACCGTTAACCTTAAGCAAGGACACATCAGCCCCTCCTTTACTCTTGTTAATCTACGATCTACACTAGCTTCCGCAACAATGCCCTAACTACCTACCGCTCAGAAAATAGCTATTTTCCAACGATTGTATGATCCAACCTACTCATGTGCTCTACCCGGATCTGCAAGCAGTCGAAGGTTTTCACCTAACCGGCCAAAAGCAATCACAATGATTAATAAGCATAACCCGGGGAACAAAGCTAACCACCACATGCCGGTAGACAGATAACGCATCGATTCCGACAGGATAATCCCTATCGCAGGCTCATGCGGTGACAGTCCCATCCCTATAAAGGTAACTCCAGCCTCGTGCAAAATGGCATGCGGAAAAATGAGCAGCAGCCCGATCAGCAGCTGTGGTAGCAAATGCGGTAGGATGTGCCGCGTTCCGATCCACCAGCGGGATTTGCCTAAACGCCTGGATACCTGCACATACTCAGCGGTTCGCAGGTTCATCACTTCCGCGCGAATCACTCTGGAGAGGCTCGGCCAATGGGTCAAAGCCACACCTACTATTACGCCCTCTGCTCCGCCGCCCATAACAAAAGCGATCAGAATTAAAGTAACCAAATGAGGAACGCTCAGAAACAGATCGATTAGCCAGGTAATAAGACGGTCGGCGACCTTCCCCATAGTAGCTGCCATCAGTCCCAATAGGGCAGCTATAATGACACTCACCGCTCCCGCTATCATTCCCGTTTTGATACTTAGGACAAGTCCTTTGAGTGTACGCGTTAGCATGTCCCGCCCGAGCCAATCGGTACCGAAAGGATGTGTCAATGAAGGAGGCAAGTTGCGGGATATCAGGTTGACGGATAGATTATCGGATCCAAGCAGTGTAGCTCCAAGCCATACAGCTGCTAATAATACAGCGGTAAAAAGTGCAGACAGCCAGGTTCTGTGCCTCCGGTGCAGCTTGGGCAGCTGTATGGAGCCGCTTCTCGTCATTTCGTTTATTCTGCTCACAGGGCATCTCCTTCCCGCATTCTCGGATCCACCATTCGGTATATAAGATCAGCCAGTAAATTACCTGTAAAAACAAACAAAGCGCTGCATAGCACGATTCCCAGCAGCAGCGGTACATCTCCCCGAAGTCCCGCCTCCACTGTAGCTTGTCCCATCCCAGGATAGGAGAAAACCTGTTCAGCCAGCACGGCTCCTCCGAACAGTTCACTGAAGGATGTGAACTGGAGTGTCACCGCAGGCATTACCACATTGCGCAAGCCGTGTCTCCAGAACAATGTAAATCCACTCTCACCCCTGGCTCTCGCAAACAAAATATAATCACTGTCCAGCACGGATGTCAGCTTTTGTCGAGTATGCAACGCTATCGTGGAAATACCTGTAAAGCTTAAGGTAAGAGCAGGCAAAAACATATGAACCATCCGGTCCTGCCAAGTGACATCTTGAGCCAATACACCTGCTGGAACACCCAGACCAATGGGAAACCAACCCAGCCATACAGCAAAAATGAGCAATAAAACAAGCCCCAGCCAGAAGGTAGGCGTAGAGGCAAGCGTGTAACAATACCATTGAATTAACCGATCTATCCATGTATCCTTTTTCATTGCGGCAACCACACCCACACTGAAGCCAATAATGCCGGATAGCAGCCATGCTGTGCCCATCAAAGCGGCCGAGCTTAGAAACCGCTCCTGAATAACTTCAAGTACAGGAATTCGGTATATCATAGACATTCCGAAGTCGCCGCCAATCAGTGAAGTGATCCAGCGTAGGTAACGCTCAGCTGGAGGTTGGTCAAATCCCCAATGTGCCGCTATTGCCTCGCGCTGCTCAGGGCTAACCCTCAGCATATCCGCCCCCACATAAGCTTGAACGGGATCAATTGGCGAGAATTCAACAAGCGCGAATGAGACGGCGCTTACTGCAAGCAGAAGGAGAACCAGCTTCAAGATTTTCTGCATTCCATATAACATGATGTTAAGCATCCACGATATCCCCCTACTTTACTTAATGCGCCATTCCTCGATATTGCTTGTTACAGGCCAACCGTGTCCGTGAGGATGAATCTGTTGTTTGCCGATATCTAACCCATCTCTAACCAAATATAAGTGGTCAATATTGACAAGCCATGCCCAAGGCGCATCTCCGAGTGCACTTAACCCTGTACTGCCATCCCACTGAGCTTTTTTCCAGAATTCATTGGCATCCTTGTCGTTTACAGCAAGCAGCGCTTGTTTCATATAATTCTCTACTGTCGCATTGTTGTAATAGCCTGGATTCAAATAATCGATACCGCTGTATTTACTGCTGTAAACACTGTATACCTCTGTCGGATCGTGGCTCCCCCAGCCCAAAAGCACTGCATTTGCATGCATAAGCTTATCAAGCTCATCCCAGCTCTTTCCTTCAACCTTAACATTAATCCCAAGGGGTTTGATCATATCAGCAGCAGCAATCGCCAGAGATTGGCGGGTAACATCGTTGGATGGATACAGGAGATTGAATTCGGCCTTTATGGAGCCCTTTTCGAGAATGCCATCACCGTCGCTGTCCTTCCAACCGTCATTGGCGAGTATTTGCTGCCCTTCTTTTATATTGGCATCTGTGAATACGGCTTTCGGATTAAACCAGGGTAATCCATCATTGATTGTAAATGCAGGAGTACCGTGCCCTTCCAATACTCCTTGTACAAGAGCTTTTCTGTCGATAGCAATATTAATGGCTTTACGGATCGATAATTGCGATGTTACATCATTACCTATAGGATAGCCGTCCTTTGTTTTAGCGCCGGATTTTACATAAGGGAACATGATTCCGCGATTATCTACCGTATGAGCAGTCTCCAGTCGCATCCCGGCTACAGGCTGGTTACTGAATGCTGCTGGGATATAAGATATATCAACCTTACCGGCTTTAGCCGCAGCATAAGCAGCATCCTCGCTCAGAAACAAAAAGGTCAGCTTCTTAAACGCAGGTTTAGTCCCGTAATACTCAGGGTTAGCTTCTACTATCACCTGCTGCCCTTTATCCCACTGCACAAGCTTATAGGGACCTGACCCGATCGGTTTCTGAGCATACTCCTTACTATGGGCATGCTTGGGCACGATTCCCGTTGCAACCAGCATTTGAATAAAGGTCGAATTAGGTTCCTTTAAAGTAAATTTTACCGTATATTCATCAACCGTCTCGATATTCTTCATATAGCTCAAATCAATCGAAGATCCGCTCTTAGAGGCGGTCTCGAAGGTGTATTGGACATCTGCCGCCGTTAAGGGTTTACCATCTGTAAACTTAGCATCTTTACGTAGATTGACCGTCCACACGATTCCACCGTTCCCGACTTCATAGCTCGTCGCAAGATCATTTTTAATGCTCAGGTCATGCTCCCTCTTCAGCAGCGTGCTCTGGAAAAGCGGTGAGCCATAACGTCCCCAGCCTGTTGTCGGATCAAAGCCTGCTTCCGGTTCACCGCCAACCGCCAAAACTAGTTCGTTAGAAGCTCTGGATGCTCCTTCCTTTGGTTTCGCTGAACAACCATTCATTACCATGGCCAGAACCAAACTCATAAATAGAATAAATCCAAATCTTTTTCTCACACTATTCCACCCCTAGCCCTTTTTATCTGCAGCATCTACTCAAACTCCTGGATGTTTCTCGCTGCTAGTAAAATCATCCAGTAACACGAATAGTTAAAATAGTAACACACTTGAAAATTGGAGTCACTACTTTGTGCTATTTTTCGAAAAAATTGTGTCACAAAAAGGAATTAGCTTCTTTATATCGAATATAGTTAGATTGCAGCTAAAAAAATCGCATATTTACTAATCAGGTGCCTTTGAATTAAAAAAAGGATAACAGGGAATCGGGTGCAAATCCCGAGCGGTCCCGCCACTGTAACCGGGAAGTTTTTTTCCAATATATCACTCGATAGACGCTTATCGGGGAAGATGGGAAACGATGAAGATCCGGGAGCCAGGAGACCTACCTGATTAGCACACCCACAGGCCTTCGCGGAAAGGAGCGGTGTACGAACATGGATTCAGCTTATTACTCATGCTGTCGTCTATTGGCACGTACCCATAACCAATTCCAACAGGATTGGTTTTTTTAGGTTTTCACTATTTTTGAAACAGGAGGATTTGACAATGAAAGCAAAAAAGCTACTAACCACCTCGCTCTTAGTATTGGGATTTACTGTGTACCTGACATTTAATGAGCCCCAATCAGCCTATGCCATGCACATTATGGAAGGATTCCTGCCGGTAGGCTGGGCGATTTTCTGGTGGGCGGTATTTATTCCGTTCTTCATACTAGGGCTTCGGGCTTTAACCAGAATCACTAAGGAAACACCAGAGCTGAAAATTATGCTCGGATTGGCAGCAGCCTTCACCTTCGTTCTGTCAGCGCTCAAAATACCATCTGTAACGGGAAGCAGCTCTCATCCGACAGGAACCGGTCTTGGTGCTGTCATGTTCGGCCCACTGCCTATGAGTGTGTTGGGCTCTATCGTTCTATTATTTCAGGCGCTGCTTCTGGCGCATGGCGGCTTGACCACTCTGGGAGCCAATGCATTTTCGATGGCTGTTGCCGGTCCTATGGTTGGTTATGGTATCTATAGATGGATTATGAAAAGTACAGGAAAGCAACGGCTTGCCATCTTTATGGCTGCGGCGCTTGCAGATCTATCGACTTACATAGTTACATCACTTCAGCTCGCATTAGCCTTTCCGGCAGAGGTAGGTGGAATCGCCGCGTCATTCGCCAAATTTGGGGCTATCTTTGCTTTTACACAGGTTCCGCTTGCGATCAGCGAAGGCCTGCTCACCATCTTGATCT
Organism: Paenibacillus foliorum; assembly: GCF_013141765.1. Lineage (GTDB taxonomy): Bacteria > Bacillota > Bacilli > Paenibacillales > NBRC-103111 > Paenibacillus_S > Paenibacillus_S foliorum. Next base: position 436,719 of record NZ_WHOD01000070.1, read on the forward strand.
GGAACTGGCTGCAAGCCTACAGCTCTGAGGAACTATCTCTGCTTCAGCGCAAAATGAAAGGAGTTCAAAAATCATGAAAACAGGCACTAAAAATGCTTTGATTATAAGCGCAGTTGTACTGTTAGCAGCTCTCCCTCTTTTACTCGTCAATGGAGAATTTGGAGGTGCAGACGGGGCTGCGGAGGAAATGATTGCAACGCTTTCTCCTTCCTACGAGCCTTGGTTTACCCCCTTAGTGGAGCCTCCAGCGGAAACTGAAAGCATGCTGTTCGCCTTACAAGCGGCACTTGGGGCAGGCTTCATAGGCTATGTAATCGGGTTATTTAAAGGAAGAGCCTCCAAAACAAAAACACAATGATTACACTAATCGATTCGCTCTCATACACTAACAAGCTGCGGACTGTTTCTCCCATGTGGAAAATTGGATTCGCAGCCGTCCTATTTCTTATGTCTTACATGTCCCATCCAGTTATACAGCTTTTTATAAGTCTTTGGCTGCTTATATGGACAGTCAGCTATGCCCAAATACCAGCCCTCTATTATTTAAGACTCATTGGTGCCCCTTGTTTGTTCTATGCTGCCAGTCTTCCAGCCCTCCTTATCGAGTTCCAACGATCAAGTGAGCTGTCGACCTTAGCCTATTCAAGCACCCTATTATTTACAGTCTTTCATTGGACAGCCTTTCTGACTGACAACGGAATGCTTACAGCCATTACTTTACTCACGCGAATAATAGCCTGTTTGTCATGTATGACTTTTATTATGCTGACTACCCCGATTTCTGAGCTGTTTCAAGTTATGAAACGGCTGCGAGTACCCGCATTAGTGTTGGAAATGATGCTGATCATGTATCGCTTTTTATTTTTGCTGGAGAGTATAGCCCTTGATATGTACACAGCCCAAAAATCACGCGGTGGACAAACCGGATTTAAAAACAGGCTTAACGATACAGCCATCCTAATTGTGCGATTGTTCGCCAAGTCGATGCAGCGCTATAAAGGTGTTTCATATGGCTTGATAACCAGAGGCTTTATCGATGAAATTCATATGGCTCCCTATCAGGGTAAGCCAATTCCGTCACGCTATCTATGGGAGAGCTGTACCGGGATATTGATCTTAGTACTGCTTGAATTATTGCTTCGCTGGAGGGAAATCTAATGAACTCAATTTTGGAAGCGCTAGATGTAAGCTATACCTATCCTGGCGCCAAGACTGCCGCTCTCCATGGATTAAATATGAGAATCCCACTGGGAAAGAAGACTGCTATTTGCGGACATAACGGATCAGGAAAATCAACGTTTTTTCTTCATGCCATAGGCATACATCGTCCTGCAGCAGGCCAAATGATATGGAAAGACCATGCTATATCCTATCATTCCAAGGATTTGCAGCAGCTTCGACAGCGCATTGGCCTTGTATTTCAAGACCCTGAGCAGCAGTTGATCTTGAATACGCCTCAGGAGGATGTTTCCTATGGCCTGCGTAATGCCAGGGTGCCAGAGACTGAGATAAGCGGTCGCACACAGAGCATTCTTGAAGCAATGGGACTTACAAATTTGGCAGATACCCCTATTCACCACCTGAGTCTGGGTCAGAAAAAAAGAGTAGCTCTCGCAGGGGTGCTGGTGTTGGAGCCTGAGCTGCTGATGCTGGATGAGCCGACAGCTTATTTGGATCGTATTTCCGAGCAGCAATTAATAGCTCAGCTTGACCGGGTTCATGAAAGCGGCGTTACTGTTGTTATGGCAACGCACGATATGAATCTTGCTTATACCTGGGCTGAGCACATACTCGTTATGGATCAAGGACAGTGCCTAATGGAAGGCACACCAAATGAGGTCTTTAAGGATGAAGACAAGCTCAAATCCATCGGCCTGGAGCTTCCCATGCTGCTCGAAATCTGGCAATCGCTACCCGAATCGGTACGTCAAGGTATGACTCCTCCGACCTGTATGAATGAGTTTAAACAAACTATGAATAGATTGTTTGCATAACATATTCAGGTAGATAAGGATGATTCCCACTCGGTTGTCTTAAGGAACGTCAATCCGCTAATCATCATGAATCCCATCGAATTTATGTTTCCCCGGAACTACGATGCCTTATTTCGCCTCTAACCTAAGGAAATGCTACAATTTGATGCAAATAAAGGATCGTATGGACCTCTGTCAAGAAAGTAGACACCTACTAAGAGAATTTACAAAACGCTTTGGTAGTACAGTTCTTCAAAT
>NZ_WHOD01000071.1 GCF_013141765.1 Paenibacillus foliorum
GATAAATAAACAAAAAGACTTACATCACTCTTATTCCTCCGAGAGTAACATGTAAGTCTTTTTGTATTTGTGTTACCAATACTTCCCGCAGCTTCTACGTCTACTCATCCGTTATAATTACTGTAGAGGTGATTTATCCGTGTTTATTGCACCAATGTTACTTGAAACCACTCCAGCCCCGTTCAACCACGCTGACTACATATTTGAGCCTAAGATCGATGGACACCGACTTTTATTATCGCGGATCAATGGTGAAACCCACTTATATACACGCCACAACAACGATTGTACACATCAGTATCCTGAGCTTAACAAGATAGCACTCGATGACGTTATTTTAGACGGAGAAGTAGCGGCTACAGATGAATCCGGCCGCGTTGATTTTGAATCGATAATGGAGCGCTTCTCTCTGCGCAAGCCGGATAAGGTACAAAACGCAGCTCACTCCCGACCGGTCAATTATGTTGTATTCGATATTCTTCATTATAAAGGCGAAGATTTGCGCGGCTATCCGTTACATAAGCGTAAGGAGTTATTAGCAACGTTAGACTTCGGTAACGCAAATATTGCTCTGATACCATCGGTTGAGGCAGAAGGAGAACAGTTGTATAGCAAAATCGAAGCTCTGAAAATGGAGGGAATCGTAGCTAAGCGCGCCAATTCGATTTACGTAAGTAACAGGTCGAGTGCATGGCAAAAGATTATTAACTGGACCTATGTTGATGTTGTGATTACTGGTTATCGTAAAGGTGACTTCGGATGGTTGGCGGCGGTTCCAGAGAAAAATGGTAAGTTCCGCCCTGTCGGTGTAATCGAACTTGGCGTGACACCACGTCATAAGATGGCTTTCTATAGCATCAAAGATCGGCTATTGGAAGTCGAGGACCGTGACTACGTTCATTTAGAGCCACGATTAAGAGCGAAGGTTAAAATAAGAAATTGGACGAAAGCAGGGCTGCTCAGGTCGCCAGTGTTTGTGGATTTCTTGTTATGATTTTTCGTCCTTCGCCGGGTATTCCGATTTCAGCGCATCAAGACTATCGTACTTCTGAGTTTCGAATACAAGTTTAGCCGGAGCCTTGTCCGTTCTATCCTTCAGGATGTGCCCGAAATATTTTCCGTTCTTCTCAAAAATGCATATAGTTCGACCTGGTTCATTCAATAATTGATACCGTTCAATCATGGCTCTACACCCCTTTGAAGTTTTACTTGTATTCTATCATATAGAATCTATTTACAAATAGGAAAATAAGTAGATTATCAAGAGTTACATTTATATGGTTTATTTAAATTTCATTTATTATTGAAGTGAAAGGGCGTGAGGTTATGCTATACCATGTCATTCATCTGAAAACGCATGAACTGAAAATACTGAATACTAACGATTTAGTGGATATGGATTATGATGTCGATGGACGAGTCATCGTTATAGATAAAAATCAGGAAAACTATTTTTTACTAGCGACTAAAGACATTATTAACGAAACCAATTCATCAAGGTAGTCAGAAGCCCTCAATCCAATTTAGGAAAGAGGGCTTTTCTGAATAATTCTTTATGGAGCTGGCGTATACTCGTTAACTTCAAACGTCTCAATCTTATCAAAGGCAATATAGTCTTTTCTGGTCAAGAAGTTAGCTCTGTTAAATGATTTGCTGATCGTATATACTTCCGATCCTGTACCGGCAGCGCGGCCGTTGTACCAGGAAATGAAGTTATTTACTTCACTCATCGGAAGGTCATATTCTTTCTCAAGCCCGCTTACTAAAGTGATTACGAGCAATGCTTTATTTGATGAAGGAGGCGTTACCGTTCCTTGAGGTGTTGCCGATGCTTCGTTTGAATTTTCGCTTTCTCCTGCTGTATTAGTCGCCGTAACAATGTAATAGTATGTGTTGCCATTTGTAACAGTAGTATCAGTGTATGATATACCATAAACATTGCTGGCAATTGTGTTATAAGGTCCTCCTGCAATTGTGGATCGTTTTACGTTGTAGCTATTTGTGTTTGTTGCTACCGTCCATGATAAATTTATGATAGTATTTCCTGCCGATGCAATGAGATTGATTGGAGCAGATGGTAAATTAACTTCTGGGGTGTACTCTTCTACTTTATTAATGACTTGACTTGTGGAGTCACTAAATCCTCCAATTGCATAAATCTTCCCATTTACCACATTCACTGCAAGATCATATCTACCTGTAGTAATATTGGTTTTATATTTCCAAGAATCATTTGCAGGATCATACTCTTGAACACGATTATTCAAAGTAGGTTGTGAACCTCCAATCAAATATATTTTATCATTAATCGTAGCCACTCCAGCTCCAGCTAATGCTGTTAATAGATTCGATTTTTCAGTCCATATATTGCTAGAAGGGTCATATACTTGTGTCATGGTAGAAGTATTATTACCACCAAAAACATATATTTTTCCAGCGTAGGAAATTGCTGATAGATTAGATCCACCCCTTAGTAAATCTGCTTTTGTACTCCATGTATCCGTTAGCGGATCATATGCTTCAAGTTTCTTACTATAATTGTTGTCGTTTAAGCCTCCAATAGCATAAATAATTCCATTTAATTCAACAACACCCAAACTATACCTTTCAGTAGGCATTTCTGTTTTTGTAGTCCAAGAATTAGCTGATGGATCGTAGACCTGCACTTTTTTCAACTTAACATTTCCGTCTAGTCCGCCAATTACATATATTTTCCCACTACCAGTTGCTGCCCCAGCAAATTTTGCAGCAGAGGGCATGTTGCTTTTTGTACTCCAAATATCTGTTGTGGGGTCATAAGCATCCACTGTATTCAAAATACTTGAAGACATAGTTAAACCACCAAAAATGTAAATTTTATTATTTACTACCGCTGAAGCCATACCAGTTTTTCCTGTTGGCATATTTCCTTTTGTTGCCCAACTATCCCCCGCTGCAAATGCTGGCACAACTATCGACAGTGCCATAATCATCATCAAAACTACCATTATTAACAATTTAAAACGCTTCAAACAAATCTCTCCCTCAATTTACATTTTTATGTATAAACACAATTAGTAGAATACAAATATTTACATGGTATGTCTAAACATTTAAACCCATTTATTGTAATTTTTGTGTTTGAGATCTCTTTTTACACTCCCATAATATTCCATTTAGTTCATAATACCTATAGGTGATGGGGTAGGATGCCATTCGCTATAAGGGGATTGATAGTTTGATTCTTAACGATAAAGAATTACTTGCATCCTACAAAAGAGCTCTAGAGCTTCAACTTGAACAGGCATTTATTACATTGCTAGAAAAAGAATTGGTTAAGAGAGGTATTGCTTTTACACGACCATCGGAGGATGACAGCAAGGAGAGTTAACGAATAATTAAAAATTGATGGGCGAATGGGTCCTATCCCTTCACCACAAAGCAAAAAGCCCCGCTAGTGATGATCTAGCGGGGTCATGGGATAATACTAGATTCTTTAGGAACTTTCTTAAGGAATATTTACGACCTATACTTGTATGCCTCTATCTATTCTGCCATCCAGTACTGTATTCAGGAATGCCAGCTCAGAAGCTGTTAGCGTCTTGTCCACGATCTTCTGCATCCAGTTCCAATTGAGCTGGTCCGCATTATACGCCTTACCCATCACTTCATAAAGCATTTCCCATTGCCATTGTTCCAGTTTCATCGGCATGTTATCTTCATCCTCCTCTAATTTGGACTCTTTTAAAAAATCGTATTGATCCAACCCATTGCCCTCGATAATCGAAATCAGCTTCATGGCATAATTCGGATCCGTTGCATAACCAGCCGCTTGAAGCGCTTGTGCAGCTCCTACATAGTCCAACTCTTTGCAGCAGTCAAAGAATCCAGCCTTGGTGTAACGACTGTTTTCTATAAGAAAATTGCTATGATCGATTATGCTACCTTCCCAATTAGAATAAACGCGAAAACCATCCATAACTTGTACGAATGCTCCGTTGACATACTCTTGTGTAAGAAATTCCTGCCCCGTACCTTTAATTCCAAACAGGTTATTACCAGGTGCAGCTGCACCCCATCCGCTTTCTAATGCTCCCTGAGCAATCGTGATACTAGCTAAAACACCAGTGCGCTTTTGCTCAGTCACAGCCATGGGTGCAAGTATTGCTATAAAATCGTTTGCTTTCACAGCTACCAACTCCATTTTTAATAGTTTATGCTGAATTGGACCTGCTCGAATCTTGCAATTGTCCAGGTGGTTTAACAGATTTGTTCTGAATCTGTGCCGAAGCCGCTGCTACTAAAAAGGCATTAGCAAAATTTAGCAAATAAATCCTCCAATCCATCCAACTAGCCCCTAGTGCCATTTGAGTGAACAGAAGCACAAAGTAAGCAACAAACACCGCGTATACATCCGTTGGTAAGTTTACGTAACGATCAACGAGAACCTTTGTATACTGAACAATGAAAAACGTAAGCAAAGAAGCTCCTCCCATAGCGGAAAGAGCTTCCCATGTGAAAAATTGGCCTTCCATTAGTGACCCACTCCTTTCCATAACAACCCAATACCACCGACAATAAGGGCGGCAATAGCAGTCCTCCAGAGCCATGTTTGATTCTCTTCCAATGTATCTAATCGTTTATGTGCAGCCTTGGTTGACTGTAATGCTTCATTTGCGATATCTCGAGCATTGATCATTAGGTCAAGCTTGGTTTCTACTCGCGTTAATCGCTGTAGGATTTCTCCTGTTTCATCATCATGTGGCATATGATCCAGCCCCCTTTCCGTGTATAAAAATAGCCCCGATAGCCTCGGGGCTGTACATCTTACAGTTCTTCTAAATCCCCATACGCCTCAACCGAAACGGCACCATGTAAGATGTATGGGTAACCATCCGCGTCCTGCGTGGAAATGTTTTTTTTGCCAATCGTTGTTGTTTTGTACACGTAAGTCGCTTGCCCTGCAGTAACTGTTAAATCTTTCCTGGAGCCATTAACGTTTATTTTAATCATGCCAGCAAACTCCTCGACGTCTTCTCCTTTCCAGTTTTTTATTGCAACGCTGATAGTCACGACATCCACACCATCAGCTGCAAATTCTGTCTTATCCGCCGTTAAGGTAGCTTTTAAACCAGAAAAGCTAGTGGCATCTCCAAACGGTTGGCTCAATCCGATATAAGACGTTCCAAGTAATTTGTTGTCGTTGCTTTCCAGTAGCACCATCTCGGATGGGCCTTCGCTTATGGCAATTACTTTTCCATTTTGTATTTGTGCGTAAAATGGCATTTGATAATCTCCTTTTTATTTGACTCTATTATTTCATAGTAAAGTTGTGTGCATCTTATGATTAAAACTCAACCAATTCCCAAGAAACGGTTAGTCCAACCGCACCATCATTAACAATCGCAATATTTGTCGGTGATGTTAACGATGCATCCATAGAAACAGCAAAATAACCGCCCGTAGAAGATGAATTATATACGTTAGGGAAAGTCAGATGCGATTTAGACATATTAACCGATGACACTGTGATGTTTGTTGTACCGACTCTAGCGGCCACCCTTCCTCGTTGAACGCTTTTCACTCCACCTACCGCCTTCCATGTGCTCCCGTCCCAAAATTCTAATATCCCTGAATTAAGTCTGATAAGAACACCGTTTGCTGTATCTGCATTTCTTGCGCTATCAACTCTAACACCATAACTACCTGAACCATTCCAACCCATTAAAGTTGGATAGCTCGCTTGCCAAGCAGAAGAAGAATTGGAATTATTAATCACAGCCCCATTTGGAGCCTGCCCGTTTGATGCATCGAAAATTGTGTGACCAGTCCCGAATGCTCTCCATTGTAGCTGCTGAGAAAGACCAACGGAATTTACAGGATCGGATTGATTTTGAAGGAAGATGTTTACCCCTCTTACTACATCTGTGTCAAGTCCGCTGCCTGCGCCGTCAACTGTTTTCAATTTGGCTAAGACATCTGATGCGGTGTAAGACGTAGCTGGTAGAGCAGCGTTTGCTGTTGTCTGTGCCGCTTGTGCTGCGTTTGAAACTGCATCAACGTCTTGCTTCCGTGCAATGTGTGTTGCGGAGGTAGGCGTACCTATACTAGCCTGACCATTGACATCACGTTGCATGATCGTACTTGGCGTTGCTGCAGATGTGGATCCGTGTGCGGCGGTTGCCCCGATATGGGAGTCAATCTGTGCGTGGGTGTAACTTCCTTTGTTCAGCAATGCCGAATGATCAATTTGCGGTAAATTTGACGCTGGAATCTTCGCACTTGCATCCAGGGGAGATACACCGCCAGCAACCCCCTTCTCCGAAATAGGGATGTAGGTTTCTGCCGGAATCGTTGCCGATATGCTTGATGCATTACCTATGGCTGTATTAATTTGATAATGCTTTGAAAATGGGCCAGCTGATATGGGAGGGATGGTATCTCCTTGTGATCCTGCATTTGCGTATGCATACAGAATTTCACCTAAAGTCGGATCTGTAGCAAACAACCCTAACTCGCACGAATAGGTACCAACAACAACGCCGGAATTCTCAAAGATCCCCTTCACTCGAGACAAATTTCCACTACTTGATGCTGAAATAATAGAAAAAAATGATACTGGGGTAATCAAGGCAGCAAGCATCATCGGGTCTTGCCCGAGTGCCAACTGCCCCGATCCAATTTGCATTCTTGTGAAATTCAGTTGAACTCCCGTTTGAGCTTTTGAATATAAGGCAAGTCCTAATTGTGTTAATACCATATTTCCATAAATAGCCGTAAACCCCACCTCCTCATGGAACAATTGTTGTTACTGTGATGAATTCAATTCCACTTACCACCATACCTAAATAAGGTGTGCTGAAGACATTGCTCACATCGATGATTGTTACCTCTACTCCAGCTGGTTTCGGAATGATATACCGTGCGGCAACTAATTCGGTAGCTATTGGATCAAGTTGACCATCTACCAGCGCACTCATCGTCATATCTTGATTATCGATTACAATCAAGTTGACATCAGGAAAAAGGCTGTTCCAAATTTCATACACCTGCGGAATCGTACCGTCCCATTGATTCTGTGCAATTTTTGCTTTTAACGCCAGCCTGTAATTCTCATCATCCAGAACGGGAGAGCTCCCTCCTGCAGGCTGAAAATTTAGCGTCCTGTTCCTTCCGACAATGATACCCAATACATCAAGTTGGTTACCAACAGCTGTGTCGATGTCAAAACTAGACGGTATACCTACTGTCATTGCGAAGTTATCGTTAACAATCGAAAGCGCCGAAGAAAGCCAAGCTTTGAATTTCGGCTGCACCTTGTGTTGGGATGTAATGAGACCTAAATAGTCATCAATGGACACCTGTACCCCCCTCTAGATTTCATTGACAGTGATAGAAGCGACGTTGCCCCGAGTCACTTCGTCAAACGCCGTGATGATATCTGTCGTTCCTTGAGCCTGCCCATGCCGTGCAACTGTCAATCCCGTGATCGAAAACAAAGGTTTCGTTGGCACCTGATTCGCAGACAACGTAGCGCCCCAAAGGCTGGAAATGAGAAGGTCGTCACCAATTAAGAGGCTGTCAGCATACGCTGCGAGAGCACTTTTGATCGCATCCGTGGTTTGACTCGTGTACCCCGCAAGTTTCTTGACATTTACAACGACGTCGATGTCAACATAAGTCGGACGGTAAAACCGGATTGTAACGGCGTTTTCATAGGCGTCAGTAATTGACACAGATGTCGTCCCATTTGTATAGACTCCCGGCCCTTTTTTGTTGAACATTGCCCGTGCAACATCTGCGTCCTCTCCACCTTCGACAACAACCGTTATAGAATGAGGCGGTAATCCGTTGGCGTCTTCAGCATTCGTATCATTTTCGTGCACAACGAATCGCATCACACCGCTCACGGCAGAAATGGCTCCCTTGACCCCTTCTAGCACGGTCCTGCTCGGTTGGGCCGTGCTAATAGCCTGCCGTGATCGGAGTTGTGAATCCGTTTCGGAGCTTGAACCAACCAATGCAGCCGCATCGTTCGTCACCGTAGTCCATCCGTAAGTAGGGGTCACAATTTTATTGAGATCGGCTATGTTGGCAACGATAGGTCCTGTCGTTTGGCAAGTGGCAAGTGCCGTCGCTTGACCGGATGAATCAAGAGTGACGGGACTAGTCAAAGTCCAATTATTACTATTTAAATCACCTACAATGCCATTAGTTATCGTAGTGCCAGGAGTACCAGCAAGCGTAACATAGCATGTTGAGTAGACCGCTGGTAACCGCTTAATCCCATTCAGCTTAACAATGATATCCAACGAACTTCCGATCGCTGTAGAAGGGCCTCTACTATTGTAAACAGCCTGACTTGCTAAAAACGAATCGTAAATAATGTTTGCAACTGCCGAAATCCATTGGTAATCCTGGCTATCGACTCCGAGATAAATGTCTTGTCCAAAAATCGCCTTGGCATCGGCGATGAGTTGATTCCGAATATTGGAGTAAGACGGCATGTGAAAGCCGGAAGAATCGATAAATGGAGCGAAATAGGTCATATAGAAAGTCACCTCCCTCTCTTTTTATAGCCCGCTATCAATACTATTGTCTCCATGGTTCCCCAGCACTTCGACCCCTGTACAATTGATCGTTTTTACCGGAGCAAGAGCCGCATCGTGTCCATGCCTCCAATAGTTACCGACAAGGGAGATATCCTTAAAATTGTTGATCTCGATAGCGTTTGTTGGATTGTAATCTGTACTAATTGTATTGCCTGTGATTGTCAATCCTTCCGCAAAAAATTCAGGATGAGTTGAGGAAGCATCAAATTTAAATATAGGCTTACCGCCGTTTTGCGTAGCTTGTCTTATGATGTTCCCCGTTACTAGGATAGATGCCCGTTCCGGATTTCCAAGCCATCCTGGAGCCACATATTTTATTGCTTCATCTTTCGCTCCTTCCAGAATGTTATTTGCAATCAGACACTCTCTCACGCCCCCGTCGAATAGGATATTATGGAGCGGTGATCGGTTGCCATTTAGATGGTTGCCGATAATCCTGAAGGGCCCACCAGATTTAATTACGATATCAGTCCCCGGCGCTTCGATGTTGTTGTTAATAATCCAACTGTCGATAAACCGATATTCCAGTTGCAGACCAACGCCAACCTCTTCACCGGTATCTGAAATATTACAGTTTTCAATTCTGTTCAAAAATCCAAGGTCGTCTGTGAATTCACCGTCGTTCATCCAAATGCCGACTCCTGACCAGCCAACAAATTCGCAGTCTCTGAGCTGTGACTTTGAAAAATGCGCTTTAATGCAGGAGCTTCCACGCATGTCTGCATCCATACACAAATGCTGAAACAAACAGTTCTCCCACATACCAGTCAGCACAGAGGTATTGTTCGAGCATCGGATGTAGGCAGCGCCAATCCACGGATTGCCGTATGGGTCGAGTGCACCGTCGCCAAAAGAATAGTGTACACCACGCTGCGCAATTCCCGTGACGGTCACATGCTTTAAATACTTAGTCGTATCCCCGAGTGCTTGGGACAATACATATGATCCTGGGGGAACGATAACCGTCCCGCCACCGCGAGCGTCCATATCACGTATAGCCTTGTCGAACGCTGGAAAATCGTCTTCCGATCCAATTCCTTTTGCACCGTAATCTCGTTTCACGTCGACCATGTATCCTGAACCTGCGCCGCGACCTGCCTTCATTCCAAATCCGCCGAGCATGTTATATCACCTCCTGTACCTGGACGATTGTTTGCGTACCATTGATCGGAGCTGCGGCGGCTTTCAGCTTTAGCCTTCCGCGGATGTACTTTGCAAAAGGAGGAATGCCCCCGTATACGCGACGCGAATTCCCGGAGGCATTGAACGAATATTCAATACCATATGCGTCATACCACTGCATCCAGACACCGGATGCTACTTCTAGTTCAAATGTGACGGTCAAATCTCTAAACTGACCGTTATTATCAATCTTAATGAAAAGTCCTGATGATAACGTCGCAGGCACATTAACAAAATCAAACAATTTTAAACCGTCCCATGCAATAGGGGTGTTCGCTACGTGCTCATTGTTTACACTGGCGTTTTTCATTGCGATTGGATTCGATATACTGATGGGTGTGATACCGTCCGAGGAAAAAATCACCGTTGGTATATAGAAATTGTTTCCGTCGGCGGTTACCTTTACAGCCCCCGCTTTTTGTCTAGCATCAGTAGGAAAGGTAAATCCCATGCTATCAATCCCCCTTTCGTTATTCACTGAATGTTAAAGCGGTATTTCCTCCTAAATCGGTGACGGTGACTTGAATCGAGTTCCCATTCTGCGTATTTACTGTGCAAGATAAAGAATAGGTTCGATTTTCGTAAATGCTTTTGAAATTTTTAATAATGGTCACCCCTGGTGTATTTGCTATGGCCTCTTTGACTAGTAGATCGGTTGCTTGTACGTTAGCAGGTGTTCCGGGTTGTCCAAGAATGTTTTGAAATAACGGCAATCCTTTATCGATGCTTTCCCACCATTCACCTTGAAGAAGCAGTAAATTAGTTTTAAGGGCTTGAGCGACGGCTGATACACCCGATATAAAGTTTTGCTGACTCTTACCAAAACTGTAATCTCCGTTTGTGTCCAGAGCTCGATATTTCACTCATATCCCTCCTAGATCACACAAAGGGTGTCCCGTTAATTTTAACGATCGGTGCCACGATGTTAATTTCGTTGTTACTTAAGCTGATATATACGGTTCCTTCGTTCGTCCTCAGCTGTGCAGCTGTCGAGGAGTAATTCGGGATCTTATTCGGTTGGCTCCAGACGCCTATTACTGCAAATCCATCGGATAAGTCATGCCGACGTTTCTCGATTTGATTTTGCACGCCTCCACTACTAAACCAAGCATCGATGCACATATCGGAGAAGATAACCAAACACTCATCACCTGCAGCAATGGGAAGCGTGAGAGCATACCCACCGGCTCGCGGAATAACGATAGGTACATCCAACAGCATCGGGATCTCAATCCAGTGCTGCATTAAGTCCGCGTCAATGATCTTTTCTCGGAGAGCTACCTGTACGCTTACAGTTTGTGTGATGGGGTCAAAATCTTGAATGATTCCCGGTGCCGATACACGTAAATTGTTCGAGAAATTATCTAGCATTCGTCGGTAAAATTCTTCTTTATTACTCGGATCTACTATGCGTTCACTGATGGTTATTCCCACTATTACTGCCTCCTTTCTACATGGGATTTGCTGAGGCTGCTGATATCATTCCTGGAAGAATACCTGCCTGAGATACCGTTTGACATTCGCACTCCCAAGCATCGCCCCGAGTATCGCCTGTGTAGGTAACACCGATCACGCGGTATATTCCGTCACCATCTAGATTTCGAATGGGCTGACCCTGTTGGAACGTCTGCGCCCTAATCAGACTGTTATTGATGTGAACCAGTGTGTTAATTTTAATTCGAGGATTAAGTAAGCACTTAAAAGTAACACCTTGATCATTCTGTGCAGGCATCCCGATCAACCCCGATGCAGGCGAAAGCTCAGTGATCTCTCCTTCGGGTAAGTCCGACATTCGTACAATGTTGACCTTACCGTCCTCCACATAAAAAGAAGCATCTTGCGATTGTGCAAGTTGCCTCAAATAATCCTTTGCAAGTCCGAATACAACCTTACCGCGGCTTAGCTCCTGCGAACTGAATTCACTTGATATGCTACCTAGCAGTGTGGGTATCTTAGCCTGACTCACCACATTTTCAACAAGGCTGCGGGACGATTGCCCCTTGAGAACGGAGAACCCAACAAAGCCTTGATTCATGAAGCGGTCACCGTCAAGAGAGTATAAAGTTAGCCGATAGGTTACACCATCCTCTTTGTCACGGACCGGTTGGATGATATCGCCATCGAAGATCAAACCATATTGATCGCCTTCATAACCTGCCTCTATGACAATTCGATTACCTTCTTGTATGATACTGTTCTCCGTATCAGGAGCCAAGTTGTACAATACAATCTCGGAAAAATTAGGCTGCTGCAGGATTGTCTTCTGAATCTTGAACGTGCAGCGGAGCTGCGAAACATCAAGCGCGACCCCATCAGGTCGACTGACTAAAACCCGATATCGCCTACCATACAGAATATTCCCAAGCGCTTGGGAATTTGCAACAACACCAAAATTGGTTGCTGGAACATTGATGTTAAACTGTGGAGTTGTTAGCGTCGGGGTAGTAGCACCTGCTCCGCTACTTGAATCACCTTGATACTTTAGCCATACGCGGTAACGTCTTTGGTAATCGCTATCTGGAATGGCAGGACCTACGTAAGAAAGCGTGAACTTCCGGAAGTCTTTCCCTGCTGATTTCCACACCCGACTGATGACACGCACAGCTACACACATGGAGAATGCGTCATTGCTTAGCGTTAGTTGTTGCATGCCTTCCAGTGAATCTGGTAACTCAAGCCTTAATTTGTTGGCTGCATACAGGAATGAATCCTCATGCCACTTCGGCCATACCTGCCCATACCCCAACGCGTTGCCACCATCACCCAATATATTAGTTCCGTTAGTCTCGGCCTCCACAGTGGCAAGGACGATGTTAATATCTGCTCCTTGAGCCTGCGCTTCAGCTGTCGCTAAGTTTTTCCAATTGGTCGCCATTTTCTCACCTCACCGTATCCGTCCAAACCAGTACATAGTCACTTCCGAGATTAGTTCCCTCGGGTATTCCTGAAGTAAGCGAGCTGATCGGAACGATCGCTGCGCTACCAATACCCAGGTATGTATATTGCCCGAGAAGATCAGCAGCTGGAAAGAGCCCAGTTACAAGCGGTACCGCATCCAGTAACAATTCTTTCGTCTTTACATCGGCAATCGACATGAACCAATACTCGCCGATTCCGTTCCATGTGAAGGTAAAAGCTAACGTTATATTTTTAGCATCTACCGGAAGCGTACAAGAAAAACTTTGATTAGCTCCCGATGCAAGAGGAATAATTTTAGTAGCCATATGTTCCTCCTAATTGCCCAGCAGTAGACCAGACATTTGTTTCAAAATGCTTTGATTCGGCGTGACTGGCTCCGGATTTCCTCTCCTTGAGTTGTCTGTCACCTCGGGTCTAGCACTTATTTGAACGGTTGTCACTTGAGCTACGAGGATCTCACGGAACGTAACGGAACAGCGCATTCCCTCAAACGTTGTATAATCGTCTGGTGCGGTCAATACCTCGATAAGCATGTTTGGGTACAAGCCTAAACGCGTATGGACTTGAATCGGAACCCGGAGTTGCTGCAGCTCTTTTAAAACGTAGAACGCTTGGACGGAACGAGAATATCCACCACTAAATTGACCAGGTACAGTACTTTCGTTGACGTCGCTCATCGCTACGTCCATTGATAATTCTCGGGGCTGCAGAAAGGCATGATCCGTTATTGCAGCGCCAGTTTGAACGGGATGATCCGTAATCGTTAACCTGCTTGTATGGTCCATTTTAAGATATGCATCGAAAAACCAACCCCCAATATTAGTTTTGGTGTAAACCAAATCCTTAATCTCGGGGGCAGATAAATCTAATATAGGGGAGTTGTCCATTATCGGATCACCCCACTCATGCTTCTGGTGTACATTGAATCCATATTATTTTGTGCTGCATCCGCTGTTTTCTGCGGGTCAGAGCCATAAATATTGTAAGTTGGGTTTAAATTTGTAGTATTGCTAGTGTTTTGTGTGTTTGAGGATGGGAGCGTATAAGCCGGTGCGCTAAATCCATTTGCACCTTCTGTCCCTTTCGCACCTTTCGCTAGTAACCCTAAAGTTCTTGATACCTTATCACTAAATTTCGAACTCCTCCATTGGTTCAACAGGCCACCCACGTCCTGAAACATATCTACAAAAAAGCCTTTCTTTGGACCCTCTTCAAGACGCTCGCCTGCTTCCCCCCCTTTTTCTTCAATGGAATTTAGAAGTCCGCCACCGATAGCTTTGGAGATTGTACTTACATATCCCGCTGAGGTTTCAAGAAGATCATTTAATAGTTTCATCTGAACGACAATAACGTCTTTCAAAATATCTCCGATGCCACCGAGCACCTTTTTGGACTCATTCAGTCCTAAAAATTTATCGATTACCTTCGTAATAGATGCTGTTAACTCAGATACTGAAGCGATAACATTCTCGAAATTATCCTTAAGGTCTTTCAGGACTCCTTGTTTTTCCAGTTCCTTGAACAGATCCTGTACCCAAGTATTAGTGCCGACAAACAATTTCTCGATGATACCGAAGGTATTCTTGAAAATACCCTCAAAATTCTTAAGGACCCCTTTGTCTTCTATGTCCTTGTAAAATCCGTTAATCTCTGTACCCGCTGCCTCGATGCCTTCCGAAATGACCTTTAACGATTCCTTCCAACCTTTCTGAATACCATCAAAAACACCATCGCCCTTCAGCTTGTTGTAAAATTCCTCAAGCTTTTTCCAGAAAGGGCCGAATGCCGATTCGCCGCCATCAAGGTATGTGTAAAAGTCGTCTAATAGAAGGATTAACGCAAGTAGCGTCGATGTTATGATGCCAAACGGTCCGGTTTGAATGATCAGCCCTAGTGCCGCTATTGCCGCTCCAATCATTTTCAAGTTACGCGGGATCGCACTGCCTACATCATTAAATATTCGGATGATATCCTTGAGTACCTTAAAGGTTGTTATCCCCATCCGGGCAAACCAACTCATTACCTGGGCAATCACCTTTGTCCATGACGGCATCGTCTTAACTATGATTCCGTTAATCTCAGACAAGGTCTGCTTGATCTGTTTTATGGGTCCTTCCATATATTTCACGAAATAGTAACCGACCCACTGTAGCGCGTAGGTCGCCTCAAGTTTCAGCCGTGTAAACTCAAACTGAACAGATCGAACAAGCTTCATCTGCTCAGCGAATTCAGCGGGAGGGCGTAGGTCCTTCGCCTCCTGGTTCAGCTCCTTGAAATTGCGCATAAGCTCCGGGCTTAGGTACAAGTCCTGTAGCGTTACCCCCATCGCCTTTAGCGTGTTGTTATAAGCAGCAGCCGCATCTTTACTCATCCATAGTTGGCGGGCTAACTTCTCTGTCTCCAGGTCAGCTTGTGCCAGATCGCCTATGAACTTTGCAATCCCAATACTCGCAGTCGCAACAAAGGTCGTCACAGCAGCGCCAGCAAGGGCAAATTTAGTGACTGCACTCCCAGCAAACTTAGCAACTCCTTGCTCTACGCCGTCCATGGCTTTCGTGGCCGACTGGTAAGAAGCTTTATCCACGCTGAAACCTAAACTAACAAGATAACTTTTGATTGTGTCGATCACGGCTGATCCCTCCTTTGTCGCGCTGCGTCATGGGCTCTTTGACTGTTCTCATGCTTCACTTCTAGCATTTCATGTGCATCCAGTAGATCGTCAAATGAAAATACGCAATCCACTATATCCCTGTGACTCCAAAAACCAGCCATAACAGGCGCATACGCGAACTCGTTAACATTAACTAGTTTTGCTGGGATGTAGTCAAGAGCCCCCCGACGATAGATGCCAAGGGACTCCCTTGAAAAAAACCTTTCACATTAAAGACCAAAGCGTGCGTTGTCAAAGCAAGTACGGTCATCGTATCGTCTTCCAAACCTAATACACCAAAGTTACCCTCACCATTCAATACCGGTGTAAATCCTGCTGGAAGCATCTCGCCGCAAACTCTCAAAGATCTTTCTTGGACATATTTAAAATCCTCTTCGGTGAGGCTTCCAAGACCTTCCATGATACCCGGTATGTTGAACGCCTTTAGATCTACTTCGCTTACGTCATTGACGCCTTTAAGCTTGCCCAAGTCCATATTCTTTACTAATGGAGCCAGCAATCCCGTTATCTTAATCAGCATAAAAGACCCTGTTAGCGCATCGAATTTTTTTATGCGAAAGGTACGCCCGTTAATTTCTACATCCTTATGTTTTTCAACTTGTTTCAAGCTTTACCCCTCCTATATAACGTCTTGCTGAATATCAGCAGCCATGAAATTCCACGTTACTTGCTGACCTTGCGCCTGATACGGCTTGTCGGGCAGCTTTTGAAAGCTGACTCCGGTTGACGTGATCAGATCGTGCATGGATGGAGCCCTCTGTACAATCGAAAGTTTGGCCCACTCATTTGCAGGAGCATTTTCCAAATAGTTGTAGGCCTTGAGTAGCCATTGGTTTAACGGTGAAGTCTGTTGAATTGCTATCGCATGACTCCCGTTACGGCCTTTGATCTTCGAGACCATGACTGAACCATCTGCTGATACATCGTGCGTCGTCCTATCGGTTGCCATAGATGTAGAAATGCTGCCGAGGCCTTCTCCTCCTGCCACATATTGACCGAGAGACGGGTGTGAGAGAGTCAGGGTAACATCTCCAAAGCTGTATATTGATGTCGACACTGTTTTCCCTCCTATCGGTTGACTACAACGCCGATCACGACGTGTTCAATAGCACCGGTCAGTTTGATCGCCACGTAAATAGGGGGCGACTTTCTTGCATCTCGATCTGTTTGCGATTGGCTGGCAATCGACTCAGCTAGTATCATGTAGCCTATAGAAAGCGTGTCTCCTGTTTGTAATCCTAGAATAGGGGCAGCATTCCAGACACCCGGACCGATTACACCTCGATTCCTTGCGTTATTGCAAGGGTCAGTAATAGCACTAACCAGCATGCTAACACCATCTTCAGTCTGAGGGATCTTCGGTGAAGAAGTCAGAGAATTCATGATGGCTGTCTGTATCTCGTTGGTCAATACATCCAAGTTCAGCACTTCATCGAAGCTGATCCCGTCAGCCATGGTCCCTTGTACTAGTAGGTTATATGTCGCTCCGTAATTCGTATAAACATTCCCTTTGAAGCCTAGGATCGTGTTAACCTGAGTTGTTGTAAGTACCTCGGGTACTATGCCGACTTCAGACTTGTACGCTAGGGTATAAGCTGAATTGGCAAGTCCGGTATTTGCTCCCATCGCGTACCCCATTGCAGCAACAGCAGCGTAATTCGATGTGCTGTATTGACCAAACGTTCTGTGGCGCTTAGCCGCATTCAGCGTTGCCATAACGTTACCCGCTGTACCGGCTATCACTTCTGCATCCTTCGTATCATAAAAATAAACGGATGACGGTGTTGCCGCCTCAACAACAGCAGCAATAGCTAGGATGTTGGCCTTGAGAACAGTGCAAACATACACAGCATACCAATCTCCGTTTTTCGCTCTGCAAGCTGTGACAGCAGCAGCAGCGGTCTCTGAGCCAGTAGCGTCCCATCTGCCGATGGCCAATTTACTAGGTCTAGGCGATTGACTAAAATAAACCTGCGCTGCTAAATACTCCGGTTCTGTGCCCACCCATCCACCGGAAATCATATCTTCGGTACCGCTGTACAGTTTGACCCTATCCGCAGCTGAAATGATCGTGGAATCTCCGACGATCAAACCGAGATTAAAGCCGCTGTTCGCCACCGATACCGGCGAGACGGTCACTGAAACGTTAACAATGCTCGAAAGCGATTGTGTCAATTCTCTCACCTACCCTTCTATAATTCGAACATCTGCGCTCTGGAGATAAGGTACCTCAGACTGACGGATGACCTTTTCATTAAATCTTGCAAAAAATGAGGTGCGATCCCACCACTGGCTTGCAAACAGCTCCGGCGTGCGCATTGGCATCGGTACATCTATGATCAAGGCCAAATTAACTGCAGCCAGATCCGCCTTGGTTTTCGGTAGAAATAGGTTGCTGCGTATTAGATCAGCGTCATTAAAGCTGTTGGGTCCGTAGCAGGTCCAGCTCACATGGATAACCCTCGTATAGCTGACAGTTCGATTAGCATTATCGACATCTGCTTGATCGTAGGATACATCCATCTGTCGTGTGATCGAATCATCGGCGTAACCGATCATCAGGAATACTACATTCTCCTCATGCTTCCAAGCAGGTGCTCCCTTTGAAGGCCACGCTACTCTTACCCGTTTTTGGTTCGCCGGTGCATTTGGATCTAGCCCGAGCATCCGAGTTGTGGAAGCTTGGAAAAAGTTTTCAATCTCCGTAATTGATAAAACTGTATCTGTCATCTAATCACCTGCCATTCTCACACCTAACGCTTTGTAGTATCCGAAGTCTTGCCACGGCGCGACCGAAACAATGCGATACCGATGGCCTTTCCAAACAATCTCATCAGAGATCCCGGTAGCAGACAATTCTTCATTGTTACGCGTAATGTACATCGGTTGGGGTGAATAAAAGCACATCAACCCTGTTACGCGATCACCCTCGGGCACTTGCTCCAGATCATTGTTGTTAGCTACCGTGATCGTTCCTTGCAGTTTTAATATGATTTCCGGATCCACAAGCCACCGCCCCCTTACCCAGTTACCGGCGGTCCGGTACACGGTAAAGCCTTTAGGCTGCGCAAAGTTACGGCTTGTCACAACACGACTAATGTTAATCATGCTTTATTCCCCTTTTCCACGACATACATAATCGATTTACGAAGCTCACCGGTATCGATCAGCGGTCTGTCACTACCTTTGGCTTCCTCCGTCACCGGAGAATTCGGAGCCCAGCCGTTAGAGGGATCATCGAACCAAGCTCGCGCAATATTTTGCCCCAACAGTCCGGCTTTCTGGAGCTCTACCTCATAGTCTTGGCCGTCCAGTGCAAACTCAGCGACTTTACGCAGCTGCTTCGCAATGACTTCTTTTTTACTTTCAAGCGCAGGCTCAATAACCGGACGTGGAGGAGAATGCCAAAGAGGCGATCCATGTGTATGTAGGTACATTTGGACCGCCTTGCTATAGGTCAGCTCACCGCTCTCAACCTTTGGATTCATTTCCTCGCGCATTTCCTTCTGCCTGACCCCATGCGTATGTACATAGAGTAACTCAGCATTTGTGATATCCTCTGACCAGTTACTATCACTACCATCAGGCACACCTATAAACACCTGAGTACCTGCTAGTTCGTTGAGTTGCTTCTTAAGCTCTGCCGATAAGTCAGCTGTCTTCGTCACTTTTGCAAATAGATTGAACATGGCACTTCACCTCTAATACACATACGTGCCGCCTTTGCCAACAAGCTTCCCAATTGTTGCGAGCTGCTGGCCGTAAATTGTCAGCTTCCACGCGGCCCAACCTTCAAGATCCTGGCCGATCTGGTTGTAATCCATGCTCACAGATACATCGGCAACTGATTCTGAGGTATTCAGCCCTTTTGCCTGACCTGCTGCCATAACCCAAGCTGATCCGCTATTCGGGTCAGCTGTACCCTGTAGGTAAAGTGTTATAAAGTGTGCAACAAACCATCCCATTGCAATTGTCCAGTAACTTCGCCACCGCGATTCCTTTATACATGCATCGGCAAGATTGATATATATTTGCGTAATTTCTGGAGGTATCGTGTAATTTCCGTCAACGCTCAGACCAAATTGCGGGTACATAGCAAAAAAATCATTTAAAAGAAAGGGGGGATTGTTCCCACAACGAATGTTAGAAGCAATCCCTATAATTCCACTGTTAGGTGTCATGTTTCGTCACTCTTTCTTATTGTTGTTGCTATTGCTTGGCAAGTTCTTCGGCCTCAGCCTTAAGTCTCGCCTCTTCGACCTTAGCTGCCTCTTCCGCTTCCTGTTTAGCTTTTGCCTTAGCTTCTGCAGCAAGCCTCGCCTTTTCAGCCTTAGAGTCGGTGCTGTCTCCATATTGCGCTTTGTACTCGTCATGTTTGGATTCAATCACGGTGATCGATTCGTCAGCGAGAGCCAGTTTGAACATGCTAGACTCTTTCACCCAGTCGGGAACAGTGGCAAATGTTTGGTGTTGAACGACCTCAGCCGGGAATGCCTGGGTCGGATGGTCAAATTGAAGAGAAACATTCGAAAAAATTCTCATTTGGATATAGCCTCCTTAGATTCCGTCTACATAACGGGCGCATTGTGAGTATAAGAATTTAACTTGGCCCAACTGAGCAGCATAAGCAGTCAGGTAGGCCATCTCAGTCACTTGCGACTGAGTCATGACACGGCTGAGTGGAACCGGTAAATCGAAGTTCACGCGGTCGTCATCGTTCACATATGCAACCATACGGTCCGTACTACCTACTCCAGCACCTGTGCACCAACGTGAAGGGGCAATATATAGTTCTCTTCCTTGGTTCTTTCCGATGTTGTTTTCAAGCAAAAATTGAAGGATAGAGATATTCCCGGCAGAACTTACCTTGCGTCCGACCAAGAACGCATATTGTGTAGGAGGGATCAAGATATGGTTCGCCATACCAGTAAGATCGTACTCAGATGCCGCCCAAGTTGCATTGATAACCGCATTCACATCGTCAAGAATCTCATCTGGTGTTTTGTTCAACCAAAGAGGTGTACCACTTATTGCGCCATTTGCTGCCGAAGCAGCTGTAACAACTGGATTATTCATCAATCCATATATTTTGAAACTTGGCAGCCCATTGTAGACCACATTATCAATACTTTTGTTGTAGTTCAGACGGATACCCTTATCCAAAATATCGTCAAGGCTACGTCCAATGCCTTGTAGCTTTTGCTGATCAACAAACGGCACTTTCAGAATGTTTGCAAAGTTGAATACCTTGTAAACATCTTTGTTCATATTCGCTTGCATGATCGGGATGTCATTGGTCTCCCCACCGATAATTCCACTTTCATTTCCACCAGTAGTCGCGTAATCAACAAAAGTATTGGATGTGAAGTCCACCCATCCTCCGCCTGTTTTAGCTACGATATCGCGCTGCCAAGTTACAGACTGAAGTGGCTCTAGCAAGCGAGGGTCACGCTTCTCCAGTTCCCCTACCAAGAAGGCCATGCCGGATCCAACTGCGGCAGCGTCATTCGTAAACAAACCGCCACCAACCGGCACAGTAAATACTTTCTGAGATTGAGTAGTAGCTAAATTCATTGTATATTGTCCCCCTTATTACGGATTGATCCGTGATAGAATTGTGACTTCAGCAGTGCGATTTGCATCCATCTTGCCGGTTGTCCATTTGGCATTGGTGATCTGGACTGTGTTCGTGCTGTCTGCAGCTGCTTCAAATCCACCGACTATCCCAGCAGGTATTGCAGCATTAACGATCGTACGGATGTAAACTGCTCCTCCAGCAGTCGGTGTACCTACATTACATGTGATTGTGATCGAACCGCGGCTCAGCACGTCACACGGTTGTCCAGGTGCATAAAAGCCTTGTGGACTGAGATAGTCTGTGCTTTGCTTGACTTCACGTACCGCGATGCCAGCGAATGTGGCCGCCGTGCTGCTAGCACCGAACTTGGAATACGTGTTGTCACTATTAAGTACAGCTGGATCTCCAAAACTGATATTAGTCGTATCCGTCGTCTTCACAACACGGCTACTGATGATGGCGTCTTGACTACGAGACACACTTCCTGGGTAACCCAGATTAAGAGACTTTCCTACTACTGATCCTGGCATAATTATTCGCCCTCCTTAGGCTTTCGCTTGGTAATGTGGGTTGTATTTGGCAGCAATGTCTTTACCGAGTTGCGAATGGTCTTGCTGCGCTAACGGCTTACCAGATGCTGGCTGATTGTCTGCTGTTGGCTTTTTGCGACCTTTGTCGATGGCAGCGTAAGTGTTGGTATGCGGTTTAGCTTTGATGCTCGCGATAGCAGCATCAACGGCACGCTTGCGTTCAGTAGGGTCAGAGATTGCTGCAATGATCGGCTTCATTGCTTTTAGTGCTGCAATCTTGTAGGCATTGTCACCAGTCAACGCGCTATGTGGGCGGTCCTCTGGGTTAGTTACAGGACCTTCTTCATCCATTTGCTCAACAGGGATGGTATGGCTTTCTTCCTCGTCGTTGTCACCTGTCGGTTTTTCAAGTTCAGCGATCATGGCATCAATCGCATCCTCAGGCTTCGGTTCAGCCTTGTTGGCTTGAATCAAGCCTGTCACCAACTCCGTCAGTTTGCTGACTTGCTCGGCCAAAGCTTGCATAGCTGGATCAGCATCTTTGGTTTCTTCTTTCGTTTCTGTCTCTTCGTTTTCGTCATTGGCAGCTCTTTCCTCAGCCATGGCATCAACTGCCTCACGGATATCCTCGGGCTCTGCGTCCAATGCGAATTGCTTCAATCCGAGAGCCGCCAAAAAGTCGGTAACTCGTGATTGCTTTTTCGGTAATGCGATTTTTTTAGACATTCTTGTTTCTCCTTCCGGTTCTGGGTTTGGTTTTGAATCTTTTATCGCAACGCGGTCACCTGCTCTGCCATTTGTTACAACGGCGACATGATTACCGCAGATTTGCTGCTGTTGATATGTGCCGTCTTCCATTGGAACATAGGTACAATCATAGCCGCACGATACCTCACGTTTTCCGTCCTGAATCTCGCTGATGAGTGTTTGATCATATATCACCAAATCAGCTATCAGAAGGTCGCTCTCACCGCCTGAGCCCTGCCGCACGTTTTGTGCAGCCCCTCGCATGTATCGAGTAGCATTCTCAGGGGTGACAACTTCTGGTGGATGTTCGTCTGTTGCAACCTTCCCTTCGAAACTCGCCATAGCAGCAGGCTTGAAGACTTCTTCGGGGCTACGGTAAACCTTCACAATTTGCCCTCTAAGGTCATCGAGCCCTAATTCCTCGCCCAAGTACTCATACCACCCTGCGCGGGCAATAGGGACGTTATGTGCGATCAAGAAACCTTCTGGTGTGGCTGTCATATTGGGGCTGAAGCGCGAACCGTAATAGGCTCTCATATTTGTTCATCACCTCCTCTCAGGCAATAAAAAAGAACCGCAAAATGTGCGATCCCATTTGTTCAATATGGCAGTTTATATGATTACTTACGACTTAAATAAGAAAGGAACCCCCCTCACATAATCGCTTCGAACTGTATTCGTGACATGCGTTGTATCCGACCGCCCCAGTGCACGTTAGCAGGCCATTTGATTAGGTCCAAATCGATAACCGGCTCTGGGTAGCAGCGACAATTGAAGATATCACCGCAATGGTAATGTCCGTATGTCCTCGCCTCACCGTCAAGCTGCTCGGGGCTTGGCGGGCTGTCCCACTTCACAAGAACGCCTTCCATTCGCGCATGAGCGTCCCGTACGCGTGCATCTTTTGACGTACGCCATACATACCAGTTGACCCCTATACTTTGGCTGCGGGCTCGCGTAAGAGCGGTTGACGTTTTACTGGTTTCAGTCCTTGCAATGAGCCCGGCCTTGGTCTTGGATGCCTCCGGGAAAAATGCCTTGATCTGCTCCACTATGTTACTGGCTCTTGTCCCTTTAAGGCTTTCCGCCATGATGTGTCCGTTGACCTGTCGGGCAATATCCAGTGGCAAGGATCTAATAAGCTCGGCATTGCGGTTAATTTGAGACATAACAGTACCGCCAAGTGGACCCGCCATTTCTTTTTGCAGCGCCTCATAGATAAACCTCCCTCGGCTATTCTTCTTTGCTGCCTGCCTCCACGTTCGGCCAGCATCCGTGAATAGATGCGTTACCATCTTAGTTGCGGCAGCCTCAGAATAAACGGCAAAGCCTTTACTCCGTGAAAAGTTTCTAATCGCCCTTAGTATTTCAATGGGATCGTCTAAATCGACTAATAAATTTTCTAAACTTCGCATCGAAGCTCGGAGGGCTCGTTGATAGGTTGCTTCGATTCGTCTTTTCGGAGCCCATAGGTCCATAATCCTCTAGCCCTCCTCCCATAAGCAACTCATCCTGATGCGTTCCATCGTCGGCCTGATCGATGTCCTCGTCCGTGATGTTCGTGAACATCCCCGTTGATTCGCTCATCTGCTTGAGCTCTTTCAGCGACGTTTTCTGACTGATAATACCCGCCTGGAACACGTTGATGATGGACGTTGTTTTCTTGTCCACCAGCTCTGCTACCTCTTTATCATTCGGGGTCCGTATCGGGTCAAACACATAATCAATATCATCCGGAATCGCACCAAACTCA
This sequence comes from Paenibacillus foliorum, assembly GCF_013141765.1. Taxonomy (GTDB): domain Bacteria; phylum Bacillota; class Bacilli; order Paenibacillales; family NBRC-103111; genus Paenibacillus_S; species Paenibacillus_S foliorum. The sequence goes on from NZ_WHOD01000071.1 coordinate 23,972, forward strand.
GACATGCACATAATTGGCAGCAGCTTATCGAGTACAGGAGCGAGCGATGACTCCTGTGCTTGCTGTACCGTCTCATAATAGTTCTGCATATCGCTCTCACCGGTAGCATTCATACCTGCAGGTGCTCTCCCAAATAACTTGGTTACTGGGATAGAACTTGCGCCGGCCATGTCGAGCATGAAGCTTTCGTAAATCTCGTTTAACCCACCAAAGCTGTACTGATGTGTTTGAAATTCATCGTCTTTACCGATGATATGCATACCCATATTCGACATGAGCCAGTTTTGAGCTTGAATTGTATTGTAGATATCGGCCTGAATCTTTGGATCACCGATTGCTAACATCTCACCCCAATCGGCGGTTTTCTGCACTCGCAGGTTAGCGAGAAAAATAAGCTGTGCAATGTTCCAACTCGTATTGTCACGCTTTTTCAACTCATCGAATACAACCTCGACCTCACTGGCACCCCAATTCACTTCTGCAAGCTTTTCCCAATAGGGCAATTCCCGACCGATGAATCTCAAGATTCTGCTGTGATGAACATTCATCGTTTGACCTTCGTCAAGAGTAACCTGATAAGACCTTGGCAATCCAAACTCAGGATCGTCAATATCGTCAACCAAATCGCTGCTTGGATATACGCCGGACCAACGATCAAGGATCATCAATCCTTTGAAGGAGCCAGGCATTATCATATCGAAGTCGAGCGGTTGGTCCAGTTCATCCTGATGACCTTCGATCATGATCAGTCCAACAGCACCGCCATACAGACGCCCCCACTTTAGGCCTTGAAGGACCTTCGATTTCACCTTTCTGACACGCCACAGCTTATCAATCTTTCGGATCATCTCGGGCGCCAACTGCGTTGTGATCGTGATCCAGTTACGCGTCATATCCTCAGGAATCGTATCAATCACACGCCGGATAATCCAGTGTGATCGGTACAAGCTGTTCATCAGCTGATAGTTCTGACTCAATCGTGTCAGTGGATATTCGGTACCCTCTATCAGGTTTGGCGTACCGCTTCCCAATCTAGCCAGTACGTTACTGAACGCATCCATTGTAAGCCCGGGCGGTAATTTAGGCTTAGGTAGCTTCTGCGCTTCTGGTGGTTGCCTCGCGTCTGTGATGACCTTTCGATGCTTGTTACGTCTGCTCAAATATTTGCCTCTCCTTTCTTCACGCCGCTATTCTCCTCGGCTTAATAATCGTTTTCGTGAAATACCTAATGCAATCCATGCTGTGGTCAAACTGCTTCATCGGCTGTTCAATACCTCTTGCCGCCGCCTTCTCGTCCCAGATATAACTGGCTCTCTCTTTTAGGAAGTTAGGGCAGTTCTTCTTGTGGACCCTAAGCTTCCGCTTCGCCATCATCGTAGACACGTTACGTATGCCATCCTCGACATCGTTGTCTGCATCCTTGATCCGAACTCCCCGATTCCTCAAAGCCACCTTGAAGCTGGCTGCCGAAGGATCGATGATCGTATACAATGGCGGGTATTCATCTCCGACAAACTCCATGAAGTCATCAGCATATTGGCTATCCTCTTTCTGGATGCCCTTATCCTTGCCCGAATAGTAATACTCGTTCAGGATCCAGATGACGTCTCCATCATCCCATATGTCCAGAAACACCATAGGGTTACTGGTCCCGTAATCGAGAGCGATGTAGCGCCTTGCCAGCATCTTAAAGCCTGGTACAAGGTCGTTATCATCAAATGTATTCAGATCATCGTCCCACATATCGTAAATGATGCCTTCAGCAAGGACCCATAAGCCCAAAATATAGCGCTTATAAAATATTCCAGTAAACATGCGCCGATAACGTTCACGTACGGCTTCGGATAGCGACAAGTTATCATCCATCGTGAAATGCAGGTGCAGGGCCAGCTTTTGTTTTGCTTTGTCGATCCACTCCACTTTAAACCAGTGATACGGGCCTGCGGGGTTACAGTTAAACCAGAACTTGGAGCCCTCGATAGAACAACGGGCAACCGCCTGATCAACAAAGCTGCGTGGCATCAAAGCCACCTCATCGAAGAACATGCCCGCTAAGGTGATCCCTTGGATTAAATCCTGTGAGCGTTCGTCCTTTCCACCAAATAAGAAAAAGTGGTTTGCGACTAGACCATGACTGATGGTAAGTATGTTTTCTGTGAGATTATCATGTACCTGGTATCCGCGACTGACGAGCATCCTTTTAAGTGATCCGACCACGTTTCTGCGCAGGGCACCTATTGTCTTGCCAGCCATTCCAAATTGTTCACCATTATAATTTTCTGTCGCCCAGACCACATAGCTAAATGACATAGCTACTGTTTTCCCCGAACGTACAGCGCCATCAGCAATAAGTGCATCTTTATCATGATGTGGACTTTCTGGCATCCACCAAGTTAATACCTTCACCTGTTTATTCGAGAAAGGCTTCCACTTGAATGTAGGAGGTTTAAGCTTCGGTTTTGCCATCGTCTTCCCACACCTCCGCAACTCTTCCACGAAGTGCATCCATGAATCCGTCATTATCAGGCTCATTTGGATCACTACCGCCCCGCAGCAGTTGTAATTCATACTTCATTTTTTCTATACGAACCTGTTTCTCTTCATCGATTGCCTCCATTCGATACTTCAGATCAATCCATTTGGCCTTCTTGTCTTGGATACGAGTTAATGATTCCTCGTGAGCAAGAATATCATCTATAAGACGCTTCTCTGTTTCCTCCAGCTCTGTTGTAACCATTTCTTGCTTTTCACGAATGATGGTTGATGTTTTCCCAGTCTTCTCATCATGGATTTGAACAGGGTCCTTGACGGTTACTCGCTGCTGAAGAACTCGCCGCCCCTTTTCAGTTAAGCCATTCATTAACTTTTGTATCCGGAGCAGCATCCTACGCTCTCGCATTGAAGCTAGCTTAATTCCTTCATCCACTTGAATGTATGGGTCAGTATCAATCTGCTCATACAAAAGACGCTCATCGTCTTCGAGAGCGTCCAGCCAGATCGTTTCATATTCACCTGTCTTAAGTGCTTTCTTATTGCGAAAGGGGCCGCCATGCCCGCCCCTATTACCTTTAGCATTCTTACTCCCGAGCGGAGCCCCGCCTTTATTGCCAACAGCATTTTTATTACCTTTGGGCGCACCACTACGTTTAGTAACGTTACCTTTCGTTTCATTAGTAACGTTACTATTCAGTACGGCTTCCCATTTGTCTTGCGACTTCCACTTTCTTATCTGAGTTTCACCCAAACCAAGAGCAGCAGCAATGTCTTTGAGTTTTATAGTGCCGCTACTGTCGAGCCACATCTTCTTTGCCCTATCTCTGTCTGGAGAGCGTCCTCTAGCCACTACATCTCACCTCACCTCCAATGTGTTGCATTGGATTAAAGGGACGAGCTAGCCCCTCTTCCAATATTCTTCTATACCCATAATTAACTTAGTTTTGGGTACATGCACTGTTAGTACTTTTATTTCTTCGCTTATACTTTTCTTAGGTAACTTTCCACTCAGAACCATTTCCAACAGGTCCTTTCCTTCACGTTCTCTTTTCATTTCATCAATTCGTTTTCTCAAGAGGTTTTCCATTCAAATCACGTCCTTAGCGTTAGTAGAGTCAATCTTCAACTCTTCATTGTACATTCTAAGAACGACAGATATGAAAATAACAACACTCTGTACAGTTATAATTCTTCCTTCTGCAGCTCAATATCAATCTCAATGAGCTTCTTCAAATCCTCAACCGTCTTGATCTCAATCCGCCCGTCCTGAAAGTCCTTCACCCACCGAGCAATACCGGCTTGAACGATCTTTCGATACTTGGACTTGGATTCCAGGATGCCTTGAATGACTTCAATCTCGTGTTGTAAAAGCAAATCATCATTATTACTGTTCGTATTTTCATTAGACAATTGCGAACACCCCACAGATACGTTACAATGGATATGAGATCGTGTGTTCGATTCCGTGGCCACGGCTATCACGATCTCGCCGGGGGTGTCCCGGTGGTTAAGGGGGCGTTGATGCGCCCTCTTTTTTTATTTTCATTACTTAACTAGCTTGCAGCTATGAAGAAATACGATAGAATATTATTACAATACATAAAAGGAAGGTCCCACAATGACATTAAGTAAAAAAGGCTCCAGAAAGATAATAGTTAATGATGAAGAGTTTAGATGGATTATATCCCCCTCTAAGGACTTTATTTCACTTATTGCAGAACATGGACATGAAAAGGGTCGTAGAATTGAAGTCTATATAAAATCGGATATAAATAGACTTTGGGTTGAATTCCCTCATATTGATGACCAGAATTTGAAAGTCATTACACCAAAAGATACTTCATTTATAATTTCTGAAGCTATTAAACAAGGTTGGAACCCAAAGGAAAAGGGCAAACCTATGGTCTTCGATTTAAATGGTGACTCATTAGTGAAAAGGTAATACTTCATTACGCCGCTGATTCAGCCCTAAACAAAAGAACCGGCTCTATGCCGGTTGCTTCGAGGTACCTCTTCTTGATTACATCACAGAATATCGGATCAAGCTCCATGGTCCGGCAATCACGTTCTGTTTGCTCACAGGTCATCAGCGTTGAACCGCTGCCCCCGAATAAATCAACGATGATATCCCCACGCTTGCTGCTGTTTCTGATTGGTATTGCAATCAGCTCAAGCGGCTTTTGAGTGGGATGAACATACTTGGTCACATCTCCTCGAGACACTTCCCAAATGCTCTCAGGCTCTGGAGGCTCAACCGGTAGCCCTGCTTTCCAAACCGTCGTTTGTTTTCGATCTCCATACCATGCAGGTGACTTTCCTTTGAAATGCGCATAGAAAACCGGCTCATGCTTGTACTTATACTGAGCAAAACCAAAGGTGAACGCGTTCTTTACCCAGATACACTGCGTACGGACCACGATGCCGGCTTCGTTCATTGCATCTTCAAACTCACGTTGATATGAAGAAGGGTGAAACACATATATTGCAGCAGTCGCATCCATGACTGCAGCATAGCTCCCAAAGACTGCATTCAAAAACTCCTTGAACTGCTCTGCTGGCATATCATCATTCATGATTGTATCCCGGCCGTCCGCGGCCAACCTTACTGAATCACTTTTAAACGCAACATTATATGGTGGGTCAGTAACCACAAGCGCAGCCCTCGCCTCACCCATTAGCCGTTGTACATCTGCTCTATTCGTTGCATCACCACACATCAACAAATGCCGACCGAGCTGCCACACATCACCATAACGGGTTTCTGGATCTTTGATTTCATCTAGAGCACGCTGCACGTCGAAATCATCTTCTACGACAGTCGGATCGATATCCGTATTGACCGGCAGGCCCTGGAGAAGGTTGTCCAACTCGTCAGCCTGATAACCTGATTGAAGCGCAATCTCCTCGAGAGAAAAGTGAGTCGAGAGCTCCTCCAATAAAGATGCAAGCAGCTCTTCATTGGTATGTCCCCGAAGATGCCCCAGGCTTACGGTTAGTAGCTTAGCCTCTTCTTGGCTCGATTCAACGATAACGCAGACGATTTCATTTAAGCCAGCTTCTCCAGCTGCCCGCCAGCGCTTCTCTCCTTTGATGATGGTCAAATCAGATCGAACCAGGATCGGCTGCAGCACACCATGTTTACGGATACTCTCCACCAATGATTTATATATGTAATCATCCATTTCATTGGGGTTCCAACCGTTGGTCTTGAGCTGTTCAATCGGCAGTGTCTCGATTCTCATTACTACACCTCCATAAAGTTAAGTTGGTTTTAAGCAAAAGAAAAAAGCACCGGTCAGGGTGCTTTTTCTGTTACACTTTATATTTTTCATATTCTTGCATCACATCTTGCAACGCCGAATACTCATCATTAAATCTTTTAGAATATATTTCTTTACCATCCGATTTTCTTTTAATGATGGAGAACCAGCCTTCTACTTTTAATGTAGCTACTGCTTCATATTCCTCGTCTCCTTCTGTCAAAATATTACCTCCTTTAGATGAAATTTTTTATTTAGTCTCAACTACAAAGAATGTATATGCTTACCTGATAGAATTATTCAATTAACCTCTATAATTTCATTACGCCCCCTTCCCTTTTCACCGCTATGGTTGTATAACCACATAGCAAAAAATGACGCATCTCTGCGCCACTCACTGCAAGTATCCAACTATTCACTTAATGGCACATTGGACGACAAAACAACTCAGTTTATTGATGTTATAGTACTTCAATTTTTATAATATTTCTCAGCACTCATATTTAAAACACCTTCATTTCTTAATCTAATTAATAATATTACTGATTGCAAATGACCGAAATCTGAATGACCATACTCTTTAATGATATTTTTCATGGTTTCGACAGATATTTCATCACCGGACTTAAAAAAATCACGAATTTTCTCCTTGACTATTTGGTAAAATATCTCTTCACCAAGAAGCTTAGTCCCTTTCTTTTGCACATTAACAGAAATATTCTGATCGCTGATTTCTCTGTTACTAATGGTTAAAGATGACTTTAAATGCTCACTAGCGAGTTCGACTTTTTCGTTAACTATTGCTATTATCTCTTCTTGACTTAATGAATTCTGTTGCAATAATTTATCTTGAAGTTCATTTTTTATATTCTCACTAATTTCATCAATTTTAATATCCTTCTCTTTATTAAATTCACGTGGATCGAAGTTGTTTAGTTTCGTGTCCATTTGACTTACTTTCTCTCTCACTTCAGCTAGCATAACATTAATTTGATCTTTAACATTATCCCCTTTTGTTGCTTCTCTAACTGAGATGTAAATGGCAACAGCACCTAAAGCTAATGAAACGAATGTAGACCCATAAGAAACAATCTGCATAAGCCAATCCTTATATACAAATGCCATCCCTTGAGCAAACAATGTGAAAGTCAATAACCAAAACCAATCAATCGTTCTCCATTTCATTTAAAGAGCACCCCTTCAATATTCTTCATTAATTCGCAAAATTACGCGACAAATGCTCCTCTTAGGACCGAAACCGTGTGATTTTTTCATACTCCTCAGCTTCATAAATTAGAGTCTCGCCGATCTCAATAGACAATAAGTTAACTTGTTTTATTTCAGCATTTATCAATTCTACCAATTCTCTTTGTAATAGTACTTTTTCAGATTTTCCCATTAAAAATGAGTTCCACTTTTCGAAATGATATAAAATCGTGGTTGTTTTATAATACACAAGTGGGCTCACAGAGGCCGCTTTTGTATTAAGTTCGTCAGTTCTTCTTAATAAGTTAGTGAAGGTCACACCTAATCGATAAAAGTCTTTAACTTCTAGATCATAATAAACGCTTTCTAATGCCTCATCAATGCTTTTAAAAACGTCTTCGCAATTTTTAAGTTTTAAAGGATGTTTGTTTATAAAATCCATCTTATATTGATTATTTATGGTCATCCTAACACCAACCAACGTTATAAATCCACCAATTATTGCTCCTAAAAAGGCAAGTGGATCCCACCCACTTAATTTGTATCTAGCTAATACCAAATCCAATAATAACAGCATCAACATTATACAAATAGCAAGTAGAATAAATAGAATAGAATTGATTAGCCACTTCTTTACCCGATCTTCATCGAACTTCACTACTTCACATCCCTATAAAAAAAGTCCTCTTAAATATTACCACAAAATAACAAATATAGCTTATTCCAAAAGGAACAAGCTGTTCATTTTCGCATCTTCAATTTTCTTTGCCGCTCGTTCTAAAAACTTCTGCACCGTGCTCCTTCCAAGATGTAACTCTAAAGCGATATCATATTCACTCATGCCATCAACGTGATACATAATAAAACATTGCTTCTCTCGATCCGTTAGGTCATGCATCGCTTCTTCTAATCTAAAACATTCGTCCGCCGTCAGTTCTCTGCTCTCGCGCTGTACTGTCCATCCATTTGGTGATTCATACCGATCTAGCCAAGCAGGGTCCCACGGACGCTCATACCTTTTCTCTACGCCCCGCATGCTCCCTGGCCGACGCCCTGTTGCAAGCCATTCCAGCACGTATTCACAATCCTGGATCATGCTACCGAAAAGTTCCCGCTGAGCTTTCTGTTCTTTAGGGTCACATGCATCTTTAGCCTTCTCGATCATCCGCTTTGTATGTCTATATGCTGGTATAAGATCAATGATTGATGCATTCCAATGTTCATTAGCCATTCCCCTCACCCATCCTCTATGATATAGTGGTGATAGGAACACATATTCCCCAGCGCCTCCGACCAAGGTACACGCTGGGGAATTTCTTTATTATGATTGTTCTTCTGCTTCTATCTCTTCATTAGTTTCGACCATATAACCCTCTGGTGTTTTTTCGCTAATTGCCACGATCACTCCGTTTGTATCTCTCTTAATAAATAATAATTCCTGTTTCCATTTCATGTTTATTCTCTCCTTATTCTCCGGTACTTGGTTTATATCATGGGATTGTCCTCCCAAGATTGAAACTATAACATGAATAATTCTCCATTTACTGCAAATAATAATCTCGATAAAATCCAAATGGAGGTAATTATGAAACACATTATCACTAAACAAATAGCTGATGAAGCTGGTATTACAGAACCACAAGCCGAGAAAGCAGTAGATGCACTAATTGGCTATTTTAAAACAAGACTCCCAGTCGAAACAAACAATGATATTCAAAGTCTCATTATAGGTGAAGATAACATGCATTAACTCTCTTCAAAGAGAGTTTTTTTATTTACAAACATAAACGCCTTATCATAGCTCAGCCTTCTAATCCATACAAAAGTACCCTTTATTGATCCTCTCGATATCTTCAAGCGTAGCCGGCATGATAATAAATGCCTTACCATCAATCCAAAATACTTCTTGCTCATGATCCTTTAGCTGCAAAAGGTGCTGCTCAAAGGGGATTCTTGAATCGTTCATGCTGCCTCCTTATATTGGAAGGAGCAGCTTACGCTGCCCCGTCTTGCCCTTTCATTGCCTCTTTCACTTTCTTTTTATACTTATTCCAAGCCGTTTGAAGGATAGTTGATGATATTTTCAAACTCTGAGCAATCTCCATCCATGTCTCCCCATCTTTCTTACGTTTCAGCAGCCCCGGGAAATCAAACTGTATGTCTTCAAAAGTAGGGCTGTTCTTCAAAATAAATCCCTCTACGTCTACAGAGTCAATGCCTGCAGGTTGTTCAGATTCCGTATGATCTTTCGATTGTTCTGAGTCTCCACTGCTGTCCGTCTGTTTTATGACATCGCCTGCTTCCTGATTGGATTCAGTTTGATTATCATCACCTTCAACAATACCTTGCTCAACTGTTGATCCAGCTCCACCGTTTTCTTGGGCTTCCTTCCATTCGTGCCACTTCATAGCAAGAGGAGCCACGCGCTTACGGTAATCGTCCATGAGGACGGAAAACTCTCCAAGAGAGATGTTCAATTCGTAAGCAATTTTCGCATAAGTAACACCATCGCTAGCTCGAGAAAGGATATGTGGAAAGTCATATGTCATATCGTCATAGATAGGAGCTAAGCCACTGCGGATGAATTCATCGATCTTAATGAGATCAGCTTCGACCTTTTCCTCTTTCACTGGAATTTGCTCTTTTGGTAGACCTAAGTCTGCCTCAAGCTGCTCCCCTTCTGGCTTCGCCACCTCAGAAACAATACCTGTTTCATCCACCTTATACTCACGGATTGGTTTGTTCGTTTTGGCATTGATCTCCACCTTGTAAGAAACTATTGTGCTCTCTAAGGAGAAGCGCACGTTCCTTTCAATCATCTTACGAAGGTGAAAATAATCTTCTTTATTGTCCAGATCTTCCGAAATCTCAATTTGCAGAAGCAACTTGCCGCCCTTCTTCATATTGGCGTTGACCAGTACTCCCTCGGCCTCAATGTAACTCACACATATCATCCCTTCAGTTTTTTTATTACTTCCTGCTGGCATTTCACGAGCTTAACCGGTTCATATAGAGCCCGTGCTATTTGAGCAAGTACATAGGCGTCTGTTACGTTATTGCTTTTATGCTGAAAGCCCCATCGCTTAAATACCTCAACGGCAACTGCCTCTTTACCAGCATTGCCTCCTGCACCGGTAAACTTCTTAAGTGCAGATGGAGCAACCTCAATCATGCTCGTCTTTCGCTCGTAGAGGCTCATCCGTATTCCCCAGCCTATTCCTCCAAGTAAGAAACCGGCTTGGCTGGCAAATCCAAATCCTTCGATGGCTACCCTATCACTTGGGTTAGTCAAGCCTATGATAGTTTGAACTAGCAAGCGCATATGTCTCGCGCTAGGATCTCGACCATAAAGCCCCACTTCGATCTCTCGAGCATCCCAAACCTCACCGTCTTCATCCAGGACCACTAATCCGGTTTTAGTCGAAGGATCCAACCCTACATAACGTGGCAATCAACTCACCACCTTCACACATCTGATTGGCCCTCGCAGTGCTCGTTTACTGGCGACTATGTATTTCTCAGAGAGTACGTAAACCTCGCCTAGCTCCTTGTTTCCTTTTTCGATAACAACAAATTTATATTTGGTTTGGAACAGCGGATCAAGCCTACTCATGGGCTTACCTTTCTCCACCAAAGTCCAAGAATACTCGGACGCATACGTACATAAGCAGCCCATACGCCTTCTTCATTTGTGTATTTCTGCCCTACTGCTTTGCCACTGATAGTTAACTGGTACATGGTAGCCACTCCTTTTCATTTTGGATAAACAGGTTTTAATTTATGATTTTCACGAATGTAATGCGGCTTATTCCGGCGCTGAAGCTCTGCTGCCGCCTCATATCGTTCATCCAGATGTGCTCCATACTCGTGAAAGGCTATTGTCAGCAGCTGCGAGGTAGTCGCCTCTTTCCAGTTCAAGGGCTCGTTCATCCGGAACGCCTCCGCATATCAGGAATGTTTTTACTGCTTTTGGATCGTATCGGCTCCTCTTGATGAGTTCGATCCAACGTAACGAATTTATTAAAGTTCTTCAGGAAGGCCAATTCAACAGTTCCAACCGGACCGTTCCGCTGCTTAGCAATGATAATTTCGATGATATTCTTCTTCTCGGTTTCCTTGTCGTAATAATCATCGCGGTACAAGAAGGCTACGATATCAGCATCTTGCTCGATGGATCCGGACTCTCGAATGTCGGACATCATCGGTCGCTTGTCTTGTCGCTGCTCTACACCCCGACTGAGCTGGGAAAGTGCGATAACCGGAACATCCAGTTCCCGAGCAATCTGCTTCAAGGTGCGTGATATTTCTGAGACCTCTTGCTGCCGGTTTTCCTTCCGACCGTTCCCTGAGATAAGCTGCAGGTAATCGATCAGGATCATGCCAAGACCCTTTTCCTTTTTCAGCTTCCGGCACTTAGCTCGGATCTCGTTCACAGTGATAGATGGGCTGTCATCGATAAAGATATTAGCGTCCGACAATGCTCCCATAGCCATGGTTACTTTCTCCCAATCGTCTTGCTCCAAGTACCCGGTCCGGATCCGACTTGCATCGACATTCCCCTCTGCACTGACCATCCGCTGTACCAACTGCTTAGCACCCATTTCTAAGCTGAATACCGCTACAGGTTCTCCGCATGTTTTGCCCGCGCTTTGTGCAACGTTCAAGGCAAATGCTGTTTTTCCGACAGATGGTCGGGCTGCAACGATAATCAAATCGGACGGCTGAAAGCCTGAAGTCATTTTATCTAAGTCCGGGAAACCCGATGTGATTCCGGTAACTCCACCCTCAGAAGGATGCGTATGCCGATGTTCCAAATCTTCGTAGAACTCCGTTCCGACCTCCACGAATGTCCGAAAGCCCCGATTAGATGCAGACCTTCCAGCCAAGTCAGAAGCCGTCTCTTGCATGGCTGCCACAATCTCAGCAGCACCCATCTCATCGTCCTGGGAAAGCTGTATTAACCGTTTCCGTGCTTGTTTGGAGATGGAGTCTTGCTGAACGATTTTGGCATAGTAATCAACGTTTGCAGCTGTAGGTACAGCTCCAGCTATCGATGACAGATACAAAGGGCCGCCCACATTTTCAAGTTGCTTTCGACGCTGTAGATTAGCTATCAGGGTGATCAAATCAATCGGCTCATTGGCGTCGTATATTTCGATCATTGACTCGTAAATAATCCGGTTGGCCACTCGTTGAAAATCATCTGGTAGCAGCAATCCTAAGACCGTAATAATTGCATCATTATCAAGGAGTATGGCGCCGATGACAGCCTGCTCAGGATCAAACTCAATTGGCCGCTCAACCGTTTCGTATGATTCCAAGCTTCTTCAACCTCTCTCTCACATGCTCCGGTGGTGGAGTCGCTGTCTTGGCCCATTCCTCCAAATTGCTAAGGTGCTGCTGCGCTGAAGTACGAAGATCCTCGTGATATAAAGCAAGCTGCTCGGGCTCGGCTTCCGACATCGCAATTTCAGCCGGTACCGGAGGAAATTTGACGGATAGGATATGAGCTCGCAAGTTCCGCTGCGCTAATTCAAATGGTGTTTCTTTCAGTACGTCATGCCATACAGCTACTTTGTCATCGTCGTAATCAAAGCCGTTGTACGTGTTCTGGATGACCAAGAAAAGCTTTCTCACTTCGCTCTCGTTCACGATCCTCAGCCTCCTTGATTTTTCGTTTTGCTTCTTCGTTTCGCAGCTGCAGATTACTTTTCCGAACAACTCCAAGGGGGACCGCTACAGTCGGTGCTGGCTTATCGGTTATGGGCTGTTGGTTTTTCCAAGCCTTGTAAATCGGCTTTTCGTAATACAGGAAAGAGCTGATGTCTTCGCCCCCGGCTTTACGTTCGACGAAGACCTCGTGCATGACCTGGATGATAAAGGGTGACGGGACACCCCCGGCGATCATCTGGTTCATAAGCGCTCTCTCACGCTGCGTAACATTGCGATCTGATTTTTTATGAATTTCACAAAAGGCATCTAAAACTTGTATCATCGAAGATGGTTTTGATTCATCTGAAATTTTAGAGCTCCGGTCACTAACAACAACAACATCATTTAATATCTTTATAATATCTTTATTAGATCGGAAGTTTTCTTCCGGGTGATCGGAAGTTTCTTTCCGGTCTGGATCGGAAGTTTTCTTCCGCTCTGGCTCAGATAGGAAGTTTTCTTCCGGTCTGATTTTGTATTTTTTGGAGTTCTTCACGGTGAAAATTAGGCCGTAAGGAGCTCTTGTTACACGAATATACTCATACTTTTCTAAGTCCTTGATCCATGAACGAATGGTCCTGTCCGTCACATCAAACCGCTCGGACAAGTCAGTAAGCTTTACAGGCTTATTCCCGAGGACAATGCCCCACGTTACACCATCCTTTTCAACATCTTTGGTCGTGGAGCTGATGCACCACAGGAACAACCACACTGCGTTGCCTATTCGGTTATAGTGTATGGGCTCCAACAGACCAGAGAATATAGGAAAGGGGTAACTGTCAGGCATATGTCGACCTCCTATAAAGCTTACTTAGACTTACCTTTCCGCTATATAAACTACCTTGCCAGTAATCTCTTGAATCTCTCGTTTAAACATGGCTTCATCACTGTTGTTGTCGCTAAGATGCAGCAGCCATATCTCCTCCACCTTGCTCAGATCGTTGGCTCTAAAGAAGTCCTTAAGGTTCTCAAGACTGAAATGAGACCGGAGCAACCGTTTCTTCATAATGGCTGGAACTCTTCCAGAAGAAATATTTTCGTTTAATAGTTTCATAGAATAATTGCACTCAATAGAAATATGCGTAAGCCCGGAGAAGCGGTATTTTATGTAATAGGTGTCGGTAGCAAATAACAGCTTCTCTCCGGCCTGATTAACGAGCAAGAAGCCTAAAGGCTCCGATACATCGTGCTGAACGTCAAAGGGTAATATGGTCCATGTACCAATCGTGAACTGCTGAAGAGCTTGCAGTTGTTTCGTTCGATGGCTAGGGAGCTGTAACGCCTCAAGTGTTCCCGATGAGGCATAGATGTCAACTCCAGCTTTTACAAGGTCAGCCGCTGCCTTACAATGGTCCATATGTTCATGTGTGATTAGGCAGCCGGCTATTTGACTGATTCTAAAGTTAAGGGCTCGCTGTATATCCTTGTAACGAAGCCCTGCTTCTAGAAGTAGAACTGTTTCTCCATCTGTCACACGATAGGCATTGCCAGCGCTGCTTGAACCTAGTGGTGTTATTTCAATCACCAGCTATCAGTCCCTGCGGAAGCTCCTGCCTCATGGTTCTGTTGTTCAAAGCCTGCTAATGTTTGCTCAACAGGATTCTCACTCTCATTTTTAAATGCCGATGACTCTTGTCGAGTCATTTCGGGCGGACGCTGAGGAGTCACGTCGATAACTTCACGGTTCGCATTCTGCGTAACTTCCTCTTGAGCTTCGGATTCAGCAAATGCCATTTCAGCTTGCTTCAGATTCATGTAGTCGTCATCGATCTTCTGGCTATCAATAGTGATAGATCCATAGGCGGCTCGGAAAATGGTCTTCTCAACCATCTTTTCGTACCAGCCCCCGACAACTTCCTTCTCGCCTGTCTTTTGGCCGTTTGCATAAATATCTTTCTCACCACCCCAGAACTCAGCACTTGCTTTATCTGGCTTCCTCTTCTCAATATCCTTAAGGCTTAAAGTCACCAGTTTGTTTTTCTCAGGAGCTTTGGTAAACATGTGATAGTAAAATCCACCTACAATTGCGCCTCGGTTAAAATCATTGGTAATCTCGAATTCATAACTTTCTAAAGCATTATTGCGATCTTTCTTGATAGATTTGAATTTGTCGGTAGAAAACACTACCTCCACAACGGTGTAATCCGGCACATCAAGTCCATATTTGATTGCCTTCAGTTCCAGGCCACGGTAGCCTTCAATAAATCCGATATCATAATTTTTAGTATTGTTATTTTTGAAAGGAATTAAATTGATATGATTAGGTAATGCGGGGTCAAAACCAATTCGAGCGTATGAGACAACATTTACAGCCAGTTTCTCCATATTCACGTTTTGCCAAGTAATCGGCAGTGAATTGTATTTTTCATTCCTCTTCTGCTCGGCTGTTTTCAAGACTGAATCCAAGGCGATGAAATAATTTTGAGCAAGTCTTTGCTGAAATTTAGTAAGAGCCACTTCCCCTACACCTGATCCGAACTGAGCAATTACTTTGTTCATAAAGCGCTCTGACTGTGATACTTCCTTTTGAGCTATAGCGTTTGACAAGTAAACCGCCTCCTTAGTTTTATTAATCGCAATAGCTTCGGTTACAATGAGGGCATCCGGTGACCAATGAATTGCAAGCCTTCTCAGTTGTAATACCACTTGTATATTTGGTGATTCGATCATTTCCCAGATACTCAATTGGAGTGTAAATATTCTTCCGACAACTCCAGCAAACACCGCTAGCTGGCGCAAAATGAGGAGCCTGATTTTCTTCACAGTACTTCTTTTGAGCTTTCACACTCTCAACAATGTTGTACACCTAAACCGCCTCCTGCATCGTTTTTGTTAGGTCTTCTACACGAAGCTGCTTGTCCTTCTCGCTAACGATCAACCTGATTTGCTGGCCTTTTGTATCCATGATCTGTGTAACGGCCTCTGCGTTATCAATAAAGATCGGCGCTGATATGCCGTAATGCTCTGACAACGTGTTGATTATATCGAGGCCAATATTTGCTTGAGCAGCGCGATTCAGGCCGCTTGAGTATGGCACTCCATCACCAAGCGTTTCACAAACCTCAGCCAGTCCGCCGTTGATTTGTTGATCGAACAATTTGAACCGGGCGTATTTGAATTTAGAATTTATTTTCGATTCCAATAGAGAGACTTTAGTGCGAATGAACTCTTCAGTTAGGAAAAGCTCATGTTCAAACTTCTCGTACTCTGCAGCAAGTTGTTTCTCTTGCTGTTGAAGCTCTTCAATCCGCTTATAAAGCATTACAGCCTGGGCAATTTTTGCTTTGTCCTGCTCTAGCGATGAGACCTCATTACGGACCTTCGCAAGATCAATGCGAATCTTATCCACTGTATCCTGCATAGAAGAGCGCAGGCCGAGAATGTCACGCTTTATCGCTTCCACCTCTTGCTGCTTGTTAATGTAAGAAGGATCGGCACTCAAGTCAGTCATGCCCTCTCGAAGAACAATTAACTCAGCTTCTACTGCTGATACCTCAGATCTTTTATCCGTAAGCTGGTCTGTAAGCGAACCATTGGATTCATTTAAAGAGGCATTTTCCTTATCCATCCGATCGTACTCGGACTTAGCAGCTCGGCCTTGTGTTGATATGGCTTCCAGTCTTTCTGACTTACTCCGATTAAAGATAGCAAATGCCTTGTCGTGAGCTGCTTTGATCTGATCCTCTGGTAGAGATTGGCCGCAAGAAGGGCAATTCTCGTCATGATGACTACTGAAGGTTTCAGCATTGGTTATGGTATGCTGCTCACGCAACCGATCTCGTTCGGCAGAATTCCTCTCCATGGCTTTAGAGTTTTGTTCAATTCGACGCTGATTGTCCTCTATGGAACGCTGTAAGGAATTGCACTGGCTATGAAGGCTATTCATGGATTCCCTCTTGGCAGCAACCTTGTCCATTGTGCCTGCTTGGAGCTGGTTCTTTAGCTGCAGCAGCTCGCCTTCGATCTCCCGAAGTCGCTTTTCTTTTACTGCAACTTCACCACCGGACTGAACCCGTACCAGTTCAGCTTCTTTTTCTTGAATTCGGGACTTCAAAGTAGCAATATCATCGACCAAAAACTGTTCATCTAGCTCGGCAACATCCGGCTTACTCCGGTTGGCCTCATCAATTCGGATCGGGATTTTCTCCAACTCTTTATTGATCTCTGCTCGCTTAGCAGCAATTACCTTCCTATGATCCTCTATGCTACGATCGCCGAGGATTGCCGGCAGTTTTGACAATGCTTCACTGCTTGAGATAACTTCTTTATCTGAGATATCTCCACACACTTCTAGGAGGATTTTTCGACGATCCTGCCACTTCAACTGCTCATTAAAGAAAGCCGGGCTGGTCAGCAGCTTAAAGATGTTTTCACTAACAATTTCATCCACGCAAGTGTCATATTCGGCTTTCTTGGCCGGCACCCCATCAATGAAATAATCCGTTGTGTGACCGGTGAATTCAGATGTTGCCGCGCCGCGCTTTCTTGTCCACTTTTCTGTGAAAACCTTACGCAGCGTTCGGCGCCGTCCGCTAATAGCTAATGTGCCTTCAACCTCGTGCTCAAGGTTATGAAGCACTTTCCCATTGTTATCTAGTGTTTTAATCTCGAAATCCTTTTTGTTCTGACTGTCTTTATCAAACAGCAGCCAAGTGAAGGAATCAAAGATTGTGGTCTTTCCGACCGCGTTGTCACCATACACAGAAGTGTTACTGCCTTTCGATTCCAAAACAAAATTCTTGATTCCCTTGAAATTTCTCAGCTTTAGACTAATAAGATCAATTTGCCTCATATGCTCACACTCTCCTCCAATTCGCGATTTAGGATCCTTTGTTGATCCGGGTATTCACTATTTAGCTCCACTGAGAGCTCGTTTAATAACTGTGCAGTTAGCTCAAGCTTCGAATCCATCCAGAGGATCATATCCAAAGCCCCATGTGTGAAAGATCGACCTTTGATTTCATGTAGTTCATTAATCAGGGTCCGTAATGCATCCACTTTTTGTTGCATCGAAGTTCCTCCGTGTGTTAGAATCACAAATAATTATTTTTATTAACGATTAACCCTTGGAAGAGGATCGATTTTTAAACCGAATGTACGGTTAACTTCTCAGCATCGTTTACAATAATTTTCACGCAGCCCGTGCAGATCAATTTCCCTGGATATAATGATGTAAGCTGCTCTACGCTGCCGCACAAGGTGCATCCTGGTGCATACTTTCGCAAAACAATTTGCTGTCCGTCCGTGAAGATTTCGAGAGAATCTTTTGTATTAATATCCATGGTCTTACGTAGTTCCATGGGAAGAACGATTCTTCCAAGATGGTCCACTTGTCTAACAATTCCGGTTGCTTTCATATGTATTACTCCTTTTATGATGGGATTATTTATTAGTGCGCTTCTCACTTGCTAATGATTTGTGATAATATAGCTCCATAAGATTATTTAGTTGGACTCTTAGCGATACTCGGCTGGCGGGCCGGGTATTTTTCATTTTGTTAAACCTAGACCGTTGAACCGGTGTCAGATACTGCATCACTTGAACTTTCAAGGAATCGTCCCCTTTCATAAGCAAAATGTGCTACCACACACTCTTCTAAAGTCAATGAGATCCTGATTAAGTTAGCTGGCTTATCTCCGTCACAAGCAATAGAAATAATACCCGGTGTATCCTTCATTTCTTTGTCACCTCCTTTCGAGTTATCTCTCGCCTTTCTTAATTTCCAATTCATGCTTTTGTATCAATGATTTACGGTTTAAACCAAACTCCTCTTCAAGCACTCCCTGCAGCACAGATGCTTTTTCAAGTACATCTCTTATCTCATGCCAAACACGCTCAGCACTCTTTCTCCGTTTCTCAGGATCAATGTGTTTAGCCAAAACTAGTCCCTCCAATGCTGCCTCCAATTCAGAGAGTTCTCTTAGCAGCAAATCTTTTAAAGCTGCAGGATGGAGGTCTAAGTTAGGTAAATGCTCCAGAATATTGGATATGTATCCATCGGTTCGTTGATCGGCGATCTCAAGGGCAATTCTCCAGTTAAGTCCCGAAACGATAGTGTCATAGGATGCATCAAGTTCGCGCTCGCCGCGTTCAATTCTTCCAAGAACCGAACGATCCATAGAAAGTCGGTTCGCAAATTGTTGCTGAGTCATGTTGCTGGAGACACGATAGTTCCTGATTGCTTCACCAATTGACAAGGCTCTCCTTCCTTTCCGGCACAAGTATGATGGAGCTGTGCCTAACTTGAACAAACACTGAGTATTGAGGGTCAAAATAGCCTTCAACTTAAGGTATATTGAGATAACAAAATGGGTTAATATGGTATTAACCTTTTAAGCATTAGATGCAGCAATGGCTTTAATTTCTGCTTCTTGCTGTTTCATCCAAGCGTCTAAGGATTCTAAGCGGAAAAAGATGCGCCGGCGAACTCGGAAATGTGGGATTTGTTTGCGGCGGACCATGGTATAGACTGTGTCTTCACAGACACGCAGCTTTTCGGCAGCTTCTGTTACAGTTAAAGTTGTTTGCATGTAGTTGCCCTCCTCTAATAGTTTTAAGTTTTAGCCAGTGGAGCTATCTCCTAAATAGCGAATGTTCGTTTTTCGAACATCATCTTCAAAAAAAAGTTCATCGGTATCTCTATCAAGAATACATGCTAATTTCTGAGCAACTTTCAATGATGGATCATGTTCGCCTCTTTCAATATTTGCCAGGTACGCACGAGTAATCCCAGCAGAAAATGCAAGTTTCTCTTGTGTAAAACCTTTAACTTTTCTAGCTTGAATAAGTGCTGATCTTTTTTGATTCATTCTTCTTTCACCTTCTTCCTTTACTTGTATTAAGAAGTTATAACCCTATTATAAGTTCGTATAACGCACATGTCAACGATTATTGTTCGTTTTATGAACGTTTATTTTACGAACATTTTACTATACAATTATATTCATGCAGGAGGTGCTATTCTTTGGAGTTTAAAGACAGGTTAAAACAATTAAGGCAAGAACGTGCCATGACTCAAGAACAACTAGCTCATGCCCTGGACATCCCTCCAGCTACAATAAGAAGACTTGAAACTGCTGCAGATTCTCTTCCAAGAAAAGAAAGGTTGCAAAATATTGCTGACTTCTTTTCAGTACAAATAGATTACCTTGTTGGCCGTACTAATGACCGTATTAGCATCGACAAAAATTACTCAAATATTAACGTAGCTTATTTCGGTGGCGCCAAAGAGGAACTTACTGAAGAAGAAGCAGCGCGGCTTAAAGAAGAGTTGGAGATGTTTCGGCTGTTGAAAGAAAAGAAGATGAGAGAAAAGGACAATAACAAAGCATAAAACCAAGAACCACTCCTGATCATGGAGTGGTTTATTAATAAGGATACGTATGAAGGGGATATTGCAAATCCATTGGCATTGAATCTCTATACGTATGTCCATAATATTCCGCTAGAATCAAACCACTTGGTACAGCTATTAAAATAAGGAGTAGCCCTAATTGGATAATTATACGCACATTATTGCAAAGATCAATGGGATTATAGGCTACGAAAAAGGTAGTGTTTTTCGCATAGAAAAGTATGGTATGAAGTAATCAATTTTATTTAAATCTACTCTTCATTTCGTACTTTATTAAAATTCCAATATCAGATACCTACACTATCAAAATTCCGTTTTCAATTGCCTCAAAAATTTCCTTTTTTGTTTTTAGGGTCATAGTTGATAAAAAAATGCCTTTATTTAAAGGATGCATATTATTTATTAATGAATTGTAGTTTAGTAAAATAATCCCTAAGATTGAATCAAGAAGTTTTAAATAAAATGAATTAAAATTAGAGGACATCTTATGGTCATATCTCGGTAGAAGGTTTAATGATGCTATACTTCCCAATTCAACATTCCTAGCACTATGTGCGAACATACACAATTCTTTATATAAAGCGTGTATAGTTGTATAATAATTCTTTCCAATGCCATTTAAAAAAAACGAATGCTGACTTGCAATTTCAAATATTTTGTAAACACTTTTCTCGTCGTAAATCCCTGCGTTATCATTTCCTAGAATAGCCTTAAGAAAGGTTTCTATTGCGCTTCTCAATGTGAGATTTGCAGTTTTATAGGAACCTACTGACCAACAAAAAATCGATTGCATAAGATCTGATGCAGTTTCTTTATAGTAGGTAATACTAAGCTCAGTAACTAAGCTAATTTCTTTGTACTGTTGTTCTAGCTCAGCTAGAAATAACAAATAACCGTACGATTTTTTATGCATAGATTTAAGATAGTTTAAATATTGCGGATTTGAGATAGACTCACTAAGATCAAAATCCTTTAAGTAAGTAGTAAGCACAGCAGCATCTTGAGATATCTCTCTACTCATTTTTTCTCTCCGTAAGTTTTTGGATAGTTTCATTCCACGAGAAGTTATTATTTGTTCTATCCTCTTTAATTTTTCTCAATTGCTCCTCATTTGAGGTAACTTTTGTTAATACATTCACCAAATTTTCTAACTCACTATCGGATAAAGTATCAGTTTCACAAACTATTAAACCTATCAGCTCATATCTAGACCTCTTACCTTGTCTAGGCATTTTTATTCCGAGAACATCTTCTGCAAATTCAATTATCGATAAGTTAGTAGAGAACAACACTTCATCCTTAAAAAGTCGAGGTAAAACCCCAATCAAGAAGTGAATGTTTGGGTTCGGTGATTTAAATTCTTCAGCTACTGTTAAACTTTGACTGTTCTTTAAAAGATCTCTCATTAGTTGAGGAGTATCTTTTAATTTTGAAATTTTTTTGGAATCAATTAACCAAATTAACTCTTCTATAAATTCTATCGATTTATAGATTTCATCTTTCTTCTTATTATTTAATAGAATATTCATATCAGCCAATCCTTTCGATGAGCTCCTTGACAATCCCCACTAAGTTACTTTTTAATAAAGAATCATCAATATCTAAAATAAATTCTTGTTTTAATTGTCTTCTAGCAACTTCTACTCTTTTCGGTAAAGATTTTATAAATATTTTATCTTTCCAAACCTCACTTCGCGCCAAATTCCTTCTTGCATCCCTAAAAACATATGTATTTTCCTCTGCAACAGTAAGAACGACTCCAGCACAAGCGATTTTATTTCCAAAATTCTCCATTTTCTCAGTGACAATCCCATTTAGAAGATCTATTCCAGTTAAGCTTATGGGATCCGGCTTTACTGGTATAAGATAGTATTGCGATGCTAGTAAAGCACTAGTCATCCAAACGGATGGCGTTGGTGGTGTATCAATAATAACATATTCATATGAATTACCGAGTGTGGTCAAAAAGTTTTTAATTCTGAATTCCCTACCTTGACCTGGTGCCATTTCCAATTTGTATAAGTCCAATGCTCCAGGTAGTAATTGAAATCCCCTTCTAGTTTGATAAGGTTTTATCTCATCTAAATTTTTAGGTACTCTTTTATTCACACCTTCTGTAAAACTAATTGTAGGCCTGATATTTCTATCAAAAATGTTAAGAACCGTATCTTCTCCATCCTTAAGGTAATTAAAGTATTCGTTACCTGACATCAAACATTGAGTAGCATTAAATTGAGGATCTACATCAATTAAGAGCACTTTCTTACCATGCCTTTGATAGAGGCAATCCGCAATATTAACAGCAAGAGTGGTTTTTGCGACTCCCCCTTTCATGTTAATTAAACTAATAACTTTCATATATTAACCCCCTAATAGTAATACTGTTTATAAAATAGCAAATTTCGCCAAATAAGTATATCTTTTTTTAGGTAAAAAGGACTAAATACGACACCTTGAGAGTGTCGTATGATATATTACTATTTTTTTTCTTCAAATTTCTTTAAAATTGCATTGATACTTTCCTTATGCTCCTCATTAGCGAAAACAACATATTCAACAAAACTACTACTCCTATCTGGTTCTGCTTGAATAGTATGGTCACGAAAGTTCATATTGAAAATATTCTCGAATTTTATTCTTGTAATCTCATCACTGAAAGATATTTCAAAACAATATCTACGATGATAATTACTAAAACCAAGGTAATTTATTTTCATTACGCCCCCCTCTTCTCCCTCTTGGAATCACTTGCACCCACAGATTGCTATAAATTTAACTAAAAATCTATACCTATAACATAAATAGGAATCTGAATTGCGCTCTTGAAATGTGGCAAATAATTAACCACTTTCTCAAATGAGAGTGAGCCTTCCCAGTTTTGATTATATATTTTTTTCATTTGTTTTTGAAAATTCTTCGTAGTAACTATGTATATCCCAACATCGATCTTATCCAGGCCCGAGTATGATCCAACCTGGAACTTTAATAAATCAATTCCTATGAACGAGGCGTGACCAAAAGCGACCTCAATCCCGACTCGGCTCTTAAGAAAGTCCATTTTTGCCGAGGGATCCACTGCTTCATCGAAAAGATATGGCTGCGATTCCCAACCTTTTGACACAAACTTATCATTTAGAATCCTATTGAAGTTTGGCCGCGAAAGTTCGGCGACATTAATATCTTTACTTAACAAAATGTCTTCGACTTCTTGTTTAAGTGAAAGATTACTATTTAAAATGTGTTCGGCAAATCTATAAGAGAATTTATTTAATCTAATTGTCATCAGTTGATTCATCCTTTGTTATCTATCCTACTTCCTATTAAAATAACAAATTTAGCCAAAAAAGTATATCTTTTTTGAAAGCAGATGGTATAATATACCTGGTTCTTCTCACCTAATTTAAGGATCTCATCATAATATAGGAGAATATAATGGACAAGAGTGCATTAAACTTATTTAAATACCTAATCAGTAAAATACTTAATAATGATTTTGATCCAGATAACCTTAATACCTTTGTGTCTTACAAAGATGTTCATACCAAATTAGGTCTTCAGAGAATTTCAGGTACATATGGTCGCAGTCTTGAATTACAAGGTCTGGGCTCTTTAGCAAGTTGGTTGAAAAGCGAACAATTGCCAGCAATCACAGGACTTATTATAACGGAGGCGAAAAAACAACCTGCTGATGGTTTTTTTAAGTTGTATGGGAAAGATTCTAGGGAATCTAGAGACTGGTGGAAGGAAGAAATTGAAAAAGTTTTACATTATGATTGGGTTAATGCTCTTTTAAAAATAATTAATAAAAACGAGGATAATACATTTATGCCGACTACAGAAATAATTGGGTTGGCCGATCTAGACTTCGAGTTCAAACTTAATCTCTCCTTTCAGACTGTCTTTGATATGGGGCATGTACTTACAAATATTCAAGCATTGTTTTCAGGATTTTTTTATAGTATTGAACCTACTGAACTTGAGTATGAATGGTTAGAAGAAAACGATATACATGAGTTAAATCTCCCTTCTGAATTTATAAAAACGATAAATACAATTCCTAATATAGATGATTCAATAAAAGATAAAATTTTAACAGACATATCAAAGTTATTACCTGTAAAAAAAAAGATGGCTTCATTACAAACATACTCAACAAGATCTCAAAAAATCTCCTCACAGTATAAAAACAAATTAAGATTACGGAGCTTTAAACAAGGGAGTCTACTACTAGAAATAACATCCTCAGTCTTAGGCGGTCTTCTACTGAAGTTCTTAGAAAAATTGTTATTTAAAGAAGAACAGTCTAATACCCAGGTTATTAATATCAACATAGAGAATAGTTGTATCATAATTAATAAGCATGGTGAATCAAAATTAATAAAATCCAGTGAATACAAAGATTACTTCTTCAATGATAATAAGGAAATATCACATGCTGTTACATCTGAGAATTTTATTAATAAAATTCTGGATCAAGTTACTTATGATAGTATGGATATCGAAAGCAGTGTTAAATCTCTTTTTGAGGTCTTAGAAAAAGAAAGAGTTATAAGTAAATATACAAGCTACGACAAAAGAGCTACAAAAACGGTAGTTAGGGATATTAGTAAATTAAAAGGTGCACTTTTTAATGTCCAATGTTAAAATCGTTTTATTATCCTTCCAAAATCTATGAGCTATGAGTTGACTAATTACATACCAATCCTCATTTAGCTCACTAACAATAACTCACGTTTCAACTCAATAATTATTATCTAAGAAAGAAATAAAACGACACCCTTGTTCAAGGTGTCGTTATGTTATAATTAATTATCTTTAGGTCTTTACTTTGTATCAGCACGCTTTTGCAGTGCCTCGTAAAGACCTGCTGGCCCGAGCAGGATATCCTTCAGGTTGTGACGAACTTTTTCTGAATCCAGTGCTTGCTTGCTCATGACGCTATGGGCGGTAAAGGCGTCCATTATTGCATTCAACAGCTCACTGGATAAGTCAGGGGAATTAGCGAACTGCTCCTTAGTGTTGTTCGCTGCTTGCTGAACTAGGATGTCTGACTCGAGCAACTTGCCCTTAAGGACTTGGTTAACATAAACCAACTTATCATCATCAGTCAACTCACCCTCGAATAGATCGTTTACCTTCGCGATAATCTCAGCTAGAAGTGCTTTCTCCATCTCATGAACCTCGCCAGTTCCGGGATCGGTGAGAGGCTTTAGCTTCTCTCCCTCTCCTTCACCGAGTACCAAGTTGCGCTTGCCCTGGTCTTTTAGCCTGTGGTGAGTAAGCACCACCTTTGAAAGATCCACTCCATCACGCTCTCGCCCGAACTCTAGTAGCGGTAAAAGTCGTTTGAAAAAGATTGCCCGTTTTTCAATAGCTGTATTACCATAGTCGAAAATCTGAGAGAGGAATGCATACACTCGCAGAAATGCACCAAGATTCCGCTTAAATAAGATCAGAGCATTAATCTCATTCTGAGCCTCCTGTTCGCCCTTGGTATCTTGCTTCGACTTCGCTATCAAAAGTAAATTTTTTGCTGCCTTATATCGTTTTAGTAATCGATCAGCTACAGGCTCTAATGCTGCTGATAACTCAGACTGTGATGCTTTTGGGTTCATCTCAACCAAAACTACGCGTTCTACCTCGTTATCGTCATAATTGCCAGTGGCGTCTAGTTTTGCCCTTAAATCGTATACTAAATGAGGATCTGTGACACCAGAAAGTTCCGCTGTGTTGTAATACTGCTTGAAGGCTGCCAAGATCTCTGCAGGATCATTTACGAAGTCAAGAATATAGGTTGTGTCCTTAGTCCCATGTTCACCCTTATAGGAACGATTCAAACGTGAAAGGGTCTGAACTGCTTGAATGCCTCCCAAACGCTTATCGACATACATACCGCATAGAAGAGGCTGGTCAAATCCTGTTTGGAACTTATTTGCTACCAAAAGAACTTGGTACTCATCCGTAGCAAATGCATCTCTTATGTCGCGTCCTCGTAGGTTGGGATTTAAAACTTTACTACTTTCCGTAAAGGGATCTGGACCAGATTCCTTATCTTTCACCTCGTCAGAAAAGGCTACCAATGTTCCTATTTTATAGCCTTGTGCTTTGATATACTTTTCTATTGCTAACTGCCATCTGACCGCCTCTACACGACTACCCACAACAACCATAGCTTTCGCTTGACCCTTCAGTAGAGGAGACATGTTCTCACGGAAGTGTTCCACAACCACCTGTACCTTTTGGGCGATGTTGTACGGATGCAAGCGAACCCAGCGCATAATACCCTTCATGGCTTCGCTACGCTCTACTTCTTTCTCATCCCATTCTTTCCCATCGTTAGCCAATTTGAAAGCCAAGCTATAAGGCGTGTAGTTTTTCAATACATCTAGGATGAATCCTTCTTCAATGGCCTGTTGCATTTCGTACACATGAAAGGGGGCTGGTAGGTTCTCTTCACCAGGAGGCAATTCCGGATTGGGACGACAACCGAACAACTCCAGCGTCTTCGACTTCGGTGTAGCAGTAAAGGCAACAAAGGTGATGCCTGGCACACTTGCACGAGCTGCCATGTGTGCTGCGAGCAAGTCTTCTGTGCTCACTTCCCCGCCGTCGGTCAATTCTTTTAATTCTTCAGCTGATAGCAATTGCTTAAGCTTTGAAGCTGCTTCCCCAGTCTGTGAACTGTGTGCCTCATCTGCGATGACAGCGAATCGCTTTCCTTGAGTTGCTGCGAGCTCTTGTACCGCTTTAAGTGCAAATGGGAATGTCTGTATTGTGCAGACCACGATTTTCTTATCTCCGGACAGAGCTTTAGCCAGCTCCCCACTTTTACTTTGCGACTTTCCAGTGATAGTTGACACCACACCGGTGGTTCGTTCAAATCCAAAAATGGCCTCTTGTAACTGCAAATCAAGGACGTTCCGATCACTAACCACAAGAACGGAATCAAATATCTTCTTATGTTCCGTATCATGCAGATCCGCAAGAAAATGTGCCGTCCAAGCAATCGAATTGGTCTTACCAGAACCGGCCGAATGCTGGATCAGATATTTCTTCCCTGGTCCAGTTTGGAGGACATCGGCTACTAATTTGCGTGTAGCGTCTAATTGGTGGTAGCGTGGGAAGATCGTGGAAATAATTTGTTTCTTGCTATCACGCTTAGTTACTAAGTAACGACCGAGTATTTCCAGCCAGCTCTCACGTTCCCATATATGCTCCCATAGGTAGGAAGTCCGATGACCAAATTCATTCACAGGGTTACCCGCGGCACCATCATTGCCCTTATTAAATGGGAGAAAACTAGTAGCAACTCCTTGGAGCTTTGTGGTCATGCATGCTTCACTATTGCTTACTGCAAAATGAACCAGAGCTCCTCCTGGAAAGTTTAATAGAGGCTCCGCTGGTTTCCCTTTTGGACGAGGATCACGATCAAATCGATACTGATCAACCGCGTCTTCCACGGACTGAGTAAAGTCACTTTTTAGTTCTACTGTAGCTACTGGGATACCATTAAGGAACAGTACAAGATCGATCGCATTCTCATTATGTAGGGAATACCGCACTTGCCTTACGACACGTAGTCTATTGGCCGCATATTTTTCCTGAAGGTTGGGGTTCATGGCAAGTGCTGGTTTAAACTGGGTCAGCTGCAGTGGCTGTCGCAATCCCAGCATCTCCACGCCATGACGTAGCACATCAAGCGTGCCACGATCATCTATCTGCTTGCGCAAGCGTTCCAGAAGCATGGCCTTCATAGAAACACCATGGCTTTTAGCAAGAGATTCCCAAGCTTTAGGTTGGGTTTCCTGCACCCAAGCCACTACATCTTCGGGGAACAGGGCATGAGCACGGTCGTATAGTTGCGCATCGCCGTCGGCGTACAGCCAACCGTGTGCTGCCAAGTAGGTGCAGATGTCGTTTTCATATTCGATTTCTTTGTGAAGGCTCATGTCAGTACCTCATCTATTTGTTCTACGAGTCCGCTTACATCAATCTTTCCGGTGACAACAGCGGAGATTAATGCACTTCGGCGTTCTTTGAGCAGGTCGATAGCACGTTCTGCTTCAGCAACCAATGCGTGTATTTGAGAAAATTCGTATTCGAGGAAAGCTACGATGGTTACTTGCTCCTCTGAAGGGGGCAAAGGTATGCGTAGATTGCGTATATCATCGACGTTAACACGTTTAAACGTCGAGCCCACCATTAGGTTCTCTAACTGTTCAATAACAACACGAGAACGAATTACAGATTGAAGATAATCACTGGAAAAATCAGATGTTCTTTTTCTCATAAGACAAACATCTTGTCCCATTGCGAAAGGAGGATGCCAACTCGCAACTTGCGATACCTCACCAACAGTCGCATTTCGACTAAATATTAGATCCCCTGGTAGGGGTTTGCGTCCCCCCTCTATCAACTGCTCATAATAAAGCTGACTTGTCTGCTTTGCTTCCCTAAGATCAATAAATTGGCTCTGGACTTCCCGAATACTTGCTAACGGAATACCATCATCAATAAAATCGGCCGTGATGTGTTTGCAATCAGTAACTGACCAAACTCGCTTCAGAGCGATGACTTCCCAATGCTCCGGCACCTCCCCCAGCCATTCAATGCCAGAGTCTTTCATCGGTGCTGTGGGGTTGAGTCCTTTGGAAACAGCATGGGAGACGACTGCATGGTACTTCTCTTTAAGCAGCGTGATAAGTCTTTCCTGTTCCGATACCAATGCGTCGATTTTGCATGTTTCATGGTCTAGAAACTTTGCAATGCCATACTGCTCTGAGGGGGCTGGTAAGGGACATGGAATATTCCCTAACAACTCAAGGTTGAGGCCGTCACGCAGATCACCACCAGCTAAGTTTCTAATTCTTTGATAGTTCGAGGTAAGCCACCAGTAAAGAAACCTACCTTCAATTTTTGTTGTCGGTATAATGGCAGCCAACGATTGGTTACCTGTTGTTGGAATAGCTAACTGGGCGACCATTCCCTTAGTTTTGCCTTGCCCTGCAATGGCCATAACTAGCGCACCTGAAGGTATCCACTTTGTACTGCTATTGTCAAACGCCTCTTCGGTGATGTATTCAGAAGGCTCAGTAATTAATGATTGATTGACCGCTCCTGAATTGATCCAAGGTATAGATCCCTCAGACCAATATTCAAGTTTTTGCTTATCCGGAGTACCTCCTGTATATCGAGTTGACAGCCAACGAAGGCTTGCTTTCCCCCAATGCGTTGGTATCTGTCCGAGCCACTCAACGCCACTATCCTTATACTCCAAATAACACTCAAAGATCATGCCTTTAATCCCTCCAACATACCCTTAATCCTTTCGGTCACTGCGATAAGGTCATCATCAATTTCCTTCAGTTGACGTGGCTGTTGGAATACATAGAAGCACCGATTAAAGGGAATCTCATAACCTACCTTGGTTTTATCATGGTCAATCCAAGCATCCGGTACATGAGGCAACACTTCAAGCTTGAAAAAAGCTTCCACATCTTCATCTAGCGGTACGTTCTCAGTATCACGAAGACTAGGATCAGGCTGTGGCTTACCTTTCAGCTTTCCTTTTTGCCCCAGCAAGATATTGCCGTTCTCGTCACGCAAGGGACGTTCGACAGTGATAGTTCGGAATCCAAAGTCGTTGTTATGGACTATGCGACTGATTGGCTTACCGTTCTTTTCATCCTCCATGAAGCTACCGAACAGTCGAGTGACTTCAGCTATGTGTTCCTCCGAGAGTTCCTTTCGTTTACTCCCTAATGATTTGCGCATCTTCTGCCACATGTCGCTAGCGTCAATCAACTGCACCTTACTTTTCCGGGACTCTGGTTTACGGTTAGATACAATCCATACATAGGTGGATATACCGGTGTTATAGAACATATCAGTAGGCAATCCAACGATCGCCTCCAGTAGGTCATTTTCAATCACATACCGACGTATTTCGCTCTCACCGCTACCCGCGCCTCCAGTGAACAGTGGAGAACCGTTCAGGACGATTCCGAAGCGGCTGCCCCCCTCACTTGCCGGACGCATTTTCGCGATTAGGTGCAATAGAAAGAGCATCGAACCATCAGATACACGGGGCAATCCAGGTCCAAAGCGGCCGTTGTAACCTTGTTGCTCATGCTCCTTGCGGATCTCCTTCTCAACCTTTTTCCATTCCACACCAAAAGGTGGATTTGAGAGCATATAGTCAAAGTGCTTATGTTGGTGACCATCGTCAGAGAGCGTATTGCCTAAAGAGATGTTAGCAACATCTTGCCCCTTAATAAGCATGTCCGCCTTACAGATAGCATATGACTCTGCATTGAGTTCCTGCCCAAAAACAGTGAGACGTGCTTTAGGGTTGTGCTCCTCCAAATACTCTCCCGCAACAGATAGCATCCCCCCTGTACCTGCCGTAGGATCGTATATAGTACGCACAACTCCTGGCTTAGAGAGAACTTCATCATCTTCGATAAATAGCAAATTAACCATCAATCGTATAACTTCACGTGGAGTAAAATGCTCCCCAGCAGTTTCATTCGAAATTTCCGCAAACTTTCGGATCAGTTCCTCAAATACAAGTCCCATCTGATGGTTATCTACTATTTCTGGATGCAGGTCAACTTGAGAGAACTTTTCAGTTACTTGATAAAGAAGACCCGCCTTTTGAAGTCTTTCGATTTGAGTATGGAATTCAAAACTTTCAAATATGTCTCTAACAGCAGGAGAAAATGCTTGAACGTAGCTATAAAGATTCTCATTTATGTGATCTTGGTCACCCATCAGTTTTTTCATATCCAAGGGTGAGGTGTTATAAAAACTTTGACCCGACTTACGAAGAAGGAACGGATCAGGATTTATACCCATTTCCATCTTTTCTTTATATTCATCTAGTACTACTTGTTTAGTAGCTTCTAAAACGCAGTCTAGCCTACGTAGAACGGTAAAAGGTAAGATTACCTTGCCATAGTCTGATTGCTTATAGTCTCCGCGTAATAGGTCAGCGACTGACCAAATGAAGGCGGATAGATTTTGCTGATTCATGTTTTAATCCCCCATCGTATTTTAAATTACAAACTAATTAACGATCTTAAATAACGTAAATTATAATAATTCGACATTATTCACTGTTGTCCTTTTTTTTTCCTTGTTAATTATTACAAATTACTCATTTTTTCCTTTATAATATAAGAAAACAGAAATTTAGAGAGGCAACTAAATGTTAAATTATCCGACTGAAAAAGAAATCAAAAGTAAAGTAGAACGAGCGATAAATCTGCTCTTTAAGAATGATATTTACTTGCTACATAAGAATGTAAATGAAAGAGCTATTGCACATAGACTTGCAGTTTACTTAGAGAAATTATTTGACACTTGGAATGTTGACTGTGAATATAACCGAATGGATAATGATCCGAAGAGACTTATGAATTATAAAAACGATGACGGAGATCTAGTATTACCGGACATAATTGTTCATCATAGGGGAACTACGAATAACTTACTTGCCATTGAAATAAAAAAAGAATCATCTATTACCCCTTCCAATTATCAAGCTGATATACAAAAGCTTAAGCAATACAAGCTTGAACTTGACTATAAACATGTACTGTTTATTAGTTTTTCTACTAATAGCGATCCAAAAGTTACTCGTTTCGATCTTAATCCTAACTAAAAGACAAAACCCTCAGTAAGAGGGTTTTGTCTTTTCGCATATCCAATTATTCGACCGTAATCTATTTTGTAAGACTGATTTATTATCCTAATGTTTCAAATACACCGACTGCATCAAATACATTATAATATTGCTTATCAATCTTAAAAGATAACCTACTTGCACGAAGAAGCATATTTTCGAAGAGCATTTTTGATTTTACCTGTCTTAAAAAAACTAAATTACACACTTCCGGTACGTTAATTCCTATAGTTAATATGTCCACTGAGACTGCAATATTAGGAAGCCGTTCATTTTCAAAAAGCCTTATCTTTTGTTGCACATCATCAACAGAACTAGTAATTTGTACAACTGTGTTCTTATCCAAATTTTCATATTTGTTAACTAATAGTTCCCTTAAAATGTTAACAATCAATTCAGCATGATCATTTGAACTCGCAAAAACTATTGTTTTTTTATTTGACAATGGATCAATGTGTTCGATTAGTTCCACCATTACAGATCGGACAAACTTTTCTGTCAATATTAATTTATCAAGCTGAACCTCCTCCACTGTTAAAAACCCTTTACCATATTTTTGTTCACTCAAAAGCCCCATTTTAGTTACTTTGTAGCCTAATAAATGCCCATCGCTGATAGCATTTTCATATAAATAAGTAAAGACAGGCTCACCGAATAGATACTCTAAGTTCTTTTCAGAATTTGTAGTCAAAACTATTTTTGTTGCGTCAAAATAATCAAATGCACTCATATATTTCCCTTGATAATCCTCTTTATTAATAAACATGGAGTTGATATAGGACAAATCATTATCAAGTTCGCCAGACCAATATAATCCATCTATAACAATACAATCATAGGTATCAACAGAAAATACTGAATTAGGATTTTCCAAATTTCTCACAATACTTTGAACTGTTTCTATACTAACCCTAGTTTTTAGGTCGAAATTTCTTGAATCAAAACATTCTATATTATAGATATCAGTTAAGTTAAAATTCCCCTCTAATTTAGTTTCTCTAAATGCTTCGTAAGCTTTATGGCCCACGGAAATTCGATCTACAAGAAATAAGATTCTTTTAAAAATTTCGGTCTTTAGTAGACGGTATATTAAACCAACTGCCATTCTTGTCATTCCAGTACCCGAGGCCATATTGACAAGAAGGTTATTGCGGCTTTCTAGAAGAGCTTCCTCGATTTTTTTTATTGCTTTTATCTGATAATCTCTAAAGTCACTTAAATAATCTATAGACTCATGTTCTAGCCTTTTAACACTTAAATCCTTATCAACTCTTAATAAATCTATAAATCCTTGAGGGGAATACCAAGACGAAATAATTCTTGGAATATTAGTATTCTTCCTAGTATCATAAAACCATATCCCCGAATTAATTTTTAAGAGCCCGTTTGCTGCAAAGACAAATGGAATTAAGTTATCGTTGTTTAATGTAACAAAATCCTCTGTATCTCTTCTTATTACGTTTGTCGCATTTTTAATAATTCTACCTAGTTGTGAATAAGGATCCCTACCTTGACTTTTAGTGTCAATAAATGCAACTAATTTAGTCCCTAGAAAAAGAGCATAATCAGCCATATATTTATCATTTAAAGGCCACTTGGCTATTGCTGAATTAATGCCTTCTGTTGGCCTAGCACCTTGAGAGTAGCTTTCTTCAGGACAAAACCATCCGAGCTTAGTTAACTGCTCTCCAATTAATTTTCGTGAATCCTTTTCCGTCAACCTAATAGCCGACAATGCTACAATTGAGCGGGCACGACGTAAGATAGTTTCTTCTTTAGAGACTTCTCTTAAACGTAATTCATCAAGTTTTTCTTTAAGCAAATTTATTTGATGTGTATTGGAAGTGGTTAAATCATCTAATTGTTTCTTTAATTCTGTTGATGATTGTACTTTAATAGGTTCTATAAAGGTGAGCGGTTGAAATTGATCATCCTCATATGTGCGAAAGAACCAGATAGACAATTGTAGTGTCGCTCTTAACAAATCAGTAGCATCTTGTTTGGAATCATGTCCTTCATGAGCAGCTTCATTTCCTTTTTTTCTAATATCATTTAAAAAATTATAAATCGCTTCCGGAATGATGCCACAACTATAAAGAAAATTTATTTTGGTCACTTGGTTATTAGGTCTTGGTTCTTGTTTGCCCTCATAAGCAAAGATTGCTCCTACTAGCTGCTCGCCGTACAATCGCAATTTGAATATAGTAGTGTTCGGATCATGATGTAGGTTTCTTTCTGCTATTTCTCCTAGATTCGCAAGAACTGGCCATTTAACGGAAAGAAATTTAAAATTACTCACTAGCAATCTCCCCTTTCACTAAATTTGTCCTTTTTTTGACAAGACATATATATTTGTACTGTAGCTATGTAATGGTTAAAAGCAGCAACCTTTTCTCAACCCTGCCGCGCTTTTCTATTCCTTAATCTTAGTTTCTCAAATTCCTCGATGCTGACACCTTTACTATCCAGGATGGCATAGCCCTAATTCTTTAATTATGTCCTTCTTCTTCATCACTAGTCTTTGATGATCCAAAACAAATATCTAAAAAGGTCGTAAGTCCTGCTACTTCATTACTAGATATATATTCTATAAAATAACAAAATTCGCCAAAAAAGTATATTAATTTTCCGTCAATAGGAGGAAGTTTAATGCCTCTGTAGAATATTTGTCATAAACTACTAATTTATTACTCAGAGGTTAAAATGAATATTAATGATGCTATCCAATTTGTTCTTGATGAAGTTGACACCCCAGCACTGGAACATCCGCTATTAGAAAAAGAATATAAGAACAAAGTTACTAGGTCTAAAACCATCGTTCAAAGAACAAAAAAAATCGGTGATCTCAACCGTTATTTAAAACGGTTTGAAGCCCTTCAACCGGTTGGTGAAGAGAAGCGAAAACTATACGACCGCTTTAAAGCCCTTGGCCTTAAGACTTATGAGGACTTGTATCCAGAGTTTGTTGCTAGGTATAAGAACTACCTTGATGACGTTACAGTACAGGAAGATTTTATACTAGGTCATGAATATTCATCCTGGGATATATCAATATTCTCCCAGACCTATGATACACAATCAGGCATTTACTTGATTGGAGATGAGCCTAACTACCAAGCTATCTTTATTAAGGCCACCTTTAAAGATGGCAAGTATCCAAATGAGTGGATTGAGAAGTACAACGTACTAAAATATTACATGTATAGCCTTAAAGATGTATTTAAAACGGATTACAAATATAACAAAGCAATTATTGACTCAGTCATAACAAAAACTCCTATCTACGTTTTTGAGAAGCAAGATACTCGTCTAACCTTAAAAGGTATTTATCGCTACGAGAGTCATCACGAGAAGCCTGAAGATTCCTCGAAGTGGTTCATACTGAGAAAAGTAGATTCGTTATCAACCAATCTCGCGCTCACAGTTAAAGAATATGAAGAGCAAGTTTCCAAACAAGTGGATACTTCTAGATCAAGTAATAAAGAAGATCGACAAAAAAGACTGGCTGAGGCTCCTAAACTCCCTGATACAGTAACAGTAACAACAACCGCATTCAAACGTAACCCTGATGTAATCGTTGAGGTTTTAAATCGCTCAAAAGGTATTTGTAAGAAGTGCCGTAAACCGGCCCCATTTCTAAGAAGAGATTTAACACCTTACTTAGAAGTTCATCATATCGTTCCCTTGGCTGAGGGTGGAGAAGATACTGTTAAAAATGCACTTGCACTATGTCCAAACTGTCACCGTGAAGTTCATCACGCTGCAGATGTAACAAATGTCACCGCGGCCATATTAATTGAAAATGGAAAACTACTAATTGCTAAACGCGGCGGTACAGGATCCACTGCTGGTAAATGGGAATTACCTGGCGGAAAGATAGAACCCGGAGAAACACCGGAACAATGTTTACGAAGAGAAATAAAGGAAGAGCTCGGAATTTCAGTGGCTGTTGGAAAGTACTTTAGTGAGAGTGTCTTCAAGTACGAAGGTGGAGTCATTAGATTGATGGCCTACCGTATTAGGCGTGCTCCTGGGGAAATAACTGCAACAGTACATGATGAGGTTTGCTTCGTTGATTTTGATGAGTTGGATAAATTCGAATTTTTGCCAGCTGATGTACCAATAATAAAGCAACTTAGGAAAATTATAAAAAAATAGTTTGGATTATCATTAACTACCGTACTTCAGGGAGGTTTACGATTCAAATTAGAAAAAGAAGCAATAAAACTAACAATAACAAGAATCTAGAAGTAATAAATAAGGGAACCCAAAATGATAGTTTAGAGATTTCAGAGAAAGGTAAACACTCACAACCTGATCAAAGCGGCAACGGATCACAGAAGTCATATGAATCATTGTTGGCAATTTTACTAGCTTACTGTACTTTTATTGGTTATCTTTGCGGGTATAAATATGAAGTGGGATTCAAAGATTATTTCAACATCCCAGATGACTATATTGAAATTGATATTACTACAATTTTGAAGCCTTCTGTATGGATAATTATGGTTCTATTTGCTCTATTTTTTGGAGTATACTTACTCATCGAGCTCGAACGCCGAATTAAGAACATTTCGGATTATATTAAATACCATCGCTTAATTATTTATTTAGCATTACTAATATTTATAATTTTTCAAGAAATGCCACTTAAATATAAACTAGTTGCAATTTTAATAGTAATCCTTATCTTTGGGTTATCAGAACTTATAATCTATATTGTAATGAGATCAATAGATAAGTTTTCAAAAAAGTTCCCACCAGAAATTGATACTGGAATCCCAAGCAAAAACAGAAACATGCTATCTACTATTGTGTTTGTACTATTAATTACTGTAGTCCTGGCTTATGGTATGGAGTACATAGGAAATTTGCACGCGGGTAATCAAAAGGATTTTCTTGTTTATACTGACACTTCAGGGAAATTTATCGTAGTTGATACTTACCGCGACTACCTGCTAGCAGCCAAAATATCAGATAAGAATGAAATATTACCAAACTACAAATTTATTGAATTAAAAAACAATAAACAATCTGAATATAACATGACCCATTTTGAGAAACTTACCGTAGTCCAAGCAATCTATATTAAATAAGGCAAGATTTAAGTTAAGGCCCCAATGAGGGCCTTTTTTATTTCCTGGGTAAGCGCAGCAATCGACTAAACATAACTAGATTTGACATTTGTTACAATAAAGCGAATTCTTTCATAGCCTATTGCAATTAATATGAAAATACATCAAAATAACAGGAACATACGTTCTTGTTAATTAGCAATTCATTATGGGAGGTACCAATGGAACTAACCTTTTATAAACCATCTGAACTTGAAATCTGGATTAATAAAAAATATCAAGAGCATGACATACATTACGCGGCCGACCTCGACTTAGATCATTTATCAGACATTTTTCAAGTAACTTTGAAAGCCACAACAAGCGAATCCAAAGTTATTTGGGACGATGAATTTTGTCTCATTTTTCTGAATGAACATTTGGGCGAAGAAGAAAAGCGTGAACACTTCTTCCACGAAATTAGTCACCCCATGCAACACGTAGGCCGGCAGGAACAATTGCCCCCAGCATTTGTCGAACTTCAAGAAATCCAAGCGTCCCACTTCCAGCTTTACGCAGCCATGCCAATATACATAGTTGAAAAATATAAGGAATTCAGTAGGAAACCGTCATTTTTAAAAGTTCTATCCGAAGAATTCAAGCTCTCCCTTGCATTTGTCCAAAAACGGATCGATCAGATTAAACGTCGGATCTACCAGGGGCGAATGGATCATGAGTTCATGATGAAAGGCACAACAGTACCAGTCCGCTATAACTACTCTTCAGAAACACAACAGTTACTTGAAAAATCAAAGCAGCTCAAAGCTAAGAAAGGAGTTTTATAAATGGCTACGATCCGTGTATATTACGATTATTTCAATGACACCCTCTCCCCTATCTGGTTGCTACTTCACTTTGGCCGCGGAGGAATAGATTGGAGCAAAGAGCATCTTTATATGCCCATTCAAGCCCCCTTCTATCGCATTGAAGCAGAAGAAATCCATGAAGATACCATGAGCCTCAGCATACTCCTTGAAGACCTCACAATTAACCCCTACGAAGCTGGCTACTACGGTATTCGTTTAGATAGAGTCCTGAAACGTATACATAAGCAACAACTGCTCGTTGATCCCTATGATATCGAACAATTTGTTATTCAGCTCGGTGATCTTGAAGAAGTATTACAAATGGATGTCAGACAACACTATCAAACATGAATGGAATCGACATAATAATCCATCCATAATATTACATATTATTCTCTCAAATGGTATAATAGACCTAACAAATATGAAAGAGGTCCTGCATGAAAAAAGCAATAATTCTGATTCTACTTGCTTCACTCACTTCCGGATGCGTTATTGCAACTAAAGATCAACCAACGATTGTACCAGCAGCACAAACTGCAACACAAGCAACACCTGCAGCTGCCCCCATAGCAAACCAGCCTGCTGAAGCCACACCTCTGCCTACGGCAGCACCAGCTCCTGCAGAGAAAAAATTCATTGAAGCTAAAGTTAAGAGAGTTATTGACGGAGATACCATTGAAATCATCATCAACAACAAAGAAGAAACAGTCCGGATGATTCTGGTTGACACCCCGGAGACGAAAAAGCCGAATACTCCAGTGCAACCGTTCGGTCCTGAAGCTTCGACTTTCACCAAAGAGACTCTTGAGGGTAAAGACATAAAATTGGAGCGAGATGTAACTGAGCGAGATCAATACAAGCGACTACTTTACTATGTTTACATCGGGGATAAAATGTTCAATGAGATGTTGCTTGAAAAAGGCCTCGCTAGAGTCGCTGTATACCCGCCAGACGTGAAATATGTCGATCAGTTTAGAGAGATTCAAAAGAATGCGCAAATGGCTAAGATTGGCATCTGGAGCATCGAGAATTATGCAACTGATAAAGGATACGATGAAAGTAAAGCGCAAAAGCATATTGAAGAAAAATCGAAGCAGGCAACGCCAACCCCAGCCCCTGCAGTAAAGGAACCGGCTCCAGCAACGGTCACCTATAAAAATTGCACTGAGGTTAAACAAGC
Source organism: Paenibacillus foliorum (assembly GCF_013141765.1). Classification (GTDB taxonomy): domain Bacteria; phylum Bacillota; class Bacilli; order Paenibacillales; family NBRC-103111; genus Paenibacillus_S; species Paenibacillus_S foliorum. The sequence goes on from NZ_WHOD01000071.1 coordinate 62,786, forward strand.
CGGCAAGGCGCCTATACACCGTGGTGAACCTGGCTATAGTAGTAAGCTTGACCGAGATAACGATGGAATAGCATGTGAATAATTTATTTATTTATTTAGACTAATGTAGTGTTTAGCACAGAAATCTATCATAAGACAGTTTAGGAGTACTATGTTATGGATAATTTAAAATTTTATTTAAATAAACAAATCGATATTTATAAGAAAGTGCTTATCACTAAAGTCCAACAGCATAATTTTAATTTACAACACTCTGAGGTAATCGCGTTAAGTCAGACCTTGGATATATTAATTTTACGTTACTGGAATTTAGATCCAAAAGTAAAAAAACGTATGGAGGTGTTTAATGTTCAAGATTCATCAGCAACTCAGCTCCCCTGCTGACTTTGATAATGCCATGTTCTTAAGTATACCGGTAACTGTATTTCAACAAGGAGAGATCATCGATTATGGTGGTGTGATTGAAAAGCATACAGAGAATTGTGTTTATATCAATGGTGGCCACTTTATAAAAGAAAATTGCCAATTTAAAATTAGACGAGCTAAATAGGTCCTCCCAAAATAGTGCCGCTAATCCAATAAAGGATTGTGGCATTTTTTTACTCGGACCAATTGAATCCAGAATAACTATATAATATAATTTTGATTAAACAGGTTTATATACTATCGGCTGTATTACTAATCGATCTTTTGCGATTAGTTTTTATTTTACCACTAATACGAACATATATTCCCTAAAAGGATGTGAGAGTATTGGCCAGTTTTCGGAAACGTGGCAAAAACTCATGGCAGCTTGTTGTTGAATTGGGATTTGATGAAAAAGGCGATCGAATTCAGAAAACAAAAACGGTTCGAATAGAAGATGAAAAACTGCTTAAAACGACTAAGAGATTGAATGAATATCTAGAACAGGAAGTTATAAAATTTAAAATTGAAGTTGAATCGGGTCATTATATCTCTCCTGATAAAATGAGCTTCGAATCGTTTGTGAAGGAGTGGAAAAGTAAATTTGTTTTACGAAACTTAGAGGCCAAGACAGTTGAAAATTACCTATTCCATTCTCAGAAGCGCATTGTTCCCTATTTTGGTCATTTGCGTATAAATCAAATCAAGACAATTCAAATTATCAATTATCTTGATTCATTGCAGCACCCAGGATCTCGTGCAGATAGGAAAAATGGTTCGTTAGGTTCTGCTTCTGTAGTTTACAACTATAGGGTATTACGAAGTATATTTTCGAAAGCAGTTGAATGGAAATTGATCAAAGATAACCCGATGATTGGCATTACTAAGCCAAAAGATGTTCCAAAAGAAATTGAAGTTTATGATGACCATGAAGTCAGGGAATTATTTAAATCATTACAACAAGAACCAATTCAGTTTAGGATATTAATTACTCTTGCTCTAACTACAGGTCTACGTCGAGGGGAACTCCTTGGTCTAGAATGGAGGCACATTGATATAGAAAAAGGAATTATTGAAGTTAGACAATCCATTCCTATTTTCAAAGATGGACAACCATTAATTAAACCACCCAAAAACAAAAGTTCTACCCGAAAAATCTCGCTCCCCCTTTCGCTAGTAAATGAGTTAATAGAATACCAAGATCACATGAGCAGAGAACAGGATTCAATAGAAGATAGAATAGAAGTAAGATATCATTCTTTTTTATTCTGCAATACCTCCGGGTTACCCTATTATCCCAAAACAATTGGGGATCAGTGGAGAAGTTTCCACAAAAGAAACCCACATCTTAAATATATCCGTTTTCACGACCTACGGCACACCTCCGCTACGCTCCTTATCAACCAAGGCGTGCATGCAAAAATCATTTCCAGTAGACTCGGACATTCAAATATTAGTACTACGATGAATGTTTATGGACATGTGATTCAATCAGCTGACCAAGCAGCCGCGGATACATTCGATACCTATTTTAACAATAATAAAAAGGATTTTTAGACAGTCTTTTTGATCACAGATTGATCACGAATTTATTAAAATGATCACATTATGATCACCAATTGTTTCCCAATCAACTACATAAGAATAGAATACTTCCTAAAACAACCCGTATAAACAAAGAAACAATCAGATACTAATCTAAATTTTCGGCCAACTTCAATAGTCACCCTTCTCATCTCCCATGAAGGGCACTCGAAAGAGTGCCCGAATTTATTTACACATGATACTCTCAAGATCCCTTGATACATAAGGCTTTTCTCTTCTTACATCCATATATCCTTACTACTAATAATTTCACATGGGGACGAATTGGGGACCAAATGTTTTCTGCTTGATCCAATATAAATAAGTACTTTATGAAATGAACCTACTATTATAGAGGTTCCCAATATACTGGTTCACCCGCCATCTGTTGATGTAATGCCCCAATACTGACTGCCTTTTTTAAAAATCTCCATCCTCACCATATCCCAATGAAGCAGCAAACTGTGATCGTATCCTCGACATTTAAATTTTGCCTGTATACCTTCTGTTGCACGAACCTCTTCAATGATCTTGATACCACGCTTGCGTATCTCGCCTTTCAACTCCATTAATTCCAAATGAGCGCTTTCCTGTGCCTTGCTGATACTCAAGACATAAAGAATATTCAGCTTCAGCTTAACTTGATTCATTTGCTTGATATCTCGCTGAAGCACATCAAGCATAACAGGCAAAATAACCCCCATTTTAACTAATTGAAGTTCACCGGGTGTAAGTAACGGTGCTCTTTTCGTTTGAGTACGTACTTTCATTTCATCTTTCACAAACACCGCCTCCAAATTATACGAACATATGTTTGTATAATACACAAAATAACGAACATTTATTCGTATTTCAAGAAGAATTTTTTTCAAACATGCGTGGTTCAATGCTGATCAGTTGAACACTTTTCTTTAATTTTCCATGTATAACCCAGTTATTTCATCGAATACTACTATTACACCAATGAAAAGGAGTGATTACC
>NZ_WHOD01000072.1 GCF_013141765.1 Paenibacillus foliorum
GATAACCTAACTGAAAATGTAGTCATGAGATGGAGCAACTTACTATGGAAACCAAATCGGATTTATTTAAATGGAAGCATTATGAATCAGCAATCATTTTACTAACAGTGAGATGGTATTTAAAATATAGTCTAAGCTATCGAGACATAGTAGAAATGATGAGGGAGCGAGGATTAGAGATTTCTCATACGACAATTATGAGATGGGTTCATGAGTTTGGGCCTGAAATAGACAAACGAATCCGGCCCTATCTAAGACCCACAAATGATTCGTACAGAACCGATGAAACTTACATTAAAGTCAAAGGCCAATGGAAGTATTTATATAGAGCGGTTGATTCGATGGGGAAAACGATTGATTTTATGTTGTCTGAAAATCGAGATATGCTGGCAGCTAAGCGTTTCTTTACAAAAGCTTTGGCCTCGCCGCATAATCAAACACCACGTGTGATCACTTTGGATAAAAACCCGGCATATCCACCAGCCATACAAGAATTAGTAAATGAAAAAGTCCTGCCAAAAGAAACTTTGGTTAGACAGACAAAATACCTAAACAACATAGTAGAACAAGATCATCGATTCATAAAGAAAATCACAAAACCGATGCTTGGTTTCAAAACGTTTCACACTGCAGAACAGACGTTGAAGGGAATCGAGGCTATGCATATGATTAGTAAAGGGCAGGCGGAAAATAATTCGTCTGTCCTATCAGCTGTTGAATGGCTCAATAAAATATTTGGTATAGTGGTGTAGTTAAATTACAATTTGTTGGGTATTTACTATCC
>NZ_WHOD01000073.1 GCF_013141765.1 Paenibacillus foliorum
GATTCTAACCACACGTCTCCGATTGCACCTAACGTGCTGAATCAGAACTTCCAAATAACGGAGCCTAACAAAATCTGGGTCACGGATATTACCTATATTCCTTGCCGCGAAGGTCGCCTGTATCTAGCAAGTGTGTTAGATCTGTACACAAGTAAAATTGTAGTTGGAAGCTCAGAGACCGAATGACTAATCTGCCCTGTTGCATTTTTATTCATAATTATGCGTAAAAACTTAATTCTAAGGGATTCCGCAACAAATCGTCTAAGAAATTATGGAACAATTCTAAAGAATTATGGAATTTCACAAAATTTGTGTGGTGTCATAATTACTGAGAAAATAGCATAGGAAAACCTTGATTTATCAAAGATCATTTTCATAATTTATGAGAACACCTAGACACCGGATGTGCCGAACAAAGTCTGATTTTCACAATTGATGAGAATATCCGCTTTAAGCGAAATGAAAATTTATTCACACGATGAATATAATGGATTTATTGTCTTTCTATTTTAACCAAAATGCATAACCATTGGACGGCCAATGGTTGTGTTATTTGAACTATTATACATAGAAAAAAGATCAGCACGAACTAATGGAGGCTATCTTTTCGAAATTTCTTACAAAAGTTTCTAATTCTTTTGGTTCTAAATGCGAGAGGTACTGCTGTAACACTTCACTGTAGTTTTGTAAATGCTGCTTAAGCACATCATTTCCACGCTGAGTTATAGAAACAAATACATTACGACGGTCACTACTACCGTACTCGCGGGAGATTAAACCATCTTGAACAAGTCGATTAATCATTGTAGAAATAGTACTAGCATTCACTCCTAATCCTTTGGCTAAATCGGTCATTTTGCATGGTTCTTCATCTGATATTAATTTAAGCACGTAGAGTTGTGGTCTTGTTAACTCTAGTCCGAATTGACTTTGCATTTTAATATTAATTTCTCGTTGAATTTTATTCATTGCAGTCCGTATACGAAAAGCATATTTATTTAAGTCATCCAATACACATTTCCCCCTTATTACATCACAATGATCAAAACCAACCATCTTTCTACAATTATACAATAAAGCTGTTGTTATGTTATTGTGGATTACTAGCTTAACAAGGCTCTAATCACAAAGGGGCATCTGCAAGGTTAATACATGCTCAGTTAGCATGTCTAAAATCATGCTTGAACTACCCGTTAGCACAACGCGGCTGCCGATCCATGCCGGCAAACGCACCTTAGTTGTTTATTAAGCTGTAGTTTTCGTTAGTTCAACAAAACGTTGATTACTTATGGTATGGTTCAGCGTATCACTCTAAAAATCATCTAAAAGTGAAATTTAGCTCACCACTTTAGCGCCTTGTTCTATGAAGTGCTCAGCTGTTGCTCTACCGATTCCTTTTGACCCGCCTGTAATAATCTGTACTTTTCCAGCTAGTTTCATGGTTATTCCGCGTTAGTATTCTAGGTTATTAAGCTATCGTACCGCCATCTACGCTCATTTCAGTTAAATAGGACCTTAATGTTCTGCGGGGCTGTCTCATAAGAAGACGCAAGGACATAAAGTGGATATTCTCCGGCTTGGGCCATGGTCCAACAGTCAAATGCAGGAGGCTATTAACAGTCTGGAAGAAGATCATAGGGCGTTTCACCTTACACGTTATACGGCTAAACTCCAAAAAAAAATAAAAGCTGAGCAATTAAGCCATATAGCTGCCTGTTGCATCATAAACAAATCCGACAGCACTGTATCCAAAAGCACCAATAAAGCTTTGACCCATTGCGAGATAGGCAGAAATGGAGCTATACTCTTAACCAAAAGGAGGGCAACCGCATTCATGGATTGAGTCAAACCATAAAAACATCCAATCAGAACCATAATAAACGTTGCTCAAGACGCTAGCCATTTACGGCCCCAATATCAGCGGTAAATCCAATTTGATCAGCGCAATGCATTGGTTATCTAAAAACACCGACCCTTCTGTGAAAGGTCGGTGTTGTTTTATTCGTTTGAATTGAATTATTTCTTCATTGTGATTCAATTACTGGCGTAGCTGGGCGACAGAGTAGTTTTTCGATATCGTTGCTTTCGACCTCCAGTGCGCCTTCCCGTATGCCTTGTTGGATACTTACGAGAAAAGGAATGATGAATTCCGGTATGCCTGCACCTTTCATGATGTCAGCGTAAGTGGCGTCATCAACCTGTTGCACAGGTACTTCCTTACCCAATACTGCGCCAACGGCGGATGGAATTCTTCCTGGGTCATAAGCTTACCGGAAAGTTCGTAGACCGTATTCTCGTGCCTGGTTCCTGATAGTACTGCCGCTGCTGCCTCCGCATAATCTTGCTGCAGTCTGTTTTCAAGATGGCCTCTTCTGCTGCCTGTGTGGTGGTGCAAGGGAGATTTTGCTTTCCTTTGTGTGGGTTATACTACACAGACAGCCAGTTGATTCGCGGGCGCAGATTTCAATAAGGTTTCAACAATTATTGTTCCAATTTTCCTGTTGCGCCTGTAACCGAGGTCTTCATGTTGTACCTCAATGTTTAATTACATAATCTATAAAAAGTTCTAAGGTTCTTATCTCAATGTTTTTAATGCGCCGCTCCATGCTAGAACTTGATCAAGCATTGCATTCACGTTATCTAGATGCAAATCCTGCGGTTTGAATACAGTACCGTTCTCAAAGTCAGTAAATAAGGATAATGTCGGATGTACACGAACATCTGCAATCATTAATTCGCCCATGATACCCCGCAGATGTTCAGCTGCACGAGCACCGCCTGTCGAACCATAACTAACGATTCCTGCTGCCTTATTGTTCCATGCTTCTCGTGCAAAATCAAGGGCATTCTTCAATGCTCCTGTAATACTGTGGTTGTATTCTTGAGCGATGAATACGAATCCATCCAAGTTTGCGAGCTTTTGATTCCAAGCAGCAATACCCGGCTCAGAACCATCGGTTGTACCCAAGAATGGTAATTTATAATCAGCAATATCTACAATTTCGTAATTAGCATCTCCGCGTTTGTCAGCTATTCCTTTCACCCATTCTCCTACTTGCGGGCTTACGCGTCCTTCGCGTGTGCTCCCTAAAATAATACCGATGTTTAGTTTTGTCATTGTTTTTTCCTCCTTAGTTTTACCGAATAGTTTGTCCCAAAAACCCATTTGTCACACCACCTATATTTCAATAATTTACTTATTCGTTTCTTTCCGTACGATTGGAGCTACCTTCGTAGCTAATAGCTCAATGCCATCAGCAACTTTATGAAATGGTAAACCGCCGATGTCAATCTGGGCAATGAAACGCTTATGACCAAAAAGCTCGTATTGACGAAGGATTTTCTCTATAATCTGTTGTGGGCTACCCACGAACAAGGCAGTATCCGGACCTGTCATATGGTCAAAATCAGCTCGTGTCATTCTAAATGCCATCCCTCGCTGACGGTTAACATATGACCAATAATTTGAATAATAAGGATAAAATTCGTCCTTGGCTTGCTGTGTCGTCTTAGAGATGTACCCATGACCCGTCACACCTAATTTTAGTTTTTCAAGATCATGCCCAGCTTTTATACCCGCCTCGCGGTATGTTTCGACCAGGGGCATAAAGCGCACCGGATCGCCGCCGAGCATCGCTATAGCCATCCCAACGCCTAAACTGCCTGCGCGGGCTGCGCTTTCCAGCGTCCCCCCAACACCAACCCATATGGGTAACTGCTTCTGTACAGGTCGGGGAGCAATTTCAGCATTCCTTAATAAGGAGCGAAATTGACCATTCCATGTAATTTTTTCGTAATCGTTAAGTTTTAAAAACAAATGCAAATGTTCTGAAAATAAAGCGTCGTAATCATTTGCGTCATAACCGAAAAGTGGAAAAGACTCAACGAATGCCCCTCGACCGGCAATGATTTCTGCACGCCCATCCGAAATCAAATCTAACGTAGCAAAGTCCTCGAACAGGCGAACGGGGTCTACAGTGCTTAACACTGTGGTTGCGCTTGTCAGTTTGATTCGTTTGGTGATTTGGGCAATAGCTGCTAAAACAACTGAGGGAGCTGATATTGCGTAGTCTAAGCGGTGGTGTTCGCCGACCCCAAAAACATCGAGATCAGCCTCATCAGCGAGTTTTGCCGCTTTGATGATCTCCTTTACTCTTTGCTGGGCATTCACCGATTTTCCAGTGTGAGGATCTGGACCTATGTCAGCAAGGGTGTAGATACCAATTTCAATTCCTGAATTTATAAATCGTTCTTCCTTTAGCATACATGATGTCCCCCCCTGTTATACCGTTCTTGAATTAAGCCTTCAAGAGAATACGATTCCCAGACGGATCGGCGGTAGCAAATGCGCCGTTTTCTTCTGTAACGGATGCACCAATATTTTTTAAATTAGCTAGAACATGATCTCGTACTGTCTCATTGGGATAAATCAATGCAAATGATTTGAGACCGATACTGTTTTCAGGTGGTGTGGGTGCACCCACACCGTTCCATGTATTTAATCCAATATGGTGATGGTATTTACCAGTCGAGATGAAAAGTGCCTGAGTCCCATATCGGTTTACGACTTCGAATCCGAGCCCCTTAGTATAAAAGTCTTCTGTCTTACGTAATTCGGATACATGCAAATGGATATGACCCATCACCGTACCAGCCGGTAGTCCATTCCACGCTTGTTGCTGATTTACGTCTGAAAGGAGGTCTCTAAAATTCAAAGGATCAACAGCCATTTCCACTTCACCGTTATTCCATTCCCATTCCAATGGAGCGCGGTCTCTATATATTTCAATCCCATTTCCATCCGGATCGGACAGGTAAAGGGCTTCACTGACAAGATGGTCGGATGAACCGAACCGTAAACCGATGTCGGTAAAATGCTGGACAATTCGGGCCAAATCAGAGCGTGTCGGTAGGAGAAGCGCAAAATGATACAATCCTGTTGTTTTTCCTAGCATCGGTACAACGTTATCCTGTTGTTCGATGGATAACAAAACCGTCTTCCCATCTGTGGTCAGGTTAGCTGTTTTTTTTGTTTGTTCCAGTACCTTAAAACCTATTACTTCCTGATAAAACTTCAAAGCACGTTCTAAATTGCGGACCTTAAGATTTACTTGCTCAACATAAGTATTGGGTTCGCGGTGAAAATTCATGATACACACTCCTTATTAAATATTTTTTGAACGGAAAATCACATTTTCTAATGCCCAGAAGGATTTGCTTTTCAAGGCAAGATAAACGCAAATTACAAATAAAGCCAAATCAAGTTCGTAACCAGCCATTTGTCCATTTCCAAGGAATCCGACCGCAAGTTTTACCTTAAGTGTTGCAACTGCCAGGATAAGCGCTAATAAACCAGCAACAACCCTTGTTCCAAGCCCTAATACCATCGCGATGCCGCCTAATAATTCAATTAAAGCTACAATGTAAGCTGCAAAGCCGGGAATCCCTAAACTTTCAAAAAAGCTCACAGTATTCGCAATCCCGCCTTGGAATTTGGCATACCCGTGTATCAAGAATATGACACCTAAAATCACCCTCAACAATGTCGAACCCAATTCATCTTTCCTTACCATTTGCTAAACACTCCTTCATTATGACTATTTGTTGCCCAACCGAATAAATCGGTGATGGACACTCAATTTGTCAGCTAATTACTTTATGTAAGTAATTATATTTATATAATTAAATTTCGTCAAGTTAATACTTATATAAAAGTAATTAATTTACTTTATGAATGTGTTATAGTGTAAGGAGGAAGGAGTGATTTGTTTGGATAAATCGATTTGTCCGAGATTTGAAAAAGCCATGAATTTATTAAGCCAAAGATGGACTGGAATGATTATTTATCAGTTGTTGTCCGGTCCACATCGGTTTTGTAATATTGAAGCTGCAATCGGATTAAGCGGCAAAGTTCTTTCGGAGAGGTTGAAGGACTTGGAGAACGAGGGAATTGTAAAAAGGGAAGTTTATCCGGAGACTCCTGTTCGGATCGAATATTCGTTGACTGATAAAGGAGTAGCTTTCGAACCTATAATGAGAGATATAGAAAAATGGTCACAAATCTGGCTGGAAGCATAATAAGTAGCCCCCTCGTCCGATATACAGTCCTTTAACATTGTAAATGCAAATGATCGTATCTGGTCCAATGTGTTAGTTGTATACTTCAATTGCTTGAGGTGCATCTGCATTTTACGCGGCCTGGAGTGCTGTAATTAAAATGATAAACACGGCCGTTAACTTTTATTCCGCCGCTTTCATATTTTTTATGCGCTTTTAATTGGCAACAACTTGAAAAGAATCTTTCAATAAATCATACAGTTTACTCCCGTAAGCAGCTCCAATGGCACCGAGACCAATTAATGGAACGGTTTCGATTTTTTTCACCATTATTCCCCCCCAATTATTAGATCTTTTAGTTAATGAAACAGGCTGCCCACTGACTGAACTGCCCCCCGTCAAGTAGTCAGTATAAATAATTAAAAACCCTTAAGCGGCCTTTGTCCTAAATTCCATCGGACTGAGGCCGTTTAATTTGGCTTGTAATCTTTCGTTATTGTAAAAGTAGATGTAGTCATCAATGGCGTTCTTTAGCTCTTCAAAGGTGCTGTATGTATGCAAATAATACTTCTCACATTTCAGGGTTCCCCAGAACGATTCCATTGGACCGTTATCAATGCACCTGCCGACGCGGGACATGCTCTGGGTTACATTTGCAGCTTCTAATATCCTCTTAAATGCTAAAGAGGTGTATTGAGATCCTCGATCACTATGAAGCATGGGCGTACTACCCCGTTCGGTTTGCAATGCCAGGTGTATCGTTTGAAATACAAGATGATTGTTGTTCGAATGTCCTAATACATAGGAGACTACAGTGTTACCATGCAGATCGAGGATAGCGCTTAGATACGCCTTCTGCTCATTGCCGTATTTTAATTCCGTTACATCCGTTAACCACTTTTCATTCGGCGCTTCTGCATGGAACTCACGGTTCAGCACATTCTCGGCAATATGCTGGGGCGTTGAACGCGTATATTTCTTTCTCTTCCTGCGAATAACCGACTGGGTTCCTGCCAGCTTCATTAGGCGGCTTACCTGTTTATGGTTAATTT
>NZ_WHOD01000074.1 GCF_013141765.1 Paenibacillus foliorum
GATTTCATTTTGCAAAATTCCCGTCTCTTCTGCTATTTCACGAAAACATGAAATTACTGGCGAGTTGAACTCATGAGCTTCCACATGACCTCCGACACACGACCATAAGCCTGGCGCTATCTTTTTAATACTTGAACGTTTCAGCATTAAAACATCATCATTATTGAAAAGAAAAGCACCTGTCATTGTTCTAACACTTATCATCATTTCGACCTCCAAAATCTAATTCATCCAAGCTCCTACGATAGTAGCATGTAGTTTTTAGTTTGAGCTATGAAGCACTAAGAAAACTTTATTTTCGTAGTTTAATACAACTGGGGCTCCCTACTTTGCTTCTCTTGATACCTTCAATAGCATTGCTAATAAATCTTTCTGGACCATTTCTAGCTACCTCAGTGTATCAGCTTGAATTGAGAGTGATACTAAGTTACTTAGGTTCTTCTACGTAGTAAGTTATTTTGTTTCCAGAAATTTCGTATTTTATTCCCCTTTTTCCAAACATATCCCCAATGAGTTCTAAAGATTTAGTATTTAATTCTTGCATTTCAGCAACCTTAGAATCTGATTTTATCTTAGAGTAATCACCAGAAGATACAGCTGATAATAATCCATTTATAGAGGCTATATAATAACTATATAAATCATATTTGTTTTTATAGTAATCATCAAGCTCACGCACTCTAGTCGATTTTATCAATCCATTTTGTAGTATGTAAGACATTCTATATAACCTATTTCTCAGGTCAAGTTCCAATTGTTCTTTCTTTAGCCCTCCAGAAGCGAATTTATTATATTCTCCTACTCCTTCATCGTACTCAGACTTAAATTGATTATCCAGACTTTCTATTCCTTCCAAATAACTTTTTATCTCTCTGATATCTTTTTTCTTTTCTTCACTAGCAAAATAGCCAAATACTACCAAACACAGCACTATAACCGTTAGAAAACCGCTTCCCCATTTAACTCTCTGTTTAAACCTTTTTCTAAGATAGTTCCCCTTTACATAACCACCCTCAACATGACTAAAATACTCTTCTTTAGTTGATTCGCTTTTCTCTATTTCTTTCATTCTCTTTTTAAAGTTTCTCTGTGTTTCAGTACTCAAAATATCACTACTTTCTATAAATAAGTAGAATAAACTCAACCTAACTATGTTAGAAGTTAATTTCCCATTATTTGGACTAAAAGACTACTCGGACAATTATACCAAATATATCTAAATTTGGTCATCATATTTCGACAAGTAAGTACATATTCTACCATTAGTCATCATGTAAATAAAAAAGGCCAAATATGACCCGAAAGGTCACAGTTGGTCAGTTAGAGCCACTACTCCAAGTATCCCCTAACGGTTATAACCTTTCCCAAAAGCCTTAATTTTTTGAAGTATTCATCAATTTCTGTCAATATCAAGGATTCATTTTACATTATTTTTGTTTCCATTAGAGAGTTGCCGGAAAATAAACCTTATCCACCTATCGCACATAAAAAGCCCCGGATTTATCCGAGGCCTCATACTTCTATTTTATGGTAAACCAAGCACCACCGCTGCCGTCATACTTTCTACCATATGTAATAACAGGATTTTGATCGTCCTTTTTAACTAAAAACGCCGCCCAGCCGGTATTTGAAGCGCCTTCGTAAAGCTTTGATCTAATTGTCGGAGCTGGTTCCACAATGCCGGCTCTATTATAATCTTTTCCATCCGAAGATACAGCTACGAAGTCAATAGGGCTGACGTCAATTTGTTTATCTTTGCTCTTGCTGTTGGTGATTATAATGCTAATCTTGGCAAGAATGTACTCGTATCCTTCTTTAGGAGCCTCATTAAATTTATTGGCGGAGGCAATCATCTTCCAAGCCTCTTCACCGCGGATCATTTGATCAACGGAAAGCGTTCCGGAATACTCATTCAAGATGTCACTAACCGCGAATTCAGTCTTCTGCCCAAGCTTTGCGGGGTTATTTCTCAATTTCCCAGGCGTGCTGCTAGATGGTATGGTCTCACCATTTTCACCGATAAGTACTGTATTTGACTCGGCATCATATCCGATTTTAGTGCCCAGAGCTTCCGCGACTGCGCGAGCCGGTAAATAGGTGCTTCCGTTGTAAGTTATAGGAAATGTCGCTTTACCGTCCTCATCTTTAGGTTGCCATGCTTTTCCGTTGAGTTTGAGACCGAGGCCCTTGTTAAGGTAAGCGGATATTTCTTCAAGGTTCGTAGCTGCAAAAGCGCCGATGGACATTGATCCTAAAATGGTGACTGACAAGGCAGCTGAGATTATAAGTTTACGTTTCACGTATTACTTCCCCTCTCACTTGTTTTGTTTTTCATTCACCATTGTAACGCTTTAGGGTTAGTTGGGTAGTACTATTTTCCTAAAAATGACATGGAAATAACCTAATTTTGACTTTTTTGTAGTAGAATATTATCATACATAACGTTATTTGTGGACGGAAAAAAAACAAAGTGGTTGACGAAAAATTGGCCCCAGGGGAATACCGAATCAAACCTGGCGGGAAAGAGTTAATAAATCAATAAATCCCCCCACTGGTCAGTCGCCAAAGGGGAAATCAACGGATAATAAAGTCCCACTGAAACAAATTCTCAAGAGTTAGAAGTTCCCTCTTTTTTCAGTTGGTCATAAACATGCAGTGACTTTTTATAAAACGATTGTGCTTTGAGATCGATACTTTCTCCAAAATGTAAGGGCGCAATCAAAATGGGCTCCTGATCTTTATGATTAGAATAGAAAAAATACATGGGTACTACTATATCATCTTCCTCATAAAGATACCGCACCACACATTCCAACCTGTCAAAAATATTATTAAACTCAAACAATGACGTTGTACTTTGATCAAGTATACCTTTTTCAGCCATTTCCGAATTATTGCCGAACAATTGTAAATTGAATGTTTGGGTCCTATCACTATTGGTAAGTGAGGCAACCTCCGAAACTTCTGCTTTCCCAAAATAAGACTCCATTTCTTGATACAAATATCCTATCTTCGCTCTCCAAATTGCGCTGTCACCACTATTTATAACCTGAAAGTCATCATTAATGGCTTTCGCTAATTGTGTTCCTGTCATCGTACTACGACTATAATTGATATTTCCAATCGCGGTGTACTTCTCTGATAGACTTAAAAGTAACAGCGAATCTTTCGCTTTTTCTTTTTCGTTGGACTTCATTTTTGATTGATTAACGGATTTGTTCATGTTAGCAGAATCTTTAGATGTTTTCACAAATTGATCGTAATCAACTCGCTTTGTTAGAGGCTTCCTGTCTTTATGGGCGAATTTGTCTCTGCTGGTATTCGGTTCCATAGGCTCGTATGACATACTCATTTGATTCTTATTTATCTGTCGAGGGGGAGGCGTATACTCCTTATAGCTTATCCTAGCATCTTCATCCAACTCTTCCTCAAGAAAACAGCGGAGATCAGTCAGTATCTCCTCTTGATCTTTGAGTTCATCTACTTCAGAAGGATCACATTCAAATGAGTCGAGCAGTTGTTGTAGACTATAGAAGGTATGTATTGGCTTTAGTGTCTTGAGATCAACCACATTAAGGTGGGTAACTCTCGATTTCTCGATCCATCCACGAATACGTCCGTTCATAGCACCTAATTTAAACGGTGTATTCTTGTTATCGTGAAGCATTTCCTCCATAGTTTCAAAGTACTCTTTCTTAGCAGCGGCTTCAGATTTTTCATTAGCTTTTCGAATGAAGAAAACGACAGCAGTGACGATAGCGATTAATGCGATAGTAGATACCGTGATGGAAAATGAAGTCATTGGTTTTAACATCCTTTCGAACTTTGTTCAGCCACTTCAGACAATAACAACTATTTTATTCTATATTTTACCATACTATCTTATGAAAAAATTATCATTTAAAAGAGATATAACGGATAATTTAGTTCTTTGAGACTATCATATAAAAAACAAAAAAGGCAATATGACTAGAATATAATTATTCTAATCACTATCTGCCTTAAGTCTGGCGCAGCATTCGGCTGCTTACGTTTAATCATTTTGCTAAGCTTATTCACAGATTCCCGCCAGAAGCCGGCGGAATGGAGACAATATGTAATAACTCATACTTCTTCCTTATTATTGCGCTTTTTTCGTTCTTCGAAGTAATCCTCAATTTCTGCCATCTTAAAGGATTCTATTTCGTTCTTGTTCCCGTTAGAGAGCGACGGAAAATAAACCTTATCCACCTTGGAAATTTTAGCAATGGCTAACGTAGAAGTATCCCAAAGATCTAAATGGTTCGCTGCATACCTGGCTTGATAAAAAGCCATGAATTGAGCTGCTTCATCATCGATTGATATCATGGACAAATTTGGATAATGATTTAACAACAACGTGAGTTGCTGAGCCTTACCTGGCTGATCTTGAATAAATGGAGTCAATAACAGCGTGTGTGTCAACGATGGTGTTACGGCAGTATACACCCCCTGCTCAATAGACCGCATCATTTGTATTTCAGGACTTAACAGCTCATGAGACTGATTGGCGATGATCATTTCAAATACTTTAGGATGAATAGCAACGTTCTCTTGGTTCATTTGGATTCACTCTTCCATTCTCCGATTTCCAGCAGGCTATCCAAAAAATTAGCAGGTTTTTTAGCAACAACGATGTTATTAGTAATTACATCATAATTCCAGATCAATTTATCACCTTCTTGTCCATTTACTGATACGGTTGTCTGGAAAAACGGTAAAGGTCAGACGGTTCGATATCTTCCTATTGATGGTCTCGTGGGCTTGCGGATTTCTGAACTTTGTGACGCGATAGCTAGAAGCGCTGGGGAATTTATACGAAATGTCATCAAAGTATAGGTGGAGTTGTTCAGTGAAAATAAAGTACTAGACTGGTGATGTTGATTTGACTTGTCAGCAATCGAACCCATCGACAGCAGCAAGCAGCTTTTTTTCATTTTACCCTCCTGTCACCTCCTTAACAATTATGAAGCGCGGCAATGAATATTTCAGTCTCATGGAGCCATTAGGTTAATGAGTCAGAGCCACGGTGTTATTGTACGAGAGCCAGTTGAGGGCAGGCAGTTTTAGCAATGAAAATGGACACTAGAAAACCGTATTGTGGTAATTAACGAAGGACGAGGGGTTATAACCCTCGCTGAACTACCATGAAAGAACGAAACTAACTTTAATGCCCTGTGGTGCAGAAAAAAATGCATGCATGGCTAACGAGCAGAATAGTTGAACTACACATTAGTTGCATTATGCGAAGCAGGATGTGAATGTATGTTTCAAGATGGATATTCATACTTTTTGAAAAATGATGTGACTAGAGCAGTTGAACTGATTCCTCATAGTAATGTCACTATCGGTGCGTCCCAGGATATTATTCAATATTTTCAAGATAATAACGTGATTAGTTTTCTTTATCATATTTACTACATTGGACTTCTGTCGTATATTTTATGGAACAATTAGCGGTCGGACTTCCCTTCCCGCGTCCCTATAACAACTTCGTTTTATAAATGTTTCTTAATCGCTTTCGCTAGATAGGAAAGAAAGAAGCGAATAATCTTCTTAGTAGTATCATGTTTCTCAATCAACCTAGCAAACGGTGGTGAGGTGGAGTAGTACACGGATATGAAGGAGCGCCCCAACATCGTTCGTTTTAAAACACTGTCCCGATATCTCCTGAAGAGTACCACATCTGGTTCCAGCAGCGATCCGTATGCGGCCGTTGCGATGAAACAATTATCAATATCGTATTTTTTTCGGATTTCGTTGCTGAAGTCAGACGTTGTTCCATCGTTGCTTAAAGCTTTAATCTTATATTCGTACCATGCAGGATATGCTAATCCTCCAACGGGATCGCGCACTTGGTTTCTATTGACTGTCCGTACTTTCTTGTTGTTACGGTACAGATGATACTCTTGAATACCGCTTGGATGGCTTGCCTCAAAGGACAAATTCATGTACTCACCTTGCTTCTCCACGCTGATGAGTCTTACGGTGGGTTTGGGTGACGAGGTGGATGTCGCCTCCTTGTTGCGAGGTTTGTCGGTTGCCTGAGTTTTTTCATCTTTTGGCTTGTGCATGGACATTGGCTTGGGATTGGCCTTTGATTCAGGTATGTATTTCTCCTTCTTCGATTCCTTCGCCTGCCACTTTCCCGCTGCTTTCTCAGCATTTACTGGAGGCATGGGATGCATTTTCAAGGGTGCATCCCCTTCCCAAGGCTTTTCACCAAATTGTACGGCATCTATTATTTTATGAAGATCTGTTTTGCCAAACAATTGGTGCATAGACTCGAGAGCTATTGGGCCTTTTGCATACCCGTTTGCGTCTTGTAAAAAAGCTTTTACAGCACTATATAATGTATTTTGAATTCTTACGTTCTTTATATTGTTCTTGATAAAGTGTCCGCACTCATGACTTAATTTCCCTAGAATGTCATTTACTTTATTTGTGTTTTTGTGCTTTAGTATTCCTAGTGCACTATAAGTATGCCTCCATTGAGCAATATAAGCTTCTGAGACGTATTTATTTACGTATATTTTATATTCTTTGGATGCAAAAGTTGCATTAACTTCTGACTCAGGTACGCCTGCATCTATTAAAGAGTCCCGCATCTCTTTTTCAATATTTTTTAACGTTACTGAAAAAGTATGCCGCATCACTTTTTCTAAATATTCGCCATATTGTTTGATGTAGATTTTGGTTTTACTCTCGTCATCAACATAAACCTTATTAATAAAGTCACTTTCATCGAATGTGTAATCTGCAAAATCCTCCATCGTCTACCTCCGCATATTTTGGATACTCTGTTGTAATCTTCTTTAGACTCGAGGCAATTCATTTCTAATTTTATAAGGTAATTCGTGACTAAATAGGAATCTCCTTCATCTTGCATTAACAGGTAACGATAATTGAATGTTATAAACAGGGAAGTCGATATTTTTAGTGATGGCTCTCCTTATTAACAAGCTGGTTTTATTTCGTTAACAACGTAGCTCTCACTCATTAACCAAGCGGCTCTGCCGCACCGAAATATTCATGATTTAACGGGGTTTATGAGATTGAAGATCATCAGCCTTCTAAATTTAAGTATTAGACTGGACAAAAAATCAAACAGCGGCGGACCAAGACTTGAAAAATAAAGTCTTAGACTGCCGCTGTTGTCTTTGAACTAACGTTATCCGTTAGCTTAACACCTTATCCTTTTCGAAGGGATCAATGCTGTGTGATACAAAGCTCAGAAAAGAAAGCCTCAGTCCCGATATCTACGAACAGACCAATATTTCCTCTGGTTACCTCTACCTTAGTCTTGTCTAATGAAATGCACTCGTCTCCATCGACAAATACCTTCAGTTGTGTCTCGTTAATTTCCAGCGTGAGATTAACCCATTCGGCTGGCCCGATATTCGCTCCCGCCTCGAAACGGCCGTCTGGATATTCTTGTCTCAGACGTTCGTACCGCCAATCAGGGTATGCGAAGTACTGGACGGCACGTTTATGGCGAGGGGGTTCGGGTTTTGTCTTTAATCCGTTTAACGGGCGAAGGTAGACTGCTTCAAAGACATCCCTACTATCGCTTATGCGATATGCTAGGCCTGCGAACCCACGTGCGTAAGCCGGAGCATCATCTCGTAACTTGCTGAACAAGTTTACCGATATAATTCCGTTCTTGAAATCTCCAGGAATCATCAAGAAAGTCGGCATATCGATGAAATCAACGTTGGGTTCGCCTTTTGAAGCCTCGTCCGTCAGCGTAACTCGCAATGCCTGCCGCCCGCCTATTGTAGTCGGGTTTGCGGTCACGAACTGAGGTCGCGCTCTTTCTGGCAGCGTCCCGAGGTCGTAAGTAATAGTTTGTGTGCTCATACTGGCTTCCTCCCTTAATAAGGCTTACTTTCCTGGATAACGCCTGAAAGTTATTACATCCAGATTCATAATGTAAGTCCCTTAACCATCTCCTCCTCTTATAGTAAATTCTTTGCGATATAAAACCGCTGGACATGTCGTCATTGGAATCATAAACTTATGATATACACATTAGTACCTATTGTGAAGTAGGTACCTTAAAGTTGTATAGGTACCTTTTAGTAACTATTGGAGGTCATTTTATGGATACAAAAAAAGAACTCCCTCTTTGCCCCGTAGAAACTACTGTTAGTTTAATAAGCAATAAGTGGAAAACTCTAATCCTTCGTGAATTATTGAGTGGTACAAAACGATTTGGAGAACTTAGAAATGGAATATCTGGTGTTAGCCAGAAGGTGTTGACACAAAATTTACGGTCAATGGAGGATGATGGAATCATAGAACGCAAGGCATACGCAGAGGTTCCACCAAGAGTAGAATATTTTCTTTCTGATTTGGGCAATACTCTCAGACCAATTATCGATGCAATGGCAGAATGGGGATTAGGTTATCAAGCAAAGATGAACGATTCCAATGAAACGGATGTAATTGCGAGATAAATTTGTTTATAACTTCCTAATTCTTGATTAACTATTCTGCCCGTTTAGGTAAC
>NZ_WHOD01000009.1 GCF_013141765.1 Paenibacillus foliorum
AAACTTCATTGCTAGTATTAATATAGTCCATCACAGCTACTTGTTCACAGTATTTTTTGTTTTGTTTTAGCGGCGACTTTCTTAATATACCACAGCTGCAATTCTAATTGCAAGTTTTATTTTCAAACGAAGGAAATAACATATCATACAATCCAAAGCTTCATAGCAACAAGCATCAATAAGCCAGGAACTCCAAGAACACTCACCGTTCCGACTGTGGTTGCATTAAGCGGCACTTCCACTGTTGTATACGGCCCGAGCAGATTTACAATATACAATAAAAAAGCAGCAATTGCAACATTCAGACAAAGAGAACCGATCCAGTTAAACGCATATCTGTGTCGGAACAGTGTGAACACTAGAAGAATACCGGAGATACTAAAGATCCCCCACAGCAAATAGGACTTCATCATTACCCCTCCATAACCCTCCCTCTATTAACCTCTATGGCTGACAGTTTCATATTTTTCGCTTGCTTTATAAGCATTTCAAAACGCTTTTCAGCGGCTTCCAATGCAAATACTGCGTAATCGATCTGCTCTTTTTCCAGAACAAAGTCTAACCTTTTTTGCGCGGTCACCCATTCCATATGAGCTCTTTCAATTTCCTGCATTAGCTGTAATTTATCATCCATCTCCATCTCTAACTTTTTTCGCTGCACACGACCCAAACGATGCCACAATCTCAACCCTATCCCCTCCTGCAATGAAGTTATAAGACCAGAGCATGTACTACAAAAATGAGTGAGTATTTCAGTCTCTTTTATATT
Organism: Paenibacillus foliorum; assembly: GCF_013141765.1. Lineage (GTDB taxonomy): Bacteria > Bacillota > Bacilli > Paenibacillales > NBRC-103111 > Paenibacillus_S > Paenibacillus_S foliorum. The sequence continues at coordinate 770 of NZ_WHOD01000009.1, forward strand.
CATATGAAGCATGCTCACAAGATAGAACGATGAATTTGGCATAAACAACAAATGATCAGAAAACAAAAAAAGCCGAGCATATCTATGATATGCACGACTTTAAGTAGAAAGCTTCTATAACAAGCTCCAAATAATTGACTTTTCAGCAAGCTAGAGCTCCCTGCGTCCTTCGAGTGCTTTGGTTAAAGTAACCTCATCAGCGTATTCCAAATCGCCGCCAACCGGCAATCCATGCGCAATACGAGTAACCTTCAAGCCAAAAGACCGAACTAACCGGGATAAATACATGGCCGTCGCTTCGCCTTCAATGTTAGGGTTCGTAGCCAGAATTAGCTCCTGCACCTGCTCATCACCCAAACGCTTCAACAAATCGGCGATACGGATTTCGTCAGGACCGATTCCTTCCATAGGTGAAATAGCCCCATGAAGAACATGGTAATAACCGTTAAACTCTCGGGTTCTCTCCATAGCAACAAGATCTCTCGGCTCCTGAACAACGCAAATAATCGAGCGATCTCTCCCCTTATCTTGACAGATACGGCAAGGGTCGGTATCCGTAATGTTACAGCAAATAGAACAATAATGCAGATTTCTTTTGACGTTTACCAACGCTTTGGCAAAATCAATACAATCCTCTTCCTTCATTCGCAGCACATGAAAAGCAAGCCGCGCCGCCGTCTTGGGGCCAATGCCCGGCAGACGGGAGAAGGCGTCGATCAGTTTAGCTAACGGTTCGGGATAAAACAAAGGGATAGCTCCTTATGGCGCAACCGTCACATCAGAATGCATCGAAGCCGGTTGTCGCTTGGGTGCAACCGTTCTTCATGCAAAGCTGAGCTGGTTGTCACTCTTATGGTGTTAAATTAGAATAAGCCGGGAATGTTCATTCCACCGGTTAAACGCGACATTTCTTTATTGGCTAGCTCTTCAGCTTTGGCCATAGCATCATTAACTGCAGTCAAGACGAGATCCTGCAGCATTTCTACGTCATCCGGATCTACTGCTTCAGGCTTGATCAAGATAGATGTAATTTTCTTTTGCCCGTTCACGCTTACAGTTACGACACCGCCGCCAGCTGTTCCCTCTACTGATTTTTGAGCAAGCTCCTCTTGAGTTTTCAGCATTTGCTCCTGCATCTTCTTAACTTGCTTCATCATTTGATTCATGTTGTTCATTAAAAATCACTCCTCGTTTCAGTCTTCTTTTATTTTCACCAAATCTTCGCCAAACAAATGGATAGCCTCACTAATCCATTCTTCTTTAACAGCCGTGGGCTCATCCTCGGGTACAAGCTTAAGCTCTTCCTTACTGCCTTCAGCCGGTTTAACTTGATCAGCAGCTGACTTCCAATCCTTAATCATGATAGATATCAGCCTGTACGGACTACCTAAAACATCCGTCATCACCTGCTCAATCAATTGTTTATTAGCCGGCTTCTCTGTCGTTTCCCGATGCATGGAGCTTTTAAAAGCCACCAATACCGCATCTCCATGGACCGATACAGGTTCACCGTCAACCAACCAAGCATGAATGGTAATTCGCTGCTCCTTCACCCGACTCAGAACCTGACTCCACTTCTGGAGTACAGACTTAGTATCCTGTGAGTCCTTCCCTTCCAGGAAGCCGTCCAACTTCTCTACGCTCTTCTTCATCGCCGCGGGGATCACGGTACTTCTTGAACCGGAACCGGAGTGCCCGGATCCACTGCCTGAAGCATTACCCGCTGCTGGCGCGACACCCTGCTTCTGCAGCTGCGTTAGCTGCTCCTCAAGACGTTGAATACGGCTCATTAATTGAGCCACAGTAGCATCAGGAGCACGGTCTGTTCCCTTGGCTGCATCACCGATGACAGCACGTGAAGGAGCTCCCTCAGCGGCAGAACTGCACAGCTTCATAAGCGCCACTTCAAGCAGCGTCTGAGGCTGCACCGAATATTTCATCTCTGTTTGATAGTAGTTCAATGTATCCATCATAGAGATAAGCTCTTGTGTAGTGAACGATTCAGCAACGCCAGCAAATTGTTTCACGTCAATAATTCGATCCGTTACGGCTTGTGAGCCAGGGACCATTTTCACCATCAATAAATCCCGGAAATAATACAGCAGGTTTTCCATGCACTTGTCGGCACTCTTGCCCTCCTGCATAAAATCATCAATCAGCTGCAGCACCGCTCCTACATCACGTTGTTTAATGGCCTGAACCAGCTTTTCAAACTGATCTGAGGCCATCCCTCCGGTAATGGAAACGACGTCGTCATAAGTAACGTGCTGCCCCGAAAACGCCATAATCTGATCCAGCAAACTGAGCGCATCGCGCATTCCGCCGTCAGAAAGTCTAGCTATAAATCGGATCGCGTCATCGTCAGCTTCTATCTGTTCCTCCCGACACACCTCATGCAGCCTCTCCACCTGGTCTTCGAGTGAAACTCGGCGGAAATCAAACCTCTGACAACGAGAAATAATCGTCGCAGGCAGCTTGTGCGGCTCTGTAGTAGCGAGAATGAACATAACATGTGCAGGAGGTTCCTCTAATGTTTTTAACAAAGCATTAAAGGCTTCCGTCGTCAGCATATGGACTTCATCGATAATATATACCTTTTGGCGAACTTCGGTTGGCGCATATTTCACCTTGTCGCGAATATCGCGGATTTCTTCTACACCCCGATTAGAGGCTGCATCGATCTCTACTACATCCATGACTGCACCTTCTGTAATACGAATGCAGTTAGCACATTCATTACAAGGCTCTACCGCTGGACCATTCAAACAGTTCACGGCTTTTGCTAATATTTTAGCAGCACTCGTTTTACCCGTCCCTCTTGGTCCATTGAATAAATAAGCATGCGTAAACCGACCTTCGCGGAGCGAGTTTTGCAGTGTTTGAACGATGTGCTTTTGACCAACAATTTCTCGGAAAGCCTGCGGTCTCCACGTTCGGTATAATGCGATATGTGCCATAGCGTCCTCTCCAATAATTGTTTATCCTGTTCATTATACTACACAACGGAATGTCTTTGAAGTGGTTAAGGAAATGGGATGCTTACGGTAAATGTGGTCCCGAAGCCTTTCGAGGATACGCGGATATGACCGCCAATATCGTGAATAATACGCTGACACACCGATAGGCCTAATCCTGTCCCCTCAGCCTTAGTGGTGAAAAACGGGTCGAATATTTTATCAATAACAAACAAAGGAATTCCAGGTCCTGTATCATGAATATCAAAGTTCACCTTACGCTCGTCATCGTCCACCCTTTCGGTTAAGGTTAAATGTCCACCATCCCCCATAGCCTCGATACCATTCTTGCATATATTCAAAAATACCTGCTTCAATAGCTCCCGATCCGCTATTACACACGGCAGCTTATCCGCTGCTTCGTAGTGCATGATCACACCATGCATAATAGCTTCATTATTAATAATGGGAAGAATGTCCTTCATAACTTGTGAGGTATCTACTGCGATATAAGTCACGTTCTTGGGCTTGCCAAGCAATAAAAACTCATTAACCAATTCATTAATCCGATTGATCTCGGTCAACATGACTTCGGTATACCCGGTTTCACGGTCCATCCCCAGATCCTTCATCGTTTTACGCATCATCTGCAGGAAGCCCTTAATCGAAGTAAGCGGATTCCGAATTTCGTGAGCGGTTCCCGCTGCTATTTGACCAATCATAGCCAACCGATCACTGCGCTGCACCTGTTCCTCTAACGAACGGAGATTGGTGACATCCTTAAATATTATGTAGGCGCCTACGACAGTACGATCTTCATCGCGGAGCACATTGGAATCCATCAGAAGCTCATAACGCTCTTGATTGTTGGTCCAAGAAAGTGCATGATTTCGAACAACCATGCCATCCAAAATATTACGATGCACCAGTTGGTGTTCTGCCGGCATATTAGCAAAAATTTGCTCTACCGGGCAATTAATTACATCCTCTTTGACTAATCCTAGTACACGGCACGCCATATCGCTAATATCAATAAGCTCAAAATGTGTATTCATCAATATGACTCCAAGATTAACATCACGCAAAAATGTACCAGCGAATCGCTGTAGCAAATTTAATCCTTGCTGCACCGGGCCACCCCCCTTTGTCTGCCAACCCTAGTTAACTTTAGTATACAATTCTCCTAAATATTTCATTTTCCTTCTGTAAATACAAAAAAACACCGTACTTAAGCCCTAAAAAGACCTAATTCGATGTTTATCGTGTGCATAAATTTGTAATAAACCGTGCACCTAATTTGATATTACGATCCAAGCGGAATTTTTAGACTCAGCTCAAGTTAGGCCACCCTCCGGCACATGGAACATCCCGCTTACGGCTGCTTTCTTCCGAACCTGACCGGATTCACGAGCATCCATTGCGGAGGACCCGACTCTCAACACCAATTCTAAAACCCAAGCCTTACATCGCAATACCGCAGTTAGGCGATCAACCCCGCTGTAGCGGATTGCGGGTTACAGGGCACCGCTACCTCCCCGTCTAGCACGGCAAAGATAAGTATAGACGATTCATACCGAAATAGCAACCAGCAGCATTATTTACGAGAAACGGAAACCTTTACCGTATACCGCGGCATCGCATGAGCTAATTTCTCCCTAGCTTCCTTCTCTACGGCCGCTACTTCCTGATCGGACAAACTAGTCGGTACATCTACTTTAACGTTAGCTACATCCCCATTGACCGAAATGGTAGAACCTGTTACATGTGGTACTTGGTTAATCGTCTCCTTTATCAGCCTTGTATCCGCTAAATAAGTATGATGAGTCGGGCTAGTCGGCATATTGGGATTGACATCCGTTATTCCCAGAAGCCCGTCTTGCGAGTACGATTTAACCTGTGTATTTTGCTTCTGGCATGCAGTCGAAGAAACCATGATCATGAATGCAATTAGCATGGATGCAACGATTCTTCCTCTTACTAGTTGTCGTAGAGCCAAAACGAAAACACCTCCTGCAGCTATCCTAAGAATTGTGTTCTTAGGATAGCCACAGGAGGCTAATTTATGCTGTAAGCCATTGGAAACATCTAGAATTAGATGCCGTATTTCTTTTTGAACTTATCAACACGACCGCCGGCATCAAGAAATTTCTGCTTACCTGTGAAGAACGGGTGGCAAGCGGAACAAATCTCAACACGCAGGTTTTGCTTAATGGAACCTGTTTCAAAAACATTACCACAAGCGCATGTAAGCGTAGTGTTGTGATACGTTGGATGGATTGCTTCTTTCATGACTTTCACCTCTTTTGCCCTGAAACACCATGTGAATCAGAGTTGATAAACACATGAAAAGATTATATCACGTTATTCATTGCTGTTGCAAGCCATTTCTACGGTTCAGAGCTGCCGGAATATGGGTGTAGGAACCCAGCACCACACCTGGCAATTCTTGTTCATAAATCTCTATCATTTGTTTCATGCCAAGCAGCTCGCCTTGAGCTTTTGGAATCAAGCCCAAGTAGCTCTCAGGATCAATATTTAAATTACGAAGCTGTATTAGCTTCAACCCCGTACGGCGAACAAACTCTATCATCGCCTCCACTTCTTCTTCGCGGTCAGTTACTCCCGGAAAAATGAGGTAATTGATTGAGGTTACGACACCTTTGTCAGCCGCATAGCGGAGTGATTTCTCCACATTACGCAAAGTGTAGCCTCTCGGCTTGTAATAAGCGTTGTAATGATCGTCAAGCGCACTAATGGTGCTTACACGCATTAGATTCAATCCTGCATCAACGATTCCACGGATATGATCGGTCAAACCCGCATTCGTGTTGATATTGATAAACCCATTACTGGTTTGCTGCCTTACACGGCGCATAGCCTCAATAATGGTGGGCGCTTGCGTAGAAGGCTCACCCTCACAGCCCTGCCCGAAGCTGATTATTGCGTCTGGCGTTTTCAAATGCTCCAGCATGACCTGAACCACTTCATCCACAGTAGGCTTGAAGTTCATCCTTGTTTGCGGAGCAGGAAAACCGCTGTCCTCCGGTTGTTCAGAAATACATCCGAAGCAACCCGCGTTACAGGAAAACGAAACCGGCACAGCGCCTTCCAACCGGCCCAAGAATGTATTCGAAGCAGTTAGACACTCATATTCAAGCGCACAGTTGGATAAATGCTGGTACAAGCGATTCCCCTCGTACTGCTTCAGCAGGTCCCCTACCTTGACTTCGAGTTCGTTCGGGTCGCAGCTGCGTGGATTCCATGGCTCAGGATCATCGCTCGCATGAGCAGCAACGAAAAACTGTCCATCTTTCCATACAACTGCAGTATAACCGAAAAGGGGAAGAACCTTGGTCTTATCCGTCTTGGCATAGCTTGGGAGCAGCAGCCGCGTGAACCCTTGAGGCATAAGCGCGCCAACAGCATTCACCTCGCCTGGTAGCACCTGCATCTTCCCCGACTCGGCGTGAACGCCAATAGGTCGAGTATGGGGTAAACTAACCAATGTTGCTCCTTCAGGCAACGGAATCAACTCATCGTCCATGATATCCGTTACCATGTCTCCATTACGACCGAGTGCAACAAAATCAGGATGGTCGAAGACATTTCCATCACGATCGGCATAGACTACATTCATATCGAACTTACTCCTTATGTGAACCCCAACTTCGGCGCATTGAAGTTGGGGCTATCACTTATGATGCGGAATTTTTAACACGTTTAGACGAGGAAGCTGAGGAAGAAGATGGTGATGGTGTGCCGCTCCCGCCAGACGGTTTGTTATTTCCGGTTTCAAGCGAGTCCAAAAATTCCTGATTCGTTTTTGAATCGGCTAATTTTTTAATAAACGCTTCGATGTATTCGTGTGAATCATTCATGCTTTTGCGAATCGCCCACACTTTATCCAATTCTTCTTTGGTTAAGAGCATCTCCTCGCGTCGTGTTCCGGAACGTCGAATGTCGATAGCCGGAAAGATGCGACGTTCGGCCAGCTTGCGGTCCAAATGAAGCTCTAAATTACCCGTACCTTTAAATTCCTCATAGATAACATCATCCATGCGTGATCCTGTTTCAACTAATGCGGTAGCCAAAATCGTCAAGCTCCCGCCTTCTTCTATATTACGAGCTGCCCCGAAGAAACGTTTGGGACGGTGAAATGCCCCAGGATCAATACCACCAGATAATGTACGTCCGGATGGAGGAATAACTAGATTGTAGGCGCGAGCAAGACGAGTTATACTGTCGAGCAGTATGACAACATCTTTCTTATGTTCAACCAAGCGCTGTGCGCGTTCCAATACAAGCTCGGCAACTTTAATATGATTCTCAGGAAGTTCATCAAAAGTGGACGCGATAACCTCACCCTTAACAGAGCGCTGCATATCGGTAACTTCCTCCGGACGCTCATCAATCAGGAGCACAAAAAGCTCTACCTCGGGATGATTCGTAGAAATACTGTTGGCAATCTCTTTAAGCAACAGTGTCTTCCCTGCTTTTGGAGGAGCCACAATTAGACCACGTTGGCCAAAGCCGACAGGTGCTAACAAATTCATTAGTCGAGTGGAAAGATGTGTAGGGGAAATTTCCAAATTCAGCTTTCTTTGCGGATACAAAGGGGTTAAAGCCGGAAAGTGCAGCCGCTCTGCTGCGGTTACAGGATCCTCTCCATTAACCGCTTCAACATGTAGAAGACCGAAATAACGCTCGTTCTCTTTGGGAGGTCGACACTTTCCTGAAACCAGATCACCCGATCGAAGATCAAACTTACGAATTTGTGAAGCGGAAATATAGATATCCTCAGAGCTTGGTAAATAGTTGATAGGCCTCAAAAAGCCAAATCCATCCTGTAATATCTCGAGAACACCCTGCATAAACATCAATCCGCTTTTTTCTGCCTGTGCTCGTAAAATAGCGAAAATAAGTTCTTTTTTCTTCAATGTTCCATAGTATGGAATTTGATGCTTTTTGGCCAATTGGTAAAGCTCTGTCAATTTTAGACCTTCTAGTTGTGCTAGAGGCATATCCATCATCTCAACCACCAAACTATTAAATTTTCAAAATTTGAAATATAATCTAGCATTACCCAAATTTACTTCACCTATACCAATTTTAATCCTGCTCTCGCCAAACCTCTGCGCCTAAATTTGATAGATTCAAGACAAGGTGATCATATCCACGGTCGATATATTCCACACCCGTTATCTCAGTTATACCACTAGATACAGTCAACCCTGCAATAACCAATGCAGCACCTGCACGCAAATCGGTTGCTTTCACCTTAGCGAAGCTCAATTTACCACCTTCAATAACAGCTGATCGACCTTCCACCTTGATCTTAGCGCCCATTCTCAGCAATTCTGGAACATGCTTAAATCGGTTGCTATATACGTAATCACTCAAGATGCTGACACCCCTGGTTTGGGTAAGCAAACTCGCCATTGGCGATTGCAAATCCGTTGCGAATCCTGGATATACAAGTGCTTTTACATCAACGCTTTCATATTCCGGTCGTCCAATAACACGGATGGATTCATCCATTTCATGAATAATTACACCCATCTCCTGCAATTTAGCAGTAATAGCTTCAAGATGCTTAGGTATAACGTTATCTACAACAACATCTCCGTGTGTTGCGGCAGCAGCAATCATATAGGTACCCGCTTGAATGCGGTCTGGAATGATGGAATGACGGCATCCATGCATAGAATCAACGCCCTCAATACGGATCGTTTCTGTTCCAGCCCCTTTAATCTTGGCGCCCATGGCATTCAAAAGTGTAGCAACATCTATGATTTCAGGCTCTTTAGCCGCATTTTCGATCAAAGTAAACCCTTTGGCACGCGAGGCTGCCAACATTATATTAATCGTTGCCCCAACGCTAACAACATCCAGATAAATCTTCGCTCCAACCAACTGCTTCGCTTTAATATGCAAAGCTCCATTTTCTGTGCTTACACGTGCACCCAATGCTTCAAAACCTTTTATATGCTGATCAATTGGCCGAGGCTCAAAATTACAACCTCCAGGCAATCCGATTGTTGCTTCCCCAAAGCGACCTAACAATGCGCCCATAAGATAATAAGACGCTCTCAACTTTTTGACATTACCGTTCGGCATTGGCTTAGACTGCAGACGACTTGGATCAATACTCATAAAATCTTCATTCCATTGAACTGTTGCTCCCAGTTCCTCAAGCAGCTCCGCATAAATAGCCACATCGCTTAATACAGGCAAATTATCCAATATAACGGTCGATTCCGATAAAATTGCTGCAGGTATCAAGGCAATAGCACTATTCTTGGCACCACTAATTTGGACCGTCCCCCGCAGCGGCCGACCGCCGGCGACCATCAATTTCTCCATTCGTCCCTCTTCCTCCCACGTAACCACTTTAAAGCGCTAAACGATATGAATAACCGACAGGTGTGACTGATAAAAACAATTGAAGGGAAATACATCTTTTGCGATGCATTCCCCGTCAATCAAATTAAGCTTGGTTGGAACTACCGAACAATTGAATTTTGGATTTAACCACTTCAACCATGGCTTTGCGAGCAGGAGTGAGGTATTTACGAGGATCGTACACTTTCGCGTCTTTGTTAAGAACTTCACGAATAGCTTCAGTACAAGCAACTTGATTCTCTGTGTTCACGTTGATCTTGCCTACCCCTGCAGCGATCGCTTTGATGATCATTTCATCAGGCACACCAGATCCGCCATGAAGAACTACGGGTACCGGAATCGCTTTGGAAACCTGCTCAATAATGTCAAAACGGATGTTTGGCTCGCCTGCGTACATGCCATGTGCAGTACCTACAGCAATAGCCAGGCAGTCAACTCCAGTTTCTTCGTAGAAACGGATAGCTTCTTCTGGCTTCGCCAAGCTTGCATTCTTTTCGTCTACGCTGATGTCATCTTCCACACCGCCGATAGTTCCGAGCTCGCCTTCTACAGAAACGCCCATAGCGCGTGCAGCTTTAACAACTTCTTTAGTCAAACGAATGTTCTCTTCGAAAGAATAGTGAGAACCATCGAACATTACAGAGCTAAATCCCGCACGGATACATTTCATTGCAACTTCAAAGCTGCTGCCATGATCCAAGTGTAGCGCGATCGGCAAACCGGATTTCTTAGCAGCTGCTTCCGCAATAGCTACAGTAAACTCGATTCCCATATACTTTAAAGCTCCCTCACTAACACCATAGATAAAGGGAGAATTCAGTTCCTGAGCTGCGTCTACAATAGCTTGAGCAAACTCCAAGTTATTCATATTGAACTGACCTACTGCGTATTTATTCGCTTTGGCTTTTGGCAATAATTCATTCATTGAAACCAACGGCATGAGAGTCTTCCTCCTAGTATTTATTGACCGAGTTTATTGTGATAAACCGCTCTTCTGTCATACTGACCTATTATAGCATACAAACAATGAAATGATAACCAAGCCTTTTGCTTTTTTCAAAGTCATATCCGGATCCCTCCGGCACAAAAAAAAGAGATCCTGAACTCAGGATCCTACAGCGTAAGAGCTATTATTAGTTGAACGTAAATGATTGTTTACAGCACTGCGCAGTTCATCGATATCAAAAGGTTTGGTGAAATGCATGATCGCTCCGAGGTCTGTTGCTTCTTTGATCATGTCCAACTCACCGTATGCGGTCATCATAATGACTTTTATCGAGCTGTCGATGCTTTTGATATGCTTTAAAATGTCTAATCCGTCCATTCCTGGAATCTTCATATCCAGAAGAACTAGATCAGGGGAAGAGCCTCTTACAATATCCAGAGCAAGCTTGCCGTTCGATGCTTGGTAGGTCTCGTACCCTTCACTACTGAACACTTCCATCAGCAAGATCCGAATACCATTCTGATCATCCACAATAAGCAACTTTTTCTTCAATACGGTAACCTCCTCATATCGCGTTCGCATTTGTCGGAATTCCGTTCTGTTGATCTAGCCTAACAAAATAAATTCGATACAAATACCGAGATTCCTGCTGCGTTTTGAAGGAAATTTGAAAACTTTTACAAATCAAGAAGTTTTTGAAGTGCAACCGCATTTACTATTGCTATTGTATTATGCTGTTAAATATGGAAACATGATTTTATTTTTGAACTTGAAAAGCCGCTTGTACAAAGTGCTTGAATAAAGGCTGCGGACGATTCGGTCTTGAAGTAAATTCTGGATGGAACTGAACGGCAAGAAACCATGGATGATCTGGGCACTCAATGATTTCTACTAACCTTCCATCTGGAGAGGTTCCAGTAATTTTAAATCCGGCTGCCTCCATTACTTCACGATATTCATTGTTAAATTCATAACGGTGACGGTGTCTCTCATAAACCAGTTCATCGTCATAGCAATGCATGGCAAGGGAACCTTCCGTAAGCTTACAAGGATACAAGCCCAAGCGCATAGTGCCGCCTAAATCTTCGACGTCCTTTTGCTCTGGCAAAAGATCAATAACCGGATATGGCGTTGTAGGATTGATCTCTGAGCTGTTAGCACCTTCTAGCTTTAACACGGAACGAGCATATTCCACAACGGCTACCTGCATGCCAAGACATATACCGAAGAAAGGCACCTTTTTCTCACGGGCATAGCGGATTGCCGATACTTTACCTTCAATCCCGCGGTCACCGAAACCGCCTGGAACAAGGATTCCTTGTACACCATGAAGAAGTTCAGCCACATTATGATCGTAGACATCCTCCGCATTGACCCAACGAATCTTCACTTCCGTGTTGCTGTCTATTCCAGCATGACCAAGTGCTTCAACAATACTCAAATAAGCATCATGAAGAGCAACATATTTACCAACAATTGCAATTTCGGTTGTGTGCTTCAACGACTTGACGCGTTTCACAAGGTTTTCCCATTCCGTCATTTCCGGAGGATTCGTCGTCAACTTCAAGTGGTTAACTACGATGTCATCCAGTCCTTGCTCTCTCAGCATCATCGGTACCTCGTAAAGAGTATCTGCATCTAGGCACTCAACAACTGCCCCAGGGTCAACGTCACAAAACAACGCCAACTTACGCTTCATATCCTCGGTTAATGGATGCTCCGTGCGGCATACTACAACATGCGGTTGGATACCAATGCTGCGAAGTTCCTTGACGCTGTGCTGGGTTGGTTTTGTTTTGACCTCACCGGCAGCTTTCAAATAAGGAATAAGCGTCACATGAATGTACATCACATTGTCGCGACCGATATCACTTTTAATTTGACGAATCGCCTCTAGAAACGGCAAACTCTCTATGTCGCCAACCGTGCCCCCAATCTCAGTAATGACAACATCGGATTGAGCTTCACGGCCTGCGCGAAATACACGGTCTTTAATTTCATTCGTAATATGAGGAATAACTTGGACCGTACCTCCCAAATATTCTCCACGACGTTCTTTTGTAATAACAGAAGAATAGACCTTACCTGTTGTTACATTGCTATTCTTCGAAAGATTGATATCAATAAACCGCTCATAATGGCCTAAATCTAAATCCGTTTCCGCGCCATCATCAGTTACAAACACCTCACCATGCTGATAAGGACTCATTGTTCCCGGATCCACATTGATATAGGGATCAAATTTTTGTATCGTTACTTTAAGCCCTCTGTTCTTCAACAGCCTCCCGAGTGACGCAGCCGTGATCCCTTTTCCTAATGAGGACACGACTCCTCCCGTAACAAAAATATACTTAGTCATGTATGTAAACCTCCAATTTTGATAGTATGCCTTTTTTCCGAAATATTACATCCTAAAAAAGAAAAAGCGCCCCGTTATAAGCGGGGGCACTTTATAGTCAAGACATTCGTCATGATATACACTTTAATCAAAAGCCCAGAAAATATTTTACCCCCCAACGCACAGCGCTGTCAAGTAAAGCGAGAACAATTCGACTTATTTACCTTTCTCGTCTTCTATGTCCTCTTCGTCATCGCCTTCTTCGTCCTCATCCTCTTCTAAATCAGAGTCCTCTTCCTCCAAGGCGTTGTCATCAATCTCTTCTTCATCTATTTCTTCTTCTGCTAAGAATTCAGTTTCTTCCTCTACCTCTTCTTCGGCATCGAAGTCATCGTCACGCGTTTTATCGAAGGAATCGTATTCTTCTTCCTCGACGAAAGCATCCTCTTCCTCGGCAAACAAATCATCGTCATCCAAGTCATCATCTTCATCGTTAATGATACGAGGACGTTTGGCGCTTCCTACTGCATCCTCTGATTTCTCTACAGGGTACCAGCGTTTCAGCCCCCAAAGATTCGAACCAACACAAGCAAATCTACCATCAATGTTGATCTCCGTATATAGTTGAGCGATTACCTGCATGACTGCTTCTTCGGAGAGTCCTTTAATTTTGGAGATTTCCGCCATAAGGTCCCGGTAATAAAAAGGCGTATTCGCTGCTTTTAGCACTTCAAATGCAAGGTCGACCATTGGCATCTCTTTGGCCTGCTCCGCACCGACCTTGAGAGTGTACTGTGCACTCATCCAAGCACATCCCTTCAAACATTTTCACAAGAGTTCTAACCATAACATCCATTATACTCCCTAATAGTAAACCTTATTTTATGTAAAAAAGCAACTGCCTTGCTCCAGCAAAAGGAAGAAGCGAAGGATTTCCTTCCTTCGCCCTTGACTGTATCCACGAAGACCCGCGAACTCGTGTCCGCCGCTTCCCCCTACTAATAAGTAAGAGAACCGTCTGATTCCCCTTATTCATCGTATGTAGCAATAGGGTTTCTGACACGGCTGAGAACCCATTTATTTTGAAAAAGGCCATGTGCACATGCCACCGAACTCTCATTAACATAGGATATGAAAAGTGTGAATAAGGGGATTCCGATACGCGGGAGGGACGACAACATTGAAACCATCCTTGTTTGTCGAATGGCTTCATGAAGCCATGGAAGGCACAGAAAACGATGAATGTAAGCATATCATACGATTTACCAACCGCAACGATTATACAGCATGTATTCAGCAATGGAATCTGATGAAACCTTCCTTAACCCGATTAAACAACGTTCAACCGTTGAAAATCATTAACGCAATCTCTTGCTCGCTACAATCAACAGCTAAGCTGTCGTCTGTTCCATTTATTAAATCGATCGAAGTGGATAGTAAGATGAAAGTCCATGCATCCAAAATAATAAGCGCAGTACAGCCTTCCTACAGCAATAAACCTCGCAACGTAACTGGAACCGTGCCTTGGGGGATCAGACATATCAGAGCGCCCCAAGCATGGGGTAAATCCAGAGGAGAACGCATTCGAATTGGCATCATCGACACCGGAGCCGATTATACTCACCCTGATTTACGACATTGTCTATCCTACGGAGTAAATCTTCTGAATCGGCATCTGATGCCTAATGACGATAACGGTCACGGCACCCATATTGCAGGAACAATTGCGGCCTCTAGTCGTCAACGAGGTATCAACGGCGTAGCTCCGCAGGCCGTGATTCACCCCGTTAAAGCATTTGATAACCAAGGGAGCGCTTTTGTCTCCGATATCATAGGTGGCATTGATTGGTGCGTGAAAAATCAAATCCATATTATTAATATGAGCTTCGGAATGAAAGCCTACAGTAAAGCATTGGAGGCCGCAATTCGTAACGCTTATCAAGCGGGCGTTATCGTTGTTGCGTCGTCCGGAAATGAAGGTAAACAGGCTACTATCGACTATCCGGCACGGCTGCGTCAGGTCATTGCGGTAGGAGCCACAACAAGGCGTGGACAAATCGCCCCTTTTAGCAACATAAGCAGCAAAATCGACATTTATGCTCCTGGTGATAAAATCTATTCGACATGGTTAAGAGGGAAATACCATGAGCTGAGCGGCACTTCAATGGCCACCTCACATGTGACTGGTGTTATAGCGCTCATGCTTTCCCGAAAGCCTGGCTTAAAACCGATGCAAGTCAAATCGATTATTAAGAAAAATGCCAAACTCCTGCTTCGAACTGGCATAAGTATAAAAGAAATTCATGCGCTGCGAGCAGTCGGCGCACTCGCAAAGTCGGCTTATGCGGATAATTGAATTCGTGTAGGCCGGCTTTTTTATGAGGTTGCGTTTTTTACGAGATTGCTGGTTAGCTATATTGCAGTAACTGTTAGCCGCAGCCTATAAGCTCCAGTTCTGTCACCCATCACATAAAGCTCATAACTCCACTCAGCAGTTCCAAGACCTCCAACTAAGTTGATTGTTAAGGATTCAGTCTGCGTTTCCATATCCAGTTTCCCCTGAGGAGTATCATAATAACCTTTAACGCGTTGACCGCTGATAAAGGTCTGCTCGGAACGAAGGCTGCCTTGACGAATGATGCGGATGCTATCCTGCCCCAATTTAATCATCGTTACAGTCCCTTTCATTTCCGGCGCCTCTTCGTTATAACGCAAGTAATAATGGTTACCCTTCAGATACAAATCACCATCTGTATTTTGAGTGATCAGCTGATCTTCTATATAACTCTCTATAAGTATATGTACCTTCATTGGCGTATTCATAATCCATTCCTCCTATCAACAAGAAACAGTTTAACGAATACAAACTTTTTTTTCAATTAAACTGCAGCTCAGCATAGCGAGATCCCCATTTTTTAATGAATTCTACAAGATGCAACAAAAATAAACTATATAAGTCGGATTATGTAGTGACCGCGAAACTAATTAAGGAACGAGATGTAACCGCTGCAGTTGAGGCACACAGATGTATCAGATGCTTTAGAATGGATCCTTCTTGATTAATGTGATTCAATCTACAGCAATATTCATCGAGGTAGGCTTGTAAATACTTGGACCCTATCCCATGAAACATTTTGTTAATCCACCTATTTGCTTCCTTAACCTTATCTAGTAACGTCTGAAAACGGCGGGAGCTAAACCGAGCTGTAACAAACTCGACATCTGCTGTCTCCGCTTCAATCTGGTTCTCCCTAAAAGCTTGAGTTCCTAATTTCTTAATCGACCGCTCCAAAAGATAGTTTTGTTCTACTTGTTTTATTTTGATATAAATAGGTTCTCCTGCTTTATTGACAGAAGCACCAACAAAATGGAAGCCGAATACAGAAAAAAATAAATTTGAGTGAATTGAACAAAAAGACTCCATTTCAGTCTATCCCTTTCTTACACGAAGGGAGAGCTGATTGGAGTCCTTTTGATTAGTCCTGTTTATGCAAAATAGCTACTCCATTTGGTTCCACTTGCAACTTGTTGTGGAGTGTACTTCCGCCAAGCAGCTCGACGAATGCGCCTTCTGGCAGCTGCACGTCTACTGTCTCCGCCAGATGATTGAGTACAAAGATATAACGTTGGTCACCAGTTGTCCGCACGCTTAGTTCTACGCCAGTCGGCGCTTCCAAGGGCGCTTCAAGGCCCACTTCGCCAAGAATATGCTCCAGCAATCCATTAACGAAGGACTCCTCTCCTTGGGTACCCACATAGTAAGCTTTACCTTTTCCAAATTTATTGACTGTAACTGCTGGTGAACCTGCGAAAAAGTCAGCTTGAAAACTTCCCAGGGACACCGCTCCCTCTAGACGTATAAGGTCAGCCCATAGATTGCAGCTGTATTCACCATCCGCATCGCCTAATCCGGTAACATTGATGCTATTCGTTTGTCCTGGCAGCATCGGGTCAAATTCCTCTACACAAAGGCCAAGTAATTTACGCAGCGGCGCGGGATAACCCCCAAGATGAATACGGTCATTCTCGTCAACAATACCGCTGAAGAACGTAGTTAGTAGTGTACCACCAGCTTGAACATAAGCCTCTAAGTTGTCAGCAACGCCCTCACCTACCATATACATGGCAGGCGCCAGTACCAGTTTATAACCACTTAAATCGGCATTTGGCTGGACGAAATCAACCCCCACATTGCTTTTGAACAAAGCCTGATAGTATTGACGAATTTGTTCTACATACAACACATCGCGGTTTGGTTTGGAATCGAGCTCCAGCGCCCACCAGTTGTGCCAGTCAAATACGATAGCTACCTTTGACTCAACGCGAGAATCGACAATAGCATCAAGCAGCTTCAGCTCATTGCCCAACTGCTCCACTTCGCGGTAAATCCGGCTGTTCTCATCTCCGGTATGCGTAACCATGGCTCCGTGAAACTTTTCTGCTCCAGCCCATGATTGGCGCCATTGAAAGAACATTACCCCGTCGCCGCCTCGAGCAATAGTTTGGTAACTCCACAGACGCATGACTCCCGGCCTCTTCAATGGATTATGCTGCCGCCAGTTCACTTGACTCGTAACTTGCTCCATTAGAATAAATGGTTGTCCACCCTTCAAGCTGCGCATCAAATCATGCTGCATGGCAGCGAATACAGGAATTCCGTTCGTAGGCTCCGGATAGCTGTCCCAGGTTACTACATCCATATGCTCAGCCCATTCAAACTGATCCAGCGGCTTAAACGCACCCATGAAATTGGTCATAATGGGAAGTTCCGGTGTGATTTCCCTAAGGATACGATGCTCACCCAAATAAGCATCCAGCAAGCTATCAGACATAAAGCGCATATAGTCGAGCTGCTGGCCCGGATTGGCGTAAGTTGGTGTCTTGCCAGGCAATCCAATTTCATCCCAGCCATAATATTTCTGACTCCAAAAGTTAGTGCCCCAGCTTGAATTCAACTCATCCAAGGTACCGTACCTTTTCTCTAACCAAACCCTGAATTCCAAAGTACATTCATCACAATAGCAGCGTGAAATATGACATGCATACTCATTGTTAATATGCCACATCGCTAATGCAGGATGGTCCTTGTAGCGTTCGGCTAACTTACGGACCAACTGCTGTCCATACAAACGAAACGCCTTGCTGTTCGGGCAATAGTGCTGTCTAGAGCCCTGCATATAGCGCGCCCCGTTCTCATCAACTGGAAGTGACTCTGGATGCAGCTTGGCCAACCAAGCTGGAGGTGACGCAGTAGCTGTAGCAAGGTCCGCCATGATTCCATTGGCCGCGAGCAAATCCATAAGCCGGTCCATCCAGGCAAAATCGTAGGTTTGTGGGCCCGGCTGCAAAGCAGCCCAGCTGAAGATGCCAATACTGACAATATTGACGCCTGCTTTCTTCATTAATCTCATATCCTCTAGCCAGACTTCCTCTGGCCATTGCTCCGGATTATAATCCCCTCCATAAAAAAGATGGGGCAGTTTAACATTTTTAGATACCGCCATAACGTATTACCTCCTTCATTAAATACAATCATATGAGTATGATAATCCTAATCTTTCTACTATATCAATCAGAGTATTTTCTTGTTACTATAAAAATATTCACATTGTAATGTCTATAACCAAAAGAAGGATGACAAAGATGGATCATAATATTTTCGGTGTCATTACAGAAATGGAAATGAAATTCCCCATGTATGTAACAAGTGTGGGAAGCTGGCATAATCAGGAGCCAATGAGACGGGAAGCTGGCTTTCCTGATTATCAGTGGATACAGACATTGAACGGTATGGGACGCTTAGAGGTAGCCGGCAAATCCTATACAGTCAGTCAAGGACAAGGAATGCTGCTGTTTCCAAATGAAAAGCATGAATACACTCCGGTTCGAGAACCATGGTCACTCAAATGGGTTACTTTTAACGGTGCTCATATGGCGGACATGCTGGCCTCTATGCATTTTGAAACTTCAATGGTGCTTTATTTAACCAATCCTGACATTACACTCTCTAAAATAGGAGCTATCTTATCTCTGCTGCGATTGCAAAATCCACTCCGTGGGGTGGAATGTTCAGGACTTGTCTATCAGCTTCTGCTCGACCTATTTCTATACACCTCCCACTCTGAGGTTAGATCGAAACAACAGCATGCCGAACAATTGGCGCCAGCCTTTCATTATATTGAAGAGAACTACGATCAATCCATTAGTCTTCAACAGTTGGCCGATAGTCTAGGGGTGACACCTCAGCATACCTGCCTTTTATTTCAGCAAGCGCTGGGAATTAGGCCAATCACTTATTTGACCCATTACCGGCTTCGTAAAGCCAAGGAGCTGCTTCTGCAGCAATTGGATATGGAGGTCCGTGACGTCGCCCAGCATGTTGGCTATGAGGATAGCAGCTATTTTATTAAGTTATTTAAAAAACAAGAAGGTCTCACTCCTAGTCATTTTCGCAAAATTCATCGTCGTCTGTAGGCAACTTTGCTTGATAAGATCCGTTATAGAAACATATGAATATTAAAACCGCAAATTAAAGGAGACGTTGAATGACTGGCTCAAGAATGAATAGACGGGCCTTTTTAAAAAAATGCGCCTACACGCTCGCCGGAATAGTCCTCGCTCCATTCTCCGGTTATGGGTACGCAAGGTATGCCGAGCCCGGGTGGCTTCAGACTCGAATGGTAAACCTATCCCTTAAACGGCTTCCGGCTGCTTTTGATGGCATACGTGTTATCCAATTCAGCGATGTCCATCTGGGCTTTCACTACTCAGTTAAGCAGTTGGCACACCTGGTTGGAGTCATCCAAAATTTAAAGCCTGATTTGATCTGCTTCACGGGTGATTTGTTCGACTCCACAGTCAGTGATGCTGGTTCGATCCAACAGCAGTTGACCCTGCTGAAAGCCCCACTAGGTAAAGCAGCAGTGCTCGGTAATCACGATTACTATGCCAAGGAGTCTGACAAAATCTCTGGCATCCTCTCTAACAGCGGCTTTGAACTTCTTACTAACCGTTCAATTCCAATTAAACGAGACAGGTTCAGAATATGGTTAAGTGGTGTTGACGATATGTGGGATGGCAGGCCTGACCTGCGAAAAGCACTTCAACAGGTACCGAAGGATGAATTCACTTTGTTGCTCTCTCATTGTCCTGATTTTGCTGATATAGCGCTGCAGCACCCCATTGACCTACAGCTATCTGGACACACTCATGGCGGCCAGGTTCGCTTGCCTTTCTACGGCCATGTGGTCACACCCGAATTTGGCCAAAAATATGTCGATGGCTTATATACGCTTGGAGATGGCAAGCTGCAGGTGTACACGAATCGTGGCATCGGCGTCTCCGTCATGCCGATCCGATTCTGGTGCAGGCCAGAGCTGACTGTATTTACGCTACATAAAGGCTGAGCAAAGCTATAACTATATAAACATGTACGTGCTTCGATCAATAAAAAAGGCAGTTCTTTGCGCAAACCACGCAAAGAAACTGCCTTTTTTACTTTAAATCCGAGATTATTTAACAAGTCCAAGCAATATTTCACGAATTAATTTCGCTGCTACGATCTGCGTCTGCTCCGTCGGGTCATACGCAGGAGCCACTTCCACAACGTCAGCACCAACGAAGTTGAGATTCGCTGCGGCCATAGCATGGATCGCGCCTAGAAGCTCTTTGGAGGTAATACCTCCCGCTTCTGCGGTACCTGTACCAGGTGCGCAGGACGGATCAAGCACATCGATATCGATGGTCAAATAAATAGGACGTCCAGCCAGCTCAGGAAGTACTTTCTTCAAAGGTTCCAGCACTTCGAACGGGTGGAAATTAATGTTCTCACGCGCGTACTTGAACTCCTCGCGGGAGCCCGAGCGGATTCCAAATTGGTAGATGTTCCTTCCGCCCATCAACTCAGCTGCTTTACGCAGAGGGGTTGAATGAGACAACGGCTCACCTTCATAATGCTCACGCAAATCAGCATGTGCGTCAAAATGAACAATCGCCAAGTCAGGGTACTTAGCATATACTTCACGGAATACCGGCCAAGAACATAAATGCTCTCCGCCAAGGCCAATTGGGAATTTACCATCGTTCAGCAGGCCACGGACATATTCACCGATGATGTCCAAGCTGCGCGCGGGGTTACCGAAAGGCAGCAGCAGATCGCCTGCATCGAAGTAGGTTATGTCCTCAAGGCTTTTATCCAAATAAGGGCTGTACTCCTCAAGTCCGATCGATACCTCACGGATGCGGGGAGGACCAAACCGGGAACCGGGACGGAAGCTGACCGTATAATCCATTGGCATGCCATAGATAACAGCACGGGAGGCTTCATAATTATCGGAGCTTAAAATAAACACGTTACCGGAATAAGCTTGATCCAAACGCATGCATTACACTTCCTTCAATAAATTATTTACAAAGATCCTCTACGAACTTCGGAAGCGCAAACGCTGCTTTGTGAAGGCGTGGGGAGTAATATTTAGTATTGATTTCGGGAATTTTCGTTTCATCGACTTGCAATGGATCATGCTTTTTACTGCCCATTGTGAAGGTCCACAAACCGCTTGGGTAAGTCGGGATATTCGCGCAGTACACACGAACGATCGGAAAGATTTCTTTCACGTCACGATTTACACTTTGGATCAGATCCGCTTTAAACCATGGGTTGTCCGTTTGTGCAACGAAAATGCCATCTTCCTTCAGTGATTCATAGATACCTTGGTAAAATCCTTTACTGAACAGCTCAACTGCAGGACCAACCGGTTCTGTAGAATCGACCATGATAACATCATAAGTATTTTTATGATCATGAATGTGCATGTAGCCATCATTCACGATGACTTCAACACGAGGGTTGTCCAGTTCACCCGCAATTTCGGGTAAGTACTTTTTAGAATACTCGATAACCTTACCGTCAATTTCGACCAGCACTGCTTTTTCCACTTCAGGATGCTTCAGCACTTCACGAATGACTCCGCCATCGCCGCCACCCACAACAAGCACATGCTTAGGATTAGGATGCGTGTACAACGCAGGATGTGCCACCATTTCATGATACACAAACTCATCCTTTACCGTGGTCATAACCATACCGTCCAGTACAAGCATGCGGCCAAATTCCAATGTATCAATTATCGCAAGATCCTGAAAATCGGTTTTCTCCGTTACAAGTGTCTCGCGAATTTTCGCGGTAATACCGAATTGCTCCGTTTGTTTCTCCGTATACCATAATTCCATGGTTCGTTTCACCCTTCTTTCACACGAATTCCCGCCCATTTCATTACATGTTGCCTTATAAAATGTCGCGGCTTTGCCAAGTAACGCCTTGCTGCTATACATCAAATTGTATTATAGTGTATCCTTCCAAAAATGCAAATACAAACGGCCTTAAAATGCCCCTGTTCAAAAAAAATTAACATTAGCCTTCTTTTAAATGAATAAGGGCTGCTATGTTTTTCCATAATGGAAAGTGTGTACTTATTTAAATTACTAGGTTTTTATTCAAATTTATACTTTCAACTTAGGAAGGATCGATGATCCGTGTCCGATATGCAAAACAAACGCCCAAACACATCCCAGCAATCCGAAGCCAATGAATCTGGTCGATTACGAGGGTTCAAGCGGTTTAAAAAAATGAGCTCTTTAGGCTTTTCCTCACTCCTTCTATGCGCGGCTGCTCTCTTTATCATGCTTTTGTATATGCGCTCGCAGGCGCTCCCTGTTTCCAAGATGGGGCCCACTACCGAAATATTCGATATCCACGGTGAAGTCATCGAGACACTAAATGGAGGAAAAAACAGTCAAAATGTTTCCCTGGAGGAAATCTCGCCTAATTTGATCCAAGCCACTCTTGCCATTGAAGATCGCAATTTTTATCATCATTACGGGTTCGACATGCGTGGAATCGTTAGAGCAGCTGTAGTCAATCTCCAGCACATGTCTAAAGTACAGGGCGCCGGAACGATCACGCAGCAATTGGCCCGCAATCTGTATTTATCTCATGAAAGAACCTGGACGCGGAAGGTAAAGGAGACGTACTACGCCGTTCAGATGGAGCTACAGATGAGTAAGGATCAGATTCTTGAGGAGTATTTGAACCAAATTTACTATGGCCATTCCACATACGGCATTCAAGCGGCCGCTAAGCTATTCTTCGGTAAGAACGCCAAGGAGCTAACTTTGGCCGAGAGCGCAATGCTCGCCGGAATTCCTAAAGGACCGCGTTACTATTCCCCTTACTATGACGCTAAGAATGCGAAAGAGCGACAAGGAACGGTTCTGCAAACGATGGTCGTCTCAGGCTCTATTACTCAGCAAGAAGCAGACAAAGCTTCAAAAGAGAAGCTTACCATACTGCCTTTAGAGAAGAAAAAGCCCGCCATCGGGGGATATTTCCGTGATTATGTGCGAGGAGTTGCCATCGGCCAGCTCGGCATTAGCGAGGATCAATTCGAAGAGCAAGGGCTAAAAATTTATACAACGCTGGACATCAATGCGCAAAAGGTCGCCGAAGAAGTAGTCACGGATCAGTTAAGTAAATTCACCGAAATGCAAGCTGCATTGATCGCGATTGATCCACGAAACGGCTATATCAAGGCAATGGTAGGCGGTCGTGATTATGGAGAAAACCAATTTAACCGAGTTTTTGCAGATAGCCGCCAACCAGGATCTTCCTTCAAGCCTATCGTTTATGTCACAGCATTGCAGCAAAAGCAGTACACACCCATTACAAAATTCAAAAGCGAGCCGACAACCTTCACCTATGACAACGGACGGCAAAGCTATACACCTGGAAATTTCAATAATTTATATTTCAATACAATTGATCTGCGGCAAGCTATATCCAAATCGGATAATATCTTTGCTGTTCATACACTGCTTGAGGTTGGTGCAGAGAATGTTATTGCTACCGCCCAAAGGATGGGCATTAAGAGCCCCATGAAGCCGCTCCCTTCCTTGGCGCTGGGTACTTTCCCTATCAGTCCTTTTGAGATGGCGTCAGCATTTGCTATTTTTGCCAATCAAGGTGTCCGTGTTGAACCCACCGCAATTGTTCGCATAGAAGATAGTCGCGGCCGTCCTCTATATGAATCTAATCCAACGATGGAAAAGGTTATGGAAGCGCCCTATACCTATGTCATGACTCAACTGATGGAGAGCGTATTCGAGCAGGGAGGAACCGGCAGCAGGGTCTCCAATGTGCTGAAGCGTCCCGTAGCAGGCAAAACAGGTACGACCAATACAGACGCTTGGCTGGTAGGCTACACACCCGAGCTGTCAACCGCTGTATGGGTCGGGTACGATAAAGACCGGAATATTAGCAGCGTCGAATCGCATCTGGCTGCTCCAATCTTTGCAGAATTTACCGAGCGTGCACTCGAATCCGTGCCACCAAAGCTGTTCACGATTCCTGAAGGGGTCGTGAGCGTGTATATTGATCCGTCCACAGGCAAGCTTGCCAACGAAGGCTGCCCAAATTCACGGATGGAAGCGTTCGTGCAGGGTACCGAGCCGACTGAATATTGTACCGAGCAGCCGGTGAAAAAGGATAGCAACAAGACAGACAAGCCAAAGGGCAATGGCACATGGTGGGAAGATTTGAAGCGTTGGTGGAATGAGTAAACACATAAGTTGAAATCCCGTCCGGACTCGCATATGCTTAGGCTAGAGGACAAAGGTCCAATATCTGGTAAGGAGTGTGGATGGAGCATGGGATTACAAAATGAATGGGTGAAGTTTGGCGAGAACGAGCAGTATTCAGGGTATCTGGTGCTACCGGAAGGCCCGACCGCGGCTGAGAAGCCCGCGGTCATCGTTATCCAAGAAATATGGGGTGTCGACTCCCATATCCAGGATGTGACCGGCCGCTTTGCGAAGGCCGGATATGTGGCATTTGCGCCCGACCTGTTCCACATGGACGGAGCTAAGATGCCTGAGCTGCAGGAGGATCGAGTGGCAACCGCGAAGCGGTTCCTCGATACGATTCCGCCGGCAGCATGGCGTGACCCGGAAGCCCGCGGCAAAGCGCTCAGCGAGCTTCCAGACTCCCAGGGTCAAGCCGTAGGTGAAACCCTGGAGCGGATCTTCGCAGCCGGTACGCAAGCCCCGGCTTATCTAGATCTGCTAGCTGCAAGCGCAAGCTACCTACGCGGACGCGCGGGCGGTTCGCGGCCATGTGCGGTGGGCGCGGTGGGCTTCTGCCTGGGCGGCATGTTGGCCGCGCAGTTGGCTGTCCGCGACAGGGAGCTGGGCGCCGCGGTAGTGTTCTACGGTAACCTGCCGCAAGCGGAACAGGTACCGCAGGTGCAGTGCCCTATGCTCGGTATTTTTGGCGAGCTTGATACTCGCATTACCGAGCAAGTACCTGCCTTTGCAGCGGCTATGGAACAACACGGCAAACCGTTCGAGCACCGCATCTACGAAGGTGCTCCACATGCCTTTGCCAATGACACACGTGCTTCTTACCGTCCTGAGGCGGCTCAGGATGCCTTTGCTCGAACACTCACCTTTCTACGCCAGCATCTGGTATAGCAATAACCTTGATGGTTGTACTGCCTAGCAATGAACTGTTCCAACAGCTGCTGCAATTCACTGCCCCTTGGCAATGTCCATATCCCTTCGATTGTTTATGACCACTATCCCCTTGCCTCAGTAATGGGATAAAACGATAATACCAATAAATGCTGAAGCTGTTGGAATTACACAAGGAGCCGGCATAGCATGGATTGTTCAAGCGGTTCGGGTTGAATTGGTGCTCGGGTGAACGACTGTTCAGGCTGTTCGGGTCGCCCCCGTGTTCGGGGGTTCGACTGTTCAAGCGGTTCGGGTCGCCCCCGTGTTCGGGGGTTCGACTGCTCAGGATGTTCAGGTTACCCGGTGCTCGGGGGTTCGATGTTCAGGCTGTACGGGTTGACCGATGCTCAGGGGTTCGACTGTTCAGAATGTTCAGGTTGACCCAGTGCTCGGGGGTTCGATGTTCAGGCTGTACGGGTTGACGGGTTACTCGGTTATTCGGAATGTTCGGGTTGCTATCATACTTACTGAGTTAAAGGGATAGTGACTATAGAGGGTTCAATACACAAGACTCAGTATAAATCCATGGAAGAAGGGACCGTCCCAACAGTCTACCGACTAAGGGAGGGTCCCTTCTTCTATAAAAAGTGAAAAAGAAGTCCTGTTTTTGGTAAAATAGGAGAAAAGGATCTTACT
This sequence comes from Paenibacillus foliorum, assembly GCF_013141765.1. Lineage (GTDB taxonomy): Bacteria > Bacillota > Bacilli > Paenibacillales > NBRC-103111 > Paenibacillus_S > Paenibacillus_S foliorum. Next base: position 26,613 of record NZ_WHOD01000009.1, read on the forward strand.
TATATCAATTGAGGTGATAAGAATGGCGCTATCGTTAGATTCGGTTCAGCTATTGATGAAACAGTTGGATGGATCTGGAATTAGTTATGCATCCGGTGGAAGCGGCCTGCTGTACAGCTTGGGCCTTACCAATCAAGTTCACGATTGGGACCTGACCACGGATGATCCGTATGAAGATGTAGCCGCTGCCCTCCATGGTTGGTCATGGACACAATCGTCCAGCGGGGACCATCCTTTTGCCAGCAGTTACCGAATTCATGTAGCCGACCAACGGCTTCCCATCGATATGATCGGTCAGTTTGCTATTCATAGCCAATACGGAATTTGCCGCTTACCCGCTCTCTCTTCTTTTGAATGGCAAGGTATTCCTATGGGTAGTCCAGAGATATGGGCCGTGGCTTACGCTCTTATGAACCGCAAACCTAAGGCTGATATGCTTTTTAGTTACCTTCAGCAACACAATGCCAACCAGGACATTCTGCAATTGCTGTTGGCCGAGCCTTTGCCAGATTTCTTACGTTCTAAATTGCTCTCCCTAATATAGTATTGTGCTTTTATCTAAACTTATCGAAACCATTTCGATGAAAGGGAACCCTCTATGATCAAAACCTATAAAAGGAAGCTTCTTGCACTCATTGTTATTATTACAACGCCATTTCTTGTTGTATTCGGAATCGATGCTCATGTAAAGTCAGAGGCCTCAAAGTACATCGTTAATTTGGAAGAAGCACCCGAGTCCGATGCCATTTTGGTTCTTGGGGCCAGGGTTTACCCGAATGGGAGCGTTTCAGAAATACTCAGTGATCGCTTAAAGGTGGCTTTAGAGCTGCGGGATGCTGGTAAATCAAACAAGTTTATCGTCAGTGGAGACCATGGGCAAGTTGCTTATGATGAAGTGAATGCCATGCGAAATTTCCTCGAGCAGCAAAATGTATCGGCTGAGCATATTTTTATGGATCATGCAGGTTTCAGTACCTATGAAAGTATTTATCGGGCCAGGGATATTTTTAAGACACAAAAAATACTGATCGTGACTCAGCAATATCATCTTATGCGTGCGGTATATGCAGCTAGACAAATGGGTTTGGATGCGTATGGCGTTGCTTCTGATAAGCAGCTCTATGCCAAGATGGCCTACAATCAAACCCGGGAGGTTCTTGCCCGGAATAAAGATTTCGTCTATCTTCACCTGCTTAAGCCAAAGCCGACTTACCTTGGGGAGCCCATTCCTATTACGAGCGATGGAAGGCTGACTGCCGATCGATAAATAAGATGGCAACATCTCTCGTGATTTAATTCAACACAAAAAGGCAGACGAAGGTCTGCCTTTTTGCTGTCCTAGTATATGTCGCATATACTAGGCATTAGTATACATCCAGTTCCCAGAAAAGCACAATGCGCGTCACATAATCTTCATAATTTTGGTACTACGCCAATGCTTCCTTCAATATATCCCCCGAATTGTTCCACATGTCAGGATTGTATTCCATCAACAGCTTCTTAAGTGCGGCCTTCTCACGGTCTCCTAAATTGTCCAGCATGAAACGCCGCTTAAGCGCGTAATCTAACCGGTTGACGTGATCGGCAAGAATTTTCCAGCCCCGCCTAGCCTCGGAATCAATAAGCATCTCGCATGAGGTAACACCTGCATAATACATGCCATTCTCATTGCGGTCGGCTGCTACCCATACAATCCAATAAGGCTGCCCATTCGGCACATCCTCTTTATTAGTAGAGAATTTAATCCCCTTCTCGACCTTACTCTTCGCATGGATCGCTCCCATATCAAGAATGGCCTCATCTCCATCCACTATGACACTGGACAGCTGGCTTAGGTCGATCGAGCCCGCACCAAATCCGCGATGTTCAACCTTCCCGCTTACAATGTTGAGCGAGTTCAATTTCTTCGGCTTATCCGCCGGTTGATCCTTATTTATATCCATCGATGGCACCATCCAATTTTTTTGAAATAAAGTTTTATCGTTCTTTACTATTTTAGCTAATAATCCTCGATTTGCAAACATATACATGCTTTAGATGCTTGTCAACGGGGTGAAAATGAGATGAAAAAACAACTCGGTAACCGAACTGCACAATGGTGTTTTCTTATTGTACTGGCCTGTGGAGCATCTTGGATAAGCCAAGCCCTCCTACCTTACGGTTATGACAACCAGCCCGCTCCCTCCAACACCAGTCTGAAAGCGGACAGCAGCCCTCTTAGCTCTATGATTGTAAAGCCTGCAGCACTGGCATCCCGATCATTCAAAGGAGTGCCCGACTTCCAGCAATTCCAGCTGGACTTATCCAAGGCCAATGGCCTCTCTCTAGGCCTCCAACCAGAAGCAAGGCCCACCATGGCAAATGTTAACGAACCAACTGGACAACCGCCCGCCCCACCAAGTCTTCCTGCCAAGCCTATTGAGAAGCCGGCGCCCAGACCACTCAGCAATCGGATTGTCGAGTACCACATGAATGTAGAATTGGATGCACAAGGAAAGCTGCTAACAGGCACTTCATCAGTAACCTGGAAAAATCCCGGGAAACTGCCGGTCCAAGAGCTTTACTTCCACTTGTACCCAAATGCTTTTAACTCCCCAAAAACTACCTTCATGAGAGAATCCGGAGGCAGGCTCCGGGATGATAAGAGCACGTCCAACAACATTGGAGGCATGGACATTTCCAGCATCAAGACATTGGAGGGAGAAGAACTACTTTCCCGCATCGAGTATGTGCAACCGGACGACGGTAATAAAGATGACCGTACATTAATAAAAGTAAAACTGCCTAAGGCTGTCAATCCGGGTGATAATGTAACTCTCGATTCCGTATTTTCGGTCAAGCTCCCTGCTGTTTTTGCACGAATGGGTTATGCCGATGACTTCGTTATGGCGGGTCAGTGGTTTCCTAAAATTGCCGTGTACGAGCCAGCAGGATCACGCGGCAGAACATCAGAAGGCTGGAATCTGCACCAGTACCATGGCAACTCCGAATTTTACGCAGACTTCGGTATTTATGACGTCCGCATCAAAGTTCCTTCCAGCTATATCGTTGCGGCCACCGGATTCCCGATCAAGCCGCCCGCCGATGACGGCAAAACAAAAACCTATGCTTTTTACTCTGATGATGTCCATGATTTCGCCTGGGCCGCATCCCCTAATTTCATTTATTATGAGGAGCCCTATGCCACTCCGAATCTGCCAGGAGTTAAGATTAAGCTTTATCTCGACCCCAAGCATGAGCAATTGAAAAACCGCTACATGACGGCAGCAAAAAAAGCGCTCGCTCGCTACTCCCAATGGTACGGAAGTTACCCTTACGCTACGTTGTCCATCGTCATTCCTCCGGAAAATGGAAATGGCGCCGGAGGCATGGAGTATCCTACGCTGATTACCGGCTGGGGTGCAGGAAACACACAACCCGATCTAGAGTTGGAACGAGTCATCGTGCATGAAATCGGCCATCAGTACTGGTATGGGATGGTCGCCAGCAACGAGTTCGAGGAAGCTTGGCTCGATGAGGGTTTCACTTCTTACACCGAAGATAAATTGATGGAGCTCGAATACGGCGTGAAGCCGAATTTAACTATTGAATCTAGCTATATTACGGATCCAGAAGCGCTTAAGCAAAACTCTTGGAGTTACAAGGGCCACGGTAAATACGCCGAAAATGTGTACACGCGTGCCAAGCTAGTTTTGGAATCGATTGAGTCGCAAATTGGCAGTGAGATGATGGACCGTGTCATGCGTTCGTATTTCCAGAAGTGGAAGTTCAGGCATCCGACAACCGCCGATTTTCAAGCTGTGCTTGAGAATACGACGAAAACAAGCTGGGATGAATTTTTCAAACAATACGTTTATAGCGGACTTATGGTCGACTACTCTGTAACTGGGATCAAATCCAAGAAGGTTGTTCGGGATGGGCAAACCGTTTTTGAAAATACAGTGCATATCCAGAAGCAAGGCGGCACTTATCACAACATCCCTATTCGCTTTCATTTTGCGGATGGTTCTCAAATCGACAAAGTATGGGATGGTATAGACGGTGACGTTCAATTTAAATTAACCCATACGGCACAGCTGGATTGGGTCGCCATTGATCCCCAGCATACTATCATACTGGAGAACAAACGGATTAACAGCTTTATGAAAACTAATGTCGATACTAGGCTAACCGCTCGTTGGAATTTAGGAGTCGTCAAATTAATGGAGACCCTATTCAGCTGGGTCGCTTGGTGAGGTGGTGCAGTCCATGATAAAAATGATGAAAGCAGGCTGGACGATGGCCTGGCATCAGCCTTTTGCCGTATGCGCGCTGTTTATTTACAACTTAATCTGGGGGCTTGTGCTATACAGTATGATCCGCTCCGTTGTTGTGCCCTTACTTCACCGCTATCCAGGTAACGACTTGTCTCGCGAAGCAGTCCAGCTATTCTGGATCGAGGGCCAGTTTCAAATTATGAAAACTGACCTCATTCAGTATTACTTATGGTGGGGGTGCGCACTGCTGGCTGCGCGTATGCTGCTCACTCCCCTGTTAAACGCTGGCGTTTACTACTCAGTAGAGCATACAGAGTTGAATGCGGGCTATCGCTTCGTTCAAGGTATTCAAAAGCTCGGTCTTCCATTTCTAGGATTATATGTACTGCAGATACTGCTAAGCTTGGCTCCGCTCTATATATTGGTGCCAAAGGCAGTAGAAGGCTACAACAAGCATCTCACCCTAGTCACTCTTGCTTGGAATGTACTCCCATTGATCGGAGGGTACCTGCTGTATTTGTTCTTGCTGCAAACGGTATTCATGTATGTTCAATTCGGCAAGCTGAACGGAAAATCATCGGCACATTCACTTCGGCTCTTCCTTCGCAATATAATGCCGGTGCTGCTGCTAGCTTTCACTCTGCTGCTCGTTACACTCACGATATCCGCTGCAGTGATGACATCCGCGATGTTATGGGCCGGCTTTGCAGCTCTAATAGGAGTGCAAGCCTACCGTTTCATTCATATGTTTTGCAAAATGTGGGCGATCACCTCTCAATATGCGTTATGGAACGCCAAAGAAGAATAGGTATAAAAAGGACTTAAGCTGCCTAATCTGGCAGTTTAAGTCCTTTTTTGTGTTCCTTTTACTCAATGGGAAAATAGCTTAATTTTCCAGAGTCTTTTGTCCTAATATTTTCCATATGGAGTTACGTGTTAGAGCGAAAGCAGCTTCCGTTTCAGGATATTTATGTAAATTATAAATGGTTTTTGTCGAATACATGCAGCTTGTTTAGAGTTGAATAACAAAAAGGTAGCGTTTCCAACCTTTGAAAGCCGCTATAAATAAGCATCCACCAAATATTCATATAATGTTTCAGCTTTCGCACTTTTAATTGTGAACATTTTGTGACTAAAGGAGGATTTTTCTAATTTTAATCGAATTTTAGTATTCAGAGCAAGAAAATAATACAAAATGCCGAATTTCCGCTCCAAACGGAAAACGGGGGATCCAATCTTGGGTGAATTGATCTCGCTTCAGAGTGATCATAGGGAACCTTCAACCGAACCCTCAAGCTAACCTCGTAGGCACCGGAAGGGGAATACAGTTTTGAAGAAGTTTTTTGGTATTGCCATGTCTTTAGCACTATTTTTTACGATTCAGGTTGGTAGCGCATCCGCAGAAACACCTTTGAGTCAAGCCGTTAATGACGGACTTGGTTCGCCATATAAAGGTGGCGGCACTACTAAAAAAGGCTTTGATTGCTCCGGCTACACCGCATTTGTCTTCGATAAGTTTGGCGTCGATCTGCCGCATCAATCCAAATCACAGGCAGCTCTCGGTACCACAGTGAGTCAAGATGAACTTCGGGCAGGCGATCTTGTTTTTTTCGACACAGACGGCCCTGTAAATAAAGACGGCAGCGGAATTTCTCACGTAGGTGTCTATGTAGGAGACGGAAAGTTCTATCATTCCGCTACTGGCAAGGGCATTTCCATCAATAAGCTCAGTGAAGCTTATTATGTGAAAACCTACATTACGGCTAAACGCATTTTGTCAGACGAGCAGTATGCAGATGTGATGACCGACAACTAGTTTAGAACAACCATGAACCATTTCATTCCATTGAAGTCCTCAGTGCTTGTACCAACGCCCTCGCGTCGGACAAGCCTGCAGGGCTTTCTTTCTTTTATACGATTTATTACCTCACTGGTTGCAAGGTGAATCACAATTTGAGGTATTTGGATGATTTTGTTTCTTCACCGCAAGGACTTGCGGGTGAACGATCTGCCGGCATTCGATTATATTCTTGCGCGGCGCAAGCCCTGCCGGCATGTGCATCCTGGATCCACTCCTGCTGCAGCAGGATCGGTATCGCGAGCACAGCGGAATCAATTTCCTGCAGCACGTGGCGCGGCTGCAGGAGCTGTACCGCGCAGCTGGACGGCAGCTAAGTGCATTATTTCTCTATTCCCCCATTACTTCTCACCCAAACTATAGATATTGAGACCTATTTTTTTCTATTCATATTTTTTTTATAAATTCTTATATTATTTTTCATTAAGGCATAAAAAAAATGTCGAATAGTGTCGATATAGTGTCATAAAGAATACATAAGTACAGGGGGGTTATTTTATGACATGGTATCGAAATCTTAAACTATCTATCAAGCTTAGTATTACAGTTGGTTTGGTGCTTTTATTGGTATTTTCAGGCCTCATTTATACAAATTTAGATCAGCTTTATAAGGTAAGCCTAGAGAAAGGTGAGTATCAAGCTCAGGAAGCTGGACTTAACTTTTCGGGGGCATTCCAAGATGAATTACTCGACATCCAAGGGACGCTAGAGACTCTCTCCGGTACGCTGCTGGATGCTAGAACTCAGAAAAAACAAACCCGCGAGGATATCGTCGAAATGCTGAGGCACAGGATAGAGGAGCAGGAAAACATCTTAGGTCTTTATACCCTATGGGAACCCAATGCTTGGGACAATAACGATAAGCTTAATATAAATAGAAAGCCTTATGACGATGCGACTGGGCGTTTTATGCCTTACCTCCTTCGTAATGATGGTTCTATCACTATCGAGGCGCTCCATGATTATGATAAAGATGGGGCCGGGGATTATTACCAGATTCCCAAACGTACAAAAAAGCTGACCCTACTTGAGCCCTACGTTTACAATGCTGGTGGAAAAGAGGTGCTTATGACCTCTATTATTTATCCGATTGTGGACAAGCAAAGCGGCTTTCTCGGTATCATAGGCATGGACTTGTCTCTGGACAAGCTGCAGCAAAAGGCTGAAGTCGAAAAACCGCTAGGAGGATATGTTAGCATCATCTCCAATAAGGGTTCTTATGTAGCTCATGGCACCAGTAAGGAATGGATCAACAAACCTTATGCGGATAATCCGGAAAAAACAGCGGCCTGGGAAGCTATTAAAAAATTAGGGAAGTATCGATACTACTCGGAGAACTCACAGGGTACCACCGTGCTTCGTCTCATTGAACCGCTTCATCTTACCGGCTCCAACGAAACCTGGTATATCGAAACTATTGTCTCGAAAGAGCGTATTCTAGAAACCTATCAAAAGAACATGACCATCTCAATCACCATTGCGATTGTTTCCTTGCTTATCATCGGTGCCTTGCTTGCACTCATTATAAGAGTAGCTGTTGTGCAACGAATTCAGGCTGTCTCTTCTTTGCTCGAGCGGCTATCTGAAGGTGACTTCACGAAATCGCTTGAGATGAAACCAAGCAAAGATGAATTCGGTGTTATGGCCGTCCACTTTAACAATATGATAGCCAAGCTTAGAGCCATGCTTCAGCTGGTCTCTGATATCTCAATGTCAGTTGGTGCGACCTCCCAGCAGTTAACAGCTAGTGCTGAACAGACAGGTCGCGCAGCCGAAACGATTACCGAAGCTATTCAGGAGGTAGCCGCTGGCGCTGAGATTCAAGAAAGCAACGCCAGTGATACCTCGACAGCCATGACAGAAATGGCTACCGGTGTGCAGCGTATTGCTGAATCCACGTTGAGCGTTACCGAATCTGCTAAAGATGTTACGCTGCAAACCGATGAAGGCAACAAGCAAATCCAAGATGCGGTATCACAAATGAATGTGGTTCGCTCAACCGTAGGTCAATCTCAAGAAGCGATCCGCCAATTAGGTATCCGCTCTGAGGAAATTGGTACCATCATTACTATGATTACCGGCATTAGTACGCAAACCAATCTGCTTGCTTTGAATGCAGGAATCGAGGCCGCACGTGTCGGTGAGCATGGAAAAGGATTTGCCGTTGTAGCTATGGAGGTTCGTAAGCTTGCCGAACAATCCAGAGCAGCTGCCGAACAAATAGCCGACTTGATAGGCAGTATGCGGGAAGAAACGAGGAAAGCTGTTGATGCCATGGAACGCGGAACCTCCGAAGTGGAGAAAGGTGTTCAGAGCGTATCCGAAAGCGGAGAGCGATTCGCTTCCATAACGAAAGAAATGACCAATGTAAACGTGCAGATTCAAGAGGTTTCTGCTGCTGCTGAGCAAATGTCCGCAAGCTGCGAGGAGGTTAGCGCCACTGTAGATCAGCTGGCACACATTGCACGCGAGGCTGCTCAAAACTCTCAAGGCGTAGCCGCAGCATCAGAGGAACAGCTTGCTTCCATGCAAGAAATATCATCATCATCCGCTGCCTTAAGCGGTATGGTTCAAGAGCTTCTTGATCAGCTATCGCATTTTAAAGTGTAGTCCTACCTGCTGGATTTATATCCGGACCAAGAACTAAAGAAGCCTCCAATTCTACTCGAATGAGCAGAACTGGAGGCTTTTATTCATTCACCCTATTTTACAAGCAAGGTCTTAAGCGGTTCAAGGGACAGGGGCTTCTGCTTCAAGCAGCATTAGTTCTTCTTCCATACCTCTGGCTTGGCGCCTTTACCTGTATACTCAATCCATTGAGGTGTTATTTCAAGAATGACATAGTTCGGATCATCAGGTCCGTCGAACCACATTTTGAAGTCATCCCTCCATACCTTTTCACGCAAACCCTCGTCCTTTGTGACCCGCCCTATCCCTTCTATTTGCAAAAAATTCGCAGACCAGCTTCCCTCGTACCCGAGCACAATATGAACGTTAGGATTCCGCTCCAGCTCCTCTACCTTGTGCGTTTGCTTATTGGTTGCCAAATAAATAGTCATACCCTCATGAAAAAGAGCCATATACCGAACATGCGGTTTATTACCCTCAATAGTTGCAAAAGAGCATACTTGATTTGAATCCAACGCTTCAATAATCTTCTCTTCAAGCTGCGTGGTCATCGTGGCCATAACGGCATCTCCTCTCAATATCGGATAGGCTACAGATAGCTTGGATTGCAGCCCTCATAAGGATACTTTACCCTTCAATGCCTATCCTCAACCGAGAGCTGGTTCAAAAAAACTGACGCATCTCCTCCGGTATTCCGTTTCGCGAACAAAATTGCTCCAAGGTTTCATCCGACTGAATCTCATCCAATGAGGTAAGCAGCTTTACAGCAAACAGATTAGCCTGTCTTTCAAATTTACCTGGATTGAAAAAAGAGTGCTCCTCCAGAAAGAAACGGCTCATCCCTTGATGAAGGCGGTCATGGCCGAGCTCGTGCGCACAAACAAAGCGCTGCCATTCCGAAGAAAGCTGGTTATGGATGACGATGAGCCGCCGCCGCAGCTTCCTGTAGTACACCCCCCTTGTATGCGTCCCTAAATCATGAAATTGGATATGGATACCCAATCCGCGGGCAATAGTGAACGGGCAATTGGTTTTATGTCGTTTTATAAGCTTGGATACGGTATCTTCCATTGTCATCACCCGGCTAATTCATTAATCAAGCTGCATTGCAAGGCTCCGTTCACTCCTTGGTATTATCCGAATCCTTCGGTTTTTTACGCTTGTTCATTTGCTTAGCCTCCCAGAAAAATCCCGTTAATACGTCCATAATCCGCTGTTTGTCTGTGTCGTTGATAGGAATACCGTCAAACATAATCTCGCCGTCTTCCTCCAGCATCTTTTTGAAATCCCGCTTGTCCCTAGAGGTAGCCCAGGCTGGAATATCCTGTTTACGGTCATCCGGCATGTGCCCGGCCATTCCCATCATTTCCTCATACGGAATTTGTAAAGCCTCGGCCAACTTGCGGATCGTTTCCGGTTTGGGAATGCCTCGCAGTCCATTTTCTATCCTGGATATTTGCGCATTGCTGATTCCCGATTCTAAGGCCAATTGATTTACACTGATGCCCTTGCTTTCCCTAGCTTTTTTGAGATAGAACCCGAACTCTGTTTCGCTCATCATGATCAACCCCTGACCTTTCGTTACCTCTTGGTAATAAATATACACAACTTTAACCAAAAGGTAAAGATAAGCGAGGAAAAATCACTTCCGGCAGAGGCATCTCGACTTAAACGAGCATTTTTGGCTGATTTCCCGCCTTTACCAAATGGTATTTTATAGATAATATCATTACCACAAGGTAACAAATTCAATAATGCTACTGAACACATCGTTCGTTATTCCATAAATCTAGTGATCTTATTAGCAAATTGTTACCAAATGGTAAAGGAGAGAAGCATGATGAGCCATCCCCCTATTTCACAAAGCTACAATAACGATTTAACCGATCTGCAAAGCTCTTATCGTACTACTTACCGGATGCTGCAAAAAGTACAGGAAACCGCTGTAACACGTGGAGATAAAGAGCTGATAAACGGCATGATCTCGGATGTCCAATACGCTATCGAATGGATGCGAACCGGCATATGTCCTGGAAACCGCAGGGGCATTGAACGAAGAGCTGCCTATCAAAGGGAAAAGCTAATGGATCCCTCACAGATGCAGACTTACATCGAGCAGCAGCACCGCTTAACTCCCGCCTCTGTTATTACAGAGCATCAGCGCGACCAGTTAGAGCACGCACTGTCCCAATTGAGTTCAAGAGAACGTGAATGCTACGAGCTTCATTATGGCATGTGTTATTCGTTTCAAGAGATAGCTTCTTTATTAGCACTTAAAAAGGGAACAGTTCAGTACTATTTGCAAACAGCACAGAAAAAGATCAATGCGGTCATGTAAGTTTGCTTAAAAACAAACCCGCTATTCTGTTCATGAGCACAAGAGGCGCCCCTTACGATTGCCACCTAATAGTGAAAATAAAATACGAACATTTGTTCTTATTTTACTCCAAAAAGAAAATAATTACAAATTATTCTAGGAAAGGAGCAATGAACCGTTATGGAGAAAAAGGAGCTTCCTGTTGGACGGTGTTCCCCATGATTGATTTGGAGCGAATTCGTTCCAGTATCACCACGGGTTTAGTCACCGCAATGACTATGCCTGTAGTTGAACAGGATGATGCTTCCGTGCCAGCCGCATATCCCTTCATTAAGTACAGCTTCACCGGATCGGTTCTGTTCTCGGACAAGCAGCCTGCGGTAACGGTTGTCCCCTCCTCATCCCCCGATGAGATTATCGAACGTTACACCGAGCAGCCGATTTTTCGCATGAGCTTCATCTCCTGCTCAGATCAAAAGATGGACAGCCTCACTAACGCGGTCCGAATGCATGACTGGTTCCGCATTCTTGGACGCGATGAGTTAAAGCTGAATGCGAATCTAATGGTTGTCCTCGCAGGTGAAATTCAAAACCGCGATATTCAAATCGGCAGCGTTTGGGAACGTCGAACCGGATTTGAAGTAACCTTCAAAACTTTAAGTGTAGTTGATAGGAAACAAACCACCATTGATATTATTAATTGGAATTAGGGAGGAATTACATTGGCCAACACTATGAAAGATGTAACAGTAGTCATCGACATTCAAAAGCCCGTAGGGCGTTTAGGATTTGGAAAAGTTCTCATTCTCGGGGAAAAGGCAGGTGGCTTCGCCTATAAAGAATACCTGGATTTGACCAGCGTGAAAACGGATTTTCCTGAAAATACAGAGGAATATAAAGCGGCAAGCGCTATTTTTGCCCAAGGAGATCAAGCTCCCGCCTCCATCGCCATCACCTGCCGCAATAGCACTATCGGTGAGAGTGCAGAAACGTTAGTGGAACGCTTGCAGCATGTTATGAATAAAGATTGGTATTTCCTAATCAGCACCTCTACTGTCAAAACGGACGTGCTGGCCCTAGCGGATGAAATTGAACTCGATGGCACGCATCAATACTTTACCCGCTCTTCCAACCAAACCGATCTGGCCGCCATCAAGGCCAAGAAGTACACTCGTACTTCGGTGCTGTACCACGCCACTCTGACCCTATCGGGGCTGTTTTTATATATTAGAAGGACTAAGGAGGATTGAGAACATTGGACAGATTTCTAAAAGCATTTATAAGTTTAGAGTCATTAGCCAAGCCTGCTAATGCAGGCGCAGCAATGGCGGGTGCTGTAATCGTCCATTGGCTAGAGCAAGCCATTCATAGCGAGAAACTCTGGATATTTCTTTTATTTGTTGCTGTCATTGCAGCTGATTGGGTGGCTGGCACAGCAGCCGCCAAGAAGAGTAATACCTACTCCAGTGAATATGAAATTGAGGGACTACTCAGAACCGTATTACTACTGTGGATTCCGTTTATTGGATGGCTTTTGGACAAAGTCGCGTTAACCACTCTGGACTTCGAGCAGCCAGGCTATGCATTTTTTTCTTTGACCGCCGCACTTATTTATCATAGTTGGGAAAGTATGACGGCCAATGCATACCGTGCTGGTTGGGAGAAATGGATACCTAAACCTGTAGTTTCGTATGTTTCTTCGGAAATTAAAGCTAAAACCGATCGCGCGCTCGAACAGAAAGGAGTTGAGAAATTATAAGCAGCTTCAAAATGAAATACAAAATCATCCCCCGGCACCTTACCGGCCCAAGCTTACGTCGTCCGTGCATACTATTGTCTCCATGCCGATTTATGGTTGCACATGATACGGGTAATCCCGGATCTACTGCGGCAAGCAATGTCTCCTACTACGAACACTCACGAAATGAAATGGAAGCCTCTGCACATATTTTCGTTGATGATAAAGAGATCATCGAATGCATTCCATTCCTGACAGCTACGCCGGAAAAAGCCTGGCATGTCCGCTATAACCCACCAATCGACAACCAGCTCTACGGATGTGACGCAAACGATGCAGCTGGCGGCGTAGAACTCTGCTATGGCGGCAGCATCGATCTTCCGGAAGCGTACAAACGGTATATATGGGTTTTGGCATATAGCTGCTATAAGTACGGACTTGACCCCGCACAGCATATCACAGGACACTATAAACTGGACCCCCAGCAAAAGGTTGATCCAATAAATGCCTTCAACTTATTAGGAAAAGCGTTTAATGAATTTGTCGAGGATATTATCAATGAATACAATAACTGTTTAGTAGCTGATATTACACCAGCAATGGCGCTTGATGCTGGGTATGCCAACACAATTATCCAGACATGGATGGTTCCTGCTTGGGGACATGCTGATCTAAAACGTCTGGATGCCGAAACCATCGGCGATTTAGACGCATCTACGGCTTGGAAGCAGCAGGCTGATTATATCCATTTACTAGCCAACGAGCTCCGCAAAGCATCCGGACAGCCGGAAGAATAATCGGCGGGCTTTTTCTAGCAAAATGACTCCAGTCAAACTAGCAGTTATTCATAATCAAACGTTCCAAAATTAAAATATACTAGTAACTATAAACGGCTATACCTATCACTCTACTCTATTATGAATATGATAACTTGCAACCGATTTATCATATCGATGGGAGAGGATAGTATGAAGTCCGTGAGACCCAGCAGTGCCGCTATTCCAAAGAAAGCCGTTCGTCTGCCGAAAAGCGCGGGAATGCCCAAAAGTAAAGTTATGTCGATCTACCGCGCTCATGTGAAACAAATGCAAAGCACAAAGCCGGTTCTTATCAGCCAAACCAGCACTATAATTGGAACCGACAATTCCTGGTTTAATGCGCAAATCATCCCTCGCGATCCTTCCTGGGTAGCAGTGAATAATGCGAGCTATGTATGGTACTCCGGCAATCTGAGCAGCAGCAACGCTATTATTTCAAAAACATTTTCGCTGTCTCTGAGAAGAAATATTTTAGCTGCAACCCTATTTCTATCGGTCGATAACTTTGCCGTTGTTATTATCAATGGAGTCCCCCTCTTATTCGATGGCCCAACAACCGCAACCTCCAACTTTAACCCGGGCCGCACATTTAACATCCGCCGCTTTCTGCGGAAAGGCCGCAACGACATTGTTATTATCGCCTTTAACGCCAATGGCGCGCGGAGCCAGGACAACCCTGCTGGCGTAGCAGCAAGACTTAATATCAACTTAAGCGCGCTTCAGTCATAATCATCCAGGAGTAAATTAGACTATGAAGCTTCTTATACTTCAGGCCCTCACTTCACCCTCCTTTTTGGATGGCTTATGTGAGGGTCTCTTTGTTTGATGCGAATCTATGATAAATCTATGATACACTGGAAAAAAAGACTATAGTAGGCAGCAAGGAGATAGACAATAATGAAACTAGTATCCTGGAATGTCAATGGTTTACGAGCCTGTGTTAACAAGGGGTTTAACGATTACTTCAAAGAAATCGGAGCAGATATATTCTGTATTCAGGAGACGAAGCTGCAGGAAGGGCAAATTAACCTAGAGTACGAGGAATACACTCAATATTGGAATTACGCAATTAAGAAAGGGTATTCCGGCACCGCTGTCTTCACCAAGGTCAAGCCGCTCTCAGTACGATACGGCCTGGAGGAGGATCATGAATCCGAAGGAAGGATTATCACGTTGGAGTTTGACTCCTTCTACCTTGTGAATGTATATACCCCCAATGCCAGACGTGACCTATCAAGGCTGGATCTTAGACTGGAATGGGAAGATCGGTTTCGCACCTTCCTTATGGGATTAGACGACCTTAAGCCCGTTATTATTTGTGGCGACTTGAATGTCGCTCATCATGAGATAGACTTGAAGAATCCCAAATCCAATAGCAACAATTCCGGCTTCACCCCAGAAGAACGAGGCAAGATGACTCAATTGCTGGACGCTGGATTTACCGATACCTTCAGACACTTCTACCCTCAGCAGACAGATGCTTATAGCTGGTGGTCTTATATGCCGAAGGTTAGGGAGCGAAACGTGGGATGGAGAATTGACTATTTCCTAGCTTCATCGCGTTTAAATCCCTTTTTAATTGACGCACAAATTGATAGTGAGATAACAGGCAGTGATCACTGCCCAGTCATTCTAACTATCTCCGAGATTAGCTTGTAATCGAAAGGGGCATCGATGACGAATCATCAATGCCCCTTTCAAGTAATCCCGTTTCTTGGTGCTACTTTTGCCCCATCGCCACTGAATTCTGCTCTACTAACCCAAACGCTCAGCTGATTATCCCTCTATGAACTCCTATGCTCGAAGTCAAAGAGATTCGTAATGATTAAGCTACTTGTGTTTTACCAGCCAAAATCCAAGGCCTTGCCTGTTTCCGCATAGGTCTTGATATTACTTAGGATCATCGGCCAACTTGTTTTCGTATTCTCATAGGAGGGATGATTTTCTGGCCACTGATCGTTGATCAACGTGAGTTTCGTACAACTGCCTACAGTCTCTAAGGTGAGGGTAATTCTCGTCTCCAGCTCAGCGTGATTCTCACGATAGGACGGCCCTGGATGCTCTGTGTAGCTCATGCGCTGATTCGTTTCGAATTCCAGTACCGTACCGTATACATGAACGGTCTCCTCCCCGTCGTTGCCGGGTCCTATATACTCATAAGGTGCACCGATTTCGAAGGTTGACTTAAGAATACTACCGAAAAATATGGCTTTCGTCGCTTCAGGCTCAATGAATATCTGCCAAACATCCTCCGGCTTTGCCCCGATATACAATTCGTACTTGAGATCCATGAATTGTCCTCCACTCCGTAATTTATTAAATCGCGTAATAGCTTTAAACTGCTAGTCCCAATTATAAAAACAGCATAACAAAAAGTATTGTAAAAACGCGACAAGTAATGTGCAACTTTGAGGGCTGTTCAAGAAAGCAACAAGCCGCTATGTACTTTTATAAAGGCAGACACCCATTTTCGCTTATGGGCTATCAGCCTGCTGAGCGAGTTCCAACACCGCGTCGGAATAGTCACCATAGGAACTATTTGCGATTTTTTTAGGTGATCTTTGAAGCCAAAAAGGGCTGCAACCCCGTTCACCACGGAGTATTTGTTGCAACCCTCCAATCTGCGTCCCAAAAGGCTCCGCTTCCTATTACTCTTTCCCCACCGCAACCGGATTATCGCTATACGAAACCCAGTCGCTCCAGCTGTCCTCATATGTTATGACGTCGGATTATTATGACGCCTGTGCTACAATAAGGTGACAAAGGGGGAGTCATTATTGAGTAAACAAAAAATCGTGATTATTGGCGCAGGAATTGTCGGGGCGTCCGTGGCCTATCATCTGGCAAAACGAAATCAAGATGTAACCGTTATTGAACGACACCCCGCCGCGGCGCGTGAAGTCACGGAAAAATCGTTTGCCTGGATACATACGACGCATAGGGTGGCTCCCGAATACTGGCATTTGTACGATGCGGCTTGTGAAGAATATCATGCGCTTCAGCAAGATTTGTCCGAACTGCAAATTCATTGGCACGGGGCGCTGACTTGGGACAATCCGCCCCTAAGGGAGCAACTCCGTTTTCAAAAATTAAACCGGGAGCAGCTTGAGGCATTGGAACCGAATCTGAAGGAATATCCGGATGAAGCGATGTTTGTCAGCGAAGAAGGTGCGGTGGACCCGATAGGGTTAACGGATCTGTTGTTGAGCAAAGCGCGGGAGTACGGAGCAAAGGTTCAGTTCGGTACCAACGTTACACAGCTGCAGCAAGAAGATTCCTGCCTGGTCGGCGTCCACACGTCCAAGGGTTTTCTGGAGTCGGATGTCGTGGTATTGGCCGCAGGTACAGGCATACCCGAACTTTGCAACCCGTTAGGTTGTCCCGTGCCGGTAACGCCGTCGCCTTCCATTCTGATTCGGATGAAAACTGCGAATAAGCTGATACGCACATTAATCTCAAATGCGCAATTTGAAGCGCGTCAACTGACGGATCAAACGCTGCTGGCTGCGGAAGATTATATCGACGAGTCGGAAGAAAACGGGCCAGAGGCGGTCGGCAAGCGAGCGTTCGAGACGTTGCGTCGCAGTCTGAAGGGCGGGAATCAATTGGAACTGGAAAGCATCCAGGTCGGGATGAGACCAATGCCTGAAGACGGCTATCCGATCGTGGGCTTCCATGATCACATAAAGGGACTTTATCTGACAGTTATGCATTCTGCAATTACGCTGGCGCCGCTGATTGCGCGTCTGGCTGCAAGTGAAATAATCAATCGGGAATCAAGAAGCGAATTAGTCCCTTGTCGACTCTCCCGTTTTAAGGACCACACGAGGGATGACCCCGCTGTTTCTCGCGCGTGAGGTTGTGAATCAAGTGGAATCGCATGCACGTGCAAATTGACCTCGATACTCCTGGACACAAAGCAAAGGAGTACATCGTCACATGAACGACGACGTACTCCGTGTTACAACCTGTATAACTGCTTACGCCTTCTCCTCTTCCCCCACCACAATTGGATTCTCCTCATAGCTAATCCAATCGCTCCAGCTGCCGGCATACAACTTCACATTAGTGAAACCCGCTTCCTTCAGTGCCAACACATTCGGTGTTGCCGAGATACCTGATCCGCAATAGACGATAATTTCATCCGACGATGCCAAAGAAGCGAATCGCTCCCGCAGCTGCTCGGGCGACTTCCATAACCCATCCTCCTGCAGCCCATCCTTCCAGAAGAAGTTCACAGCGCCCGGAATGTGTCCGGCCACCGGATCGAACGGCGCCTCTAGGCCTAGGTATTGATTGGCGTCACGGGAATCGATAAGCGTCTTTCGCGTACCCCCGCTCCCGCTCCCATCCAACGTGAGCCGTACTTCATCCACGCCTACGATTAACTCCGGACGAGGTGCCGGATCGAACGCGCGGCGCTCCGGCTCCGGCAGCTCTTGTGATATGGGCAAACCGGCAGCCGCCCACGCACTGTAGCCGCCGTCCAGAACATAGACGTTGTCATGGCCCAAATAATTCAACACCCACCACAGCCGTGAAGCGGCCGGTCCATTGCTGTCTTCATAGACAATAACGTCCGTGGAGCGGTCGATCCCAAAACGGCCGAATAGGTCGCCCAACCTGTCCGGTGATGGAAGAGGACTCCGTCCACCGTGCTCCCCCGCAGGGTCTGTCAAATCTGCTTTGAAATCAATAAAAACTGCGCCGGGCAGATGGCCCTCTGCATAAGCATGATGGCCATAATGCACATCCTTGGGAGAGAACCGCACATCAGTGATGGCGATCCGCTCGCCCGATTCCAACCGGGATTTTACCCATTCCACACTAACGATAGTAGATGATGACATCGATCTCATTCTCCTCCGGCTAAATAATATATTCTAAATGCTCCTGCGTCTTCACTTCGTGAATGGCGGCATAAATATCGTTCTGGATCTTCAACAGCTCGATATCGTCCCGTTTACGTGGATACTTGTTCGGTACCCGGAATATCTTGTTGATCCGCCCCGGTCTTGGAGACAACAACACGACCCGATCACCCAGGAACACCGCTTCAGATACATCATGGGTCACGAAGACTACCGTCTTCTTCTCTGCTGCCCAAATGTTCAACAAGTCATCCTGCAGCTGCAGGCGAGTCAAATGATCGACGGCTCCGAATGGCTCGTCCATGAGCAGAACTTCCGGGCTGTTCGCAAGGGCGCGGGCAAGGCCGGCCCGCTGCTTCATGCCGCCGGACAAGTGATGGGGGTACTTGTGCTCAAAGCCTTGCAGCCCAACCATGTCCAAATATTTTTGCGCAGCTGCTCTTCTCTCTGCTTTGGTTGCATGCCGAAGCTCCAGACCTAGTTCGACGTTCTGCAGCACCGTGCGCCAAGGATAAAGCGAAGGGTCCTGAAACACAACGCCCCGCTCGATTCCCGGACCTTGCATCTTCTTTCCGCCGAACAACACGTCTCCCGACGAAGGCAGCTGCAAGCCAGCCAAAATTTCGAGTAACGTGCTTTTGCCGCAGCCACTAGGACCCAGAATGCTTAAAAATTCTCCATCTTCTATCTTTAGATTGATGTCCACCAGAGTTTCCGTGGGAATCGATCCTCCGTACACTTTGGATACTCCGTTAATCAAGTAGCCCACCATAGGAACACCTCGTTTTCAACTTACTTTTTGGGAATGAAGCGCAGATCGAGTATTTTCGCGGTATCGTAGATTTTATCCTGAAACCCAAGATCAACTTGAATTTGCTGTGTCTCCTGCAGCGCTTTGAGATCGACGTCCGGATTGTTCTCCCACAGCACGTCTTCACGCTTGAATGCACTATCGATTGCTTTTTCATCAACTTTGACATTTTTTAAGAAGAAAGCTCTGTACTCGTCGGGATGACTTTTCGCATATTGTTGGGACTTGAAATAGGCACTCAGAAGCTTCTTGACCAACTCCGGCTTCTCATCAATGAAATCTTTGCGCGATGCCAGCACACCTGTGTGAAAGTTCGGCAAGTAATCCCAGCCTTTAGCCAAAATTTTTCCCTTTCCATTTTGCTCAACCAAAGACGCAAAGGGCTCGTGAATAATCGTCGCATCCACTTGACCGGACGTTAAGCTTGCATAGGCTGCTTCTTGTGCTCCATTAGCAACATAAGCAACATCGTTTTTGCTAAGCCCGTGTTTTTTCAAAATAACTTGGGTGTACACGTCGAGCCCACTGCCGAAGGAGCCTGCACCGACGGTTTTCCCTTTCAATTCTTCGACGCTATTGATACCCGGAGCAGCAATGAGATAAAACGGGCCCTTCGTGCGGAACATGGAAGAAACGATTTTGATCGGAGCGCCTTTACCAGCCGCAATAATCGCGCTAGTGGTCGGCATATCGGCGATATCGACCTCCTTGCTCACTAATGCCTCGACGGCATTTTTCGTCGTAATAAACTCGACATCGAGACCTTCTTCTTTAAAAAATCCTTTCTCTGCACCGAAGAGGACGACCAGCCCGCTGACGCCGGTTAATGGCGAATACTTTATTTTTTGCATCACTTGGCCACCTGCAGCTGGAGCGGATGATGAAGATGCTTTTGCTCCATTACTTTGGCTGTTTGCACTGCCAGAGCATCCTGACAACATTAGTGCAGCAACAAGACTAACCATTCCTATGACGGTCCAACTTTTCTTTCGCATCTGCTTCTTCTCCCTTAGGTTTATTTAGATAATGGTGTTAGGATGATTTCCATTTCAGAACGATTTTTTTCTCCAACAGATCAATTAGCGCAATGATAAGGACAGAGACAACGGTAACGATAGTAATAATCGCGAATGCTTTCGTCGTATCATACAGCGAAGTCGCTTTAACAAGCAGGTTACCCAAACCGTCCTTCGACGCCATCATTTCTCCGAATAAAGCACCTACCAGGCCAGTAGCTGCCGATAGCCGTAAGGCTACGAAAATGGTAGGCGCTGCGGATGGCAAAATCACCTTCATGATCGTCTGCAGCTTTGTCGCCTCGAACACGCGCGCTACCTTCAGATGGTTTTCCGCGGTTTGCTTAATTCCGGTAATCGTATTGAATGCAATGGTGAAAAAGCAAAACAGGAATACAATAGCGATTTTGTTGGAAAGCCCAATGCCGAGCCACAGCATGAGCATGGGGATGATTGTTACTTTAGGAACAGCAAGCAGCGCAGATAGAAAAGGCTTGAAAAATGTTTCTGCCCGCGGAATAAGGACGAGGAACATGCCCGTTCCGATTCCCGCCACAGCAGAGAGCACGTATCCCACTAAAAATTCCCACAGTGTAACGGATAGATGATGAAAAATTTCGCCATCCCAAAATAATCGAATGATTTCCTTCATGACCAAGGTTGGCTGCGACAAATACAAGCTACTCACGATTTCGGCGCTTACGATATACTCGATAGCTCCAAGAATAAACAGCAGTAGCGCGAGCTGACCGGCAATCATGCGCCAATTAAAGCGAGTTGTTGTCTTGTTGCCCATACGTTTTCCCTCTTTTCCCACATTGCCTTCGGAGCAGCCGCATCAATGGACGGCGCCTTGCAGAGCGGTAGCGTTATTGGTGAACCGATTGTTCGGGCGAGATAGACCGAAGTGCTCGCGGAACGTGCTACCCTCATATTCTGTACGGAACAATCCGCGGCGTTGAAGCACCGGCACAACCAAATCCACGAATAAGTCCAGTCCGTCATACATATATGGAGGGCAAATATTGAACCCGTCGGCCGCCTCCTCGACGAACCATTCCTCGATCTGATCGGCAACTTGTTCGGGATCGCCCACAACGAGAAGATGACCTCTCGCCGTCGCAGCGAAATAGTAAAACAGCTCGCGAACCGTTATGTCCTCATGCCCGGACGCCCGCTGAGCCAGTCCAACCAGCGATTTGACTTTGTCGATGGGCAGACCCGATAGGGATAAGTCCGGCAGGGGACCGTCAAGCGGATAACCAGTCAAGTCTAGACCAAGACGATTCGACAGCGACGTTACGTTGAAATCAGTCACAAGCAGCTGGCTAAGCTCCACATATTTGGCGCGAGCCTCTTCTTCCGTTCGCCCCACCAGCGGTACAAGCCCGGGCATAATAAACAGTTCCTCCGGTTGCCGTCCATACTTGGACAACTTGCCTTTAATACCTGCATAAAACTTTTTAGCTTCTTCAAGGACAATCTCGCCCGTGAAAATAGCCGTAGAAAACTGAGCACCCAGCTCCTGACTCCGTTCGGAAGTACCTGCTGACAGCAGCGGAATTTGCCCTTGCGGTGGTCGAGCGACGTTAAGCGGTCCAGCTATCGAGAACTGGTCTCCTACATGGTTGATCGTATGCACCTTGCTCTTGTCCACGTACTCTCCCGTCTCTTTGTTCCGTAGAAAGACATCATCCTCCCACGTATCCCAAAGCTCCTTGACAACACCCACGAACTCATCCGCATAATCATATCGTTTCGCGTTATCCCAATGCTTTTCACGGCTGAAATTCAGGGCCGCTCGGGTATCCGCACCCGTTACTACGTTCCATGCGAGACGCCCTCCGCTCAAATGATCGAGAGATGCCGTCATACGAGCGACATGGTACGGTTCCGCGTACGTTGTATTTACTGTCACGATTAAGCCAATCTTCTTCGTAATCGCAGCGAGGTAGGAGAGCATCGTGAACGGCTCCATTCGGACCATCTGCGATGGGAAGGTGTACTGTTCGTCTACACTGGTGGCCAGTCTATCCCCTAAGAAGAAAAAGTCGAACTTCGCTTCCTCTAGCTTTGCTGCCACCCGATACAAAAACTGCGGATCAAAAGCCCCATCGGTGACCGCCTCTGGCAGCCTCCATCCAGCCGGATGGTACCCGGTAGAAAATAAAAATAGTCCAAGATGCAACTGACGTTTGTGGCTCATTGTGTTACCCTCCTAAAAGTAAGTTATTCATATTAGAAGTACGATTGCTGTTACAAAATAAGATGAAGACTCCGTGATACCTCGTCGATGTGCGCAAGCTCTTCCTGTGTTAGGCGTTGATCCGCATACCGTAAAGCATCCTCAATCTGCTCTACCTTCGACACGCCGAGTATAGCCGAAGAAATATACGAATGACTGAGCACCCAAGACAACGCGAACTGTGCCAGCGACCAACCGCGTGCTTCGGCAAGCGGGTGAATCGCATCAACGAGCGTATAAGCCCGGTTCGCCTGCAGCAGCTGTTCGAGCTTCTTCTCTCCAGCAGCTAGTCTAGACTTCGCAGGTGGTGCTTCACCCGCACGATACTTGCCGGTCAGGATTCCCCTGCCTAGCGGGCTGTACGTGATGATGCCGACATTTTCGGACTGTGCAAAAGGAACAAGCTCCCTCTCGATCCCTCTGGTGATCAAGCTGTATTCCGGCTGGACGCTTTCGAAGCGGTGAAGACCGTGGACAGCACTAACTCCATGCGCTTTTGCCAACTGCCAAGCCGCATAATTGGAGCAGCCTATATAACGGATTTTGCCTTGCTGGACGAGATCGTCCAGCGCCCGAAGCGTCTCTTCCATTGGCGTCTGTGGATCGAATCCATGAACCTGGTACAAGTCAATATGGTCGGTCTGTAATCGCCTAAGACTATTTTCCAAAGCCCTATAAATATGGTAACGACTTTGCCCTGCGTCATTAATTCCATTGCCTACCCGGGCATGAAACTTCGTGGCGAGCACAATATCATGCCTACGTTCCTTGAGCGTTCGACCCAGGATCGCTTCGGATTCCCCGATAAGTGACAAATCTCCCATGTCCATGCCTCTTCCATATATATCCGCCGTGTCGATGACGTTAATGCCTGCATCCAATGCAGCATTCAGTACTTCCTCAGAAGCTTTCTCATCGATCCAACGACCAAATGCCATCGTGCCTAAGCTCACCTCGGACACCTTTAATCCGGTTCTTCCCAATTTACGGTATTGCATGTTGTCCACACTCCTTCTAGTTGTTTTTAAAAAAGGACAGCCAGAAAGACGCCTTAATTACTAGCGCCTCTCCGGCTGTCCGGTAGAGTCTTCGATTTATTTAATTTTACTTTCCCCATAGATTAACTAGGATATTAGCATCAATGATCCAATTTGGCAATACAAAATTTATTTTTGAAGTCTAAGTTCAAATCGATGTTAGTTGCAATCACTCTCGTGTTCGCCTTATCTGCAGGAAGCGTACAAGCCACAAACCCTTACATGGATTACTATTCTTATATTTACAACACCAATGGGTGCGTAGAAGCCGAAGCGTATGTGGTATACCTGGGCTATGATGGCCAGTGGCGGGAGTGCGATCTGACGTAGGTGATCGGAGTAGCGAGCGTTGTAGTGTACACAACTCCGAAGCGGCGGCTACTGCCCGAACCCGTTCAAGAATACAAACGCGCGTTTGCTTGTCAGCTTGGCTGTAAACATTCTCAGTGACTTGGTGTTGATTCCGTGTTGACTTGTAACTGCCCGGAAGCGCCAAAAAAAGCGTACAGCACCAAACACGCTGTACGCCAAACGCCCGTCGGACGCGGCCTCTCCGCTCTTACTCTTTCCCCGTAGCCACCGGATTATCCTCGTAGCTAACCCAGTCGCTCCAGCTGCCGGAATAAAGCTTCACGTTAGAGAAGCCCGCCGCGCGCAAAGCGAGTACATTCGGGCATGCCGTTACGCCAGAACCGCAATACACGATGATTTCATCCGCCGATTGCAAGTCGGTAAACCGTGCTTTTTGCAATTCATCTTCCTTCCAATTACCCTGTTCATCGAGGCTATCCTTCCAGAAATACTGCTTCGCCCCTGGGATATGGCCCGCTACTGGATCAATCGCTTCCTCAAGCCCCAAATATCTCCGTTCTTCACGCGAATCGATCAGTACAGTGCCCGGACGGCCAATGCGGCTCTTCACATCCTCCATGCTGACCAAAATACCTTCTTGAGGCTTCGGTTCAAATACTGTCGGGTGCTCCATTGCAGGCTCATCCGTCACAGGATAACCAGCTTCCTTCCACTTCGTGTAGCCTCCATCCAGCACATACACTTGAGAGTGACCGAGATAATGAAGAAGCCACCACAAACGCGAAGCCATCGCTCCACCCTGATCATCATACACAATTACAGTTTTTTCATTATTTATGCCCGCTGTGCCCATCTTAAGTGCAAATTCATTCCAATCAGGCAGCGGATGCCTTCCCCCGTGTACGTCTTTGGGTGCTGACAAGTCTTGTTCCAAGTCAACATACACGGCGCCAGGAATATGATCGACAGCATAAGCCTCTCGGCCCGCACTTGGGTTTCCTAATAAAAAACGACAGTCCGCAATGACGACATGTTCGTCTGTACCGTGGTCAAACAGCCAATCCTGACTCACTATATGCTGCATCATAAACACTTCCTTTACTGTGTGGATACCTATATTAGTATACAACGGAATAGTGCCCCAGCAAAACGAAAAATTTCCGCTATTTGGTAATCAGTTCGACAAACCCCAATGCTGCGAGTACAATAGGGATGAAAAAGAATTGGAAAACCGCAAGGTCCCCAAAGGAGTGTACCTCTTATGCTTACTTCGCCAACATTCCGAATCGTCCCTTTAACTGAAGCCCACTGCGGCGACATCTGCACTTGGTCCTACCCGGCTCCTTATAATATATACAATTGGCGCCCCTGGGATATCATGCTCTCTGAGCAAGAAGAATTTGCAGATGCCGAGCTCCGGGAGCAGCAATATAGAGCTGTCTTAGATGAAGATGGCCTTATGTATGGCTTTGCCCAGTTTTTCCCTATTACTGGAGTTACAAGGCTTGGATTGGGCATGCGTCCTGAATTATGCGGCCGAGGTCATGGTGTTGAATTCGTTCGTGCTATAGCCACCGAAGCAAAAAGAAGAGCACCCGCCAATGAAATCGATTTGGAGGTGCTTAGCTGGAATATTCGCGCATTCCGTGTCTACGAAAAAGCAGGGTTTGTTCATACCGATACTTACAACAAGATGACGCCAACCGGCAGAGATATGTTTTACTGCATGGAATGGAAGCCTAAGCGATCTAACAAGTAACCGGATGACTCGCTACCGAAAGTCAGTGAAACATGAAGCTGCTGTTTAAAAATACCCGACCGACCTTTTCAACCATCTTGTAAAAAAACAGAGCTGCCTAATCCAACTATACGCCTAAAGCATCATCAAAGCGTGCTGCCGCCTCAAAATCAAGCGCGGTTAACCCGCCGTCATGCCATGAGGTGAGCCGCAGCGTCACCCTTTTATAATCAATGGCGATCAGCGGGTGATGGTTTAATTCCAGCTCCGCGATACGCGCCACCTTCTCAACGAAAGCAATACCGGATAAATACTCGTTAAACCTGTAGGTTTTGACGATCCATTTCCCATCTGTTTCTCTATTCCAGCCAGACATCTGCTCCAGCTGCGTAGCAATTTCGACTTCTGTCAGCTTCCCCATTGACTCATTCTCCTTAAATTTTTGCTTCGTATGGCTTGCTCTCTCGCTCACCTAACCACTCATCAATTAGTCCTATACACGTAGTTCATTTACGGAAACTCGGCGCTGCCCCATCGGAACCGTTGGTGCATTCACAATTTGGGCGGCAGCTTCCCCCGCTTCCTTCATACGCGCAAGAAGCCGCAACTTCAATTGGTCAGCAACCGTTCTGAGGGACTCCACTCCAACTAGATTGGTTAGCTCATACGGATCGGCTTGCAAATCATACAAAAACTCTTCCTCATAAATGTCCGAACCAGCATGAGACCATCCGTCTTTTCCAGCCGCTTTCACACTGTACTTCCAACGGTCCGTCCGTATAGCCCTGCCCACCTGCGATTCACTGATTTGCACGAACACCTCTTGAGGCCAATCTGCCTTTGCCTGCTTTCCTTGCAGCAGCGGCAGGATCGAACTTCCCTGCATAGCTTCCGGCACTTTAATGCCTGCAGCATCCAGCAGGGTAGGAGGAAGATCTATCAGACTCACAAGCTCCGTAATACGTCGTCCGTCTTGAAAGCCAGGACCGATCATCGAAGTCGGGACCCGGATCGAGCTGTCATGGCAGGAACGCTTATACTCGCCATTTCTCGTTTTAAAATGGCAAGCATGATCCGATGTAAATAAAAGTATCGTATTTTCCGATAAGTTCAAGCTTTTCAAGGTGTCCATTAATCGGCCGAGCGCATCATCTAACCGCTTTACCATACCATAATAGCCGTCCAGATGCTGATGCGCCGTCCCGCCCAACGATGCAAGATCAGCCGGAACCCAGCGGCTTGTATAAGCCCCTTGATAAACTTCAGGGGAAGGATAATTATCCGTATGGTTTTGATGATGCGGCTCCAAATAGGAAACAAACATATAGAACGGGTCGGCTTGGTGCTGATCGATATAACGGATTGCTGCGTCAGTCAAAGCATCAACCCGATAACCAGGAAGCTTCACTGCCTCGTTATCATTGTTGTAAACAACCGTATCATATGCGTCCGACGAAAACTCCAGCACATTAGAGGCCAACCAATAATCATACCCGCCTCTCTGCGTCTCAGGCACAGGCTCTTCTTCGGCCAGGTGCCATTTCCCTATATAAGCGGTTTGATACCCGGCTGCCCCAAAATGGTATGCCAATGTTTGGGTGTTCGCAGGGAGAGGAATCCCATTCAGCCATTCAAAAAAGTTTACTCACATTGTGTGCTATATTGTTTTAATGACCCTACTCACTTAGCCGGAACCTCCGGATTCTTCATATTCACTTATTAACACCTCCCATTCGAAACCTGTTTCTGAGCAAAGGGGATAGTGTCCATAGGATTGCTAGCTATAGCAATAACCACACAAAATTACATACCGGGCTAATAAAATCACACCGTAATTCAACAAAAATTTATCGATATTAAGTTAATCACGCAGCCTAATTCAAAAATTAGTGGATGTCCTGTCCATATGTACGGGCTCGTTTTTCAATTATGAGTGAAGCTCAGTATAAAAATAGACTCTACTTAATCAAAAAAACGCCCAGCGAAGGGCGTTTTTGACTTATAAATAGTTGCAATTTAAACCAAGTAAATCACGCTGATAAGCTTCTCACCATGATAAATAACGATAACGTGCTTATCTTTGTCATGGCTGATGGTACATTTGCCAACACTCATCTTGGGATCACTGCCAAGCCCATAAAATATATCGTCAGCCAATGTCTTGATACATTCCTGCTGTTCCTCGGGTTCCAATTCATTCCATTCTTCCGATGTCATCTCCAAAAAGGAATAACATTCATCCATACTGTATAAAGCCTCGGTAAAATCGTTAATAATGTCAGGATACTCCCGACCAAATTTAATTCCCACAACATCAGTCCTTTCGAATGGAAATGGATTGGAAATGCTTACTAAGCATTTTAACCCGAAAAAACCCTTACATGCAACCGGACAGAGGAAGCATTTAAATCCAAAATCTGTTACACTATAAGGATAGACAACGAGTTCGGAGGCGGAACGTTTCTCATGCTGAAGCTGCAAATCCCGAAAAACCGAATAAATTTTTTAATCGAACGGATGCAGCATGACTTTGAGTTGCCGATACTGGAACGCGGATGGGAATTTTACCACAAAGCCCGTGTGAAAAACATAGAGCTATTGCATGGAGTGGAAATCTCCGCTTCCGTACACGGCAAAGAGAAATACGAAGTCATTCTGGATATGGACAATTTTGCAAAAAGCAGCTGCAGCTGCTCCTATCCATCCAACTGCAGGCATATGGCTGCTGTTATTTTCACATTGTATGCATCCTACGCACGGCCGGAGCTGCTTCTACAGCAGCTAAAGCAAGCCATATTAGTGAAAAGTCGCCAGCAGCAATCCCGTACGTCTTCATCAGTATCCAAGGCTGAGAAGAAACAGGAACGTTTAGAGGCTCTGCAAGAGAATCAGCCGCCAACGGTTTGGCAACGTTTCTTTGACCAGCAATTTTACGGCTACTCCCTTTCACAGCAGCACTCGATTGAGCTGTTTTACAATGCAGCCAAGGACTCGCTGACTCCACTTGCGGCTAATTGGGATGAACCCTTACGGCATCTCTATGAGCTGCATGTCGTTCTATTCGTCATGCGCAAAATAGAGCAGTTTTATACGGATACGAAGTCGTCCTATTTATCTTATTACATTGAAACAGGCAGCAAAACAGTCGCTAAGCAATGTATAGAGCAGCTTGAAGGCCTTCTGCCTGCCCTGAATTTCACTGCACTCCTGAAAAAACACGAAGCCGCTGTGGATGAAACCATGACGATGCTTGGCGAAACAGCTTTAACCGGCAAGGACTCGCCTATGGATTGGCTGCTCGCTTACCGCAGCATCTGGTGGCGTCTGGAAGACCGCCCGGAACGACTGGAGCGCGAACGCAAGCGGCTTCAGCTTATAGCAGCGAAGTCTAATGTTATGCCGCGCAGACGCGAAGCCGTTATAATCGCATTGGCTCATTTTGATATAATGGCCGGTAATGATGCAAAAGCGCGAACGCTTCTTGAGCAGCTTGCTAAACGAGAGGCTCGTGATTTCTTCATCTATTTACACCGCTTTTACGATGGCCAGGAGTGGGAGCGCATGCTGGCATGGCTCAGATGGCTTCTGCCCTCTGTACAGCGCGCTCAACAGGAGGAACTACGGATCTTCTGCACCTATTGGATGGAAGCTGTAAGCCGTCAGCCTGATGACGGCGAATGGGTCGATGTCATGATCGCCCTGCTGCCGCGGACGTACTATTTCTATACAGCCTATTTATTAAAAGCGAACCGGTTTAAGGCTTGGGTTGATTTGCAGCTGGCTAATCGTGTTTCTCCGCTTAATTTATATGCACTGGATTTAAAAAATGTGGAGGCGAACGATCCCTCCCTGCTGCTGCCGCTGTACCATCAAGCCGTTGAACGGTGCATTGCGGAGAAGAACCGCAACTCTTACAAGATGGCCGTTAAGCTGCTGAAGAAGCTGCACGCGTACTATAAACAACTAGAGAAGCTGAACACCTGGGAAGAGTATATTTACCGCCTAGCGAATCGGTATTCCCGCTTACGCGCACTGCAAGAAGAGCTTCGGAAAGGGAAATGGATTCCATGAGCGATACGACTGCGATAACCATTAACACCCGATGGATCGTCCCCGGCTGCTTCTTCTTGTGGGGCGTCCGGCATAACGGCGGCATCAATGACGCCAATGATTTGAAGAACCTGCTGTTTGCGTGGCATCAGCAGTCTTTTTATGGCACGTTCATCGAGGTTACGGAGTCGATGAACATTGAAGGACTGCAGCTGCCTGCATTGGAGGCGCTGGACTACTTCTGCAGCCCAAGCGCAGTCCAGCATTTAAAGCTGGATTGGAGCCGTGAGCTGCAGGAGCTTTTGCACTTGGCGCCGCATGTGAAGGAGGCGCTGGTGCAGGGCCGCTGCATGCCCGACTTCACGAAGTGGAAGGCGGGTGAGCTAGGCTGGAAGCTGGCGCTGCCAGACAGCGTGGCAGCGGAAGGTCTATCTCCACTAGCGCAGCAGTGGATGGATCGACTCATCCCCGAGTGGGGCGAGGAAGATGGCGTGCTGCGCCAGAGCATTCGTCAGCTGGAGCAGACATATCCGCTGCTTCAACGCGGGAAGCTCCCAGCCGATCTATGGATGGACGAGGAGGATTGGCTCGTTTCCATCGGCTGGCAAACGGACGGCACGCCGTTTAGGACGTGCCTGCAGTTGAGCGAGCCGCCGCAAGGACGCGGCAGCTGGCCGCTGCGCGTGATCCTACAAGATCGCGCGAACAAGGATGTGCTGCGCGAGGTCGACGCAGCAGTGCTGGAAGCCGCTGCGCAGGCTGATGCGGCGGTGCAAGCGGAAGCCGCCGACGGTGCCGCCGCGGCGCAGCCGGGCGAAGGCGCGCTCGAAGCCGCGCGCCGCAGCGTAGACGCAATCGGTGCAGCCGCTGCGTCTGCGCCGTCAACCGCCGACGCAGTGCCCGTCGGCGAGCACAGCATCGCGCCCGTGCGCGATGTCCACCCGGCGCTGGCGGAGCTGCCCGCCGCGTGGCAGCCGCATCTGCACCGCGCGGCGAAGGATCTCGCCAAGTGGCGGCGCATCCAACCCTCGCTGCAGCAGAGCGAGGACACACCTATCCTGCGCAGCGAGCTGTCGCAAGACGAGGCTTGGCAACTGCTCACGCAGGGCAGCCTACGCCTGATGGAAGCGGGCTACTCCGTCTTCTTGCCCGCCTGGTGGGAGCGGATTCGCCGCTGGAAGCCGCGGCTCAAAGCCAAGATCAAATCATCGGTTGGCTCTGGACCTCAGGCGATGTTCGGCCTGCAGCAGCTGATGCAGTTTGATTGGAAGATCGCACTCGGCGATATCGAGCTGACTGAAGAAGAATTCCGCACGCTGCTTGAAGAAAAGCGTAAGCTTGTACAAATCCGCGGCCAGTGGATACAGCTTGATCCGGCACAGCTGCAGCAGCTTGAGCAGGTTATGAAGCAGGTGCAGAAGAAGCAAGGGCTTTCGTTCCGCGACGTGTTAGAGCTTCACCTGCTTGGCTCCTCAGAAGGCGAGGAGGAATTCGGCTTCCAACGCTCACTCCAAATGGAGGTTGAGCTGAATGAACAGCTGCAAGAGATGATTGAGCTGCTCAACCACGCCAAGCGACCACCGCTGATTGAACCTCCCGCTTCTTTCCGCGGGACTCTGCGCCCCTATCAGCTGGAGGGTATTTCTTGGCTGCTGTTTCTGCGCAGCGCCGGCCTTGGAGGCTGTCTTGCTGACGACATGGGTCTCGGCAAGACCATTCAAATGATCACCTACCTGCTGCACATGCGCGAGCAGGCAACTGCTGGCGTCGGGGAAGAAGACGCCCCAATCATCCCTTCCCTGCTGATCTGCCCCACCTCGGTGCTCGGCAATTGGCAGAAGGAGCTGCAGCGATTTGCCCCCGAGCTGAAGGTTCATCTGCATTATGGACCTAATCGCGCCAAAGGCGAAGCCTTTAAGGAAACCTGCCAAGGCTATGATCTCATACTGACTACCTACACCTTGTCGCACTTGGATGAAATAGAGCTAGCTCAGGTTGAATGGAGCTCCATCTGTCTCGATGAAGCCCAAAACATTAAAAATGCCTACACCAAACAGGCCACTTCGATCCGCAGCTTGAAGGCACAGCATCGAATCGCTATGACCGGTACTCCAATTGAAAACCGGCTCACCGAGCTATGGTCGATCTTTGATTTCCTAAATCCGGGTTACCTGGGCACCTTGCGTGAGTTCACGCACCGCTATGTAACGGCTATTGAGAAATCGAATGATCCGGAGCTGGTAAGCAAGGTACAGCGGTTGATACGCCCCTTCCTGCTGCGCCGTGTCAAGAAAGACCCCGCCATCCAATTGGATTTGCCGGAAAAATACGAGAACAAAACATTCGTTTCACTCACGGCAGAGCAGGGTATTTTATATGAAAACTATATTAAGGATATGTTCGATAGATTGGATCGTTTAAGCGCTATGGAGCGGAGAGGCTTAATTCTTGCGGCTTTGACGAAGCTTAAGCAGATATGTAATCATCCGTCGCTTATGCTCAAGGAGCCTGCTGGTTCCCCTTGGCAGCAACGGTCCAACAAAGTGGAGAGGCTGCTGGAAATGGTACAGGAGCTTCGTCAAGAAGGGGATAAATGTCTGATATTTACACAGTTTGTGGAAACTGGACATTTGCTTCAGCGCATCCTGGAGCAGGAGCTGGAAACTCCAGTCCTGTTCCTTCACGGCGGTACGCCGAAGGCAGGAAGAGATCGCATGATCAGCGAATTCCAAGGCGATACCCTACTTCCAGAAGGACAGCAGCCGAGCATCTTCCTCTTATCTCTAAAAGCTGGAGGCACAGGACTGAATTTGACCGCTGCCAACCATGTGTTTCACTTTGACCGTTGGTGGAATCCTGCTGTGGAGAACCAAGCAACCGACCGGGCTTTTCGAATTGGTCAAACCCGGCATGTTCAGGTGCATAAATTTGTAACATTGGGAACGCTTGAGGAACGAATCGATGAAATGATCGAGAAGAAGCAGGGTTTAAGCCAACAAATCGTAGGGAACGGAGAACAGTGGATTACTGAAATGTCGACAGATGACTTGAAGGAGCTGTTCTCACTGCGAAGCGAGTGGGTTGAGGGTTAGCTAGATTATCCGAATCAAACGCTCAAATCCAGAAAAATATAATGCGTGTCCCCAACCGGACAAGAGTACGTTTGCATCGGCTGAGCCGTATCGAGATCGGTATATACTTGAGAGAGCATCCCCTGCCGTTGATTATTCATCCGCATCATATTAGGAATAAAGTAAGGACGCCATATCCAATTCGATCCTTGAAACTGGGCGTCCTTCTTCCATCCCTCGTCCATATCGCGAATGAAATTAGATGAAACCTGACAGCCATCCTCGCGGCATATATAAATTCTCGTCACATTGTCGGCGACAGTGCCGAGTAGGCTGCCGATCATCATATCCGCATCCTGGGCCGAAGAAATATGCATTTCTGATGAAATTAATTCATTAAGACTTTCTTGTACAGAGAATAACGCCCGATAACGCGTTATTTCTGATTCCGTATAGATACGTATCTCTTCTTTTAATAAAGGCTCGTAGTTTCGTTCTGATTGAAAATCAGCTCTGGCTTCCGAGAACAGAAAGCCTTGGACATACCTAGCCCCAGCCTTTAATGAATGATACAAGTCCTGCTTCGTTTCCACACCCTCTATCAACAACGAAGACCCCATCTGTGAAGACAATATGGAAAATGAATTTAATAACGCATTATAGCCCTCGTGATTTTTGCTCTTTTTCAACAGCTTCAAATCAATTTTTAAAATATTAGGTTTAATCGAAGCTATCCGATCATAATTGCTGTATCCGCTGCCTATATCATCGATTGCAATCAAGCAGCCTTGCTGACGATAAACCTCTACAATTTTCGACAATTCCTCCAAGCGTCCGTGGAACTCCTCCTCGGTTATCTCTATGACAACCCGCGACGGCTCCAATCCATGCTTTTCAACAAACTGCAGCGTAGGCAGAATACCGGTTTCCTTGTACTTCCTATAAATCCAAGACGGCTTTAAATTTAAAAACAGCATCGCATCCCCGTCAGATTGAGCAATAGTCGAGATCGCCTTCTCACGCAGCAATCGGTCTACTTGTAAGTGATGCTCATCGCTAACAGTTGGATCATGAAAAAAAGGCCCTAGGCTGTGAACCTGTCCTTCGTGAACCCTTCTGCCCAATGCTTCATAGGCGATAATTTTCTGGTTTTGGAGCGATAATATCGGCTGAAAAAAAGGGTGGAGTTCCTTTTCCAGCGGTACTTGATTCATCTGCAACATCTTCGCCTCCTGCTGCCTGATGCGTTAGTTTGGTGTTACCATACCTAACATTTATTAGTCCTCATTGTTATTGTAAGCGAGAACGGCTGAACTGGCAAACATTTCTTGCAGCAAACTTCACGGTTTTCGGCATTTTTCATGTTCACATCCCTCACATTCATCTCCACACCTTTATTTTTACTTAAATACCCAAACAATCCGTCCGTATTATTTAAATAATAGCTTATTTTTTGACTATGAAATGCCGAAATAAATAAGGTCCTGTCGTAAATTAGCGAAATATATTATTGAATACTCAAAAATTATAGATCTTTATAAGTTCCACACAGGAATATGTTCAGGTTTTGTCGAATTTGTTGGTAGAATATGTACGTTAAACGTTCACTCCACTCTCTTAGAAACAAGGCGGTCTTTATATGAAAATAACACGCTCGAATGTATCTTTGCTATACGTTGTCCTTATTATTTCCTTGCTTGCTTTTGTTAGTATATCCAGCTATGTGGCTTCCACTAATATGGAAAATGAACTGAATAGCGTTGTAAATGAGGTTATTCCTTTATCAGGAGTAGCCGGAAATATTTTTGAGGATATAATTAATCAGGAAACGGGTTTGCGCGGTTATATAGTGTCGGGTGATGAGAAATATTTGGAGTCTTATGAGCTTGGCAAGCAGCAGCTTATTCCTGACCTAGAAATAATGGCCGACTACCAGAAAAAATATCCGGGCCTGAAAAGCTTGATGGAAGGCGATATGCTGCCGCAAATTAAGCGTCTACAGGATTATTACCTCTCACAGATCATCTTGGTCCAAAGCGGTAAAATTGAGGAGGCCCGCACACGTATTACGAATGGAAAAACGATGATGGATCGGTTTCGCCAGCTTCATATCAAGGTCATAACCGAAATCGATACCATTGCGGATTCTGCCTACAAAGACGCCAATCAAGCAGGACGCTCAGCTAGAATTATTATTGCCGTAGGCGGTGGCTTAGCCCTCATCATTGGCTTGATGTCCGCAGTCATATTCAGCCGAGCAAACCGCGCGGAGGCTGCTCTGCGTAAAAGCGAGGAAACCTACCGATATATGGCGGAAAGCTTAGAGTCCCAGAACGAAGAAATTATAGCCCAGCAGGAGGAGCAGGAGCAGACTCTTGAGAAGCTGTCCCAGCGAGAGCAAGAACTCGAAACCATTAGCACGTATCAGGAAAAGCTAACCGGCTCTTTAGAAATGTCCCTGTTTCTGGAGTCATCCATTCCCGCTTTGCTTGACTCGCTCAAGATGGACGCAGCTTTACTTGTCATGAAATCGAATAAGGACAGTGGTTCGACTGACGCACAGGATGAGGAAGCTTCCTATTCCTATACCATATTATACGCCACCGGCTACCCACAGCAGCTGCCGAGCAAGATTCAGACCGTATTGTTCGGCCCAGCGCTTCGAGTCCTTACTGAAAAAGTACCAATCGAATGCAGACGAGATCTATCCTCTATGGAGCTTGGCATACACCAATCGATGAGTCACGCTTTGGATCAATACTACCCTGTGTTCGATGACAATAATGAAGTAATTGGTTTTCTGCTTTTAACCAGTTATTTGACTTCACGAAGTGAACAAAGAGGCCGTATCGCCAAAGGCCTGGTCCGACAATTCGAACTCGCTTTCCTTGCACAGCTTATGAACGAGGAACGGCTCAGACAATCGATTCGTTTGGAACAATTGAACGATCAATTAACCCATGAGAAAGAGTTTATCGGCAATCAACGCGACCTGATTAATAACATTTTGGAGTCTACACATGAAGGCATGATGCTCTGCGATTCGAAGGGCACACTGCTGTTCGTCAACCACCGCATGAGCGACTATATAACTCTAAGCCAACATATTGGGCAAAATTGGAACAAAGTGGGAGACTTTATTAGTCAGACCAGCCCTTCGTTTATGCCTATCTATCTGTCTGTTGAAGGCCTGCTGAATGGATCGCTTGATAAGCTTACCGAGCGCTTCGTTTATTTGGACCAAGATAATCAACAGCGTTATGTTGAGCTCTACGCAACCAAGGTTGGTGATAAAGATAATCAAGTAGGTTATTTATTCGTATTCCGGGATCGAACAGAAGAAGAAAAAGTTGATGAAATGAAGAATGAATTCGTCAGTATCGTTTCCCATGAACTACGGACGCCGCTCGCAAGCGTATTGGGTTTTATTGAAATCTTATTGCATCGCCAGCTCCCACCTGAAAAGCAGCAGAAATATATGGAAACCATTTATAAAGAAGCTAACCGTCTATCTACCCTAATTAACGACTTTCTGGATTTACAGCGGATGGAATCAGGCAAACAAGTGTATCACTTCGCTCCAGTCGATCTCGTCAGCCTGCTGGAAGAAGCCTCTTACCAATGGAAGGGTAAACAGAGCCACCAGCTTGAGCTGCACGTTCCTGATAACGAAGTATGGATCCGTGCCGATTCCGACCGTTTTAAACAAATCATTCACAACCTGCTTAGCAACGCGATTAAATATTCACCTCAGGCCAATAAGGTTGATGTACGAATTGAAAAAAACGGCCAGCAGGTAAAGCTTCTCATTACTGACTACGGACTTGGAATTCCGGATGAAGCCAAGGATAAGTTATTCTCTAAATTTTATAGGGTTGATAATTCAGACCGCCGCCAAATAGGAGGCACAGGCTTAGGATTAGCCATTGTGAAAGAAATCGTGGACGCACATCAAGGTTCAATTACCTTCATATCGGAAATGGGCAAAGGCACTACCTTTACCGTCGAACTGGAAACTCACAAGGTGCCAAGCGCCGAAGGCAGTATCATCGTCCTTGAAGACGATGACAACCTGGCCAAGCTAATCCAGATTGGACTTACCCGATTGAACGTCCCTACCGTTCACTTGCGTTCGGCCGAGGAAGGAATTATTGCTCTGAATCAAATTCGTAACCAAGCGCCGCTGCTTTGTATTGTAGATATCCATCTGGAAGGAACGAAAACCGGATGGGACTTTATATCCGAACTCTACAAGCATCCCGACTATTTCCGAACCCCTGTCATTGTGTCGACAGCATTGGAACCACCTTTGGACTATCACGAGAAAGACCTTGAAAAGTTTCTGCGTAAGCCTTTTTCTATGGAGAAGCTGCTGGATGTTGCAGAGCATCTGCTCAACAACAAAGAGAATACGGCTTACATTTTCCCAGCACAAAATGAAGAGCACATTAAAAACTCCTTGGAAAAGAATGGCATCCACATCAACGAGATCACCCGCGATCAAGATACCATTCAAGTCGAACTATCACACAAACAAAATAAAGATACTTGATATCAGCCAAAGCTGATTCATTCAGCACAAAAGCCCGAAGTGTCCTATATCAGGACCTGCGGGCTTTTGTTATACATGTCAATCTAAAGATTCTCAACAACAGAGCCTTGAACAAACGATTCTCCTAAAAGAAATTCAACAAGCTTTTCAGCTGTTGCTTCAGGCGATTCAAGCATTCCTCGTTCCTTTACTTTTGCAAAGATTCGTGCGGATGCGAAGGTGCTTTGGTTAGCATTCCTTGCCTCCTCCTGCAAAAGAGTGTCAATCATTCCAGGCCAGACTGAAACTACTTTGACAGAAGATATACCTTCTCCTTGCTCCAGCCCCACACATTGAGAAAAAACATCTAACCCCGCTTTAGATGTAGAATAAGCGCTCATCCCAGAAAGATGATTTTTAACAGACATAGAGGACACATTCAAGACCCTTTTTTCAACAGCAAGCTGCTTGGTAAAGCGAATAAAAAGTGACGTGAGAAGCATCGGAGCAAGCAGATTGACATTCAGGTTTCTGGCCAATTCCTCACCACTTGCTTGTTCAATACTGGATAGCGGAGAAATAACCGCTGCATTATTAATTAGATATATCCCTTCGGCTTTTGAACTATCTACCTTACTAAAGATGGACTGCATTAGTTCTTCAATTTGGTTGATATTATTTAAATCAAATTCGAAATAATTGATATTGGCATCACTGCTTTTAGATATTAAATCATCATTCTTCTTCCTTGAAATGCAAAATAAGCGATGGTCTTGAGCTATTAATTTATCAGCAATTGCTCGACCAAGCCCCCTAGATGTGCCTGTAACAATAAAATACTTCATATAATGAGCAACTCCTTATTTAGCACTAGATACTAGTATCTTATACCAAATATAACCCATAATATGGAAATATTCAATAGAGTCTATAAAATACGCACACAAAGAACGGGCTTGTTCGTCTACCGCGAACAGCCCGCTCTTACCAAACTTTTTTGTTCATCCTTCCAACCTTCTTACATCCACCGTGACATCCAGTATCTGACGCGCCGTGCCGCGGTAAACACCTTTAACAGGGACAATGTCCTTATAGTCACGTCCATGGCCTAGCTTCACATAGCGCCAGCCTACCTCCGAGTTGTTCGTAGGGTCAAAGCCGAGCCAGCCTGTGCCAGGCACGTGCACTTCAACCCAAGCATGCGAAGCCTGCTCGAAGTCGGCGCTGCCCCCTTGTAAATCACCCACAAAGTGGTACCCACTGACATACCTAGCTGGCAGCCCAATACTGCGGCACGCAGCTATCATAAGATGCGCATAATCCTGGCACACCCCCCGCTTCAGCTGCAGCGTATCGCTCACCTTCGAATGGACATGCGTTGCATAGGGGTCATAAGTGAAGTCACGGTAAATGCCTTCGGTGATCTGCTTCGCCCAATCATAGTATCCATCCGGTCCGATCTCAAACCCCGCCGCATAAGCTGACAGCTCTTTGGTCACTTCGGTATATGCCGTAGGTAACAAATATTCAATATAACGATTCTGCAGCCGTTCGCTTTGCAGAAGCTCCCGCTGCTCCTCGAGGGGCACCCTTTTCAGTAAATCCCAGTTCTGATCCTGCGTTACTACCGTCGCCTTAGTCTTAATAACCAACTCACGATGGGGCTTACTGACTGAGAAGGAATGTACTCTATTGCCGAAATAATCCTCATAAGTAAATAAAGAAGCGACCGGTTCAATCCACACCTCATGGTGAAAGCAGGATTGCCGGTAATTGGTCCGCGGTGTCAATCGAAGCTCATTGACACTGTCTGCAACCGATTCCGCATACGTATAGCGGGTCACATGGTTGATCTCGATCTTCATGCAGTGGCCTCCTCAAACTGGAAAAAGGCAGTAGCCATAGTCTTTCCAAGCCTATGACATGAAACCGTTAAGTGCTCCAGAAGCGTTGATACTTGCTGGGCTCGGAATTCATCGGGCTCTAGACAAGCCATCTCCGCTTTTACTTTCCCAGCTAGACGGACTGCTTTCTCATGAGGAATGTGATAATCCTGAGTCTGCAGCTCGATTCCCTTCAAATGCTTTTCCAATTCGGTAAAGGAGAACTGGATCGATCGAGGAAAGCTTTCACTTCTAATCATAAATTCCATTATATGTTCAACCTGCATGCCATCCCCATAAAATCGCCGGAAAGATTGATAGCCGCTTACCGAT
The DNA here is from genome assembly GCF_013141765.1 of Paenibacillus foliorum. Taxonomy (GTDB): domain Bacteria; phylum Bacillota; class Bacilli; order Paenibacillales; family NBRC-103111; genus Paenibacillus_S; species Paenibacillus_S foliorum. The sequence goes on from NZ_WHOD01000009.1 coordinate 66,126, forward strand.
TTAAGAACAGCTAGCATATTCGGGTAAGGAGTCGGTATATCTCGCCCCTCCAACAGCGTTCCCGCCACAGATTGCAGGATTCGGACTGTATTCTCAGCTCTTTCGAGAAACCTGCCGCTTTCGATGAAATGCCATTCATTTTGCCTTAACATTACCGAATTCTCTACACCCTGAAACATAGCCATCCGTTCCTTAATATGTCTGTAGAAAGCATTAGGCGAATCTTTAATGATATCATCCACCTGCATTTCCCCGAGCCACAGATAGAAAGCATTTAGCACATCCCAAAGCTCACTCGGCAGCTTCTCCCGAAGCGTCCGCAGGTTATTCCTCGCTTGACTGACGCAGGAAAACAATGAATTCGCATTGCCCCGATCCAGCGTAATGAATGAGAGTACATCTTTTTCCGTAAAAGCCTCGAACTGTTGTACGTACAAAGTACGGGCACCAAGCGCATCGATCAACCGCGTCCACTTATGATCCTTGTGAAGAAAGTCAGCTTCCTGCTGAATGTGATAGTGTACATCAATCAACCTAGCGTGGTTTTCCGCCCGCTCCACATACCGCCCTACCCAGAACAAAGCTTCTGCATTACGATTGAGCATGCTCATCACCTCTTCATTTATTGAACCAGCGGTGTTCCTACCCTACAGTTGCCGCCGCAAAACAAGCATTTCCCAAACAAACCCCTTCTAAACAAGTGCCTCCTATCCAAGCAACTTCTATGCAAGCACCCAAGTATCCTTGCATCCCCCGCCCTGCGAAGAGTTTACAACAAGCGAGCCTTCCTTAAGCGCCACCCGAGTTAATCCGCCTGGAATAACATGAGTGATACCATTACCCATTAGAACAAATGCCCTCAGATCGATATGCCGAGGTGCCATTCGCCCATCCAGCATCACAGGTGCACGCGACAGCTGCATGGTCGGTTGAGCAATATAGCGGTCCGGATCCAGTCTTATTTGTTCAGCGAAGGCAGTGATTTCTTGCTCTGTAGCCGCAGGACCGATAAGCATCCCATACCCACCAGATAAGGACGTTTCTTTAACAACCATCTCATGCAATCTCCCCAACACGTACTCCCTCTCATCAGGACGAGACAGCAAATAGGTTGGCACATTGTTTAGGATAGGCTCCTCATTCAAATAGTAACGAATCATGTCCGGAACATAAGCATATATGGCTTTATCATCTGCTATTCCTGTGCCAGGAGCATTAGCTATGGCAATATTGCCTGCGCGGTAAGCATTCATAATACCGGCTACACCTAACATTGAATCAGGCCTGAACGCCAACGGGTCGAGAAAATCATCATCAATGCGACTGTACAGCACATCTACCTGCTGCAGTCCTTTCATGTTGCGAATATAAATCTTATGGTCTATAGCTACCAAATCACGTCCTTCAACCAGATGAATCCCCATCTGTTGAGCTAAGAAGGCATGCTCATAATAAGCAGAATTGAATTCACCAGGTGTAAGCAAGGCAATGACGGGCTCGGATTTACGGGATGGAGACAGACTGCGGAGCGATGAAAGAAAATGGTTCAAGCTGTGCTCAACGTCACGGATAGAACTGGAGAAGGTTAGTTCAGGAAATAGTTGATTCATAATGGATCTGCCTTTGAACAAATAGGAGAAGCCCGATGGAGAGCGCAGGTTATCCTCCAGCACATAATAACGTCCATCTGCGTCACGTATCAAATCAATGCCCGAGGTAGTCATATATACACCGCCAGGAACATCAATATGCATCATCTCCGGCCTGAAATAACGATTCCCCACTATCATTCTACGAGGAATAATACCCTCAGCGACAATTTCCTGTTTATGATACATATCGTATAGAAATTGATTTAATGCCTTCACCCTTTGCAGCAGCCCTCGTTCAAGCACAGCCCATTCATCACTAGGTATAACCCTCGGTATCATATCGAAAGGAATCGTTCTCTCCAGCGGCTGCGATTGTTCCGGCTGATAGAGCGTAAATGTAATCCCCTCCTCCAGCATGCGTCGGTTCATAGCTTTCTGCTTGGCAGCAAGCTCGTCACCCTTCATTTTGGAAAAGCAGCTGTGCGCCTGCTGATAGTGAGGACGCACTAGCAAGTCCTTCATAAACATCTCATCATAGAATGACTCCAGCGGATATGGAGTATTGTGGGAACGGTTGATCATCGCCATATGATGTTCGGTCTTGGATGCGCAAAATAGTACATCCTAACCACTCCCTCCCCTCTTTTGCCGTTTAATGTTATGTTACATGACATAAAACCAAGTGAAATATCCCAAAATCCGAATATTCAGAACCTTTATACCTACTATCATATGCCTCACATCTTTTTATGTCAATATACATGACAAATAATTAACAATTATTTTTTACATAATTTGTATTACTACAGCGCATGTTTCAGTATAGCCCAACGCCGCCATTCCATTCTCGAAAACACAAATACCGCCCCGAATCCATTATGGATGGGGCGGTACATTTTTAAATAGAGCTTCGCGTCTATCGGTCATCTCCTACGAGTTTCTGTCAGGCGGAATTGATTCACCAGCTGCTGAAGGAAATCCGTAATAGCCTCCACATGACTGGAGGTATGGCGCACATTCACAATATCCGTTAGCAGCTCCTGGACCTTTCCCTCAACCTCTGTAGAAATTTTGCGATTTTCCATACTAACCTCGGCAATTTTCTCCATCAAGCCCACAACCTCGTCAACCACTTGCGTCTTTAACGATTCCTCGGCACTTGCGCCACTCAAAATTTCTGATGCCGCTGCAACAAGCTGCGTTCCCTCAGTTACAACCTGAGTCCCCTCTTCCATAGATTGGAACGCTTCTTTAGCATTTTTATAAATCAGCTGTACGGTATCATTAATTTCCTCAGTAGACTTACGTGTAAGGTCAGCCAGCTTCCGTATTTCCCCAGCAACTACCGCAAAGCCTTTACCATGCTCTCCGACACGCGCTGCCTCGATCGAAGCATTCAGCGACAATAAGTTGGTTTGGCTGGATATTTCTTCAATGACCTGCAGCACATTTTTAATTTTTTGAGTCGTCTCCATAAAAGTTAAGATTGTCTTATTCGTATCCGCTACTTTGGTGGAGATTTGCTTCATTTTATCGCCAATGCGCTCCACTTCACTTTGCGCCACAGCTATTTGTTCAGATGCCTTATCCTCTAGCACACGCAGCGTACCCTGCATATCGCCCACAACATCCTTAGCAACGTCGATATCTTTAAGCTGCCTGCGGATACTTCGGATCATATCATGAATCTTCCCGCTCATCCGCTCCGTGGAGCCTTCGGTACTGACAGTTGAAACCGTAAGAACATGCTGGCTGGACAGCACATCGGAAGCAGCTTGCTTAACCTGCAGCATAATTCCTTCCAAGGAATCGATCATATTGTTGATCCACATGGCAAGCTCTTTGGTTTCGTCATGCATGAATTGTCCATGTTCCAATCGCTGCGTCAAGTCACCCTTACCCTCGGCATTAATGCGGATGAATTGATTAATTTTATGCAAATTATCTACTACAGGCTGCGAGCCCTTTTTATGAAGAGTCCAAGCAATTAGTAGTCCATACAGTAAATTGAATGCCCCGATTACACAAGCAACAACCAGTGGTGACATTTGACCCATGATCAAATAGACCAAGACTGCTGACAACACCGCAAATCCACCCAACAACGGAAGCTGCAACCGTGTCAACTTCCAGCGAATGCTGCGAATCCGGTACACCTCTTCCAAATCTCCTTCACACATCATCCCCCAAACATCTGGACAATGCGGAAGCTGGAAGGTAACGCCTTTCCCTATTACAGAAATATGGCGGTAATCGGAATAGCCAGGAAAGGTCACAAACAGATTACTGCCGTTTGCTATCGTGTTAGCTACCCCTGGATGCAGCATGCCAGTCGCAGGATCTGTGAACATCAGCTCCAGTTCCGTGTGCTCTTTCACACTCACAGTACCCCAGTCCGTTGTGACCCCATCCTTCAAGTTCTCCCCAAAGGTGAAGGTGCGGTCTTCAAACCGGCTTCGTGACAAAGCCGTACCAGGAGCAATCTGAGAGTTCAAGCCCGGTCGCGCCATAAAAATATAATTATCCCCGGAGTCAGGATACACATGGCCGGATTCACGCTGGATCAAATCACCTATTACATCATTAGGCACTCTACCGCATAATGCCCCCGCGCGTTTACCTTCCTTCATTAAAGGAATAATGTACAACAACGTCATTTTATCGTGAAATGCAGAAGTGCTCGGTCCGATTTGTTCAGTCAAAGGGTCCGCAAAAGGCCCGAATAAGCATTTACTGCCGCTATTCGAATACTCCAACCCCTTGGAGAAGGGTGCTCTCCCTCCATACCGCACTCCGATATGAGAGGCATAAGTCGAGAATAATACAGCAGCTTCTTCATCCAGCAAGAAAATTTCAGAAAAATCGGAAGCCCGGTTCCCGGCTGCTGCAAACAATTTATCAACGGCCGCACTCCAAAGTTCAGGAGATTCGCTCCGTTCCACTTCTAGCGAACCCATCTGTTCCAACAGCCTGTCCAAATGAGACCAATATTCGTTCGTCCAGCTTTTTAATAACTCCATGCGGGTATTGGCTATACTTTCAAAAATATCCTCTACGTCCTCCTTCATCCCGCGATTTAAACGGCAGGACCACCAAAGCGGCAAACCTTTCTTAAACCCCAACCAATCAAACATGCGATCTCCCCCAGACCTAAGTCCTGCGTTATGATAATGTGAACAATTATAACACATACTTAGTGCCTATGTGAGATAATATCAGCTAATTTTAACAAATTTTCGTATAAAATTTACTAAATAATGCAGAAAAGGCGTTCATTCGACGATAACCTTACATCGTTCATTCGTTTTTTAATGAAAAACATAGAATAAAACTAACCCTTGTTCTTTATTTCACATAACAATTATCGTTTTTTTGCCCACGCAAAAACTGCAAACCCCACATCCTTAGATGAGGGGTTTGCTAAAACACATTCCATATGAAAAGGAAAACGCCGCGCACGGAAGCCGCTCAGACGAACAGCAGCCTAATACATCGGCATCCTACTGTCTGAAGCCTAATGAGTTAAGGAAAGCAATGAAGCCTGACATTCCCTGCTCATTACGTTTATAAACCCCCGCATCCCTTAGCACATCGGCAAATTTATGGCCTACCGCGGTTTGCAGCACTCTTTCAGCCACTTCCGCAGTTAAATTGCTGCCATGAACAGAAATCAGTTCATCAATCCAAACCTTGTGCTTGTACAGAGGGTGATCGGGTTGATCGGTTATCTTTGCATCAAACGGAAGATTCCCTGTAAGTATTTGAGAAAGCAGCTCCAGCTCATCCTTAAGGCGACCAGGCAGTACAGCCAAGCCCATAACCTCGATTAAGCCGATGTTCTCCTTCTTAACATGATGCAGCTCTTTATGAGGGTGGAAAATACCATCTGGATGCTCTTCGTTCGTACGGTTGTTACGCAGAACAAGATCCAACTCATATTCACCGCTCGCATTATTTCTAGCAATAGGGGTTACCGTATTATGAGAAATACGGATTCCCTCTTGTTCCGTGTAAGCAATAATTTCATTAGTTTGATCGCTATAACCCTTCCAAGTGCTCAGAATCGTATCCGCCAGCTTAAGCAGAAGCATTTTATTATGACTCGACATGCGGATGACCGACATTGGCCATTTGACGATTCCCAATCTTACATTCGGATATTCCGGATGGGTGAAGCTGAGATCTACCGGTGCTTTTTCCATTGCAAACTTATGCTTGCCACCCTGAAAATGATCGTGATTAAGAATCGACCCACCGACAATCGGTAAATCTGCATTGGAGCCGATGAAATAATGCGGAAACTGGTCGATAAAATCGAGCAAACGGTAAAAGGTGTGGTGCGACGTTTTCATCGGCCTATGCTGCTGATCGAAAATAATACTGTGCTCATTGTAATAAACATAAGGCGAATACTGAAGATACCACGCGTCCCCATCGAGCTGCAGAGGAATGACCCTCAGGTTCTGCCTTGCCGGATGGTTAATCCGGCCTGCATAGCCGACATTGTCGATACAGAGCAGACATTTGGGATAATTACTCTGAGGCGCTGTCTTCAGCAGCGCAATTTCTTTAGGGTCCTTCTCCGGCTTGGACAAATTGACCGTGATTTCTAAATCGCCGTATTCCGTTGGTGCCAGCCAGTACTGATTCTTAGCAATCCGGTCCATCCGGATGTAGTTGGAGTCGATACAGAGCTGGTAGAAATCGTCGGTTGCCCGCTCCACACCTTGTTGGCTAGAGGTGCTCCAGAAACGGTTGGCTACCTCCGACTGACGAGGCATTAAGCAGCCCATTATTTTCGCGTCCAGCAAGTCGCGCAGCGTCGTATTATTATCTTCAAGAATACCTGCAGCAGCGGCATAATCGAGCAAGGGCTCGAGCAGCTCCACCACACTTTCAGAAGCAGGCTCTTCAACCTCTTCGGTATAAGGCTCATCGATTAATAACAGCTCAAGCAGCGCATTTCGCGCTGCGTAGCTGTCTATCGGGCTTAGAAGCTTGCGCCGGATGCCGAACTTAATCAGTCTTTCAATATCTTGTGCAGCAGCAGCCTGCTTCTCTATTGCTTCATTCATGGTGTTACTCCTCCTATCCATTCCATAGGCCAGCGCTTAGTTAGCGTAGCCGTTAGGATGGCCTTGATGCCATGCCCATGCCGTCTGAATGATTTGCTCCAGACTATCGTGCTGCGGCTTCCAGCCCAGCTCTGCTCTCGTACGTTCAGATGAGGCCACGAGAGTTGCCGGATCGCCTGCGCGGCGGGCCTCCATAACTGCTGGAATCGGATGCCCCGTCACCTTACGTGCAATTTCGATAACTTCCTTAACGGAAAATCCTTTGCCATTTCCAAGGTTATAGACACTGCTTTCCCCGCCATTGCGCAGCTTGGCAACAGCTAGAATGTGCGCATCCGATAAATCAGTGACGTGAATGTAGTCACGGACGCAGGTACCATCCGGCGTAGCGTAATCGTCGCCATAGATCGAGATATGCGGGCGTTGGCCCAAGGCCACCTGCAAGATAATGGGGATCAAATGGGTCTCAGGCGCGTGATCCTCTCCAATGCGTCCAATCTTGTGAGCTCCAGCGGCATTAAAGTAGCGCAGTGAAACATATTTGATGCCGTGTGCGGTATCAAACCAACGCATCATTTTCTCCATCGCCAGCTTCGTTTCACCGTAAGCGTTAGTCGGCAGCGTGCGGTCACTTTCGAGAATAGGCAGGTTCTCCGGCTCGCCATAGGTAGCCGCGGTGGATGAGAAGACGATCTTCTTCACGCCATACTCATTCATTTTCTCCAGCAAGCATAAGGTGCCGTATACGTTGTTGTGGTAGTATTTACCTGGATTCTGCATGCTTTCTCCAACCAATGAATTGGCTGCAAAATGAATCACAGCGTCGATCTCATTTTCTTGAAATACTTGATCCATAAATGCCGCATCGCGAATATCGCCTTCATATAGCTTGCCGCCTAATATCGCTTCCTTGTGTCCCTGCTGCAAATTATCAACTACCACTACTTCCTCATTACGAGCTAACAGCTCCGCCACTGTGTGCGAGCCAATGTATCCCGCCCCACCTGTCACTAATACGGCCATCGTTAAAACCTCCCCAATTAATTCAAACTACAAGCTCCTTAACTCCATCGCCGATATCGCACACATAGAAGTCAGCGGTTAACCCAACCTTCTCGGTGTATGCAGCCCCTACCTGCTCTATAAAAGCAGCTACACTATCCTGATGCACTAACGATACCGTGCAGCCTCCAAAGCCTGCTCCCGTCATCCGAGAACCTAACACACCTGGCACCTTTAGAGCTTCCTCGACCATTACATCAAGCTCCAAACAAGTAACCTCATACAAATCGCGCAGGGAGTTATGAGAGTCAATCATTAATTGACCGAACATTTTCAAATCATTTTGCTCCAGGACCTTCATCGATTGCAACACACGGTCAATTTCCTCCACAACATGCTTGGCGCGCTTGCGCACAATTTCATCCGGAATCAAATGCTGTGCCTCGTTGAATTGCTCTAAGCTTAGCTGACCCAGCAGCGTCAATTGCGGGAATTGCGCTTGAAGATATTTCACCGCCTGCTCGCATTGTGATCTTCTTTCATTGTAAGCGGAGTCGACCAAGCCACGTTTCTTGTTCGTGTTGCCAATCACCAGCTTATAATCACCACTCTGGAACGGTACATGCTTGTACTCCAGCGTATCGCACATTAGCAGAATCGCATGATCCTGCTTACCCATAGCTACTGCGAACTGATCCATAATCCCGCAATTAACGCCCATAAATTCGTTCTCAGCCTTTTGAGACAACAAAGCGATCTGAACCTTGTCCACTTCATGCCCTTCCAGCGTCAGCAATGCAAAAGCGGTCACGACTTCAATCGAAGCTGAGGAGGACAATCCTGAGCCATTAGGAATTGCGCCGCTGTACAAAATATCGTAGCCACCTACGGATAAACCACGCTCTTGAATTTTAGCGATGATTCCCTTTGGGTAGTTAATCCAGTTGTCGGAAGAATCAAAAGCAATATTGTGAATGGAAATTTGTTTGTGTAAAGAAAAGTTGGTTGAGGCAAACCCAATCTGATCATCTCCGCGTTTGCGAATCAGCATCGTCGTGCCGAAGGTCAATGCAGCTGGGAATACATACCCACCGTTATAATCGGTATGCTCTCCGATCAAGTTAACCCTGCCTGGTGCATGAAACACATGAACTGGGCCTGCACCTTCACGTCCGTACCGTTCTTCAAAAGTTTGTTGCAATGCTTGCAAATCTGCCAAAAGTAACACCGCCTATTCGAATTGGTTTTTGCTGTTCAAGCTTTTGACTGTTACATCGTGCTTTCAGTATAATGCGAGGCTGTACATTTCGCTATGGAAGGATGTTATCACCACATGGAAAAATGTTAGTTTATCAAGGTAGTTGTATTGCCTTTTATGATATACTTTATCCTATTAGACTGCAAAATCGGAAGGAGAAATGGCTATGTCCGAAAGCCCTCATCGAAAAGACAGTTATTATGTCGTGTCAAACCCCCAGCCGATAGACGATGATTTCGTTGTGCTATTTACAGGCAGCAGCCAAACAAAGCCCGGGCATAAGCCCGGACCCAAGGTAGTCGATTATTATTTGCTCCACCATATTCTATCCGGGAAGGGCACTTATACATGCCAAGGCATTACGTACAACCTCGGCCCAGGCGATAGCTTTCTAATCGAGCCCAGCAAGCTGATCAGTTATGCAGCCGATGATGAAGAACCCTGGCATTACAGATGGATGGCTTTTGAAGGGAAGCGCGCTTCGCTGCTGCTGGGTCAGATCGGTCTTTCATCCCAGCAGCCGATTGTTCACACAGGACGCAGCCGCAGTCGCAGCATCAGCGTGATATACCATCAAGTCCAGGCAGCGTTTCAAACACGAATGCCGAACGCTAATCTCAAAGCAGTTGGCTACCTTCACCTGCTGCTGGCGGAATACTCGGACGCGCTGCAGCCGCAGCAGCAAAGCAATCCACAGCTGACTAGTGTCACTGAGCAAATTGTACAGCAAGCCATCCACTACTTATCCACACAGTATGCGGAGCCCATCACCATTGAGCTCATGGCTGAAGCGCTTGGTTACAACCGTGCTTACCTGTCAACCTTGTTCAAAAAGCGGACCGGCCTTACGCCAGTCTCCTTTCTGCTAAAGCTGCGTGTTGATAAAGCACGACTGCTGCTCAGGGAACGTCTCGAATTAACCATAGAGCAGATCGCTTCGTCTGTCGGATTTCAAGACCCGCTTTATTTTTCTAAACAATTTAAGCGACTTTACGGTATCTCACCAACTGACTATCGAACTGCAATGAAACATTTGTGAACCTGTCGCAAATCTTCTTTACATCGGAGGGCGCAGCGGTAGCATGAAGCTTATGCAAGCTCCTTGTCCAACCTGGCTCTCCGCCCAAATATTGCCGCCGTGATAATCAACGATTTCCTTAGCGATAGAGAGTCCTAAGCCGCTGCCTCCTTCAGAGGTGTTACGAGATTTACTTTTTTTATAAAAACGGTCAAATATGAACGGAACATCATGTCCTTCAATCCCGCTTCCGTTATCTCTAACCCTCACCACAAGCGTTGGTCCGTCTACTAAAAACTGCAGGTTTATCGAACCTCCTTTTGGAGTATGCTTGATGGCATTATAAATAATATTCGTCAACACTTGATCAATCCTGTCAATATCAATCAATACCACGCTAATGTTTCGCTCTAAGGGCATGGGTATATAAGCATTGTGATTGAACCGAATCCCAGCATTCTTCACCTCTAGCTCATATCTATCGCCAAAATAAACCACAAATTCTTCGATTGACATCTCCTGCATGCTAAAATCAAGCTGCCGCGCTTCAAGCTTGGAAAGCTGAAACAAATCCGCAATCAACCTGTTCAGCCCATTAATACGGTTCAGGATAAGACGCAAATACTTATGCTGCTGCTCCGGCTCAGTAACTACTCGATCAATGAGCGCTTCGACATAACCCTGAATCAACGTCATCGGCGTTCTCAAGTCATGTGAGATGTTGCTCAGCAGGTGGCGCCGAGATGTTTCAAGTCGCCCGAGGTCAGCGTTCATTTTTTCCAGAGTACTATTAGAACTCTCCAGCTCGGAAGTTCGCTCCTTGATCCTCTGCTCCAGACCCATATTCAACTCCTGAAGCTGAATCGACAACGACTCTACAGCAGCAAACGCTTTAAACGATTTCATGCTGATAATAAAAGAAGTCATGAGAATTAAAAACAACAGCCCAAAGGTCGAGACATCACCTTTATCAATCCATTGATTGTAATAGGCTATATCCACAAATATGGTGCATATATAAACAAATAGACCGATTACTGCGAAGCTGACTCCATCTCGCTTATTCATACATGCCCTAACAAGACAGACCATGATATAAATGCATATCGATACCGTGATTAGATGATAAGTCTGCAGCGTCCATGTAAAGATTCGAGTAGGAAGTACAACTACCCCAAGCCCAAATATACTCCCTAACCACCCAGTAATGAATAGGACTCGCTTTCCCATTTCATCCGGGTACAAAGAATGAAAGAAACGGACACCAACCGGAATAGCCAAATAATAGCACAAGTACATGATGCGTATTCCTATCTCCCATTGAAAATGCGGAAATAATTGATAGATGGCGCCCTCCCCAACAAACAAAGCGCGCACTCCAAGCAGCATGCACAATAAACCAAAATAAAGCGACATTCGTTCCTTGAAACGGATCAGAAATAATCCCAGTTGATAAAAGCTCATAACGAACAAGCCGCCCACAAGCAACAGCTCGAACCCCATATCATTATTGTGATGGGTGGATAACTTCTTCGCCTCCCCCAGCTTCAGATCGCTCCATACCCCTCCTAACCGATGGTCAAAATTCGAAACCTGCAGCACAAGGTTAAGTTCAGCATTCCCAGCCTGAGGAAAATAAACTAATTGAGGTAAATTCCCTGGCCTGGAAGTTTCTGAATTCACCCCAACCGTTCCAGCTTCGCCTAACAGCTCTCCGTTTACCCAAACTTTATAAGCTGTTAGAATCATGGGCAGCTCCAACGCAAGCACGCGATAGGATGGATCGACTAATACCCTCAACTCGAAGGTAGCGTATCCACTGCCCGGAAGCATATGATCACCCAGCCGGTAAGCATTCCAGTAGCTAGGTATCCGCAACCATTGCCGTTCTTCTCCTCCAATGGGTTCAGTAAAAAGCGGTTGTTCCGGTGGGAGTAGTTGAGACCAATAGAACCCCCACCTTCCACCCAATACTGCATTCCCATCTATATTAAAATCCCATCCGCGAAGATCGAGCTCGCCTTGAACTGCCTCTTTACCCGCAATAGGTTGTCTTTCTACAAAACCGGACAGATCATTGCAACCGGTTAATAAAAGAATAGCAAAAATAGCAGTAATCCATATATAATGAGTGTATAATCTGGAAATGGATACCACTTTCTTTCTTCATAATATTACTTATATTATTACATAAGCTCTTAGTATTATTCTTTCATAAATCGTAGCAAGCACGCTGTTATGAAAGGAGAGCTCAGTAAAACATCTGAGATTAGGGTAAAGGAGGATCATATCTAAGTGCCACGAGAAAAAATTCTTATTGTCGATGATGAACCGGAAATTGTAGAATTGATCCGGTTGTATTTAACTAAAGAAGGCTATGAAGTGCTGAGCACGGACAATGGTCCCAGCGCTTTTGAATATATGGAACAATTTGCTCCGGATCTTGTAATTCTCGATATTCTACTTCCTGGAATGGACGGTATTGAAATTTGCCGCCAGTTGCGTGAAAACTACAGCATCCCTATCCTGTTCATTAGCTGTAAAAGCGAGGATACCGACATCATTCTCGGTCTAAGTATAGGCGGCGATGATTATGTAACCAAGCCCTTCAGCCCGAGCCAGCTTGTTGCAAGGGTTAAAGCCCACCTGCGCCGCAAGCACCAGCTGGATCAGCAGAAGGAAGAATTAGGGCAATTGACCTTTCCAGGTCTCGAAATTGATTTATTAACGCGAAATGTTTGGGTAAAGGGATCACTAATTCCCCTCTCCTCCAAGGAATTCGATCTGCTTGCGTTGCTTGCCAAAAAACCGAGCCGCGTAGTGCCGATTCAGCATCTCTATAAGGAAGCGTGGGGTGTAGACAGCAATGGCGATACCCGTACGCTGCTTGTTCATATTAGCAATCTTCGCAAAAAAATCGAGAAGGACCCCGCAGACCCTCTCTATATCCAGACGGTGCGCGGAGTAGGCTATAAGTTCAACAGCAGCCTTTGATACAATAAAGCTGCCTAAAGCTTAGGCTCCTTCATTTCAAAAGCTGTGCCTTCTTAATTAAATACTGGGGTGACTGAGGCTGCAAAAGCAGCCCCTCATCTCCGGTTGTGTTGGATTCGTTGCGATAATTCATCCATCTCCTGCTTCGTTAGATCACGCCATTTGCCAGTCGCAAGCCCTCCAAGTCGTATGTTCATAATACGCACCCGCTTCAACTGCCGTACCTCATAGCCAAATGCAGCACACATCCTGCGAATTTGGCGATTCAATCCCTGCGTGAGAATAATTCGAAACACCCTATCCCCCTGCTGAACAATTTGGCAAGGGTTCGTCATTGTCCCCAATATACGAACCCCTCCTGCCATTCCCTGAAGAAACATAGGAGTAATCGGCCGATCCACCATGACTACATATTCCTTCTCGTGATCATTCTCAGCCCTTAATATTTTATTAACGATATCTCCGTCATTAGTCAATAAAATAAGCCCCTCGGAGTCTTTATCCAAACGGCCAATTGGAAAAATCCGTTCCGAATGTCCCACAAAATCAACGATATTCCCTTTCACATGACTCTCCGTCGTACTCGTGATTCCTACAGGTTTATTTAAGACAATATACACAGAAGGTTTCTTCGCGCTAACCGGGCGCCCGTCTACAAGTACTTTATCCCCTTCTTCCACTTGACTCCCTAACTCCGCTAGCCGACCATTGATAGTTACACGACCCGCTTCTACTAACTTGTCCACCTCACGGCGGGAACAAAAACCCGTTTCACTTATATATTTATTGATTCTCATAGTTTCGTCACTCCAGTTATCCATATACTGCCTCTAGTATAACACGGCACCTGATTCCAACAAAAACTGTCTAAATTAATCGCAGACCAACAGATCAAAAATTGAGGTAAAGCAGTATCAAACTCTCGGCACGTCCACGTTAATAGTTTCAAGCCAATCCCTTCAGGGTAATATTACATACCAGAATCATAGGACTATGCCTCTGGCATGCACACACAACAATTATAAGGAGTGTGAAGGCAATGACACGCAAGAAGCAGCAATCCCAAACAATAACTCGCCCCTTTTCTCATGTTCATACTACATTGACAGCTTTAGGATTTACTCAGACCACCATTAAGAACGGCTCCAATTACGAGCTAACCTTTCGCGATCCTATGACCACTGGGCAATACACCTACAGTATTCCTACCCTGACAGCTGACAACGGCATGACTGCCGTACATCTGCACGAGGCATCGTTTAAAGATAAAGGGGATATCCCCTCCACCGCAACGGATATTGCTTCGAAGATAGTAACTGAAATCGGGCAGTATTTATCCAGTCATGAACCTAAACAGGTCAGTATCCCGATTGAGGTCGCTCAAAATGGCCGAATGGCATCCAACAATACAGCGGAGCTGAAACGTCTGGGCAAAGAGATGTCCAGCATGCCCACCAATTCGCAAGTTATGGAAAACGGGATGGTACCCGACCCGATTCAATAGATCGACAGACTACAACTAATAACCCCGATGTAAGCAATAAAGCTTACTGCCCGGGGTTTCTTTATGTGGATAGGACGATACTTGAAAATAGTGTTTTGCATTCCTTCGTGCTGCCATCCACTATCGCTGCTGCTTTCTATATTCATGCGGGGTCTGCTTGCTGAGTTTTTTGAACATGCGACCAAAATGAGCTATATTTTCAAATCCTACGGAATCGGCAATATCGATAATTTTGCGTTCTGTCTCCCGCAGAAGCTTCTGAGCCTCTCGAATCCGCGTCATATTAACATATTCGATAAACGTAAAGCCTGTAATTTCCTTGAAGGTGCGGCTCATATAATAAGGGCTCATAAAGAACCTCTCGGACATACCTGAAAGCGTCATAGGTTGATGGTATTCACTGTTGATATACTGAACGATCTCAGATATTTTTTTATGCAAAGGGCTCGCATGCTCGAAAGGAACAGCATCATGTCGTTCAGCGTAGCGGCTCGAGAACAGCAGCAGCTCTACTAATAGAAGCTTGATATAGGTTTCAAATCCGGTTGCTTCATCCTTCAGTTCCTTGTTCAGCTTACCGATAATGGTTTGGACGAAAATCTGGTCCTGAAGCTTTAGGCTGAGTACATGCGCCGGCTGCTGGAAAACGCTGAACAATGAGTTATGGTATAACGGATGGTCCTTACTAATAAAAGTATCGCTAAAATTAATAACAACCCGCTCATGACCCGGCTGTCCTACATCTGAGGTTTTGTGCACATCATGACGGTTTATAAACACAAGATCGCCCGGAGATATTAAGTAAGATCGATCTTTAATAAAATACGCCCTCTGCCCGGACAACAAATAATAGATTTCGTAGGTACCGTGAAAATGATTCGTCCTCTCGAACGGCTCCGTCCGTTTAATGTGCTGCATATAAAAGTCGCCTTCTTCCGACCCATAGGTTAAAGAGACTGTTTCGCTCATGATGATCCACCAGCTTTCCTTCCTGATTGGCTTCAAAACTCAATTGCACACGTGAACACTCCATGCTATGATGGTGCTACAAGCACTCTCAATATACAATTGAATACTCATTCTTTCTTATTATGTATTGTAGCAGAGAAGGAGGCGATTTCATAGCAAGATATGCATGTACATGTGCAAAATGGACAAAATAAGCGAAGAAACTAATATGATTTTGCGTTATGATTTAAGTATTCAAATTGTAGTTGACAATGGGCATAACTTCGATAGTATGACTGTTGCAACGTTGAGGGAGGCTTTTATTCAATGAGTAAATTTCAAGCTATTGCCGAGGCCATGCAGAAGGGCGATGTATCCGGCATTGCAGTAGACAATGTAAAAGTGTATCCGCATTCATTCGAGCAGTCTGGCAATGTTAAACTTCTAATGGTTAAAAGCGACAACACCAAATATATTCTCGCTACTGGCGAAGGCTCTTTGTTTGATGAACTTCAAGGTGAAAACAACAGCGGTGTTAAAGTATGTCCGCTTGTTACTGCTAACCGTTTAGTATTGAACAAATATTTCGATTACACAGTACCTCGCGCATTCGGTACGCAAGTAGCAACTATCGGTCTTGGTGACCGTCTAGGCATCGCTTCTTCAGGACACATCAAAACCGTAGCGGGGAAAAATATCCACCCGATATTGGCGCAGCAAAGTATCCGTGAAATTACACTAACCAAACGCGATTACAACGATGTTCTAAACGGTGCGGTCTTTGCCGTGTTCCAAGAAGGCTACAAAGACGGCTTTGGCGCCGATGGCGACCATTTGAAGGTTGAAGCTGATATCAAAATGTCACTTGACCTGGGCTTCACTATGATCACATTGGACTGCTCCGAGAATATCGATAACAGCGTAGAAAACATCACAGCAGCTGAGCGTGAAGCTAAGTACAACCAGCTTCCTGAAGCAACCCGCAACCACTACGAGTCCCGTTATTTGAACCAAACGTTCGAGGTTGCTGGAAACTCTATTACTTTCAACAAAGAGAACTTGATCGAAATCGTACTGGTCTATGGCGCAGCTGTCGACTTTATGGAGCACATCTTTGTTACTTATATCAAAAACCTGGGCCGCGACGTGGACTTCGAAATATCGATCGACGAAACTCCATCACCAACTGCTCCTGAAGCTCATTTCTTGATTGCTAAAGAATTGTACAGCCGTGGAGTAACGGTATACAGCATGGCACCAAGATTTATCGGCGAATTCCAAAAAGGAATCGACTATATCGGCGACATCGCGCAGTTCGAGAAAGAAATGGTTATTCATGCCGGTCTTGCCGACGACTTCGGATACAAGCTCAGCATCCACTCCGGTAGCGACAAGTTCAGCGTATTCCCTATCATTGGTAAATACACTAAAGGCCGTTTCCACGTTAAAACTGCTGGAACCAACTGGCTGGAAGCTGTAAGAACCGTTGCTAAAGTGAAGCCTGACCTTTACCGTAGAATGCACCAATACGCTTTGGAGCATTTTAATGAAGCAGCCGCTTACTACCACGTTACGACTGACTTGAGCAAAATCGCTCTGTTGGATCAAGTGAAGGATGCTGACCTGTCGAGCGCTTTTATGGATGAAGATAACGCTCGTCAATTGATTCATATTACTTACGGTATTTTGCTGCAAGCTAAGGATGCACAAGGCAACTCGTTGTTTGCAGATGAATTCTTCCGCACTTTAAGTGAAGAAGAGGAAGCTTATGAGCAATCATTAATTTCCCATATCGGCAAACACATCCAATTGCTGGGCAAATAATACCAACTACGGAACAACAATTCTAATGGGTGGTGTACACATATAATGAAAAAGTTTTTGGATGAAAACTTCCTGCTATCTAATGAAACGGCTATCCGTTTATATCATGATTTTGCTAAACAAATGCCGATTATCGATTACCATTGTCATTTAAGCCCGCAAGAAATTTATGAGAATAAAACCTTCAAAAATATTACCGAAGCTTGGCTGTACGGCGACCATTACAAATGGAGAGCTATGCGCGCTAACGGTGCGGAAGAAAAGTACGTTACTGGCGGAGACGGCGCAAGCGACTATGATCGTTTCTTGGAATGGTCAAGAACTGTTCCGGAAACAATCGGTAACGCGCTATATCACTGGTCACACCTTGAGCTTCAACGGTTTTTCAACGTATACGATATCATTAATGAGAAAAACGCTCCTGCAATCTGGGAAAAAGTTAATGCACAATTGAGCGGCGAAGGCTTTGGCGCAAGAGACCTGATCAAAAAATCCGACGTACGCGTTATCTGCACTACCGATGATCCTACGGATTCGTTGGAATACCACATCAAAATCAAAGAATTGCCTGATTTCGATGTTGCTGTGTTGCCATCCTTCCGTCCTGACAAAGGGCTTGAAATCAATCGCGCTACTTACCTGCCGTGGATTGAAAAGCTGGGCGAAGTATACGGATCGGCTATCAGCGATTACGATAAGCTTCTAGCGGCTCTTGAATCCCGTATCCGTTTCTTCCACTCCGTTGGCGGTAAAGTTTCTGACCACGCTTTGGACTATGTAGCTTATGCGGATACAACTAAGGAAGAAGCTGCGGCAATTTTCGCCAAAGCACTTCAAGGCAGTGGAGTAAGCCTCGAAGAAGAAATGAAATACAAAACCTACACATTGGTATTCATGGGCAAGCTGTATGCTGAGCTTGGATGGGGTATGCAGTTCCATATCAACGCTCACCGGAATAACAATACTCGTATGTTTAACCTAATCGGCCCTGATACCGGATTTGATTCCATCAATGATAATTCAGTAGCTTATCCGATTGTTAAATTGTTGGATGCATTGGATTCAGAAGATAAGCTTCCAAAAACGATCCTGTACTCCTTGAATCCAAAGGATCACTATGTACTAGGTTCCATCATCGGCAGCTTCCAAGGCGGCGGTATTCCTGGAAAAATCCAATTAGGCGCAGCTTGGTGGTTCTTGGATACCATCGATGGTATGCTTGAGCAAATGAAGGCACTTGCTAACCTTGGCTTATTGAGCCGGTTTGTAGGCATGCTGACAGACTCCAGAAGCTTTCTGTCTTACACAAGACATGAATACTTCAGAAGATTGTTGTGCGATATGATTGGACAATGGGTTGAAAATGGCGAAGCTCCAGACGACATGGAGACGCTTGGCCGCATGATCCAGAACATCTCGTTTAACAATGCGAACCAATACTTCAATTTCAATAAATAATTAGATTCTTTATAAAAAATTAGGGCTCAGAACCGAAATCAGCGCTTGCCGAAATCATACGATTTCGGCTTCTTGCCTAGCTCAGTGCTTGATAAGACCTTACGAACGGCAATAACAGCGTACAAGACATTATTCGAAGCTATTGCCTACCCTCAAAATCCTGCCGATAATACAGCCTTTTGGCGGTATTATCGGCAGTCTTGGTGAATTCATGCAAATGTGCAGCTCTTTTTTCATTCTTAGCTGAAACCGGACCTCTTTGGATTAAATTGCTGTACTTTTGCAGTCTTTCCTCTCACAAACAGTTTTCGGTAGATAATAACTGCATGTTTGCAGGATTGTGCAGGCTGATGATCGGAGGAGGGTCAAGCACTGATTTTGAGGTTGAACCAGAAATAGAACAGATTAAGTCCCACTATGGGTGCTTGATCTGTTCTATTTCTTTATGCATATTGCCCCTCAGGCAGTAAGGTTCCCGCTTATTACACCAAAGGCTGCATACCGCGCTCGATCCAATCCTCACGGGTTGGTCCATAGATATCAGGCACACGTAAGCCTGCTTGACGCAGTAGTACCGTCATCTGTCCGCGGTGGTGGATTTCATGCTGGATTAAAATCCGCAGGCTTAAACCGTTTGGCCATGCCTCACCGTATAAATTGTTCATCTTGCTTAAGTCCTCATCGGTCCATTGCGATTGGATAGCGTCAAGCATTGCCTGACCAACACGACGGTAAGCCTCCGCAATAGCAGCCGCCGAAGCCGGGGCAAGCTCACCTTCAGCTATGGGATCGAAGGTAAGCCCGGTGCGTGACAGCATTTCGTGAACTGTTGTCACCAGATGCCACGCTAGTTGGCCTAAGCTTCGGTGGTTCGGCGCAATTTCTTGACCTAAAGCTGCATCGGTCAGAGCATCCATAACACGTTGTGTAGCTGCGGACTCGTTGGACCAGCTTGCCACAAAGGATTGTACAGTTGTAAACATGAATAGCCTCCTCAATAATTCTGGATCACTTACATATTTACATCATAAACTAGTAACCCTGACAGCATTATGTCAAGGTTAGCTCGTACATCTGTACAATTTTTTGGGCCTCTACCAGAACAGCCTGCCTTACCGAATCGGGCTCCAATATTCTCAGATCAGCCCCATAACTGAGCAGCATGCCGTACAGCCAGGGCTCCTCCGGCTGAACGCTAGTAACCCGCAGCATTCCATCCGGTTGCGTAACGATCTGTTCAGGATTGAAATAATCTTGAACCCGCGCTTTCATCCTCGGTTGGATTAACAGTACTAACCGGACATTAGCCCGATCCCCCTTTCGGTTCCAGCGGTAATCCAATTGCTCCAGCGTTTGCGGCTTCCTCTGAAAAACATCCGGAGTAACCGTTAACTGCTCAATCCGCGACAACCGGAAGATCCGGTAATCCTCCCTTAGCTTACAAAAACCATATAAATACCAGACGTAGCCTTTCAGCACGACGCCCATCGGTTCACAAAACCTTTCCGAAGGATCACCCTGTGAGCTCGTATATGAGAATCGGATGATTCGCGTCTGACCTATTGCACTTCGTAGTACTGCCAGCTTCTCCTTATCGGCTTCCCCCCCTTGCCAAGGGTTCAGGTCGATTAGCAGCTGTTGGCTCATATCATTCATCGCACTATGTTCAGAACGGGCTACCAGTGTTCCTACCTTATCCATCAGGCTTCCTATATCCTGCTCCTCTAATGTAGAGCGAACGCCTCTCAGCGCTACAATAATCGACTGCAGCTCCTCCATCGACAGGAATTGCCGTTCGAGCCGGTATTGATTCATAATCTCATAGCCTCCGGAAGCTCCAGCAAAGGAGACGATCGGAATGCCTGCTTGATTCAAACTCTCCAAGTCGCGGTAAACCGTTCGCAGAGAGATCTCAAACCGTTCTGCGAGTTCTCCCGCACTGACTCTTTTGCGATTGAGCAGCAGCATAGTAATAGCCAACAATCGATCCAGCTTCAACGGCTTCACCTCCTCCGTTTCCTTTTTTCCGTTACGGTATTATTCGTTTTGGGTTCAATGATTTCCTTGTTCTAGACTGGAAAGATTTATTTTTTCTGAGATGTGCAGCTTGAAAAACGCTCTGGCCTACGAATAAATTAGAATACCCGAAATTTAAGTTAGAGAAAAAGGGGATCGTGCAGGGGGTGCCACAGATGCGCAATAGAGATACCATAAATAGAGAAGGTCAGAATAAAGATGACAAAGAACAGATGAACAATATAACGAAAAACATAGCTGGCAATAGCGGGAGCACGCCTTCCAAACGGCCCAGTTGGTTCAGGAGAATAAATCGCAAGCGAACATGGCTATGGCTTGGTGGTACGCTGGTCCTTGCCAGCGCGATTTTAGCTGGAGGAGGCGCAATTTGGGTACGCGGGCTGGATATTAGCAAGCTCGAGCATCCATTACCTGAACCGACGCTTATCATGGACCGCAGCGGTAAGCCGGCTTCGCAATTGTCCTCATCGCGAATTATTCCCGTGCCACTCGAGCAAATTCCGCTTGAGCTGCGCAATGCCATAATCGCTGTGGAGGATCAACGCTTTTATGAGCATGCAGGAATTGACCTTTGGTCAATAGGTCGGGCGCTAATACGAGATCTGCGATCAGGATCACTGCAGCAAGGCGGCAGTACACTGACCCAGCAGCTGGCCAAAAATATGTTTCTGCAGTCAGACAAAACGCTCAGCCGTAAGCTGAAGGAAGCAGGCTATGCTCTCAAAATCAATCTGACGTACAGTAAGGATGAAATTCTGGAGCTGTACTTAAACAGCATTTATTTCGGTGAGGGCAGATGGGGCGTAGAGGGCGCCGCTCAGGAATATTTCGCTAAGCCAGTGCAGCAGCTGAAGCTTGAAGAGTCGGCACTGCTTGCAGCGCTGCCCAAAGCGCCTACAGCCTATTCGCCGGCAAAAAACAAGGAGAAAGCTTTGGAGAGGCGCAATTTGGTGCTATCGCTAATGAAGGACCAGCAGTTCATCAGCGATTCCGCTTATAAACAGGCTTCTTCTATGCCAATCACACTTAAACAGAACAATCAAGAATCGCTCAAGGGCAAATATCCTTCCTACGTGGATTACGTTATCGAAGAGGCAGCGGCCCTGTACGGTTTTACTGAAGAACAAGTACTCACCTCGGGCTTGCGCATCTACACGGACTTGGACCCAACGGTACAGCAAACCATGCAGGAGGTGTACGGGAACGACAGTCTGTTCCCGGAGAGCAAGCCCGACCAGCTGATGCAGAGCGGTGCGGTGATAATGGACCACCGTACCGGGGGCATCCGCGCTATGGTCGGCACGCGCGGACCGCAGGTATACCGCGGCTTCAACCATGCGACTCAGCTGCGACGCCAGCCTGGGTCCTCATTCAAGCCGCTCGCGGTGTATGGCCCCGCGCTCGAGCGCGGCTATACCTCAAGCTCCCCGCTGTATGACGGGGAGCTTAATATCGCGGGCTACCAGCCCAGAGACTGGGATGGTAGGACCCGCGGAGAGGTTACGCTGCAGGAGGCCATCCTCCGCTCGTGGAACATCCCCGCCGTCTGGCTGCTTAACGAAATCGGCCTCGATACAGGCCTCGATTTCGTGCGCAGAGCGGGGATTCCGCTCACGCCGGCCGACCGCAGCTTGAGCATCGCCCTCGGCGGCTTGTCCGAGGGCGTGTCGCCCCTGCAGATGGCGCAAGCCTATGGCGCCATCGCCAACCTTGGCGTGATGCAGCAGGCACACGCCATCGTCAAGGTCACGACCAAGGACGGGCTTCCCTTGGTCGAGGCCCAGGCGAAGCCGGCGGCCGTGACGCGGCCGGCCGTCGCCTACGACCTGACTTTACTGCTGCAGGAGGCAGTAAAGTCAGGTACGGGTCAGGCCGCCTCGCTGGGGCGGCCCGCGGCAGGCAAGACGGGCACGACGCAGCTGCCCGTCACGAAGGAATTCGCCGACATTGGCGGCAACGGCTCCAAGGACGCCTGGTTCGTCGGCTTCACACCGGAGCTGACCGCTGCCATCTGGCTCGGCTATGACCAGACCGACCGTAATCACTACCTTACCACCTCCGGTGGGGCGGTTCCGGCATCGCTCTTCCGGGAGATTATGAGCCGGGCTCTTCGCGATACGCCCGCTGTTCCATTCCCTATTCCGCCTGATTATCAGCCGAAGCTGCAATTGCCTCCTCCTGAATCACAACAACAGCAGGGCAAAGGCCGCGGCAATTCGGAATCATCTCAGATCAAGAAAGATGATCCTAAATTCAATCAGGACTCTGATCAAAGATCCCCGAAAGGAAAAAACAAAAAAAAGAACGATGACTAACACAAACAACCCGTTGAGGAGCCAGCTCTTGCCTACTCCTCAACGGGTTGTTCTTTCATTCTTCCACACCACGGCCATTAATGCTTATCGTACCCTTTATTTAATCAAGTACCCATCCCGACTCTGTTACTAACCTTTTTCTATTAAATCCTCCATCTAACGGGAAAACCTCTAGCAAATTTCTCCCTCTCACGGTATTTCCCCAATCAATGACTACATTTGAAGGAGCATTTCCAGTTAATCTCCTTACTGTTGAGGTGCGGGACGAATTAGCTCCAGAAATTCCAGTAAACCATTCGCTACCGTTCTCCCTGACAAAAGCTAGTTTGGGTTGTGCACCGTTTTATCTCGGTTCTTTTCCTCTGTTATTTATCTCTGTTATCTCTGTTATTTATCTCTGTTACCTCTGTTCTTTACCTTTGTTCTTTACCTCAGTCCTTATCCTTGTCCTTATCTTTATCTTTACCCTTATCTTTTTCTTTGTGCTTATCTTTATCTACAGCTTTGTTCTTTTCTTTATCCGTATCTTTCCCCTTATCCTTATCCTTACTGCTGCCCTCATACTCGTCTTTCTCATACCCATTCTCTTTGTCTGAGGAAGAAGTAACATTACCGGCTCGTCGCCACTCTACAACATCCAGCTTCCATTCCGGCTTCGCTTCCTTCACATGGAATTCACTCGAAATCCTTTGTTTCAAAGCTTGCTCGAATGCTTGCCGCTCCATGGGGAGTCCCTTTAACAGCATTTGAAGAAACGCATCTGCGGAAGCACCCGTCAAGTGGATAACTGCGTTCTCCTTTGTTTGCACATACAGCTCCGTGCTTTTCCCTGGTGTGGACGAGTCCAGCTTTATGCGCAGCATAAGATCCTTGCTTTTCCATTCCATCGAGAGTTTCTCGATAAGCCCTGCTCCAAGCTGGGTTGGGGGTGTTTGTTTGGATTGGGCCGCTGCACCCTCCTGTCCTTTAGGCTGCGTTAATCCTGTAACAGCCGTCCCATTTGCTCCGGACTCAATAGATGGAGTTGGCAGCTGCGGACCTGCAATTTTCCCATCGACTCCTTCTCCAGCCTGGTTGACTGAAGCTGAATCTCCGCCCACTCCTGTCGCTGCAGCGGTTGGCAGTGCTGACGCTACGGCTTGGGAATTTGGCGGCACCGAGCCTTCCGACTGAGCTGCTGCAGTCTGCGGACTTGAGGCTTTTATATACGCCGCTTGCTCCTTACTGTTAAGAATAAGGTCCACCGTATCCCCCGCCTGCAGCTCAGATAGTGTTGATTTATGCATATTTCGGTATACCCATGCGGTTGCCGATAGTGTATACACAGTTTCTTTTCCATCAGCTGTTATGACAAGCTTCTTTGCTCCATCCTCTATCCGAACAAAGTTGCCCTTGGTTTCCTTCGATATTTCGGCCGAAGCCGAGCTGTCACTAAAGCCCATGACACCATACGCAACCAATCCTACACATAGGCAGCTAATTATAATCCATGTGGTTTTTTTCATATAGTCCCTCCTCTAAATCTTGCCGGGTCCTATATAATTCGCAGCTGTCAATTAGTTTGTGGGCGCATTACTCAACGGCATCCCATCTGTGGGCATATGCCTCCAGTTTAGGATGTAATACCGCGGATGGAGACAACCTCATGTCTATGAATAGCCGAAGCTTTTTGATCCACTCTTCAAAAGAATCAAAAGCTGCCATCGTATTGGCCATTTCCAAAGTCACGTAAACAAAATATGGCCCTTTATCTTTCTCCGATAAGAAACGGAATGCCGTATCCATGGGTGTATATTTTTTGCGCCGTCCTTCCCAGCGGTCAATATGCGTTTCTATTAAAGGCTCCGCCTGCTCCAACATCTCATCCAGCAGCTCCTCCAGCTTGTCTGCTCTCCGGTAATAGGGTTCAGCGCCCTTCTCCCCCATTCGTCTCAATGTCTCCTCGTGCAAAGGGTAAAACACCACCTTCACCAACGACTTTTGCTCCGCCAATCCTACAACCCGCAGCAACTGCTGCATATTATAAGCTTGAAAGCTATCGTACACCCACAGAGTGCCGCGCGGGCCCTCTCGTTCATCGTCTGGCACATACCCAAAAGGTACGCTGATAACTTGTCTCGCCATGTCTTTACATCTCCCTGCTTCAGGCTTTTGCCCGACATTTTTCAATTAGTATACCATCCCGTCTCCCAATAATTCCAAAATAAAGGAATATTTCCGCTTCCGTTTGGCAAGCTTAATCAAAGGATCCATGCTGCTGTTTTATACAAAGCAAGCATTTCCAATCACACATTCACCATTTAAAAAATAATCCCCCATGGGAACAAAGGAGCTGGAACGTATGTCCGAGAACAAAAAACACCAAGGCAATTATGAAGGAACTGCATCCATGGAAGCCGAAAATCAGGATATGGAGTTCGTCAACGATACCGTAGAAGGCACAAAAAACACTAAAAACTTGAACGGTGCCATTACCAAAGAAGAATAGCTACAGGTAAATAAAATATCCACAAGCGGTCTGGCCTAGATAGTGCCGGGCCTTTTTTTATTTGCAGAGCATTTTGCCCTTGATTTCAATGCAGAAATGATAGCCGCAACTGCTAAAAAAACCAGAAATATCGTAAACGGTTATGGCTACGGCTATCGTTTTGCAGGTGGTGTTGAATAAATAAGCGATTGTATACACGCCTTGCCATAATTATCATAGCTACAGCTGCCTGTATCTTACTGATTTCAACAATAAAGTCCTTAAGGGACTTTTGAGAAGGCTTCTTTTTTGGCATATTTGAAGCTTCCTTTACTGCATGAAAACAACCAAATGAACAACCCCTTCCTACTCCTGATCAAGTAGTTCGGGATGGTTCACATAGTGATTGTTCAAATCAATTCTAATTATCGTCAAGCTCACGCCAAAAAGCCAGCTTGGCATCCAACGTCATCGTTCTCGCTGGACTCGAAGAGGGAAATGTACGATAGCTCAGTTCCTTACCCAGTCCTTTTTCCTGAAGACGGAGTAAAACACGCTTGCGATACAGCTGTTCTGCTGCCTGACCGTTGAAAAACACCCTCTCCACGGCCGGATAAGCGTGAAAAAATGCAGCAAAATCATTTTCCTCAGGATCGCGAATGTCTGCATCCAGACTGCCTTCCCTCAAGCATGTCCCCAACACATCCCACAGTGCGATCTTGTGCTTCAATACAAATGCTAATCGATCCCCATAATCCTCGCTTGGCGAGGCTCCGTCTCCATAAAGCTTGTATAGCAGCGGCCAGAAATGATTACGCGGATGCCCATAGTATTCCTGCTTGCTCAAAGATAATGCCCCCGGCATTGATCCTAGCACAAGTGTTGTACAAGCTTTGTTCACAACAGGAGGCAGTCCCTGCAAACGAACTTCTTGGTCAGCCATCACAATCTCTCCTAATCCAGATTAAGCCTGAGTCGATTTTCGCAGCTTCGCATGCTTTAACGGCCAGTTTAAGAGCATTAATCCAGCGATGAACAATGCTGCGCCGCCGATGATATATAACGTGATGGGTTCATGGAAGAACAGATACGACCAAAGAATCGAAAACAACACACTGCTGTTCCCGAACAGAATGAGTACGGAAAAACTCACTTTTCTCATGGCCTTAGCATACCAGTTGAAACTGAGACCGGTAATCAACCCCAATAAAACTAACGCTCCAGCACTCCACAGGTTGAACGATCCGGTTGCATGAGCTTGGAAAGGCAGTGGTAAGGCCATGAGCAGGGAGCACCAAAAAAAGACCGAGAAATTCATATTTTCAGAATCCATCGATTGGATCAATACCTTTTGGCTTAGGACGTGGAAGGATGTCCCCACAGCAGCAAGTACAAATAGGAAAGTAGTCAAACCGCTGCCTGACACTATTTGGCCAATCGGTTGACCATTCCAGCTAATAAACAGCACTCCCATTATACAAACAGCGGCGGCGGCCCATCCCCTTTTGGAGACATGCTCCTTAAAATAAAAGGCGGAAAGCAGCAGCAAAATAACCGTTTGAATCGGACCAATTAAAATATTCCCATACGAATAACCGCTCGACAAAGCGAGGTTCTCAAAGTAATAATTACACGATTTACCTAGCGCTCCTATCCAAATCCACTTGTGGTTCAGACGAATCCGCAGCTTCTTGTCTCTCCAAAAAAGCAAAATGCCCAAAAAAACAATGCCCAACGAAAACCGGGCAAAAGTAATCGTTGCGCTATCCACCATAACTCCCGCTGTTTTAACTAATATTCCTACAAAGCTCCATGATAAAATGGCGAGAAAAAGTAGAAAGTATCCCATGCTGTTAGTTACTCCTTAACTACATATTACACAACCCGCTATAAAACGATATGCTTATTGTATCACAGCTAAGTAATACTTTTATCCTCAACCAAAAAGAAAGCCCTTATTGTACGCAATCCATGAGATTGCACACGATAAGGGCTTTTTACATGACATGAAGCCAATAGTATCCTATCCACGCAGTAAAGATTCCGCAACATCCAATACGAGTCTTGATAGCCCCTGGGCAAATTTCGATTCGCTCATATCCGGAACCTCCCCTTTTACAACCTAGCGTAACTAGTTGCTATAACCGTGCAGCATAGCCCATTGCTCTCGGGAATAATAGGGGGCATACAGTGAATTCGCGTCCTCAGCCTCAGCGGAATTCATATAAGGACGGCGTACCACTAAAGCATTCGGAGCAACAACAGCTATTTCATCCTCGTGACCTTCGATGACCACGCCATCCTCAAGGATCGCTCCTTCTCCAATTATGGCATGAGAAATTCGTACATCACGACCGACTGATACATTCGGCATCAACACACTGTCATGAATCTGGCTTTCTGCACCTACCCTCACTCCGGCAAACAGTACCGTGCGGGATAAGGTCCCCTGTATTTCGCAGCTACGGTGTGCCAAGGATTGTACAATATTCTTTTGTGGAAATTCGGAATACAGTCCCTCAGCATACTGAGAACGACTATACATGGGCCATACCTTCGGCTGCAGATTTAATTCCTTAGCTTGCCCTCCAAGTAAATCCATATGGGCTTCCCACAAGCTTTTGACTGTACCTACATCACGCCAGTATCCTTTGAATGGATAGGCAAAGAGCTTGCCATTAAGGTGCAGCATCCGAGGGATTAGATCTTTACCAAAGTCATGGCTGGAGCGAGGGTTTTGGGAGTCCTCTATAAGCTGTTCCCGTAAATAGGACCAACGAAAAATATAAATACCCATTGAAGCAAGATTACTCTTGGTTTGGGTCGGCTTTTCCGTAAATTCGGTAATCCGCATAGTTTCATCCGTGTTCATAATACCGAAGCGGTGAGTGTCTGCCCAAGGAACCTCCATAACGGATAATGTCGCATCCGCTCCATGCTGCTTATGAGCCTCCAATATAGAACGATAGTCCATAGAATAAATATGATCACCGGATAAAATTAATACATGCTCCGGATTATGCTCATCGATATAGTTAATATTTTTATATATGGCGTCAGCTGTGCCTGTATAGCAATTCGTACCTACAGTCAGAGGGGATAACAAGGATACGCCTTCTTGCTTGTCTCCATCAAGCCCCCAAGGCTCTCCACTGCCAATATGTCGGTGCAGCGATTCTGACTCATATTGGGTCAATACACCAACGGTTTGAATGCCTGAATTAGCACAATTGCTTAAAGGAAAATCTATAATACGGTATTGGCCGCCAAAGGGTATAGCAGGCTTAGCCAGTTTCTTAGTAAACGGGGATAATCTACGGCCTTCTCCACCAGCCAGCAGCATGGCAATACATTCCTTATTTGTCATTTCGAATCTGCCTCCCATTGTCCGTTTGTATGGTCTTATTAAACGTACAAGCCCCATTTTGAAACATTTTCCTTTTCCGGACGGCAGCTCCTAACGGTGAAGTTATGTGCTCACGAGATATATAGAACTTGTTAAGTATCGCCCAACTCATCAGGACTACCGTTCTGTGTGCAATCCTTCTGATGCCCGTGTTCAAGCTTGCCTACCAATTTGTCTAAAAGCTGTTCCATACGATCTAATCGTTTTTGGATATCGATGTTTTCTTTCTCAGCCTGATAGTTGATTGCGAAGCTCAATACGGATTCCTGTTTGTCACGCGCCGCCTGCCTGTTCTGGCTCATCAGAATAACAGGAGCTTGAAATGCAGATAAAGTCGACAAAAATAAATTAAGTAAAATAAATGGCGGATCATCAAATCGCAGTGGGATAACAATCAAATTCCAACTCATCCAGAGGGCCAATAACAGAGAAAAATAAACGATAAATGACCAGCTTCCTCCGAAACAAGCTATGTTATCGGCTAGGCGGTCAGGCCATTTGCTTCGCTTTTCCTGCTGCTCAATTAAATGTGTCTTGATACGCCTTTTATAATCATTAACCATTTCAGTTACTCGTTTAAGCTGCTCGGTATTAAGTGGTTGTACATGCTCCCTCTCCAACTCATCAACGAGTTTTTCCTGAAAGCCATGCTTGTCCTTCTCCTCGCGCAATAGTTGCTCTGACATTAAGATACCTCCTTATCCAAAAGGTTATCCTGCCTCTTTTATAGAAATCTTTCCGATTTGGGTCTTTAACCCAAACTTCGCCGTAGAATACGGTAACCGAACCCCTCTAATTCAATGTCCATCACACCTTCAATGGGACGGACTTCCTCACCCGTTAGAGCATCACTCCAATCCTCCGTGTCCATGGGATGAGACAACAGTGTCGGTTCCTCTGTATTGTTCATCCAAATTGTGAAATGCTCACCGTTACCAATTCGTTCATAAATAATCCTTTGGTCGCCGCGATTCGCCTTAAGGAATCGGAAAGCCCCTTTTACCAGTGCCTCGTGCCCGCGGCGCAGCCCAATCAGCAGCTTATAGAAATCATACAGCTCGCGGTCCTGTTTCTCCGGATCCCATTCCATGCATTTGCGGCAATCGGGATCGTTCTCTCCAGCAAGTCCAATTTCATCTCCATAAAATATACAAGGCGTACCCATATAGGTAAGTAAAAAGACAACGCACAGCTTTAATCTACGTTTATTTCCAGCTACTCGGGACATCACCCTCGGTGTATCGTGGCTGCATAATAAATTAAATATGACCTCATTGGTTTGCTGAGGATACCGCATCAGTAGTCCTCCCATTCTGTTCGCAAACGTAAAGCCATCCATACTAGATTGCGAGAAAAACTCCAATAATTTATTAGAGAACGGATAATTCATTACTGAATCAAACTGGTCACCCAGCACCCACTTCAAAGAATCGTTCCATACTTCTCCTACAATATAGGCTTCTGGATTAGCCGCTTTGACAACCTTACGGAAATTCCGCCAGAAATGGTGATCCACCTCATTGGCCACATCCAATCTCCATCCATCGATACCGATTTCCTTAATCCAATATTCAGCTACATTCAGCAAATACTCCTTAACCTTTGGGTTAGCTGTATTCAGCTTTGGCATATTGCCGAAAAAACCAAACGTATCGTAGTTTGGAAGGCCTTCCTTAACCTCAAGAGGATAACTGCCAATATGAAACCAGTCCACATATTTAGACTTTTCTCCGTGCTTCAGCACATCTTGAAATGGCAGAAACTGCTCGCTGCAATGATTGAACACCGCATCCAGCATGACTCGAATATCTTTACTGTGACAAGTATCGACCAGCTTACGCAGCAGCTCATTGTCGCCGAAGCTAGGATCGACCTTGGTATAATCGACTGTATCGTATTTATGATTGGAGGGCGCATCAAATATAGGGGTTAGATAAAGTGCATTGACACCCAGATCGCTCAAGTAATCCAACTTATCGATTATTCCTTGCAAATCTCCGCCAAACGAGTTTTCCCAAGTCGGCTGTTCCCCCCATAGTGCAGCTCCTTCAGGGTCATTAGACGAATCTCCGTTGAAGAACCTATCAGTGAAAATTTGATAAAAAATGGCTGATTTAGCCCATTCCGGTACCATATTCAAATCTATTTCATGAATATAAGGAAAGTCATAATAATCTCCTGTCGGCATAGGCCGATCATGACCTATATCATTCTCCGTCATCCACACAGTCTCCGAGCCTGCACTCAGCCGAAAACAGTAGGATACACGCCCGTATTGCGGCTTGAATGCAACTTCCCAATAATCGAACATCCCGTCCGCGGCAGTTCTGACCATAGGGTACTCCGAATACGTGCGATCCCAGTCATATTTGTCACCTGTTTCAGCCACCACCTCATCCACATCATCCCGTTTTGTTCTAAGCCTCAAATGAATGGTTTCTTTATCATACGCATAAGCCCAGTTACTTTGAGCCACATGGTAAAAGGACTCCAACAGCATAGATCCACCTCCCTATCGTCTTACCATCGTCTTACCAACCCATTAACCAACACGGTTTATATCCAAACATAGGAAAAAAACAACAAAGACCTTCAATCCCTTTGAATATAAGGGGCTTGAAGGCCTTGTCTCATCTATTTCACTTGATCTTGGTGTATAACCTTTCCGATTCGCTTATTTGCTCGTAATACTGCTCAAAGCCACTGAAGCGAATCGTTTCACGCTCTCCTATTGCAAGAACTCCGAATTGGGCGAGACTATCATGGAATAAAGAATGAACCCGCTGCTGTAATTTACGATTGAAGTAAATCATAACATTTCTGCAAAAGATAACGTGGAACTCATTAAACGATTGGTCTGTCACCAAATTGTGACCGGCAAAAATAACATGGTCCAAAAGGGAACGGTTGAAGGTTACTTTATTCCCGTCCTCTGAATTCACTGAATAATAATCGGAAAATGAGCCTGTCCCACCGGACATCATATAGTTGTTCGTGTATTGCTGCATGCTTCCGATTAATACTCTACCTGACTGTGCCTGCTCCAACGCTTCCTGATCGATATCCGTCGCATAAATCCGTGCTTTTTCATACAAGCCTTCCTCCTGAAGCAGGATGGACATAGAAAGCACTTCCTCACCGGTAGAGCAACCGGCATGCCAAATCCGGATGGATGGATACGTATGAAGAAAGGGTACGACCTTTGTTCGAAATGTTTGGAACAAGGATGGCGTTCTAAACATTTCGGTAACGTTAATCGTCAAGCTGCGCAGCAGCAGCTCCATCGAGTCCGGATCATGAAGCACTCGTTCGAGCAGCGCAGTTACAGATGGCAGCCCCTGCTGTTTCGTGGCATGCGTGATTCTCCTGCAAATGGAATCATACGCATAATCACGAAAATCATTACCATACATACGGTATATACCTTCCAGCAGCAGCTCGATCTCAATTCTTTGTCTCTCTTCATCTATCCGCTCTGTAGAAGGATGCAGATTACTTAAGAAATCAGACACGAACTTCACCCCCGTTACTTATATAACCAAACCTTCAACAAAGAAAGCAGCTTGTCGGTATTGATAGGTTTGCTGATGTAATCGGATGCTCCTGCGTCCATACACTTTTGTCGGTCCTCTTTCATAGCTTTGGCCGTAAGGGCAATGATAGGAAGCTGATTGTGCTCAGGGTTGCTGCGAATATGTTTCATGGCTTCATAGCCATCCATTTCCGGCATCATGATGTCCATCAGCACTAAATCAATTCCCGGATTCATCTGCAATATTTTCAGCGCTTCACTCCCATTCTCTACATAGGTCACTTTTAAGTTGTGCCGCTCAAGTACATTGGTGAGTGCAAATACATTGCGAATATCATCCTCAACCAGCAGAATATGCTTTCCTTCGAACACATCTTCACCGTTTTGCAGGCTTTTCAGCAGCATTCGTCGTTCTTCAGGCAATTGCGCTTCCACACGATGAAGATATAAAGCAACTTCGGCGTATAATCGCTCTTGTGATTTTACATTCTTCACAATAATGCTCTCTGCATATTTACGCAGCTCTCGCTCTTGCTTCAAGTCTAGATCTTTTCCGGTAAAAATAATGATAGGCAGCGTATGCAGCTTCTCGATATTACGTATCCGATCCAACAGCTCAAATCCAGACATATCGGCCAATTCCAAGTCCAATACCATACAGTCAAAATGTCCTGTATTCAACTCTTGCAGCGCCTCTTGACCATAGCCGACATCCCTAATAGCTACATCATCATGACCTATCAGCTCAACCAAGCTTTTACGCAACGGGATGTTATCCTCGACAATCAGCAGTCGTTTGGGAGTTCGGTTCAGGATATCTTCAACCTTCTCGAACGCCTTCACCAGCATTTCCGTGCTGATAGGTTTTTTCAGATAAGCCATCGCTCCAGATACTAAGCTTTGCTGGGGTTCGTCTGCGACGGAGAGCACATGGACTGGAATGTGACGAGTTTCTGGATTCTGCTTGAGCAGATCCAAAACCGTCCAGCCGTCCATTACGGGCAAATGAATATCGAGCATGATCATGTCCGGCTTATAGGTGTAGGCTAACGCCAGCCCTTTATCGCCCTGAGTAGCGACTATCCCCTTGAACCCACGGGAGCGGGCCATATCTAGAATAAACTGTGCAAATGGAACATCATCCTCCACAATTAGCATCAGTCTGTCATCACTATCAATACTATCCCGATCATCCTTCACCTCTCCGGGAGCAAGCAGCCGAGGATCGGACAACACCACTTCCGGTATAACAATTTCACTTATATGTGGAACCCCTGAACCCATACTCGCTGCTAGC
The DNA here is from genome assembly GCF_013141765.1 of Paenibacillus foliorum. Lineage (GTDB taxonomy): Bacteria > Bacillota > Bacilli > Paenibacillales > NBRC-103111 > Paenibacillus_S > Paenibacillus_S foliorum. Next base: position 99,853 of record NZ_WHOD01000009.1, read on the forward strand.
GGCTCAACCGCTGCAGCAATTTCGCCTATTGGTTCCGAGGAAAGCTCATCAAGATCGGTCACTACAGGCATATAAAGCGTAAAGGTACTGCCTTGTCCATCCTGACTTTCCAAGCCAATCTCCGCGCCTAGAATCTGAGCCAATTCACGGCTAATTGTAAGACCTAATCCGGTACCCCCATATTTGCGGCTGGTTGTGCCGTCAACCTGCTGGAAGGCTTCAAAAATCAAGGCTCGTTTGTCTTCAGGAATTCCTATGCCTGTGTCGGTAACAGCGAAAGCAATGGCTTTTTGCTTGCCTCCATCCGCATTAAGGGAGAAAGCATAGTCAGTCACATAAATACGCAGCACAATTTGGCCCTTTTCCGTAAATTTAAAAGCATTAGACAAGAAGTTCTTAAGAATCTGCATAAGCCTGTGACTATCTGTATAAAAATAGGGCGGGACATCCGATTCAGCTTCAATTCGGAACTGTAGGGCTCTCTTGGCAGCGACTGGCTGAAAGCTGCGGCGCATCTGCTCGCCTATCTCCTCGATTATGGTGATGTCCACATTCAAATCCAATTTTCCGGCTTCGACTTTGGACAAATCCAGAATTTCGTCAATCAAGCGCAGCAGGTCACTACCGGAAGCATGGATTGTATTAGCGAATTCAACTTGCTCTCCGCTAAGATTGCCATCTTTATTCTCTCCCAAAAACTGCGACAGGATTAGCATACTGTTGAGGGGAGTCCTCAGCTCGTGAGACATATTGGCCAAAAATTCGGACTTATATTGGGACATGGCCGACAGTTCCTCGGTCTGTTTCTGCAGCGCCTCTCTCTGCCGTTCGATTTCCGAATTTACTTCCTCGGTAAAGCGCACCTGAGCTTCCAATTGATAAGAACGCTTGGATAGCTCTAGGTTCACTTTCTCCAGGTCTTCCTGATGCCGCTGCATCCGCTCTTCTGATTTTTTCAAAAAGTCATTCGATACTTTCATCTCTTCTTGCTGACTTAATAATTCTTCAGATTGAGCCTGAAGCTCCTCTGATTGTGTCTGAAGCTCCTCGGTAAACGCTTGAGACTCAGCTAACAGACGATCGATTTCCATACGTCCCAGCACACTGTTAACCGCAATACCAAATGAACAGCGAATTTGCTGCAGCAGCTCTTGATGAAGCTCACTGAAAGGCTGCAAGGAAGCCAATTCAACTACAGCCTCTACCTTGCCCTCATATTGAATTGGCGTAATTAGAATGCTCTTTGGAGCAGCATGTCCCAACCCAGAAGAAATATGAATGTACGAGTCCGGAATATCCTGAAGTAGAAACATTCTGTTCTCCAATGCCGCCTGTCCTACAAGTCCTTCCCCCATCCGCAGTTCTTGTTTGCCAATAGCATTGCCTCCATCACCCGCATACGAGGCGATCTTCGTTAGGCGTTGATACTCGCCCCGTCCTGTTCGAATGTAAAAGGCTCCGTAGGACGCGTCCAGTATGGAAGCCATCTTTCCAATAAATAAGGAGCCTAGTTCCGTAATATTGTTCACGCCTTGGTTCATTGACGCAACCTCAGCAATACCCGTCTTTAACCAATCTTGCTTCCGCACGCTTTCTAGAAGCGTATTGGCAGCATCAGCAAGCTCTCGGACTTCATCGTTCGTCCTCACCTCAATAGAGGTGTTCAAATTGCCTTCTGAGGAGGCAATTTTCTGAAGCGCAGAGACCACCTGCTTAATCGTAAGAACAATGGATCGGGAAACCATCGTTGTTCCCAAAACAGATAAAACAACAGCTAGCAAAGCGAGCAAATACATGGTTGTTTGAAGCTCGATATTTCTGGCCTCCAAATCAGCGACACGAGCTGCCGTCAGCTCCTTCTCCACACTTCGGAATGAGTCCCATTGGTTTCGCATAAGATCCATGTATCTCTTACCCGGGTCTGCTTTATAATACTGCAGGATTTCTACCATTTTGTTCTCATTACGCAAGGGAATAACCTTTTCCCCGGATACAGCTATCCAAGTCTCAATGTTGGCTTTAATAGCTTCCAGGTTCTTAAGCTGCGCCGGATTGTCAGCTATAAGCGGGTAAAGCTCATTGTAACCTGACAGCCATTTGCTTTTCCCTTCATTATAAGGCTCTAAATACTGAACTTCGCCAGTTATGATATAGCCTCGCTGTCCGGTTTCCATATCTAAAATATGCTTTTCAATTTGATTCGATAAGGTGTGCACGGCTAGATCATGATCAGTAATAAAGCTAATTTCTTTTTGCAACGCGTATATACGATCCATAAGAAAAAAAATAGACATACCCATACATAAAATAACTAGAAAATAGCCTAATCCGATTTTGGAACCGATGTTCCATTTCCTGTTTTTTAGCATCCTATAGCTCCTCTATATATGTAGTCCAATTATACCCATTCCTATAATTATAGCACAGCTGCCGAAACGCAGACACCGCATAATTACCAATATTTTCATATTTTAACGAGGTCACTTGCTAGCACAGACTAAAATATCGAATATATACAAACAACCACCGGAAATAGGTCTTATTGACCCCACCAGTGGTTGTTTGCTTACAATATTTACACCTTAAATCGGTTAGCTGTTGCTTTCAATTGCTGTGCAGCTTCACTCAGAGTACCTGAAAGCGAGCTGGTTTCCTCTGAATCATGGAGCTGTGACTGCGAGGCTTCTGCCATTCGGCCTGCATACTCTGAAGTCGTGCTGGCGATTCTGGCCATTTCCTCGATACTGGCCGCTACTTCCTCCGTACCAGCTGACATCTGCTCCGCTGCGGCTGATACTTCCTCCATCTGTCCAGATGCTCTATGTACGGAATGAAGCATCCGCTCCAGCGAGCTGCGAACCGTAGTAACCTCCTGCACACCATCCCGCACATCCCGCCCGCCGGTTTCCATTGCTGTAACAGCTGCCCTCATCGCGATCTGGATATCGGTCACCATCTCATTGATCTGTTGGGCGGAGGCCTCCGATTGGTCGGCCAGCTTGCGAACTTCGCTCGCTACTACCGCAAAGCCTTTTCCTTGCTCTCCAGCTCTAGCCGCCTCTATAGCTGCATTAAGTGCAAGCAGTCCCGTCTGTGACGCAATCCCTGAGATGACCTGCGCCATCGCCCCTACGGACTGCATACCCTCCTCCAGCTTCTGAATCGCTGCTCCAACCTCGTTCGCAGATTGACTCATGGTTGTCATCTGGCTCATCGCTCTCTCCGAAGCGACATTTCCATGCTCCACTTCGCGTACCAAATGCTGCGTCACTTCCGTCACCTGAGCCGCCGCTTCGGCAATACGCTGAATACCGAGAGCCATTTCCTCCATCGCCTTCACGCTATCCTTAGCACCTGTCGCTTGATTCTGCGCTCCAGTAGCCAATTCTTGAACGGTGTGAGAAATTTCCGTTGACGTCAACGTCGACCGCGAGGCCTTCTCTGACAAACTATTGGAAGTATCACCTACACTCACTGACATAAAGCGTATCGAACCGATCATTTCCTGCAGATGCCCAATGAACCGGTTAATCTCTTCGGACAGACGAGCCAGCTCATCCTTTCCTCGCACTGGGATTCGGTAGGTTAAGTCGGCCTCTTGAGAGTTTAAATTCACAGCAGCTTGAAGCACGAAATTAAGCTTCCTCGCTACGATAACCCGGGAAAGAATGAATAACATAACCAGCACCCCAACATATAGAAGAGCGAGCTCCAACCCGATTTTCCAGTGCTGCTTCATTATCATTGCTTCTGCGCTCTCCTTGGACATAGCGATCCGTGCTGCCCCCCAGTGTTTACCATCAATGGTAATTGGGTAGGAGACTACCCATCGCTCGACCACTTTACCCTCGACAATTTGCGGATACTTTTGCAGCTTCGCTTTGGAAGTATCCTTGTTGGCCACATCGGCATAACCTACAGCGTCATTATACACACGGTTGCTGCGGTATTTTTGACTCAACAGCCCTGTAGTGCCCCAAGCATCCTTGGAATCGTCGCCGATCGAGCTGTACTGTGTATTATGCGTTGCAACAAACCCGGCAAAATCAGGATTATCCGAGTAAGCACCTGCCACAGCAAATACAATACTATTATCGGTCATGAAACTATCAAGAACCTTCTGCCAATGATCGTCTGTATAAATATCATAGGCACTCGTATATTTCTGCTCGTATTGTGCGAGCGGAACCTTTCTTCCGTCAAAAAGCGTCTGAGTTCCCTCAGCATAGGTTTTATCTTGCGAACGCTTTTGCAATTCCTTATCGCTGCCTGGTACAGGCTGCAGCTTATCATTAAACAGGTTCGTGCGCAGCTCCTCACCCGTCCACTTGATACCGCCCTTAATAAGGGTGCCATCGCGAATATCATCTTCTGCTATGCTTTGAAGTGTTTTGGAGAGAGAAACGGCTAGGCTGCTGCCTTTTTGATACAGCTGATCTTCGGCATCCTTACGGATTTCTTGCCACTGGTAAACATATATGCCACCTATTAATACCAGCAGGAACACCCCTGTAAATAACATAAACCTTACCGTGATAGAATGTAGCCAATTAAACACAGGAAGCACCTCACAACAAATCGAATTTCACCCATTATACAATGAGCAGCAGGAAAATATATCCGTTTTGACAAACAATTAATGACATTTTTTTCAACATCTTCACAAAACCTACATACTTCTACATACTTCTTTAAATTAATTACTAAAAAGGATAAAAAAACCAATTAATTTACCCTAGCTTTAGAGTGGATTAATTGGATTTTTTCATTAAATTAGCGATCTATATAAAAATACGTGGATTATTCGCAAAGAGGAGCTGACAACGCCCCTAATGAATGAGAGCAGGTTCATTTGTTTTTAATACCTGTAGTCAAGTTATGGCAACTTTTCTCGCCTCGCCTACCTATGTTGTCCGATCGCGGAAAAGAGGAGTGCAGCCACAATAATCAAAGCAAATACGATAAAAAAAGCCTTGAAAAAACCGAGCCAGAAAGAAGGCTCCGGTTCATCGTCAGGCGTACGGAGAAAACGTTCATACACCCATACCGCAACAACCGTCCCTAAGGATAGCTTAATTGCAAATCGCAAAAGCGAAAGTATGTATTCCCGCATTGGCAAAGCTTCACTTGAAAAAAGACCTCTTCCCGGCTGAGTAGTCACGGTATCCGCACAAAACAAAATGGCCAAAAACAATCCCACGATAAAACCGTAAATTCCGGCTTTAACCAGCAGTCGTTCCATTCAGATCCCCTCCTTCTGTCAGCTCCGTTCGGCAGCCGCTTCCAATAGCGGCCTCAGCTCATCGCGCAGCGCACGCTCCAAATACGGCTCAGCCTTCAAAAAGCTGCGGAATCCCACATAGCTGTTTACCATCTCATCAAGCTCAGCCGCAGTAGGCTGCTTCCCTTTTACAGCGCGGATAAGTAAATTCTTGGGGGTATGCTCCATGTCGATGAACTCCAGCAGCTGCGTACGGTAGCCAACAATATCAAGCAGCTTAGCCCGGATTGCATCTGTTGCCAATGCCGAGAATCGCTCCTTCAGGATGCCATGCTGAAGAAGCGGTGCAAGCACATCATTGCGGACCTGCTTGAACAGCTCATGCTGGCAACAAGGCACCGACAGAATCACATCCGCCTGCCAGCGTACCGCCTTCTCCAGCGCCGCGTCAGTAGCTGTATCACAAGCATGCAGAGTAACCACCATATCCACGCGTTCCAAATCATTGTATTGCGCAATATCGCCAACAAGGAACTGAAGCTGGTCATAGCCGAATTTGTCAGCCAAGCCGCTGCAATGACGGATCACATCCTCCTTAAGATCCAAACCGATTACTCGGATATCGAGTCCCTGTAGCTCCTTTAAATAGTAATACAACGCAAAAGTAAGGTACGATTTGCCACAGCCAAAATCAACGATATTGAGCGTCCGGTCTTTCGCCAAATGCGGCACGACGTCTGCAATCAGCTCAATGAACCGATTGATCTGCCTAAATTTGTCGTATTTTTGAGCTTTTACTTTTCCCTCGGCGTTCATGATGCCCAACTCCACAAGGAAAGGAACAGGGGTGCCTTCCTCGAGCAAGTAGTTCTTTTTGCGGTTATGCGTAAGCTCAGCGGCTTGCTTCTTAGTCGGAGGTTTCTTAAGAATACCGGCCTTTCCTTTCTTACTGATCAACACCTGGTAATCAGCATCTTCCGCTTGCAGCAGCCCTTGACGGAAAGTATCCGCCAGCAGAGCGTTTATTTGAGATGCTGCCTCTTCAGGCAGCACATTATCATGCAGCACTTTAGTGCCACAGTAAGAGCTGAACTGATAATGCAGTGTCCCTTTCAGCTCCAGCGGCTTGACCGTTACCTTACTGCATCCTGACGGATCAGTTCGCCTCACTTGGCTGAACGTGCCTTGAATCAATGAACCTTGAGCGATCAAATTGCTAATTAATGTACCTAACTCTAACGATTGCATCCGTTACCATTCTCCGTTCTTGTTGTAAATGCTAAAAAGTGGGCTTCAACCGGATTAGCTGGTCATCCTCTGCCCCTGGCCTGCCGCGTCCATCGCGGTTATTCGTCATGATGTAGATGGAGCCGTCCGGGCCTTCCGCCACGTTCCGGATGCGGCCTAAGTCATCCTTGAACAACGGCTCAACCCTTTGCACAGAAACCTGGTCATTGCCTAGCACCACCCTCTGCAGCTGCATCCCCCGCAGGTTGGCTGCCAAGAGGTTCCCCTTCCACGGCCCTTTGGTGACGAAGGTGATACCTGAAGGAGCCCAAGTCGTATCCCCGCTGTGCAGCAGTGGTATCTTTAATGGGCCAGGGCCCTTCTTGGAAGCGTCCTTAGCAGGCACCTGCGCCTCGTCACCTTGAAGGAGTGGCCACCCGTAATTGGCGCCAGGTTCAATAAGATTAAATTCATCATGAGCCGATTGACCATGCTCAGTGCTAAACAGCTTACCTGAGGCAGGATGCCAGGCCAAGCCCTGCGGATTGCGGTGCCCTAAGCTGTACACGGGGGACCCTGGAAACGGGTTGTCAGCAGGAATCGTGCCGTCCGTGCGGATGCGAAGGATTTTGCCGCCAAGCTGGGCAGCATCTTGAGCAATCGATGATTGCGCAGCATCGCCGTTCGTGATGTATAACAAACCATCCGGCCCTATTTTCACTCGGCCTCCGTCATGAATACGGTCTCCTGGCAGCATGTCCAGCAGCACCTTGTCTACCTTGGCTTTACCGCCGCTCTCCACCATGCGCAGCAGTCGGTTGTAAGCTTGGCCGCCCTCTTGATAGGTATGATACACATACATGTAATGATTGCTGCTAAAATTCTTGTCGAGAGCAATCCCCAGCAAGCCCGCTTCCGATTCATTATAAAGCGGTGGCTTCTCAAAACGGAAGACAGGCTCCGGCTTCAGTACACCCTTCTCAATAACCCGAATCAGCCCTCCACGCTCCGTTAGAAAAATGCGCCCATCCGGTGCGAAATCCATGTCCCATGGAACATTCAGCTTAGAAGCGATAATCTCTCGGGTATAAGGAATCGAGGCGGAAGCTTCCGCGCCCGCAGATGATTCTGGTACTTTGCCCCCGCTGTTGTTGCCAACCGATTGCGCAGGAGCTGTTGCCGGGGCCGTTGAAGACGGAGGTTTACCTATTTGTCCATTCTGCACCCCAATGCATCCCGTCGAAGCAAGCAATACGGACGTTACTCCAAGAACCATCCACATAGATAAACCACCCATAGCAGATCCTCCTCTATTGAACATTCACATCTGTTTTTTCCTTATTATACCTAATGGTGCATCATGAATGCCAATCCGAGCCACTACACCTTCATAAAAAAAGAAACCGTCTCATGCGGCAGCCCTAAACGGCTTCCACTGATACGATCCCTATTTAACCGATTGCTCTCAACAGCTAGCTGTCTCGGGACATCAAGCCGAAACAGCGCTATGTACTCTAAGCTTGTGCGCGATTCTTTGCAGATTTCTGCTTACTTTACTTTGGCCTTAAGCAGATCAACAAGCTGCTGGCCGGCATTGGCTCCACCGCCGCCTCCTGGGCCGCCCATTCCTGCTCCACCTTGTCCGGTTGCACCTCCAGCTCCTTGCCCGCCAGCGCCTGCCGCCGCTCCTTCGTTGCCTTGTTTCTGCATCCGGCCTCCATCCTTGCCATCTGTCGCATTCTGGCCTCCGCCTTGAGCTTGCCGCTGCTCCTTCAGCGCATCCCTCTGCTCCTGTGTCATAGCTCCCTTACCTGACGAGCCGTCTGCTCCGGCTGAACCGCCTGATCCACCCATTCGCTGCTTCATCTGGTCTGCACGGCTTTGATACAGCTTCGTTTGCTCCGCTGTGAGCACCTTCAGCATCGTCTCCTGCTGTTCGACTGTCAGTTCTTTCTTCGTAACTGCTGCCTCGGCCAGTGGAAGCAATTGCTCAGCCTGCTGTTTCGTAAAAGCTAACCCCTCCGTCTTGTCGATGGTAATCAGCGACTGTGAGATCGTACGCAGACGCATTTCGTTCTCATTCATCGGCGTCCGCTCCGAGCGAGAACCGGCTTGAGCCTTCTGCTCACCTGCTGGCTGTTGGCCATTCTGTCCTTGACTTTGCGCCGGTGCGGCTCCATTCTTCGCATCTGCCGAAGCCGTTTCATTAGCTGCCGGCTTGCTACCGCAGCCGCTGAGCAGCAACGGGACCATAATAAGACCTGCTATAAGCTGGTTACGATTTACCTTCATCTTCATCCTTATCAAACCTCCACATGTTCATCCCGAAATTAGAGGGACACAAGCTGCGAACTATCAACATAGGGCCTCTAGTCCACGCCCCTCAAGCGTATAGCATCAACATGAAGCACATCTGAGAGTTTGCTTAAAGATTACTGAAAGCAAAAGTGACTTCTACGGATCCTACAGAACAGCGTATGCATATCCCCACAAACAAAAAGAAACATCCAACTAAAGAGGTATATCCCCAATCGGATGTTTCATAAAAGCTTTTTATTTAACCTAGGAAGGAGTTCAGCATCCATACGTGCTTCTCTAAGCTAGCGTGAATAGCCAAAAACAAATCACCAGTGATTTCATCGCCAGCTTTCTCGGCTACATCCATTCCTTCCTTAAGTTGCTGATTAACTTTATTGAAATCTGCAACAAGCGCACGAACCATATCCTCTGCTTTTTCGTTGCCTGCCGCTTCCTTTATAGCAGAGTCCTTCAGCATTTGCTGCATAGTGGCTACTGGCTTTCCGCCCAACGTGAGCAGACGCTCAGCCAACGCATCAAAATGTAAGGTTGCCTCATTATACAATTCCTCAAATTTAAGATGCAGCGTAAAAAATTGAGAGCCCTTCACAAACCAATGAAAGTTATGTAGTTTGATGTACATGACTCCGAAGTTAGCCACCTGCTGGTTTAACGCTTCTTCTAGTGCTTTCGATTGCTCTAATACTTTAGCCATTTCGTACACTCCCTTGTTTGATTGTATTGTTAGAAGCACACCTCTACTGTCTCATTAATAGAAGCCGTTCTTTCGCCTGATCTTTTTCCAAGCATGTGCCTGTCCTACTATTGTTTTACCCAAACTGAGCACAAATCAAACAATAGTCGCCACCCATTCAGAGAAGGAGCCCCTCCGTTATGAGTAAACATAGGAAAAGATCTTTTACAAGCAAAATGCTCGTCTCATTTACGTTTGAAATATCGGTACCCTTTCCTTACAGCTGTAAGCATCCAGCCCGGTACCTTCATGCGCCCTAAAAAAACGGGAGAGTAGAAACGGTCATACGCCTTTTTCAAGTCATCCCACATCAAACAAGGCTCTACCTTCAAAAAATCAGATACATCAAGAACCACACCGCGGCCGTCCTTGAGCATGACATTTTTGCCGTGCACATCGTGTGGATTCAAGCCTTTGCTTCTCGCATAATCAAGCGCACCGTCGATATCCTCAATAACCTGTCTTGGTATGGGTACGCCTCGCAGTACACAATTATACAAGGTGATGCCGCTCAATCTGCGCAGAATTAAATAAGAGCTCCCCGCATGAAAGCATTCCGAGTAGGCCGGATGCCTGCCTAAGCGCCGATACACCTCTACCTCTTCCTCTATCCCCGGCCGTCCTGGAGCATACACCTTTACTACCATGCCGCTATAATCGGGATGACTTAAGACAGCCGCATAATTCCCCGCTCCCACCAGCTTCCACGGCTTAGGTAAAACCTCAACCTCTATAGGATCATGAGGGTTGACGCTTTCTATTTCTAGCTCCTTCAGCAGCTGCTGCTCTATGATATTGATAAATTCACTAATCATAACTACCGGTATCCCCTCCCGGTTATCTACCTGTTACATTACTTTCCTTTTATTGTAGCATATATTCAATCAAAGAAAGACCTGCCTACGGTTATGAACCGTTTGGCAGGTCTTCCTTCTTTAACATCAACTCCAATAATGCATAACACGAAACGAATGTATACGGCTAGCTCTCTAAGCTTTGCAGAGCTGCTTGATCTTCCTCCAGATCGGAGCGAGCTTGATCAACCGCTTGCTGATTAAGGCTCAGCCCCGCTTGTTCGATAGCGTTCTCCGCTCTCTGCACAGCAGTCTCCGCTTGCTCAATTAACTGCTCGCTCGGATGGCTTTGCGCCTGAGTCACCGCGTTATGCGCTGTTTCGACGGAATTTTGCGCTTGAGATATCGGGTTTTGCGATTGTAAGCTGGAATCACTATTGCTCATCGCTGTTTCGCCTCCTTTCCTTTCCATACCTCAATTAATATGGGTGAAAAGCAAGCTTTCTATTCCCTATAGCTGGGAAGACATCCCCGATGACCTGCCCTCTTCAAATCCCGGAGAATCATATCCAAATAACTGAGGCTGCGAATGGAACCGCAGTACCTCTGAAATCCGCTTTGGCAGCGGAGGATGTGTCGAAATAAGCTCGTACCAGGCTATGAAAAGGCCACGCTCCTGGTAGCTTTGATCTAGAAATTCATTGATGTTCACTCTGCGGTATAATTGCTTGCCTGCCGCCAATATCGTGAGTGCATTTACCGCTGCCTCTGCATTGCCCGTGTAAGCTGTGGCTATCCGATCACACGTGAATTCACAAGCTCTGGAATAAGCTTTACCAATAAACGGAATCCACATGGCAGGAAAAACAAGCACAAACTTGCTCACATGCCTCCTCTGGATATGAGCCAGCTCATGCGCGATCACAAAGGTTAGCTCCTCTTCATTTCCTTGCTCAATTAGCTCTACAATGTCTGAATACAGCACAACGAAATTCCGCCCGGAAAACCGGGTAGCAAACGCATTAAGAACACCGCCGGATTGAATAATGTACACGTCTGGCACCTGTGCAATCCCCATCTCTTGGCACAATGCTTGCACTCGCTCATAGATTTGCGGGAACTGCCGTTCCGACAGCTTTACGCCAGAGCTTCTGACTCCAGCCACCATTAAGCCGTGCATAACAAGTGCTGCAACCAATCCAATCGCTATGTAGATAATCCCTATAATCGAAAAAATTAAGCTCAGATAAATCAAGATACTCGTTACCAAGCAAACGATATACCAGGTTTGTTCATCTTCGTGTACCAGTTTTTTGTTCATTTCTCTACTCCGCTCCCTTTTTCCATTTTTTTGTATATAGTGCGCGTAACAGCTAAACCCATTTGGTAATAATTCATTGAAATGAATATTTTTCCCTTTAATTGTCGTTTTTTAATTATTTTTTGACTTTTTCCTATAAAAAGTAAGTAGGATTTTGTCGTACTAAAGAAGAACTAGTATCATTTAACTATTTTTTACAAGGAGGGGTGTCGAATGGTGCAGGAGTTTGTTACAGGAATTACTTTGATATTTGTATTTATGTTCTTTTCAAACCGGCTGTATACCAAGCACCTGACCCCCTCTTCATCCGTCTTCATGAAATGTGGCTTTGGTTCTATCCATGGCTTGATGGGCGTAATTATTATGTTTTTCAGCGTACACATCCAATCGTCAGCCCTGCTCGACATGAGACATATTTTGCTTATTATAGCGGCGCTATCAGGAGGTATGGTCTCTGCCCTCGTCGCTGCTGTATGTATGTTTATGGGCCGTACTTTGATTTTTGGACAAATGGATTTAGCTAATCTTATGTCAGCACTCACTATACCAATTATCGGCTTCGGCAGCGGAATTATTAGCACTTACGTTAAATCCTATTGGAAAAAATGGGCTTACAGCCTTCTCCTCACCCTAATCGTAATATCAACTGGGCTTCTTAGTCTTCTTGGTTTCAGCGCTTGGTCTATCCTTGCACCTTACTGCGCTGTGGTCCTGATAAGTGGAATTACAGCAGCTTGGCTGCTGCATTTTTTAATCAAAAACAACGAAAGAACTACCCTCAACGAGCTAATTGCCGACCTGATCCCCAAGATGAAGCAAACGAACACCTCCCTTGAGCTGTTTACCCTTACTATGAAAGAAATGGCCGCACTATTTTCTTGCGACGCCGGTGAAGTAGTTCTGACAGAGAAGAACCGATATAGAACTGTTTTTCGCTATATGGAAGGATCCTATGAAAGTATGAACCATGTTTTAGACTCGAATGAGTTGGAGGGTGTGCTAGAGGCATACAACGGTGATCCCATCCTATTTGACGATTGGAGCAAGGGGCTCCCGCTTGGGGCCGCCCACTTACCATTGCATAAGCAGGGAATCCGTTCCTCCTTGCATCTGCCCATATCGTACAACGATAAGCTTATAGCGATCATCACTATTGCCTCCAAAATTCCAGAGCACTTCGGTCTTAAGGAAATGATTATCGCCCGACAGTTAATACCTCTTATAAGTATGACGATGGCTTTAAAAAATGCCGAGGGCATGTTCTCTTCCGTGTTTAATACTTCTCAAGATGCTATCATCGTTTTGGACGATGACTCGAATATTGAACTATGGAACGAAGGCGCAGAGCTAATTTATGGCTATACTCGGAATGAAGTGATGGGTCGTCATGTCACCATTCTCATTCCCGAGCGTTTGCATTCATTTTATATGAATACGTGCTATCAGCTTCGTTTGCTCGGGATGAATACACACGCAGGCAAAACCATTGAGCTAACCGCGTTGCGGAAAGACGGCTCAGAGCTGCCGGTTGAAATGTCTCTCAATTGCTGGCAAGCCGGCGGCGTCTTTTACTTCAGCAGCATGATTCGAGACATAACCGCACGCAAGCAGACCGAACATGAGATTTCATCTCTAAAACAGGAATTAGCAGATACGTTAAGGTACCAGCACGGCATGATCATGAAATTTAAAAAGATCGATGGGAAGTATGTTTGTACCCTTGTCGACGGGCAAATGCTTTATGATCTGGGATTCACCCCTGAACAGGTTGTAGGAACATCCATTGATAAGTTAGCCGGGCCTAGTGGTGCCTCCTTTATCTTGGATATATACGATCGTGCATGGAATGGAGAGCGCCAGCAATTCGAGTACACGAATTCTAACCATACCTACCTTACCTCATTGAACCCCATCTTAGATCAGGGACAGGTCATTGAAATCATTTCCACGAGCAGTGATATTACCCAACGTAAGCAGATGGAAAGCGAGCTTATCGAGAGTGAGGAAAGGTACCGTAAGCTTATTAAGTTTATGCCTGACGGCATTATCATTCACTGTGATGGAACCGTCGTACATGTGAACCAGATGACGCTGGAGCTGCTTGCTGCATCCCATGTATCTGAGCTTATCGGCAAAAATATCACAGAGCTGCTTCACCCAGATTCGGCGGAAGACGTAATGATCCGAAACCGGGAGATTCTGATAAATCAATCCTCAGCCCCTCCCTCCGAGCGTGTATACATTCGGCTTGACGGCCAACACATGAATGTCGAGGCTTCAGGAGCATGGGTTTACTACAAAGGCAAGCCTGCGATTATGACGGTGTTCCGTGATATAACCGAAAGAAAAAGAGCAGAGCTCCAACTCTACGAAGCCAACGAGATGTTCAAAAAGCTTTCTATGATCGACGGACTAACCGGTATTGCCAACCGCCGCTATTTCGAAGAAAGCTATCAATTGATATGGGAACAAGCACTTCAGCAAGCAAAGGACGTTTCTGTCCTGTTGCTGGATATCGACTTCTTCAAAATTTACAACGATACATACGGACATCAGGGCGGTGATATTTGTTTGAAGCAAGTAGCTTCCGCTTTGGATCAGCTGGCGATAGCTCACGGATACTTTGCGGCACGCTATGGCGGAGAAGAGTTCGTCTGCATTCTCCCCCATACGGGGGAAGCTCCAGCTCATGAATTCGCTGCCAAGGTGAGACGAGTCATAGAGGATTTAGCCATTCCTCATGCTGCATCCACGGTCAGTGGGCATGTAACCATGAGCATTGGTATCGCCGCATGGGTCCCTAAGTCGTCGATCGACCGTAACGAGCTGATAGAGCAGGCGGATCAAGCTTTGTACAAGGCCAAAATGAATGGCCGTAATCAAATCGCATCCTAACTGCTACAAAATGGGAGACAGCAGCCTTGCCATTGACTCCGCGGCGCGTGTCAACAGCCATCTTCTTTCAAAGGTCTCCAAGGTCAGCAGCTCGCTTTTCGCCATATCCTGCTCGAATGTGGACTCCAGGCGCGACGTGATTTCTTGACCATACAAGAAAGCCGTAATTTCAAAATTGAGCTCAAAGCTCCGGTGGTCCATATTCGCGGTTCCTACTGCAGCCGCCTGGCCATCCACCATGATCGTTTTGGCATGGAGAAATCCGTTATCATACAAATAGCAAGTAGCCCCTTCGCGCAATAAATCACCCATATACGCATGCGAAGCCCAGTGGACCAGCATATGATCGCTCTTTTTCGGGATCATAATGCGTACATCGATTCCCGACAGGATGGCGATTCTCAGAGCATTAAGAATGCCATCATCCGGTACGAAATAGGGAGTTTGAACATAAATCCGCTTTTTTGCCTCAAAAATAAGCTTGATATAACCGTTCTTAATTTGCTGTTTTTCGGAATTAGGCCCGCTGGATACAATCTGCACAGCGGCCTTTTCTGTAGCTGCCAGCTCAGGGAAATATACAGGATCTATCGTCAACGTCTCATTCGAAGCGACGCCCCAGTCCAGCATAAATTGCACCTGCAGGCGATGAACCGCATCCCCATAGAGCATAAGATGCGTGTCGCGCCAATATCCGATTTTGCGGTCTAACCCCAAGTATTCATCGCCAATGTTAAATCCGCCTATAAATCCATATTTCCCATCAATGATAGCAATTTTCCGGTGATTCCGATAATTCAGTCTGAAATTCAAATAGGGAATTTTCGATGGAAAGAAGGGACATACCTCTCCTCCGGCCTCCACTAGCTCCCGAAACAGCTTCTTGTTAACACCCAAGGATCCAATACCATCATAAAGCAGCCGTATCCGTACACCCTGCTTTGCCTTTTCGGTGAGCACCTTGAGCAGCCGTTTTCCCGTCTCATCGTTACCCACCTTGTAATAAAGCAGATGAACATGCTCCTCGGCTAGAGCAATATGATTCAGCAGTGCCTCGAATTTCTTTACTCCATCGATAAACAAAGTCACTTCATTATTTTGCGTCAGTGGAGAGGCGCTGTTCATTAGATTCATATAAATGAGATGCTCGTACTGCTTCACGATAGAATCGGTGTAATGAAAGGTGCCCTCCTGGATAGTGTGCTCCTGTACAGCCATCTGCTGGCGAACCTGTCTCTCCATTCTTGCCCTGATCCGATATACCTTCTGCCTGGCCAGATTTTGGCCCAGAAAAATATAAATGATGAATCCAAAAAACGGCAGCAGCAGAAGCAGCATCAGCCATGCCCAGGTGACTCCAACATTGCGTCTTTCGAGAAAAATGATAGCTGCTGCAAACAGTAGATTAATGACTGGAATCCAAATATTTATCGTCTTCCATACCCCGACGATCCAATTCTCCATAGATCCTTCACCTCACGGCAACTTTTTTCTTTCGTCTAAACTATTCCTATTGTTACCATACACCAAAAGGATCAATAAAGAAAAATCGAGGGACATTCTTATAACAAATTTATAAGGCATTTCCTAGTCAGTAACTAACAGAAAGACCACTGCTCCATTTCGAGTAGTGGTCTTTCTACAGCTAAGACATTATAATCATGGCTTCCCGAGGTTCTCAAGCTTACCGAAATGAGGTACAACAATAAATCCGGCGCCCTCGCTCTCATTACTAACTCTAATCTGTGCTTGGTGCGCCTCCAGAATCTGCTTAGCGATAGCTAAACCAAGCCCAAATTGACCATCCGGTCCAGTCTGGAATTGGTCGAATAGGCTGGCCTTCAGCGCGTCTCCAATCGGCGGCCCATCATTCCATAAGCGAATCCCTTTATTTGCCGACCCACCTGCTTGCTCCGTATCCTGTGATGCGGCAGTTCCATCCTTAGAAGGGGTTAGTGTAATAGATATCTTCGATTTGGCATACCTGAGCTGGTTATCAAGTACATTCTCGATAGCAACTCCCCATTGCTCCGAATCTCCTTCGACCTCCATTACAGGCAACTCAACCTCCCAATCAAGCTCTGGCCGACGATAACGCAATCGTTCAACACAATCACCAATGACAACAGACAGGTCAAAGGTGAAAAGCTTTCTTTCCCGCGCCGATAAATAATTCAGCTTGTTCAAGTACAGCAGATCGTGGATTCTTTTTTCCAACCGTGTCGCTTCGCTCTTGATGGTCTCCACACTGTCCGCAATAGTTCCTTTTGGGTAAATACCATCGAGAATGGACTGCGCATAGCTGTGAATAACCATGACCGGCGTTTTCAGCTCATGGGAAATATTTTGCAGGAAAAATTGCTGTGACTTATCCTGTCGGACCAATCGTTCACGCATCGCTTCAAAGGCTAACGCTAGCCGTCCCATCTCATCCTTGCGATTGAGTACAAACGGCTCATGCCAATCCCGCTTTGCAATTCGTCCCACCTGCTGTTCCATCAGCACAAGGGGCCGAGACAAGTAACGGGAAAGCCATAAGCAAGGAATCCAACTAACGACGATAAGAACCATCATAAGCAGTATCAGGCGTTGGAACATGGTCATGACCAAATCGTTACGATAATTGCTCCAAGCATATGAAACCATAAAGCCAGACTGCCCCTCCAATTGCTCTTTGCGGATAACGTAAAACATCGTGCGGTCATCAATGCTGCGGTTGTAGGTCTGAACCGTATCCATTTGCATCTCCGCATCCTGCTCAATAGCTTCAACAAACGGTACAGGGACCGTTGTTTCCGTGTTGCTTACCAAACCTCCATTCAGCATAACCATATGTTGAATGCCAGGTCCGGCAGGTGGCCTAAGGGTTATGGAGAACGGCTGCCCGGCTGTTTGGATTACCCTCATCATTCTGCTCGGAACAGCAGTCGATTCAGCTTGAAGTCCATCTTGTCGTTCCTCTGTTGGCTCTGCATTTTGTATAACACTGCTTGCTTCTGTTGTTAGTCCAGCTATCGGGTCAACACGGATTGCAGACCTCATTGTCGTTTTCTGTTGAACCTGCTGATCATTCTGCAAGCTCTCCTTAGGAATAACATTGACACGCCCTACAGCCTCTACAGGTCGGGCAGCCGTAATCGATACAGCCTTCATAGCATTCTCACTAGGTACAGTCCGTTGGGAATCCAGCAATATATCGTAAATTTGCTCAGTAAAGAAGCCCTTCAGAGTCCACGGTAATAAAAAAGCAAGCAATGTAAACAAGCACAAAGTGATCGCCGTGATGACGAGCCATATTTTGAGGGCAAGAGGCACATTTTTCATAGCTTCAACACCATCCTGTAGCCATAGCCATACACCGTCTCCAGACGGAGATGGGGCATTTTCTTGCGAAGTCGCCTAACCAGATCGTCAACTACGCGGTCCGAGCCGTAATAATCATCTCCCCAGACGGAATCCAGCACTTGCCCTCGCTCCATCAGCTGTCCTGCATGAACAGCAAAGTAAACAAGCAGATCGAACTCCTTGGAAGTCAGCTCCAGCTCACGGTTTTCTTGTTCATCCATCACTCTTCTCTCCTGCTCATCGATTCGGTACGGGGGCAACATATGAATTGTATGCACGCTAGAAGAATCTACGGATAGTTCATGACGATCCGTGTAAATACGCTCCAACAGCTTGCGAGTCCTAATCACCAGCTCACGCGGCAGAAACGGCTTAGGTAAATAATCATCGCTTCCGAGCTCCAGCCCCACAACTCGGTCTATGTCAGCATCGCGGGCAGATATGAAAATAACCGGCAGCCTCTCCTGATCAGCCTTGATCTCCCTGATCAGCTGGTAGCCGTCCACCCCCGGAAGCATGATGTCCAGAATCCACAAATGAGGGCGATTTCTTATCGCCTTGCGAGCTTCTCCTCCGTCAACAAAGGTCTCTACTTCCCAACCCTCATTACGTAAATAAGAAGCCAGCACCTGATTCAAATTCGGTTCGTCCTCTACCAAATAAATACGATACACCTTCGCTCTCCCCTTTACCTATCCCTCCAATAAACGGTTATGCCGTCCTTAGGGATGAACACGTTTGTCATGGCTGATCCAAGCAAAGAATAACAAACAGCTTATCCTTTGCTTGGATCAACCATGGAAAAAAAGACGCAACCGTTACGTTACGTCCTTCTTCGGATTGCCTACTTCCGGCTCTCTTGCTCTTGATTCTCTTTAGATATCTCTAGCGCTTTACTCATCTGTGCAGTCTTCTCTTTATAGTCGTTCAACAGCTTGGGGAGCAGCTCCTTGATTGCCGAGCTATCATCCGCTTCCACCGCTTTAGTGAAATCCACTTGCAGTTTAAGTTGCGGTGAAGCCTCTGATTCTTGTGTGCTAATTATACCATCCGAAACCACTGCATCCAATGGAAAAATAGCCCCTGTAGACTCAGTCCCGACTTCGGAATTAGTGGATTTATTCAAACGAACGCTAAATAAATTTTTCCCTTCCTGTCCTTCATTCGGAGCCACAACTTCCATACCATGCTCCCCAACCTCTGTTAAGGAAGGTACGATATTCTTGTCCAGCTTTTGAAGCTTAGCAGCCTCAGTAACCTTGATTGCACGGGTCGAAGACATCTTAGGGAATTGCTCTTCAACCTGTTTACGTCCTTCGAATGCAGCTAACCAAGCAGCTTCATCCGCCGGGGTGTAGGCCTTGACCAGCATTTGCAAATATTTACGTTCATGCGCTTCATTCTGCAACAGTCCTGGATGAGCTATCCGATACATGAACACCGGCTTCGCTTCCCCATTCAATGCATTCATTGAAATACTGACAGACTCAACCGCCTGTACCTTTGAAATTTGGCCTGCGGTTTCAGCCGAGGCACCTCCAACAAGACCTAAAGTTAGTGAAAACATCAATGTACCTGCGGTTACATAATGCCATGCTTTTTTCATTTTACATTGCTCCTTTGCAGTTGAAATGGTGTAAGGACTTGCCTCTCACAACTTCATCCTAACAAAACAATGCGGGAGCAATATCGCAACTTTATGGGAAATTATGTACCGACTTCATATATATCCTTTACGATTCATTCCAAATATGTTGGGTAAATAGTAGCTTGATAGGTTTACATTCCAGTAAATCCGGCAAATCTAGTATTAGAACTCTATTAATGACTCTATTATTACGATTTGAAAAGGGAGGATTTGAGACTATATGCATCAGCTAAGATTCATTCTTATACTTGGTGTTTTACTTGTTTGTATGTCAGGTACTGCCTTGCAAGCCTTCGCTTACTATTATGATGAGGATGCGTACGACATGAATGAGCTTGCTTATGGCCCGATTTACTGCCCTTGCTCTATTCCTGAATCGGACCCTGTTCCGGAGGCAGAAGTTGTTATACCGCAGCCATTGAACTACCAGGTGAATGCCGGGGATACGCTATATAAAATTGCAAAAGAATTCAACGTGTCGCTCCCCTCCCTGATGGCATTAAACGATACTATAGACCCCAAACGGCTAACAGTAGGACAGCAGCTGCAAATTCCCAATTCAGACACAGCTATTCCCCTGCCGGATGGACAGAGCAAAACTATCAAGAGAGTATTAAGCTCCACACTTACCGCCTATACAGCAGGCATTGAATCAACTGGCAAAACAGCTTCCCATCCTCAGTATGGAATCACCTATAGTGGCAGTAAAGCTGAGGAAGGAAGAACTATCGCGGTTGATCCCTCAATTATCCCTATTGGAACGACGGTTTACATTGACGGGGTCGGCATTCGTACGGCGGAGGATACTGGATCAGCAGTCAGGGGTTCGCGAATCGATGTCTTTATGGATGATGTTGGACAAGCACTCAATTTTGGCGTCAAAAGAAATGTCAAAGTATATGTGCTTTCCACGTGAAAATGCATAGCTCTTCTTTCTTTCTACAAAAGCCCTTCCTGTTTTATGGAAAAAGACTCACCATCCTAGGTGGCCAAGCTGCGCAAAATGATGGGGAGCTGGAATAGCAATTACAGTTTGAGAGCTGCCCTGGCAGCTCTTTTTTGGTACAAGCATCTAAGCATTCGCCAAAAAAATCATAGATTCAGAGAAGCAACCATTATATTTCACAGCGTTTTTGTGTATTATATGATAATAAACTACTACGCGAGGATAAAGTATAAAGCTAAGCTTATACTTTCTTAATCTACTGAGAAAGGTTGATTGTGTTGGAAAACCCGTCTGCATCATCTAATTTTATCAAAAACATTGTTATTGAAGATTTAAATTCCGGCAAAGTCGATCATATCGTTACCCGCTTCCCTCCTGAACCCAACGGCTATTTGCATATTGGGCATGCCAAAGCAATCTGCATTAATTTCGAGTTGGCTGACGAATTTAAGGGCCGAGCTCATCTTCGTTTCGACGATACGAACCCAGTAAAAGAAGATATCGAATATGTTGAATCTATTAAAGAAGACATCCGCTGGCTCGGCTTCGAGTGGGATGCTTTGTTCTATGCTTCAGATTATTTCGAAGAAATGTACAATCGCGCAGTGCTTCTGATCAAGAAAGGCAAAGCCTACATCGACGATCAGTCTGCTGAAGAGATCCGCATTACCCGTGGAACCTTAACGCAGCCAGGTCAGGATAGTCCTCACCGTGACCGCAGCGTTGAAGAAAATCTGGATTTATTCGAACGGATGCGCAACGGTGAGTTTAAGGACGGCGAACGAATTCTGCGTGCGAAAATTGATATGGCGTCACCAAACATCAATTTACGCGACCCGGCCCTCTATCGTATTTCCCATACCACCCATCATAATACAGGTGATAAATGGTGCATCTACCCGATGTACACATTTGCCCACCCGCTTGAAGATGCAATTGAAGGAGTTACCCACTCCCTCTGTTCCTTGGAATTTGAAGACCAACGTCCTTTTTACGATTGGGTCATCGAAGAATGTGAAATGTCCAACCAGCCGAAGCAATACGAGTTTGCACGGCTTAACATAACCAATACCGTCATGAGCAAACGATTTCTGAAGCAGCTTGTGGATGAGAATATCGTAGACGGATGGGACGATCCTCGGATGCCGACCATTTCCGGTTTGCGCCGCAAAGGCTTTACTCCTGAATCGATCCGTACTTTCGTTCGTGAGGCTGGAGTTACTCGCAGCAACAGCATTGTGGATGAGCGGATGCTGGAGCATTTTATCCGTGAGGATCTGAAGCTGAAAGCTCCGCGGACTATGGCTGTGCTGCGCCCTCTGAAGGTTGTCATCACGAATTATCCGGAAGGTCAGGTCGAGCAATTGGATGCTGAGATTAACCCCGAGAATCCAGAAATGGGCAACCGCCAAATTTCGTTCTCACGTGAAATTTATATTGAGCAGGACGACTTTATGGAGAACCCGCCGAATAAATATTTCCGCTTGTTCCCTGGCAACGAAGTCCGCTTGAAGAATGCCTATTTCATCAAGTGCAATGAGTTCATCAAGGATGCAGAGGGCAATGTAACAGAAATCCATTGCACCTATGATCCGGAAACGAAGAGCGGCAGCGGTTTTACCGGGCGCAAGGTCAAAGGGACAATCCACTGGGTGGAAGCTACTCAGGCGATCCCTGCCGAGTTCCGTCTATACGAACCGCTCATTATGGATGACGCCAAGGAAGAGGGGGACTCATTCCTCGACCGCATTAACCCTAACTCCTTGCAAATTATCAGTGGCTATGTGGAGCCGAATATGAAGGATGCCACGCCCCATGACAAGCTTCAATTTTTCCGCCACGGTTACTTTAATGTCGATCCGAAGCACACCTCTGCGAGCAAGCATGTTTACAACCGCATTGTATCCTTGAAAAGCTCGTTCGAGATTTAATTCGAACTCATTAGCTTTAGCTTATAAAGAAAGACAGCAGCTTCCTTCTTGGGGAGCCGCTGTCTTTTTTCCATATCCCTATTGGTGAAACGATTACCGCTACTGAGATATCGAAAAAATATTTGGCAAGATGTCACATCTTCCCATATTGCTGCATATAATGTTTTGTTGAGAATACTTTCATTTGGAGGGATTGTTCGTGCTAGCAACAGATGAACTTTGTGAAAAAGAGCTGGTCATGCATAAGTTGCAGGACATGGGGCTCGATCAAATCTCGAATTGGATCAATGAATTGCCGGAAGACAAGTGGAAAGATAAGTTCGTCCTACATTGGCCAACTTTGGTAAAAGAGTGCGGCATTCGAGTATAGTACTGGCTACATAAAGGCACGGCTAGCAACCGTATCACCGAGTGGAACAGCAGTAACTTGTATACCTTTTGCAGCCTATAGCGTGAAAAGAAGGCCCTCCTCATATTGAGGAGCGGCCTTCTTTATCGTTGTATGTCCTACAGTGAAGCCAAGTACAACAACACGGCCATCAGTAAACACAACGGACTGTAAAGCTGTGTGTCCATAGCGGCGAACCGCGTGCTTTTTACACGTTTGAAAAAACCAAGATAACGAAAATCCCCAATAGCCCTCAGCAGAAATGCCGCTGCGAAAATCGTGCAGCCCCAGCCTGTCACCACATTGGGTCCAAACCCTGGCAGCAAACCGCCATGAGCCAGAACCATAATTGAGATCGCAAAGAGAATGACGGCAATGACAGCCGTTCCTGCTGGCCGTGGCTCGAATAACGGCTCTGTCTCCCCTTCTCTCACTGGAAGCACTCCCTTCGTGCCCCATTTGCCTCCTGCCGCCCAATACAAGTGAATCAAACCAAGCAGCATCAGTATGCCTGAACCTGCCAAAACTGCAATCATGCTCATAAGCCGTCCCTCCGACAATACCCTGTTTGGCCTACCCTGTACGGGCATCTAGGTCTTTTCCGTTTGTTATATTAGTATTATTAAAACACATTTAGGTGACGGATAGATATAAAAAAAGCTGCTGAACCGATTTTCATTCGAAGAGCAGGCATTCGTGCCTTGTGAAATAATATTCATGGTTTTGCTTTCGTTAGACAAACTCCTAGTCGAAGTTCTGGATTTCCTGCCGCGGTTTCGCTAAGATGGAAACAAATACGATACATTTTCAAACAAATGGAGCTGGAAAGATGGAAATCGGTGCAGCAATAAGAACTATCCGCAAAAAAAAAGGAATTACCATTGGGCAATTATGTGAAGCAACCGGCCTGTCACAAGGTTTCATGAGTCTGGTCGAAAACAATAAAACCTCGCCTTCCTTAGCTACCTTGGATTCAATTGCCGGTGTTTTGCAGGTTCCGCTTGCCTTCCTTCTGTTGAAGCAGGAGGAGCGAATGAAGGTGGTACGCAACAAAGAGCGCACCTTCAGCATGTACAAGGATCAATTAAAAGTAGAGCATCTTGGTCAGGAGGGCGGGCTCCGCATGCTGCTGATCGAGGTGCCCCCAGGTCCCCCTTCTAACTTGGAGTTAAGCGTCCACGAGGGGGTGGAATGCCATCTTGTGCTAAAAGGAAAGCTGCTCGCCAAACAGGGGGAAGACGAATACATCCTTGAGGAAGGCGATACCTTCTCCTGGCAATCATTCGTTCCTCACCAAGTAACCAATATTGGCGAAGAAACGGCTGTGATATTGATCGCCAGCTATAATGAAAATCGAAAAGACTGAAGTCTAGAGAGCTGCTCGACCTTAACAGGTATGGGGCAGTTTTTTTATTAATCGAAAAAGTCCGTGTCGCCATTTGGGCATTACTGTTAAAAAAACGATTTGAATATTAGTAATACAAATAATAATTATATTTTACATATATTTATATTGACACTGACCCTATTTTCGTGATAAATTTTATTTAAAGTAATCAACTTACTATTTTAAAGTTATAGGGGGAGAAAATATTGAATCAAGCAAGCAGTATTATTTATACAATTGTACGTATTCTATTAGGTGTAATGTTTATCGGACATGGGGTTGCCAAATTCCAAATGGGATTAGGTAATACCGCGGAGTGGTTTAGCAGCATCGGCTTACCTGGATTCTTTGCATATGTTGTCGCTTATTTAGAGTTAATTGGCGGTGCGGCATTACTTTTAGGCTTCGCGACTCGTTATATATCCATCGCATATGTTCTGTTGATGATTGGGGCTATCATTGTAGTGAAGCTGCCTATGGGGCTCTTGGGCAACGCTCAAGCTGCAGGCTTTGAATTGGAGCTTGCTTACATGCTGGCTGCTCTAAGTCTTACTGTTGACCCTATGAAGGGCTGGGGAATCGACCGACTTCTGTTTGCACGTAAAGCGTAAGACGACGGCAGCATCATTGGCAGCTTGATCGACAGCTGCTTCTTTCGGAACATGAACTATTTATATAAATCGATTGAATCAATATCATTAAGGAGGTAACAATAATGGGAGCATCTTATTTTATCGGACACGGATCGCCTATGCTTGCTCTTCAAGACATACCTTACACACAAGACATACGTCGGTTGGGAGAACAGCTGGGCAAGCCTGAGGCGGTTATTTTGTTCAGTGCCCACTGGGAGAAAAGGGAGCAATCCCTAACCTATACGGACACAACTTATGAAACGATATACGATTTCGGTGGCTTTCCTGATGCCTTATTTCGTGTGAAATATCCGGCAGTTGGCTCCAAGGCGATTGCCGAGGAAGTTCATGCACTGCTTGAATCAGCTGGAATTTCCGCACAATATGATTCTACTCGGGGCTTGGATCATGGGGCTTGGGTTATACTGCGGCATTTATTCCCTGAAGCAGATATTCCGGTTATTGCATTGTCCGTAAACCCATTGCTGCCGCCGGCACAGCAGTACAGCATCGGTCAAGCGCTGGCCGTGCTTGCAGAAAAGCGCAACATCGTCATTATTGGCAGTGGAGCCACGGTTCACAACTTCCGTAAACTAGATCTGCGTGAGCCGGATCGCGTTGACAGCTGGGCCAAGGAATTCGATGACTGGATGATTCAACACATACAGAGCTGGGATACCACCTCTCTGTTCGATTACGAAAGACTTGCTCCCCATGCCAAAGACGCCACCCCGGATCAAGAGCATTTCCTGCCTCTATTCCTAGCTATGGGAGCTGGCGACAAGCACCGGAAGCCTGAGCTGATACACCAAAGCTACCAATACAGATCGCTTAGCAACATGATATTGAAGTTCTAATGACACATGGTTTATATAAAAAAATCCCCTGCCGCTATTAGTTTAGCGTAAGGGGATTTTTGATAGTTTGGTTTCATCATCTTTTCACATAAAACTTCCTGTTTGATAATAAGGATAATCCATAACTTGTTTAACCTTATTGGCTATTTCAGCATTCGTTAAAGATTCGACTACATAAAGTCCTAAATCAATCGATGTGGATACTCCCCCGCCAGTAAAAACATTTCCATCCCTCACCACTCTCTCTTTAACCACCTCTGAACAATAAGGTACCAATAACTCGTAAGCGGATGGATTCGTCGTTGCCCTTTTTTCACTTAGAAATCCAGCTGCCCCCAAAAGTAAGGCACCCGTACAAACTGAAACTTTATATTTTACATCCTGAGCTGTTTGCAGCCAAGATACGAAATCCTTATCATATTGTAATTGTCTTGTGGCCATTCCTCCTGGGATAAACAATAAATTATACGCTGATAAGTCGGGTCGAACATGATTTATTTTTATTGTCATGCCCCGATCGTCCTTGATCTCTTCTTTTGTAGAGCAGAGATCCCATGATACGTTATCCATTGCATTTAAGATTTTCAACCACGTCACAGCTTCGAAAAAACCACTAAAATCCAAGGTTGTCATCTGATCAAATAATACAAATGCCATTTTCATTACGAACACCTGACCTCTCGTTTTTTTAGAACAACCTCTATAACAAAAAAAGTACTTGATCATTGATCAAATACTTTGCCCAGGCGTACGGCCGATTATCAGTGTGCTCCCTCGTGGTTATCCACGTTTACGCCAGTAACCCACCGTTTTAATTGCTAGGATGATTGTATAGTTATTTTCCATTTTTTTCAATATCTTTTTTCTTTATCTAGCTATGCAACGGGGTTCAAAAATTAGTTTCTGAAGATATAATGTACAAAAAACTGGGGCCACTGCCCACTCCTTCTGTCATGTTATTCAACTAGATCGGCCTTCTGCTTATGCTTATGCTTGCGTTCCCAGTCAATCCATAGAGCCATCTGCAGCGCCGCTGCTTCCGTGAACACTTGCGGATCGCAGCCTGTGAGCTCTTTAATCCGCTTAAGTCGGTAGATCATCGTATTCCTATGAACATAGAGCGATTGCGCGGCTTCTTGGATGCTCATGCTGCAATCCAAAAATGCTTGCAGTGTTTCGATGAGCGTCTCGGGCAGCTCCCCAAGAAGTCGCTCCGCAAATCTATTTTTGCTCCCTGCATCCGACTGCGCAACAATTGCCCGAGGCTCGAAGCCTGCGTAAGAGGTCATCCCGTTCCCGTTCCCCCCAAACTGCAGCGCAAACTCAGCCTCCCGAAAGGCAGCCGGAATATCCGCACGGTTCTTTGTCGGGAGAGAATATCCTACACGGAAAGAGACTCCCAAGTGCAGCAGCATTTCACACAGCCGCTCTCTTTTATCCGCCGCTTTCCCCTCGGTAATACCGTACAGGAGGATGACAATTTTGCCAGGGCCGACTACGCATACCAAAGCCTGCCCCACTCCGGTCATTTCCTCTATTTTTCGAACCAGCTGTTCGTTGTAGGCCACATCCTGATTCGTTTCTAGAATGTAAGCATAATAAGCAGGCTTTAGTCGGAGGTTAAGCATTTGCAATCGATCATCGACTTTTTCAAAATCTGAATCCATCTTAATCAATTCTTCCAATATGGCTTCTTTTGCCCGGTTTCGCCATTCCTGCTGAGACGTCAAAATCCTCTGGTTGAGCATCAGCTCCGTCGTCATCTTCACGATTTCTCCGAATTCGGAGACATCCTCGGGTTGACCGGTAATGCCTATAGCTCCAACTATCTGCTCTCGAAACACGATGGGGACATTAATCCCGCACAGACTTCCTTTCCAATGCATCCGGTTCGCTTCATCAATAATCAGAGGTTTGCCCGTGCGAATCGCCTCCAGCGCTCCTTCATGCCGCTCCCCTAGTCGCTTACTATCACCGGATGCAATAATTTCCCCCTCGATGTCCATCATATTGATATTGCGGTGCAAGCGATGCATCGTCTCCCGCACAATGTTTTCGGCTATATCCTTAGTAAGCATCCCTAACACCCACCCAATTTCATCCAATATTTTTATGTAAAATAAATAAATATATAGTTTTATATCAATGATTTTTTTGTATATTATAACTAATTCTTTCTGATTTGTCCTCCTATATAATAGCGGTATAAGCAACCCACCGAGCCACAGCGAATTAAAGCTGTCTGCGAACAACCATTCACTTATCAACCGTAAGGGGACGGAAGCCAGAAGCTGAACAGCATCAACCCGTTATCTATACCAGGAAAAAATTAAAGGAAGGCGGCGTTCCTATTGAAAATTGTAATTGCTCCCGATTCATTTAAAGGCAGCATTAGCGCGGCCGATGCCGCAGCAGCTATTGAGCGAGGTATTAAGCGGTATCTTCCGGAAGCGGATACTGTAAAGGTGCCGGTTGCCGATGGAGGTGAGGGCACGATGGACAGTCTCATCCATGCCGCAGGCGGCAGGAAAGTAGACGCTGTCGTAACCGGCCCGATCGGCTTGCCCGTGGAAGCGGCCTATGGCCTAATAGGGCAGGAGCAGCGAGTGGCCGTAATCGAGATGGCCAGTGCATCCGGCCTGTGCCTCATCACCGCCGAGCAGCGCAACCCGCTCATCGCGACCACCTACGGCACAGGCGAATTGATACGGCAGGCGCTCGACGCCGGATGCCGTGAATTTATATTGGCGCTTGGCGGGAGCGCCACCAATGATGGGGGCGCCGGCATGCTGCAGGCGCTTGGGATGCGGCTGCTGGATGCATCGGGCAGCCCGGTCCGCTGGGGCGGCGGCGCGCTAAGCGAGATCGCAGCCATTGATGATAGCGCGTGGGATCCGCGCATCGCCGAGTCCCGCTTCCTCATCGCTTCGGACGTGCAAAACCCGTTCATTGGCCCGAAGGGTGCGTCCCATGTATATGGCCCGCAGAAAGGGGCCACCCCCGACATCGTGCAAGAGCTGGAGCGGAACATGGCTGCTTGGGCCGATACCATTGAAGCGAAAACCGGTACCCGCGTGCATGACCTCCCAGGAGCTGGTGCGGCAGGAGGAATCGGCGGTGCGTTTCTCGCCTTCTTCCCCACCTCGATCCAACCCGGTATCGAAGTGGTGATCCACTATTCCGGGCTTCGTGAGCACTTGCTGGGAACCGATCTGGTAATCACCGGCGAAGGCCAGATCGATTTCCAAACCGCCTTCGGCAAGACGCCAATGGGCATCGCCCTCGAAGCCAAGAAGCTGAACATCCCCACAGTTGCGCTCGCTGGATCCGTTGGCACAGGCATCGATTCGCTGCATGACCTCGGTATTACGAGCGTTCACAGCATCGTGAACGGACCCATGACACTGCAAGAAGCAATGGATCGGGCAGCCGAGCTGCTGGAGCTGACAGCCGAGCAGATCATTCGTACATACGCTCCTGCCATCAATCAGCAGCACGGCTCCAAAGAGTAACAATATAAGGGGTGATTTCATTGAAAACAACGCTGTTATATGGAAAGCATGGCCTATCTGTTGAGGTACCCGATCATGCAGTGCTTGTGGAGCCGCATGACATACCTGGAGTGGCCGAAGAGAAGCAAGCCGTTCTTGAGGCGCTGCGCCAACCTATTGGTACGCCACCCTTACACGAGATGGTTAAGGCAACCGATCAGATCGTCATAGTCATAAGCGATATTACACGGCCTACCCCCAATGATAAGCTGGTTCCATGGATTATTAGTGAGCTCCCTCATGTTCCTCTTGGACAGATAACGATACTTAACGGAACTGGCACTCACCGGGATCAAACCCGCGAGGAATTCATACAAATGCTCGGTGAGTCAGTTGTTGACAAGGTACGGGTGATTAATCATCATTGTCAGGAGCCTGATGAATTGGTCAAGGTGGGACGGAGCTCGTTCGGCTGTGACGCCTACTTAAACAAAGCCTATGTGGAAGCTGACTTCCGCATCGTCACTGGTTTCATTGAGCCGCATTTCTTCGCCGGCTTCTCTGGTGGATGCAAGGGGATTATGCCTGGAATCGCTGGTCTAGAGACGATTATGACCTTCCACAATGCGCGGATGATCGGCAATCCCTTATCTACCTGGGGCAACCTGATCAATAATCCGCTGCAAGAGATGGCTCGCGAAATCAACCTGATGTGCAAGCCCGAATTCATGCTGAACGTCACGCTCAACGGACAAAAGCAAATCACCGGCGTCTTTGCCGGCGAGCTGTTCGCTGCGCATGCCGAAGGCTGTGCCTTTACGAAGCAGCATGCTATGGCTCGATGCGAGGAACGGTTCGACGTGGTTATCACCTCGAACTCTGGTTATCCGCTTGATCAGAACCTATATCAAGCCGTCAAGGGCATGAGTGCCGCGCATAAAATCGTCAAGCAAGGAGGAGCGATTCTCTGTGCCGCTGAATGCTCAGACGGCATCCCTAATCATGGCAACTATTCGAAAATTCTACAGATGGCCGACACCCCCCAGCAGCTGTTGGATATGATCGAGGATCCGAATTTCCAAATGTTCGACCAGTGGCAGGTCCAGAAGCAGGCAGTCATTCAAGTGTGGGCTGATGTTTATGTTCAATCAACCCTGCCGGATGAGGAAATCAGGAAGTCCATGCTGAAGCCTATGAGCAGCATTGCAGATACGCTAAGCGAGCTCAAGAAAATATATGGCGAGGGGATGAGTGTGGCTGTACTCCCGCAGGGACCACTTACTATTCCTTATGTAGAGGAGTAATTGAATCATTTGCATCCCAGTTCGGAGTCTGTAGACACTTAGATTAAAACCTTACTTGAATTCCAGCTACCTCATTAGTGATTCTATATAAACAGCGGAAATGATTTTTCCCTTATTTCCAAGAAAAGCATAGAAATGAAGAAATAGAGGAACCGCTCCTTCCGCTATCTCTTCGTTTTATGGTAAAATCCCCATGTTATCCAAATATAACGGAATTATAGCTTCCGCTATGATCATTAATTGGATGAGAGCGATTAAATAACGGAACTCTCAGTTCCGCCACTTTGTTATATCATAGCTTATATATAAGGAGTGTATGGCTATGAATACAGTCATTTGTAGCGTTACCCCCAGTAGGCCGAACTACTTATATATAAAAGAGGACACGTGAGTTGCGCTACATACAGCGCCATTCACGTGTCCTTTTTATGAGTCAAACATTTGCCTTGCTTGTCCCTAGTTGCTCTTACTTGCCTTTGCTCTTGCTCTTGCTCTTGCTCTTGCTTGCTCTCACTTACTCTTGCCTGCTCTTACTCCCACCAATCCTAAGACGGACAGCAGTCTTTTTCCTTACTTATCAATAATTTTGTACAATGCTTGAGTGCCGCTGTTCTCTTCGCCAATTGCCGCAAGCTGCTCGTACAATGATTTGGCTAATGACAGGCCCGGCATGTCCAGCTTCATTTCTTCTGCCGCCTGTAAGGCGATTCCCATGTCTTTGATAAAATGCTTCACATAGAAGCCTGGATCAAAGTTCTCAGCAATAATACGCGGTGCCAGGTTACTGAGCGACCAGCTGCCCGCTGCTCCAGACTCAATGCTTTTCAACACGGTGGATGGGTCTAATCCTGCTTTTTTCGCATACACGAGGGCTTCGCATACGCCGATCATGTTGCTTGCGATAGCAATCTGATTGCACATTTTTGTATGCTGACCAGCTCCGGCTTGTCCTTGGTACACAATGTTTTTTCCAATGATTTCGAACAACGGCAGCACAGCATCGAACGCTTCCTTAGCTCCGCCCACCATAATAGACAGCCTTGCTTCCTTAGCTCCTACGTCACCGCCGGAAACTGGAGCATCCAAGGATATCATCTTTTGCTCAAGAGCTGCTTCATATATTTTCACTGCCAGCGCTGGGCTGGATGTCGTCATATCAATAAGGTAGCTGTTCGGCTTCGCATTACGCAGAATCCCCTGCTCACCCAAATACACTTCCTCCACATCGCTCGGAAAGCCTACCATCGTAATGATAACATTACAGTGCTGCGCTAATTGTCCAGGGGAATCCTGCCACTTGGCTCCCTGCTCAAGCAACTCCTCTGCTTTGGCTTTCGTACGATTGTAAACATGAACCTCAAAGCCTGCTTTAATGAAATGACCGGCCATACTTTTCCCCATTACACCTGTACCTACTAAACCTATCACCGTTTGCTCTTTGTTTAATCCCACAATCATTACCACCTTTCATCGAAGTCCAATCTTATTTTATAAAAAGGGCTTAAGCGGAAAACAAACCATTCATGATGTTCTTCCAGTATAACAACAATTATCCTGCAATATAACCTCCCACCACAAGTTGATGCTCTACGGACTGCATTTTATGGTATAATTTGGCTGGAAGTAAGTACTATTACAAGGAGCGGTTATTAGGACTGCCTACTTTAACAAACAAAATTAGTCTTAGGGGGGATACACATGTGGGATCGCAAGGTTCTCAAAGCAAGAGCCAAAGATGTGCTCAGATTGTCCTACTGGAAAGCATTTTTAGTTAGTCTTATTGTTGCGTTTGTCGGAGGTTCCAGCAGCGGGTCCTTTAATTTCAATTTTAATCGGCCTTCCAGCTTCCATTCTCCAGGTAACGAAGACTTCCCTTTGGTGGCTCTTATAATCATCATCATTGTTGCTGCTGTTGTCATCTTATTTGCTCTAGGTTTTCGTATTCTTCTCGGTTTTCCGCTTGAAGTTGGGGCGAGACGTTATTTCTCCCAGGCCGCGCAGAATGATGTCAACATGAACAACCTCGGATTCGCTTTTACCAAAGCGAGATATCTTGATATTATAAAAGCTATGCTGTGGCGCGCCTTTCTCACCTTCTTATGGTTCCTGCTGCTCATCATTCCAGGTATTGTTAAAACGTATGCGTACAGCCTTGTTCCTTATATTTTGGGAGATAATCCGAATATCGGGTATAAGCGGGCCGTTGAATTAAGTAAGAACATGACAGCAGGCCAAAAGATCGATATGTTTGTATTGGATCTTTCTTTTATAGGATGGTATCTGTTGGGGACTCTAGCGCTGTTCGTCGGCACCTTATTTGTATTGCCTTATGACAATGCAACAAAAGCGGAGTTGTACCTGGCACTGCGCCAGAATGCGCTTGAGCAAGGTATGTGCAGTTATGAAGAGCTGGGGATGGACCGCCCCATTAGCGCATAAAAGAAGGTTTCTTTTAAAAGGAGAGAATGATAACGAATGGGAAAAGTGTTATGTTTTATTTATCCAAATATGGCCGAGTTCGAGGTCATGTTCGCTTTCCACCGCCTGCTGACTGTCGGTAATAAAGAGATCATTACCATTGGCAGTGACCGGAATCCTCTCGTCAGCCAATCCGGATTTATTTATACGGCAGCTGCTACGATTGAAGATGCCTTCGACTACCCGGATGTAGAGGCGCTGCTGATACCGGGAGGACCGATTACAGAGCAACCGCCTCAGCTCACGCAGCTTATTCAACAGCTCGACCGGGAGCGTAAGCTGCTTGCTGCGATCTGCAACGGCCCTCAGTTTCTTGGCCGTGCGGGCATATTGGACCGTCACAGCTTCACTACTTCCTGCTCACCGGCTTCTATCGCAAGCCTCGGCGTAAGCGACCCTTTTCCACGCGACCAATTTCTTCAGCAGCGGGTTGTCCGTGACGGACATGTGATTACTGCTACCGGCCGCGCTTTCGTAGACTTCTCCTTCGCCGTCTTCGATTGGCTGAACATTTTTGACAGCAAGGAAGAGCTGCAAGCCTTATATGAAGATATCCGCGGGCCTATTTCATAGCGCCCGTCTTTTTTGGGCGTTCAAGCTTAAGCGGATAACAAAAACAAAAAACCATCCCCTCATCAAGCTTGGGATGGTCGGTTTCACATCATTTATTTCACATCTACTACAAACGGTACAGTGAATACTTTACCTTCATGCTGGAACTGGCCCCATATTTTGTAGATGCCGCTTTGCGGAAACGTTGTAGCGAATTTCGCATCCGGTCCTGACGCTTTTTCATCCACAGGGTGAACATGGAGGTACTGCTCAGCATCCTTGGATAAAATGACCACATGTCCTACCGCACCTAGATAGGGCTGCAGGTTATTGATCCCCTTCTTCGTTGCCGCGTCCCGAATGTTGAACGTTAAAGTAACTTCCTCCTTCGCTTTGGTTCCACTAAGCTTGAGCTCAACTTCCTTATCTCCGATTTGCTTGATACGATTGAGGTCGGGCAGCACTTCGGCTATCGCTGCTTCCTGTCCTTTGACCTGCAGCCATTCGCTTTTGGTCTGATTGGAGCCTCCATCCGGGATGAAGTCGGCAATTACTTTATACTTGCTTCCTGAGGGAAACCGGGTTTTTACCGTGAACTTGCCGTTGCCCTGATAATCGGGATGAATATGGTTAAAGAAAGATAAATCCTGACTGACAACAATGAGATGCATCAGCTTTTCATGATTTTCTTTAAATTGTTTAACCGGGGTACCGTCTTCAGCCGTTACTTGTATCGTTATTTCTGTATCCTGATTGGCATTTACTCCACCATCACCAAAAGTAAATGAAGCCTTAAGCTTATCCATAGCGGATGCCCCGCTGTTAGTATTACCGGCACTAGCCTGCCCATGACTGGCCCCATGCCCGGATCCGTGGTTGTCACCTGCAGTCATTGCTCCTTTCGAGCTGCCGCACGCCGCCAAGGTGCTTAGTGCAATTATCGCAAGCAGTGTAACCATAATTTTCTTCATAGGGCTACTCTCCACTCTATTTTTAGAATTGCCGTCCGGTATCGATTAAAGAACATCATATCCTTGATCCTCAATTGTCTCTTTTACTTTATTAAGGGATACCTTTTGTTCATCAAAAGAAACTGTAACTGCTTTACTTCCCAGATCGACCTTCCCCTCTACACCGATTTTCTGAAGCGCTCCCTCTATGGAATTGACACAATGTCCACAGCTCATACCTTCTACTTGCAACGTCACGTTCGTCATCTTTCATTTCCCCTTCACTTGGTTAGTTTGTTATATGCGCCCCTAAACACTCGGCTAATTCATTACATATTTGTTTAAGGACCAATGGTTCATTTTTGCTTAAATATAGAATACCCCACTACCCTATATTTAGTCAATTGGTTTTCGATTTTTTTTGTGCACATTTTCTGAACCCACATGAAACTATTCCACACTTCATCGTGTCTAAGCCATTAGGAAGCATATATAAAATATGGGGTTAGGAGGAACTGCTATGGCTTTGTTAAAAAATAGCGAGCACAAAAAGTCGATCCAGTTGCTGCATGCTGAGCTTTGGGAGCGGCTAGAGGAACAGGATGAATGGCATGCACAAGCCTTCCTCGAGCAATCCATACAACAATGCCGGAATGATAATCATATACAGTCCGTTTGGGATGCAGCAATGGATTTTGTTAGAACCCCGTGGTTCTGGGTGTCCGTGCTGACTGGATCGTTGGCAGTCTGCCTGGCGTGCTTTGCTTTCCTGTGGGCTGCATTAAAGGTAGAGTAACTCCAACATTCCCCCTTATATTTGCTTCTGATAGCCGTATTTCAATCATTTCCATTCACAACAGTTGACGGCTTCAGAAACAAATGGTAATAATATAGTTAGTCGACTAATTAAATGAATAAGAAGGGAAGACCCATGGATACTCATACTCCAGATTCACTACATGCCGTGTTTATGCGAGTCCTAAGGACGCACCGCCATACCATGCACAGTCTGCTTCAAGATCAAGAAGTGTATCCTGGACAGCCTCCGCTCCTCTTCGCCCTTTCCAAGCAAGATGGTCAAAGCCAGAAGGAGCTTGCCGAGAGGCTGCACATAAAGCCTGCAACCATAACCGTCATGCTGAATCGCACTGAAAAAAACGGACTCGTAGAGCGTAGGCCAGATGAAAAGGACCAACGAATTTCCCGTGTTTATTTGACGGATAAAGGCAGAGAAGCTCACGAAGAAGTTCGGAATGCTTTTAAAATTATGGAAGCGCAGTGCTTTGAAAACTTTACAGATGAAGATCAGGAACTGCTTCGCAGGCTGCTGATGCAAATGTATGACAATCTCAAGAGAAATCTCGATCTAGAACAAGATCAAGAGCAAGAACAAAGACATGGACGGCGCCGCAGCGAAGATGGAAAGCCGCCCTGCCGGGGAAAGAAATGCCGATAAACGAAATGAGGTGCTCATCATGTGGAAATTAACCAAATATCTTAAGCCCTACTGGCTAGCTGTCTTGCTTGCCCCGCTTTTTATGCTTATCGAGGTCTATATGGACCTGCTTCAGCCGAAATTCATGGCCAGTATTGTTGATGTTGGCATTCAAAATGGCGACTTGGCTCACATTCAGCAAACAGGGCTGCTTATGGTAGGTACGGCTTTGATTGGCCTGATCGGTGGTATCGGCTGCACTTACTTTTCCAGTACCGCCTCCCAAAGCTTTGGAGCTGACCTGCGAAAGGAGCTATTCATTAAAGTGCAATCGTTCTCATTCCGCACGCTGGATACCTTCAAGGCCGGTTCTCTCGTCACTCGGCTAACGAATGATGTTGTACAGGTGCAGAATGTGGTCTTGATGACGCTGCGTATATTAGTCAGAGCCCCTCTCCTGGTAATCGGCAGCTTGATTATGGCTATTACAATTAGTCCATCACTAGCCTTGGTATTAGCCGGTGTCACCCCGATTCTATTAGTCGTGCTGATCACAGTTATCCGCAAAGGCTTCCCGCTATTTTCTAAGGTGCAGAAGAAGCTGGACAGTGTAAACAACGTTTTGCAGGAAAATTTGACTGGTATTCGGGTCGTCAAGGCTTTTGTCCGTGCTGATTTCGAAAATAAAAGATTCGGCAAATCCAACGAAGAATTAATGGAAATTGCTACTAAAGCCACTCGTATAGTCGTATTGATCATGCCGCTTATGATGCTAATTATGAATGCCAGCATTGCGCTCGTGCTTTGGTTCGGTGGGATGCATGTATGGAACAGCTCGATTCAAGTGGGGGATTTAATTGCATTTCTCAACTATGTGACTCAGATGCTGTTCTCTCTGCTGATGGTCAGTATGGTATTGATGAACGTATCCCGTGCCAGAGCCTCCGCTGAGCGGATGAACGAAGTGTTGGAGATGGAAACGGAAATCAGCAACAGTTCAACTGCCAAAACCAACGTTATCCACAGTGGAGAAGTTGTATTTGATAATGTTTCCTTTGCCTATCACACCGACTCTGCTGCTGATGCTAGTATTAGTGCCAATGTTGGTGCCGATGCTGAGCACAGGAACTCCAATGATACGAAGTCACTTGTTCTAAAAGGAGTCAGCTTCACGGCTCAGCCTGGCAAAACGATAGCTATTCTCGGCGCGACAGGCTCAGGCAAAACCAGCCTGGTTAACCTTATTCCAAGGCTGTACGACACTACCGCGGGACGTATACTCATTGACGGAACCGATGTGAAGGATATTGACCTGCAGCATTTGCGAACCCGCATTGGAGTCGTTCTGCAGGAAGCGATCCTATTCACCGGTACGATAAAGGAAAATATTAGCTTCGGCAAGCCCGATGCGACGCAAGAAGAAGTGGAAGCTGCCGCTATGGCTGCACAGGCCCACGACTTCATCATGGGAATGCCGGATGGCTACCAGACGGTCGTAGGACAGAGAGGCGTTAACCTCTCCGGCGGACAAAAGCAGAGAATTTCCATAGCTCGGGCCATTCTCGTGAAGCCTCCGGTGCTCATTCTGGATGACAGCACAAGCGCTGTCGACTTAGGAACGGAAGCACGGATCCAGAAGGCGCTCAAGGAGCAATCCGCGCAAACCACACGTATCGTAATAGCTCAGCTGATATCATCCGTGCTCGAAGCGGATACCATCATTGTGCTGGAGGACGGGCAAGTCGTTGCAGAAGGCAACCATGAGGAGCTATACCGGTCCAGCGCGGTGTATCAAGACATTTATAAATCACAATTAGGCGAGGAGGCTGTTGCTCATGGCTAACGATAGAGATTCAGATTCGATGAAGCATTCATCTCCCCAAGGCCATAAAGGGACTGCAGCCTCCCCTCCTATGATGATGGGCCCTGGTGGCGGCGGTCCAGGTGGGGGTATGGGTCCGGGCCGCGGAATGATGGGCAAAGTTGTCCGCGCCAAGAATACCAAAGCCACCCTGAGTAGATTGTGGCAATACTTGCGCAAACAGCGCAAAAGTCTGATCCTTGTTATAATCTTAACCTCACTCAGCACGGTATCCGCTTTGCTCGGACCCTATCTTATCGGGATTTCCATTGACAGGTATATCATCCCTAGAAACTATGATGGTTTGCTTTGGCTATGTCTAACCTTGTTTGCTATCTATGTATTTGGCGCAGCTCTCTCCTGGATCCAGTCCTATGTCATTACCGGACTTTCACAGCGTACGGTTTTTGAGCTGCGGCGCGATTTGTTCGAGCATCTACAGAAGCTGCCGCTCCCCTACTTTGACAGCAAGACACACGGCGAGCTAATGAGCCGGACGACCAACGATATCGAGAATGTGACCAACACATTGAATCAAAGCGTGACCCAGCTGTTGACCAGTGTTCTGACCCTTGTCGGCGCCATTATTATGATGCTTAGCTTGAATCTATGGCTTACACTGCTCAGCCTGCTTATTATTCCTTTGGCCATGGGTATGACAGGTCAGATCGCTAAGCGGACCCGCAGATTTTTTAGCGGACAACAGCAAAGTCTCGGTGAGCTCAATGGATTTATTGAGGAAACAGTCTCTGGACAACGGGTGGTTAAAACATTCAATCATGAGGAAAAAGCGATCGAGGACTTCCACAAGATCAATACGAAGCTGCGAGAGTCCGGAAATAAAGCGCAAATTTTGTCCGGCTTCATCGGACCTGTCATGAACGTTATTAATAATACGAGTTATGCGATGATTGCGGCCGTTGGAGCTTGGATGGCTATCCAAGGCATGACCAGCATTGGGATTATTGTGGCTTTCCTGAACTATTCCAAGCAATTCGGACGGCCTATCAATGAGCTTGCAAATCAGTTCAATATGATCCAATCCGGCATTGCCGGGGCTGAAAGAGTCTTTGAGGTAATGGATGTCAAACCCGAATTTGATGCAGCTAATGGGGGAAAAGAATTGGGACAAGTGCGGGGCGAAGTCGTGTTCGACGATGTAAGCTTCAGCTACAAAAAGGATACGCCAACCCTGAAGAATGTTTCCCTAACTGCCAAGCCAGGAGAAACCATCGCGTTAGTCGGCCCAACAGGAGCTGGAAAAACAACCATCGTCAATCTGCTTACCCGCTTCTATGATATCGATAGCGGCAGCATTACGATTGACGGCGAAGACATCCGGTCGCTGGAGAAGAATAGCCTGCGCCAGCAGCTCGGTATCGTGCTGCAGGATGCCTACCTGTTCTCCGACACGATACGGGAGAACATCCGTTACGGCCGTCTCGACGCGACGGACGAAGAGGTCGAGGTAGCGGCGAAGCTCGCTAACGCCGACAGCTTTATTCACAAGCTGCCGCAGGGCTACGATGCTCAGTTGACCGCAGAGGGCGGCAACTTGAGCCAAGGGCAGCGGCAATTGCTCACGATCGCCCGGGCCATCTTGGCCGATCCGGCGATCCTGATCCTCGACGAGGCGACGAGCTCCGTCGATACGCGCACCGAGATGCATATTCAAGAAGCGATGAACTCGCTGATGAAGGGGCGCACCAGCTTCGTGATTGCCCACCGGCTGAGCACGATCCGCGAGGCGGATCAGATTCTCGTGCTGAACGGCGGGGAAATCATAGAGCGAGGCAATCACCAAGAGCTGTTGGCTGCCAAAGGCTTCTACTACAACTTGTACACCAGCCAATTTAACCGGGCGGTGTAAATCAGTTCTCTATCAAAGACAGGAAAAAAATCATTCGGTGATCCTTCCGAATGATTTTTTGATTTCCATCAGATGTGAAATGCCTTCATAGTTACAGCTCCAGTACCTGCTGCCAGACCGACGGCTCAACGGGAATACCCTGCTCCAGATTGATCTGTCTTCTGCGCAACGTCTCCTCGCCGGGATAGCGAACGCTCCCGGAGCCAGGTACTGGCTCGGCTGCTTGCAGATCCTGCACGATCTGTTCGATGCGCTCTGCCAGTTCCTGATGTGCAGCTGGATCGCGGGTCATATCAAACGCAAGGAACACCTGAGAAATCCCCCGTTCTCCGCCCTCTTGTCCAAGATCGTAGGTGGACTTGCCGCCAGAGAGCATCACAGCGATCAGATCGAGCATGATCGACAGCCCCGAGCCTTTCCAATAGCCGATCGGCAGCGTTCGTTTCGTTTCCATAATCGCAGCTGGATCCCGCGTCAGATTGCCAGCGCTGTCATATCCACCTTCGATCGGCAGCGGCTCGCCGCGAAATATGTAAGACTGCAGCTGCCCGTAGGAGAATTGAGCCATCGCCATATCCAGTACGATGTGCCCTCCCTCGCGGGGCACAGCCAGAACGATCGGATTATTGCCAATCTTGCTTTCCACAGAACCCCACGGCGGCATGTTCGGCATTGTATTCGTCCAGCATATGCCGATACAGCCCGCTTCTGCGGCCTGCCAGCCGTAATTACCGGGTCTCATCCAATGATTCGTGTTCTTCAACGCGACAGCTCCTAGCCCATGCTCGCGGGATAGTTCAATGACTCTAGCCATAGCAGCATGAGCGTTCAAATTACCGGGGCCATATTGACCGTCCCAACGCTCCAAGGCTCCCCACGCTGTGATTCTCTCAGGCTCTGCATCGACAATCACATTCCCCTTCTTGATCTGATCAATAAAGGAGGGAAAACGATTCAATCCATGGGAGTACACACCATCCCGGCTCGCATCAGTGAACAGCCTCGCGCACAGCTCAGCCCGCTCGGGGGAAAATCCGTTCTTCAAGAGAACACGAAGCAGCTCACCCTTCATCTCATTATAGCTTACCCTATTCATCTCCAGCTTCTCCTTGCTTACCATGTATAGTCCAATACGATAACATCGGCAAAATGCTCTCTCACTAGTCCCACTGTCGACTGATGGCGTTCACTCGGTAAATACGCGTCAAGTGATGCCTGATTCGCAAAGCCGATTCGCATGCCAACTTCGAAGCCTTTGCTTTTGCCCTCTTGGGAATGATTTAAGCCGACTGAAAACTCAGTGATACCCGGAATATCCTTCAACCCCTGCAATGTGTCTACAACCTTCTGTTTATCGGCTTCCGTTGTGCCCTCGTGCAATTTGAATAAAACCAGATGCTCTACCATTAGCCATTCCCCTCACACATAATAAATTTTGATATATTTCTGCTTTGACAACGTTTTCTTACTGCTACTGCTTAATATTTTACCACAGCGCTCTTGCTATCTCATGCCAGATTTATCCCTTTCTGATGTTTGAAGAAGTAAGTCGTTCATTCGATCACGAAGCATGTTCACATTTTTAGTAAAATATTGATAAGCATCATCTTTCTTGTCAATCATGGCTTGTTATCTTTCGTCTGGAAAACACAAAAACCAGAGAGAGCAGAACTAGTTCCGTTACTTCTCTGGTTTTGTGTATGTATAGCGTTCCTATTAACTGCAAACATAGAAACCCGTATATTTAGGGTCGCGCCATACGCCTCCATGATGCCGCAGCATTCGCTCAGCTTCAACCTTTAGCCACATTCGCATTTCGGCATACAGTTTTTCATCATTGGGGATATTCAGCATACTAAGCATGGTCCCCACATAGGCCGCAATCGGATCCGAATTACGAAAGATTAAAGCATTCTGGTAGACTACCTTCTGAACGGAAGAAAAAGCAGCTTCCAAAATCTCATCTGCATTCTCAATACAAAAAGTATTAATAGGAAGGGTATCCGCCGTGCTTGCTTCCTGATAACCAAAGCTGGATAGCATTTGATTGCGAAGCTCCCTCATTCCAGACAGCGATCCTTGCGAATTCGTTGTAACTAGCACAGTCCCCTTGGAGGACAGAACTCTTTTCATTTCTTCCAACGCCATTGGAATATTCGGCACATGATACAGCATATGTCTGGCAGATACCCTCTGAAAGGCCCCCTCCTCGAAAGGGAGCTGCTGTGCATCCCCAACGAATCCCTCAATGCTGTCATCCTGTGCTTCCGCAATCATTCCTAGAGATTGATCCAAGCCCACAAGGCGACCCGTGTGACCATGGCCCTTTAAATAACGCAGAAACACACCAGGGCCGCAGCCCACGTCCAGAACCGCTTCTGAACCATCCAAATCCATTAGCTTCTGAGCCTCCGCGTCTAAGTTGATCATTCTCTCGGAGTACAATCGATGCGTATTTGCTCTTACCCTAAGGGGCTCAGAATCCTTATACTGCTCTTCAACCTTGTCCTTCTGATCCATACCAACACCTCGCTCTTCCCATTTTCTAGATTATATCCTTGGCACGTCCAAATAAAAATGGAATTTTATGATAAATCCATGTAATTTTGTTATTTCTTTCAACTAAAAAAAGACCCGCCAACTCCATTTAAGAAGCGGCGGACCTTGAGAGATGATTACATGAAGATCTGTGTTATTGAGTAAACTGAACAACAGATAGCATTCTGCTTAAGATTACGGAGCTTTGAGCACGGGTAGCTGTTGCTGTCGGATCGTATTTACCGGAAGCAACGCCTTCCACGATTTTCTTGTTAGCCATTACGGAAATAGCTTCCTTCGCCCAATTCTCAAACAGATTCTCATCTGCAAACACTACGTTCTGCCCTGCTTTGCTGCTGTCATCAAAACCGGCAAATTTCATTGCGCGATATATCATTACAGCCATTTCCTGACGGGAAATTTGTTGGTTCGGACGGAAGGTTTGATCGTCGTATCCTGAGACAATACCTACCTCCGCCGCTGCATACACTTGACCTTCAAACCAATCGCCGGAACGAATATCATTAAATATATTTTTGGACGGGGACACTGGCTTCAATCCCATAGACCGGGCAATTAGCGCCGCAAACTCAGCACGGGTAACCGCTTGATCCGGTTGGAATTCTTCCTTCGATACGCCCTGCACAATAAATTTATTGGCCATACGCTCGATTTCGTCTTTGGCCCAATGCGTTTTGACATCTGCAAACGTAATATTATTTTCCAACAGCATGTAAGTGCTGTTCGTTCTGCTATAAAGCGTAACTTCAGTACCGGATACAGTGAACGGAACCGGTTGGTAAACCGTGTTTCCTTGGCCGTCCGTCTCTACGCGAACTGCTGCTAAGTTACGACCATTTAAGGTTCCTTCCACTTTGATGGTACGAGGCACGAATTGAGTAAATGTAGAAATCTCTATGCTTTTTCCGTCCGTTGAAACAGCCTTAACCGTAAATTCAATCGCCCCAAGCACCCTTTGACCAGAAGACTTCGCTTTGTCCGCGGCACTATCATTTTTAGTAATCGTTACTTCAATATTGACATTTTCTTTGGAAACACCAAGCTTAGCTGCGAGATCCTGAAGATTAATCTGTTTCACTGGCAACTCATAGTTTCCTAATTTCGTCTCAATGGTTACCGATTTCACCTTGGCTTCCGTCGCGATCTTTTGCAATGCGCTATTATTCAAAGATACAACCATTTGATCCGCTTTGACACTAGAGTCTACAGCTAGTTTAAGCTTGCCATTGTCGGTGTTCTTCAAGGCTGTATCAATTACTTTGTCATCGACCTTAGCTTGAGCTACTGCCTTATTATCAACTGTCTTAATTTCAGAAACCAATTGTGTAGATGCGTTGGTTTTAGTACCCGGATCAGGAGTCGTTACTCCCGATGGAGATCCTCCGCCTCCACGATTGCTAGAGGAGCCGGAACTCGAACCCAGACGATTCACCATGAGTTGGTATTTTTTCTTAGTGCCATTCTCCGAAGTCACTTCAATCGCAATACTATTTTGTCCAGTTAGTAAACCTACTGTGACACCGTTGGCGCCGGATTGAACCGTCTCATTAACTTTAACGGTCGAAGTATTGACTTGCTGAGTAGCATTGATGACAAGCGTTTGAACCCGATAGGCTACAGTTAGCGCGTAATCCGTTTTATCGGCTGCAAAGGCAGGAGTCAGATCCAGGGACGTTGTGCCGTCCATTACTTTCAAGCCGCTTAGGGTTGCATCCCCTTCCTTCAAATCTGAATCAGCCAAAGCAACATCAATCTTCAAATTTCTAATAAGATTATCCTTGATGGTGTTACCCTTTACAACAATATTTTTCCCAGTTTCAATCTTTAGTCCATAGGTATTTCCAGTCACTGTGTTTCCAATTATTGTGACATTTTCAGGATCACCTGCACCTGCACCAAGCATATTTTCGTTACTATCTCCATTATGATGTGCTAGCAGGATTCCCGAGTAATTAGCTGCAGTGTTGCCTTTGATAATGTTGTC
The DNA here is from genome assembly GCF_013141765.1 of Paenibacillus foliorum. GTDB lineage: Bacteria > Bacillota > Bacilli > Paenibacillales > NBRC-103111 > Paenibacillus_S > Paenibacillus_S foliorum. Next base: position 143,984 of record NZ_WHOD01000009.1, read on the forward strand.
CTTAACAATGGTTCCTGGAGCATTATGGAGTTTTATACCAACTCCATCCTGAACTACATTAGTAGTGCCACCAGCTCCGCTCGTTCCGCCATACATATTATAATCTGACGTTCCGATAATCTCATTAGCTTCAATTATCGTGTCTGGAGAACCCATGTAAACCATCACGCCGTCTCGATTGTGTTTAAGCGTATTGTGGTGGATATAATTCTTCGGACCAGAAGCTGAATGATTCGTATTTGGTGGTGTCCCCCCCGTGTTACCAACCCCAATCGCTTCTTTCGGAACGTTCTCAATTAAGTTATAGCTGATTTCATTTAAATATTCATTTTCACCATGAAGATCGAGAGAGTCCAACAAAGTCCCGTTGGCATAGTTTTTTGTTATCAGGTTGTTATGTGCAAAATGCTGGACAATCACTCCATGTCGGAGATAGGGTCCAAGAAATTTATTATTTTCCACTAGGTTGAAATACACATCGATAGGTTCGCCGAAATGATCAACCTTGGTAGTGTCCCCCTGGACCGCTATCCCGTACCCCGCTCCCCCTGCGCCGACATCCGTAGCGTTTTTGAAGGTGCTGTTTCGGATTGTGATTTCTTGGCTTCGGCTGACCCTAATGCCCATACGTTGAAAATTCTCTATAGTGACATTTTCAACAACTATTTTGTTAGATCCAATACCACCACTCTGGTCGATATAGATTCCGTTTCCATATCCCCCAATCTTCGGATTTGCTGTATTTGTGTTCGTAGAATAGGCATATTTCGGTTGACCGTCAGGTCCTATTTCATTCAACTTGTCTCCAAAGATCGATTTGATAGTAAAATTGGAGATAAGCAATTCTTTCTTGGCAAAAGCTTTAATTACCCGTGAGCTACCATTGAGCTCATTGAAATAGGAGAGCAGAACCGTACCTTGTTCGCTTTCACCACGAAGATTGACGCCACTCTTGACTTGGAAGTTGGACAAAGCATCACTGCTCATCGTTGATTTAAGGTGGTAAACGCCATTAGGGAAATAGATTTCATGACCCGACAAAACGTTAGAGCTACTTATTGCATTATTAATAATCACTGAATTGTCAAAATTAGGATCATCCGGTTTAGCGCCAAAGTCCGTAACGATGTTCCATGTTTTTGTAGGATTGCGATTAGGCTCATACGGTGTGTATGGTGTTCCATCTGCATTGACTAAACCTGGAATGGTGTTACGTTCAGCCGGATGCTTCGGCGGCTCCGTATAAGGAACCGGAATAAGGATAGTACTGCCATCCGAAGCTGGCGGATAAATTTGAAATGCTGTTAAGCTGTTCCAATCCTTTGAATTCGGTGCGCTGTTTCCATTTCCAAGATATCGCACATAGCGTGCTGAAATATTTTTCCCACTCAAATTAACAAGCTCTACTTCTTCTGTTGTTCCACTGCTTTCTTGTCCCTCAAGTACAGGCGTCCAAGCTATCCCATCGTTGGAAACAAGAATATCAAAAAATGATTTTCTAACCTTCCCAGCATTGAAACCGATTCCAAGATAGCCTATTGGTTTTACGGATCCTAGATCCAACTGTATCCACTGCCGCTGATCTGCCGTATTTTGTGCAGACCAACGATAATAGCGATTATTGCCTACTACGTTCTGCGGAACATTACCGTCATCAGCACTAGCTGTTACATTTGTCGGTGGAACCGTATAGGGAAGATTGGGCCCTGGGCCTTCTACTTTTTGAAGAATCAAGGCTGGCTTTTTATTGGTAACTCCATACGTACCACCCGTATTAATATTAGAAGTATTGGCATCACTAAAAATCTGTGAATTCGCGCTAGACTCACTTTTAATCATAAAAGTCACGGCTCCAGCAGCTCCAGAGGTTTTCACGAAATTGGTTACATCTACCCGATATTCGTTATCGGCTCCGGTTGCATTAAAAGAACCGACTTTTACGGATTGAGTACCAGGGTAGTTTATTTGAAATGTATCACCCGAAGAGTTCAAAGTTACCGGTGCATTTCTCCAGGCAATCAAATTGGAATATGTAGCTTGAGTTACATCATATCCATTCGTCGTTGCTGTTTTTTCGGAGAACCAGTTATTATACGTCACTCCTATGACAGAGAACTCAAGATTATCTGAAGCGGTATTTGGCTTTCCTTTAATACTCAATAATATTTTGTTTGCTTCGGTTACTTTACTTAGGTCAGGCAAATCAAACTTAAAGTACGCGAGTCGCGACGTGTCAGTTGCCGTTTTGATATTATAAATCCCATTCCCGCTGCCTTTAGAGTTACTCGGCAGGTTAAGAGTCTGATTTGCTTGCTCAATCACAGCATTTGCACTCACACCGTATTTAGCTAACTCGGTGGTTGTTTCTGCATGCACCTGCAATGGTGCAAAAATCAATACCATTTGCAGAACAAGCAGCGCACTCAAAAATAAACTTACTGTTTTCTTAATTTTGTTCACTAGATTTTTACCCTCCCTCATCATTTTCATAAATTCAAAAATTGTACCAACTAGATACTATGTAAGCGATTTCAGGTATCGAGCCCCCTTTTACAAATAGCCAGACCTAAAGCTAACTATAGAACATTATTTTTAGTAAGAATTGTTGTTTTTCTATTAACAATTGTGTTTTTATTGGCTTATTTCAAAAAAAAGGAGGCAAGCATATAACTGAAAAAAAACTAAAAAGACCCTTTACAACAAGGGCAGTCCTGCCTCTTATTTAAAGGATCCTCTTTTGAAGCAATCAATCACAACCAACGCGCCGAATAACTCGTTTGTTCTTCTAATCTACTCAATAATGGTCAGCAGCCGGTCGGCAGGAGTTCTCTCCTGCGCTGAAGGGATACTAGCTGGATAGCCAATGTGCAGGCTGCCTACTACTTTCTCTCCAGGCCCGATGCCTAGAGCTTCACGGAAGGCAGGATCATGCATAAGCGGGTAGCTCTCCCACACCATTCCGACTCCGCGCTCCCAAGCGAGCAGGCTGAAGTTGTGGATCAAGCAGCTCGTTGAAGCATAATCCTCCTCACGCACCACAACGTGAGGGTTTTCTTTCATTACGACAACCAGAAACATCGGTACCGACATCAGCTTATCGTAAAATTTCTGCCCTGCTTCCTTACGTTTCTCCGGGTCGCGCTCACGCTTCTCGTTGAGAGCACGACTCACCTCAGCAATCTTCTTGCGTCCATCCCCATGCAGTAGGATAAATCGCCAAGGCTCCGTCATTTTGTGGTTAGGTACCCAAACAGCTGTATCCAATAGCTCCATAACCAATTCAACAGGTACAGGACGCTGCTCAAAACGATGCACAGAACGTCTTTCCTTAATCAATTGGGCCAATCCCATATGAAATCCCCTCATTTGCCGAATTAGTTTGATAATCATTCTCAACAATCTTAATCGTACAGCAATTCGACAAAGGGTGAATAGATATTCCTATTTACGGCTTGGATTTTTCCACAGCTATGCTTCCCTGATGGCACCTAGCTTCTGTATTGCATGAAATGATGAACCGTTTGATCAACAAGACTCTCGTGTACTGCCGCATTATACAATAGTGGATCACCATGTCGGATAAACAGGCAGTGCTTCTTGTTCCGCCCTTTCCTTAGCTGCCCCCAGCGGTATTCCAGCTGTGTACAATACGCCTCTGACTCCAGCTTATCCACTAGGAACAGGACATTGTCACAATCCAACGCAGCAATTTCGGTTAAAGAGGTGGCGTCCATCGTATCGATATGCCTCGTAAGATCGGGCGGTGTCACCTGCAGATCATCATAAAACAAGTCCTTCATCTTGCGCCTTTTCATACCAAATACACGAAACTGTTCCTCATAGGCTCGAACCAGCAAAACCGGCTCATCTCCCAAATGATTGCGTATATGGAAGCGTGCATTTTCCACCTTCATGTCAAAATAGGATAACCACCGCTCTGCGACACTGGTTACTCCGAGATGCATACTGATTTCGAGCAGCCTCTCCTTCCAAGACATTCGCTTCCAATACAACATGACGACAGGTGCAATTTCAGATAATGTCTGATGCAACTCCTCGGATATCGGGGAGGTCAGAATAAGCTCTGGTTGACATCTTTTAAGCTGCATAATTGCTTTATCAGGCGATTCAGACCACCCCCTCTTTAAAGCTACCTGCGAGGTAATCCCAAGTACGGACAGATCGCCATGGAATACAGGGGAGAGGCTGGCGACCTTCTTCTGTGCACAGGCTGCGAACTCCGTCGGTGCCATACCCATATGCTTTTTAAACAACCGGCTAAAGTAGTATTCATCTGCATACCCTATGGAATGTGCCACATCTATGATAGGTTCCCGTGTATTGGCCAGCAACCTTAAGGATGCGTCCAGCCTGACTTTGGTAATGAATTTATTGGGGCTGAGCCCTGTATGTCTGCGAAATGCTTGATAAAAGCGACTCGAGCTAGAACCTGACAGACGCGCAAGCTCCTCAATATCCATGTCGCGGTGATACTGCTCAAGCATGTACTGCCGGGTCTGCTCTACATAGCCCTTCAAGCCTTCCTCCAGCTCCTTCGGCTTCTGTACCAAAGTCATGAATGCGGCGGCCATTGCATAGAGGTGGGATTGAAGTTGATATACAAGCGCCGGTTCTCCCTTCCCGCAATCACTCATAAAATCTTGTATCCAGCTGCGAACCTGAGGCATCCGGAAGCTATAAAGCTGGAATTCCTCTATCAGCAGCAGCGGTTGAGTGCGAATGTGAGGCCTATTCTGGCTAGAGGAGTGCTGGAAAGGCAAACAATGGAACCGTATAATAAGGAGCGGAGCTGCGCGCTCAGCTTCATTATGTATCGCATAGTCACACTCAGGAGGAATTAGAAAGAATTCTCCGCTCAGAACCTTGCTCGTTTTGCATTTATTTTTACTGTATAATGTCACCGTTACGTTTTCTTGAAGCACAAAACCGAAGCGGTGTTCATCCCTTCTGTTGACCCGCAAGTCACTTCGCTCGGTTACATGGATCTCTTCGGTCCCTAAGTATTCCAATGAAAAATAGCGATTGGGATCTGGCTTAAAAGACATAAAAACACATCCTTAAAGGTAGAGGTAGTTGTGAAATTCCACTGTAATCCTTAAACTCATACTAATTGAAAATGATTCTCAACGCAATGTAAGTTTTTTCAAAGTTTTCCCGCGAATAGCCTAAATACGCTATACTAGAACATTATGGTAACATTCCCGATCCAAGAAGGAGACTTCATGACTACATCCCAATCAGGAGAGAAGCTAATTCGAGTTCTAGCTTTTACATTAATTCTTTCTGTGATGAATGCGACCATGTTCAACGTCGCTCTGCCTACCATCGGAAAGGAATTTCAACTTACCGCCTCGCAAGTAAGCTGGGTCGTAACGGCTTATATTATTGTGTACGCCATCGGTTCAGTCACCTACGGAAAACTGGCGGATAAATACCGTCTCAAGGATTTATTAACTATTGGGCTTACTTTTTTTGCGGTGGGTTCCTTGCTTGGGTTTGCCGCGACGCATTACTGGATGATTATTGCGGGGCGTATTCTTCAATCCATAGGGGCTTCCGTTATCCCGGCTACAGCAATGATTATTCCGGTTCGCTACTTCCCGCCCGAAACCCGCGGCCGAGCCTTGGGCATTACATCTTCAGGCTTAGCGCTAGGCACAGCTATCGGCCCCATTATTGCAGGCTTTGTGACGAGTCTGGCCAGTTGGCGCTATTTGTTTCTATTATCTGTAATAGTGCTGATTACACTACCATATTACCGTAAATATTTAGATGACAATAAAGGTACAGCAGGTAAGACAGACCTTCTCGGCGGCTCCATACTGGCCATAACCATCACCGTCTTTTTACTTGGCATCACTAGCGGGGCTTGGACACTGTTTATCGTCGGGGCTGTGCTGCTTGTACTCTTTATAGTGCATATCCACCGTTCGGCGCATCCGTTCATCCAGCCCTCTATTTTCAAGAACAAGAACTATACCATCGCCATTGTTGTTTCATTCATCGGCAGCGGGTTAGGCTTTGGCATTCCTTTTATCATCCCGCAGATGTTAACTCAATTGAATCAATTATCTCCCGCAGTTGTCGGCTTCGTCATGTTCCCTGGAGCTATTATAGCTTCCATTCTTGGTCGAACAGGCGGAAAGCTCGCTGATCAAAGGGGGAATGTAGTACTTGTGCTCATAGCTGTTGCTCTGCAGTTTGTATCCTTCGTGTTGCTGTCCATTACCGCAGGGATCCAGCCGACTATACTATGGATATTTCTGATCTTCGGCAATATTGGAGCCACTTTCTTAGGAATAGGGTTGTCGAATACTGTGTCACGGACGTTGCCAAGGGAGCAAACAGGGGTCGGCATGGGCCTCTTCATGATGGCCAACTTCATATCGGGAGCCATCGCAACCTCGCTCATCGGCAAAATGCTCGATTCTGGAGCAACCGCACCGGCTCTGAACCCGCTGCTTCTGACGCCATCAGCTACTGTGTTTAGCAATATCTTTCTGGTGCTAAGCTTGCTCATCATTGTAAACACGGTGCTGTTTTACTTCCAATTTGGCCGCCAACAAGCCGATTCCAACAGCGCTAAGCGTACCTCACCCGATAAGAACCCCGCTTAACAAAACAGTCCAGCAAAGCCTTAAAGGCCGATGCTGGACTGTTTTTTTGAGCGCATTTGCACGAAAATCCCCCGCACCCACACTCACATCTTACGTATTCAAATTACTTACCGAATGTGCCTGATTTTATCTTTTTCACATCATACATACTAACATTCGAACTAATCACATAAGCCGGCTTTTCTTGGCCTCTGCTGTTACGATGGCCTTCAATATGAACGGGGTCCTTCTCCCAGTTTTTCCAAGCCTCTTCAGACTCCCACCTAATCATAGCGATAATTTCTTCGGTTTCTTTACTTTTTCTGTTGACCATGACATGCACATCGAGAAGTCCTTCCATTTCATCAACCCGCGTTGGTTGCCCGAACTTTTCCACAACCTTATCCGAATTTCCTTTCTCCACTACGATGGTTCTCATTTGAATAAACATACGTATGCATCCCCCACCTTAACAACTATAATATCTTCACTATAATGATAATGATAATGATTATCAACGTCAATTTATAGTTGAAAAATGGGAGCCCCCTTTTTCAAAGCAGCATTTTTTGATAAACCCAATTGACTATGAAGGCACCTGAACCCGCCACGATATTAAACCACCCCAAGAAACGAGCCGCTCTCTTCTCCCTCTTCATACCCGTTTTGTTATATTCCTTTACATCAATCCACAGGATAGCCCCCCCTGTAAGAAGCATCAATAAAACAGTGAAATTTATATACCCTATTGAAAAAGTTGGATTCAACCGATATCAACCCTCCATCCAAGCTTGGTTCATCCCAGTGATTTTCTTGTTAATCAGGTCGCTTTCATCCCGATACGTCTTATATTAATATCTGCTTTAATCTCCACGGAAAGCTCCGTATACATGGCCTGCCATTTGGCCTTCGTTTTTATTTCGCGGTTCCAATATTGCGGATGCATCGCTCTGAATCGTTCGCCGTAGCCGAATATATCCGAACCCTTTTCTTGTGTCTTTTTAACCAACGCTTGGTAAGACTTAATAACGTTCTTTTCAAGCTGATTCTCAATTTGCTTAATGACCTCATGATGAAGTTTCACTGACTCGTTTGACTTCTCCAATATATTTCCCTCCATATGAACAAATACTGTGATGTGCGGCTTTCCGTTTCTTATTTCGGTTTTGTAGGATGTTTTTCGGTGTCGGGCCCCGAACAAAATGTACTCCGATGTACCAGGCACATTGACAAAGCCTTGCCCCCCCGCAATATTTAAACCGATAAGCCCCATAAACAAAGTAATTTCAAGCGGTTTAGTCAAACCGACCATTTTATCATTTTTGAAAAAGGCCAGTCCGCCGACTTCCATAGTCCCTTGACCTTTGAGCACCAGATAAGGAAGATAACCCTCCCTTCCCTTGGCTGAAGAAGAGCTCCAGAACACGCCCAGAAAATCATTCGGAAACCGGCCCATTTTGACGGACTGGTCCATCGTATTCACCATATATAGTGTTGGTACTCGTTCGAGTTGCTGTGATGCTTTCATCACATCAAATGCCTTTCCGCGACAAATAAACATCCAATTCAATCTGCGGATTTCCGCATTACGGCGAAAAAAATCATTCAGATTTTCGATCCCTTTTTGCGCGAACGCTTCGGAAACCACAATAACCCGCAAATGACCGAAAAATAGCGGGGGAGAGACCCTCTGCTGCAGATTGTTAATCGCATCGTCAATCGTATGTCCCACACCGTCCACGACCCAGACTGTATCCTGTCCGCCACCACCACCACCTCCGCCTCCTCCACCACCTCCGCCCGGCCCTAGCGGGATCCGTCCGGGGACAGCAATTTGTACGGATATGTGAAGCATTCCTGTCTTCGGCGGTGGAATCGTACCTTGTAAATGGGAAATTTCCCCCTCCTCAGCCTCTGCACCCGGCGCCGCTTCATCAATACCGATTCCTAATACGACGGCGCGTTCCTCAATTTCCATCCGATCCCAGCACCCAGAGAGCAGCGGAAAGGTGAGACAAAGGACAAGAAGCAGCTTAACTCGTCTGTTCCAATCGTTGGCCCCCACCCGTATCCCCCCTTTTCTTACGGATCACTGCTAGCAGCAGCAACAGAAACGGATAACCGATTGTAAGCAGTAAGCCCCAGCGTCCTACAATGGCTATGATCTCATACATATGCAGTACATTTTCCGGAAACATGGCAGCAGCAAACAAAACAGGTAACACGAACATGGAAAACATCTTATGATCACGTAACCGTAGAAGCTTGCATAGTGCATGGATAGTAAAGTAATAGCTGGAAAATAAGGTGGTGAATACGGCTATAACCCACACAGCAAGGAAGGCCGCATCGAGTCTTTCCAGAATATTTCCAGGCAGCGCTGTCGTTTTGGCGAGCTCGAGAGTAGGCCACAGCAGCTTTTTGGTCTCCTCCGATCCAAACACCCCAACAGCCCCGATAACGATAGAGAAGTACAGCCCACCCGCAATACCCATTCCCCAACAGCTTGCCCTCATAGCTCTGTCCGGACGCCGCATGGCCGGAATGACCATTGTATAAACAAAGGAGCCTTGAAACAATGCAGCTATAGTCAAAACTCCCTTCAGCATGCCTGAGGGTTCGTTTCCCCAAACCGGGAGCAAATAGAATAGCTCAGAGTTTTTTAGAGACAGCGCTATAATTAATATCACAGGAAAGACAATGATCGGTAAATAGAAATGATGAATATAGGCAAACGTGGTCACATCCGTACGGGACGAAAGCGTAGCCAATATGAGCATCACAATAACGGTTATTTCTAGTGGAGTCTTCTTTAGAACCGAAGTGATAACAACTTCCCCGAATTCCCTCGCTGCTAATGAAGTCAGCAGGGCGAAAAAAGCGATGATCAGCAAGCTTCCCACTCTGGCGGGCCATTTGCCCAATATCGTCTCGCTATACTGGATAATCGATTGATTCGGAAACCTCATGCCCAGCTTCGTAAGTAGCCATAAACCAATGAAGGCTATGATAACGGACAACAGCGTCGCCATTGGAGCGCCGGTATCTGCAGCACGAGCGGCGAAAAGAGGGAGGGGAAGCACACCCACCCCGATGATCGTACTAACGAGAATCGCCGCTGCTTGAATCACCGTGATCTGACGGGGATATTCCATTCGCACTCTCCTCCTTCTGACTTCCTACCTTCAGCGGGTCCAATGTGTTTACAGGCTGTTCTTTCAGTTGAGCAGCCACATCACCGCCAAGACGATCATGATTGGGCGTATGCAGCATAGCCGGTCTTTTTTTCATAGACCACAAGGGCGATCTTGCAACCGTGTCCTTCATCCCATCAAAATTCCCGGGGACTACCGGGCTTAAGTAAGGGACGCCGAACGATTTTAAAGACAGCAAGTGATTGGCAATCAGAATGAGACCTACCATCACGCCGTAAAGCCCGAACATCCCCGCGAGGAAAACAAGCGGGAAACGCAGAAGCCTCAAGGCCAATGCCGCATTATATGCCGGCGTGGCAAAGGAGCCGATTGTAGTTAAAGCTATGACCACAACGGTAATTGGACTGACAAAACCGGCTGATACTGCAGCTTGTCCTATGACAAGTACACCGACAATCGAGAGGGCTCCGCCAATCTGCTGTGGCAGACGCAAGGTTGCTTCCCTCAGAACCTCCATGGAAGCTTCCATTACAAGCACTTCAAGAATGGAAGGGAACGGCACCCCAGCACGTCCTCCCGAAACAGCCACAGCGAACTCTGTTGGTATGAGCTCTGGGTTGAACGAGATGATTGCCACATACAGAGAAGGTGTAATGAGTGAGAAGCCTAATGCCAGCAGCCGTGACAAGCGGATGAAGCTGACCATCAGAAACCGTTCGGAATAATCCTCAGTCGTCTGATAAAATTGGTTAAATACCGTAGGCACAATCAATGCGAAGGGCGAGCCATCCACCATAATAATGACTCTTCCTTCCAGCATACTGGCTACTGCCTTATCTGTTCGTTCGGTGTTCTGGACTTGGGGGAACGGTGACAGATGGTTATCCTCAATAAACTGCTCCAAGTAGCCAACATCGAGCACCCCGTCGATATCAATGACGGATAGCCGTCTCTCTACTTCCTCCACTAAGGCATCGTTGGCAATTCCCTTCAAATAACAAATGGCCGTCTTCGACTTCGTAACACGGCCGATCTTCATCATTTTTATCCGAAAATCGGTTGTAGGCAGCCTGTAGCGCAGTAGGGATATATTCGTTCCCAACTGCTCAATAAAACCCTCACGCGGTCCACGAATCACCTGCTCGGTTTGCGGCTGATCAATGGACCGTTTGTCCACCTTTGTCGTTTCGATGATAATGGCTTCGTTTAAACCATCAATCAGAATGATCGTACCGCCACGCAGCAGCGATTCCATGATCATGGACAACCTGCATTCCGATGACCCCTTGCTGTGGTAGAGCGCGTCTTTCAGAAGGACATTTATTAACTGCTGCTGGGGAATTACTGTGCCGGCCAGCTGCTCAGGCTTATACATAAGCGGCTTTAATACATCCTGGTTCGCAACAGCTGTATCTGTCATATTGGAAAAGTAAATCATTGCTGCCTCGAATTGTCCGAATATATGAAACCGCCGCAGCATAAAATCATCATTTTCTCCCAATAACCCAGAAATAATAGCGACCGCATCCTCCAAATTCTCCGGGACCCGCTCATTAGTATTCTTATCCAAATATTGATCAGGCACTTTTGGCGCTTGGGCACGCTGCTGCTTCTGCTTATTTTTAAAACGCCGTTTAAACCACTCCAAGATGGTCATTATAGGGCACCTCGCTGATTAATTGCATATAACCTCACCAATATCCCCTTAATATTTACTGTAATGGGTTATTTTATGTGGATCTCTATTTTTTATAGCTAGTAGGTTCACTCCTTTACTACAATCATTATAGTGATTCAAGCAAAATGAGGCTGTCCCCTAAGGGCGTGCGGAATGAGCCAGCCCCAAAACTCAAACAAACAAGCCTCTAAGCCCACTATCAAAGTGGGTTTAGAGGCTTGTTTGTTTGTCATTTCAATATTGTTGTCTATTATTCATAGCATTCCGCTTCAATTACTTCATAAGCTGCTTCTCCAGCCATGGGAAGGAATGCTTTCCATACACCTCGTGGCCCCCCGGAAATAGATCGGAGTCCAACGAGTCAGGAACTCCTGCCGTCTGGTACACGGCTTGCAGCTGAGCTAACGCCTTCTCCGTCCCATGAAGCGGAAAGATCTTATCCTCCCGGCCTGCTTCTATAAACAGCGGCCGCGGTGCGATAAGGCCGATCAGATCCGGCATCTCGGCATACCGCAGCACGTTCGGGATGTAATTGTCCACACAATGACGCATGCTTAGGATGCTATCGAGGAACGTATTTGTATAGCAGCTTACTACCGCTGCACGAATACGTTGATCCAGCGCCGCTGTGAAGGCCGAGACCAGTCCGCCCCCGGACAGACCGAAGATGCCGATGCGGGAGGCATCCATCTCGCTGCGGCTGGATACGTAATCAATCGCCGCCATCGTTTCCTGAATGCGCACGCCCGCTATCGTCTTACCTAGCATGAGCAGGAAGACACCAATCGGAAAGCAGGAGTTCGTGCTGCTGTTGACCACAACCTCGTTCTCCAGCTTACGGTCACCGAAGCCGATCAGCTCAGGCACAACTACAGCGAAACCCCGCTTGACCAAGGAGAGCGCGAACGTATGATGAACATCAGGATCAACATCTCCGGCTTCTGTACCGTCAGCCAGCAGTCCGACAGCGGCTTTACTGCCGTATCCATGACCATGACAGCCGATAACGACCGGCAGCTTGCCCTGCTTCCCCTTCGGGAGCAGCACATAGACCGGCATGCGCAGCGATTCAGCCGTCGTGATTTCGATCCGCTCGCGAATATAATCATCGAATTCAACGCGTTCAAGCTCACGTGGCTGCAAATCCGGCTTCGAGGTCTCAAAGCCGCCTAACGAATCGATGAACTTCTCTGTGAGTGCCGATTGCCATTCCAACCATTCCGAGCGATTCTTTGCTTGAAAGGACAACTGTCCAGTCCGAGTCTCATACAACTGCCGCAAATATTCGTCTGGATTCCACATCGTTGAATTCGCCTCCCGCTTCATGCTTATTATGCTTATTGTACAGCTGCCGTCGCTTCGAGCTCCAAACAAGCCATAACGAATGGCGCGAAGCCCTTCGGATCATCTTTACGGGTAGGTTCGCTGATGTAGTAAGCAAAAGAGCCGTCACGGTAAGGCCTATTCCCCAAACCAGCCACACTGCAGATTTTATCCAAATGATAAGTACCATCCGATTCTTGACCCACACATTGCTCAAGCAACCCTTTGTGCCCGCGTCTCGCTGCCAACAAAGCATCCTTGCCCAAATAACCCATCCGATATCCCTTAGCCAGCGCACAAGTAAACATCGCCGACCCAGATGCCTCCAAGTAATTGCCCTCACGAGTGCCTTGATTCAATACTTGGTACCAGAGACCCGACTTCTCATCCTGTACTTTCAGAATAGCTTGTACCAACCGGTAGAAAATACCGATAATTTGCCCGCGCTTCGGATGATCCAAAGGCAGGAAATCAAGCGTGTCCACAACCGCCATCACATACCACCCTAATGCCCGGCCCCAGAAATGCGGTGAGCAGCCGGTTTCTTTATTCGCCCAACGTTCCTCTTTCGATTCATCCCAGCCATGATAGAGCAGTCCGGTTTTCGGATCGCGCGACACTTTCTCCATCAACAGAATCTCATTAGCCACATCATCGAACCACTCGTGGTCGTTAAACTTCTTGCCATAAGCAGCAAGCAGAGGTGAGGTCATGTATACGCCATCCAGCCACATTTGGAAAGGATAAATTTTCTTATGCCATAGCCCACCTTCACTGGTGCGAGGGTGTCCTTTTATTTGTGTAACAAGCAGCTCAATTGCTTTTTTATATTTTTCTTCACCGGTTTTTTCATACAATAAGAACAAGCCTTTACCTTGGTTTATCATATCAACATTGTACTCATTTAGATTGTACGTATCGATGCTGCCATCCTCCCGGATGAACAAATCCATATTCATTTTAATGTAATCATAATAGCGTTCGTCACCCGTTTGAAGGTAAACCCGTTCCAAAGCCGTTATAATACAACCATTCTCATAATTCCAGCATCTTCTCTTTTGAAACGGCATATCGGAAACCAGCGGATACCTCTTCATAAAGGAATCTGCCATAGCCGTAGACCAAACTTTACTCATGCCCTTACTCCTCCTTTAGCGCTCCATCAGTCTTTGCAAAACTATTATTACTTTAATTGGCCATTTCTTCAAGGTTCCAGCATATGCTTTATTTAACTTCTTCATGAATTAGCCTCTTATTAGCCTATAAAATAGAAAAAAAGTGTTTCGTTCCGCTAGGAACTAACACTTTTCGACTTAAGCACTCTTTCCATCTTGTCTTTCTACTACTCAATTCGAAATCGCATCAACGAGCGAAGTTTCTGCGATTCTCTGAACGCCCATGTTTACCTCATTCATTGCAACGGAGGTTTCCTGGGCACTCTCTACTTGCAAGGCTGAGCCTGCTGCAACCTCCAGCATGACCCCAGAGATAACCTGGTTGTTCTCCGCACTCTCTACAACGCTAACCTTCAGTTGTTCGGCAGACTCATAAGCTTGCTCGGTCACCCCCCTGCTCTGTCTAGACTACTTCACGGAACGTATCCGTCAGCTTGTAGAAGTAAATCTTAGATAAATTAATGAATTGGTGTTTTTATTGGAAGAAAATCTGCCGCATGCGTTTCATCCCCTTTTTACTTAAAACTAACGTATAACCCTTTCACCCCAACAAGCAATAAACCGCTGATAGCACATTTTCGCTCTAAACCTTACTGCTCTGCTATACTTAATGTATATGGAGTGCACTCGGGAGAACAAAGGAGCGGTACCCAGCTCATGGCCATTCAATATATATGGAAGCACCTATGGCGCAGCATGAATAAGAAAATGAACGAAGCCATCCGCCTCTGGGATGACCTATGGTTTCGCGAGGGCTCTATCATCACAGGGCGCTATCGAATCGAGCGCAAGCTCGGTATGGGCAGCTATGGAGTCGCTTATCTATGCTTGGATGTTCGTTCCGGAAAGCGCTGTGTCATGAAACGGGTAACACCCATCCGAGGCGGCACAGAGCGAGCACAATTTATTTACGCCAAAGAAACCGGTATGCTAGAGCTTCTGCACCATCCCTCAATTCCAGCACTCTACAGCAAATTTCGTTATCGTAACCATCTGTGCTTCACCATGGAATATATGGATGGGAAGAGTTTGGATACCCTTTTGTTCCAGGAGCAATACCCCTTTACCGAACGTGCATCCCTGCTTTTGATCCGCAAGCTATTGCCCATTGTGGCTTATATGCACTCCATCGGTATCCTCCACCGTGATATTAGTATTGCCAATGTGGTCGTCGAGGGAGAGCATGTCAAACTGATTGACCTGGGATTAGCCCGTGAGCTTGCAGGCGCCGAATCGGCTGTGGAAGATGCTTTAGATATCGAGGCGGATGATCCATCCGAAAAAATACTACGAAGAAACATACATGTAACCAGTGACTATTATGCGATTGGCCATCTTCTGCTTTTTCTGTTATACAGTACATATAACCCAAAGGAGCGAGCCCCTTCAGGTACCGATCCAGGCTGGGAGCTGGAGCTAACCCTTCACCCGGACACAAAAAAGCTGCTCCGCCGCTTGCTATTGACGGAACAGCCTTATGTTGATGTTCGAGATATCATAATCGATGTAAACCGGATACTTCTAGCCCTGAAGGATTAACTGCTGTATGAGCTGGAAGACCGCTTCTTCTTGTAATGGGAGTGCCCGTATTGGTTATGTTGATTGTATTTATTTCCATTCGATGGTCTGCGATAGTCATCACTGCTGCGGTAGGGGCGATACTGGGATCCACTGCGCTTATCCAAACCAAGAAGCTTGCTTAATAATCTGCGTAACATGGCCATACCTCCTGAGAGTTGTCCTAAAAGATATTTTACACTCCGTTTCTTTACGTGTCATAAGAGGATTGGTTTCGTTAGCGGATCCCCCGACAGATTGAAGGACTGATAAATCGGATCAAATTGCCCCTGCAGCAAACGTTTCACTTTTTTGAGATACTATCATAGATATTTAATCGTCCTTCTCTCTTAAAATAGTAACCACATACTTAAGCCAAACTAGATATATAGAAACGGTGATAAAACTGCGAAAACTAACGATTAAAGACATGCACCAGCTAGCATCTGAGCAAGAGGGCTGGTGTCTTTCTACAAAATACATCAACAATTCAACAAAACTGGAATGGAAATGCAAGTATTCGCACATCTGGGAATCAACTCCCCAAAATATAAAATCCGGTAAATGGTGTCCCAACTGCGCTGCCAATAAGAAGGGCCATTCTTACAAAATAACCATTGAAGATATGAAGCAGCTAGCAGAAGGGCGCGGTGGCAAGTGTTTGTCCCTGGAATATAAGAACGCTAAGAGCAAGCTTTTATGGGAATGCAAAGACGGGCATATGTGGGAAGCTGCACAAAGCGGAGTACAGAGGGGCACATGGTGTCCAACTTGCGGAAATAAAAAGAAAGGCCAAAGTCAAAGGCTAACGATTGAAGAAATGCACGAGTTAGCTCTCGCGAACAAGGGAAGATGCCTCTCCACAGCATACACTGCTTCAGATGAGAGATTGAGATGGGAATGTCAGGTAGGGCATATTTTCGAATCCCCGCCCGCCTATATTAAAGCAGGCAGCTGGTGTCCATACTGTTCAGGGAGGCATAATTATTCCATTGAGCTCATGCATCAGATTGCTGAGGAACGTGGCGGCAAGTGTCTTTCTACCGTTTATATAAATGCATTTACCCATTTAAAGTTCCAATGTAATAACGGCCATATATGGGAGGCCATCCCCAAACACATTAAGTCCAGACATTGGTGTCCGAATTGCTCGATTTATGTCAACGAGGAACGGTGTCGATTTATTTTAGAATACTTGTTTGATCAAAAGTTCGTTAAAACGCGAAGGATCCTGGGGAACGGAATGGAGCTCGATGGGTATAATGAAACCATGAAATTGGCCTTTGAATATCACGGAAAGCAGCATTTTGAATTCATTGAACATTTTCATAAGAACCACGAAGAGGTAGAGAAAAGAATCAGTATGGATCAGGCAAAAGAGGATCGCTGTCGGGAGCTGGGCATTGAGTTATTAGTCATTCCGTATACTGTCTTAACCGAGGATCATGTCTCTTTTATTGTGCAGCAATTGCAAGAAAGAGGAGTAACTTTTAAAAACGACCCCCTTAACTTTACTTTTGATCAATTCTTTCAGAGTGTGAACCCGCTCAATGAAATTAAGAAGATTGCCGAATCCAAGGGAGGGCAATGTATATCTGCCGTCTATGTGAATAGCGAAACTAAATTGAATTTTGTATGCCATGAAGGACATACTTGGTCAACGACACCTGAAGCCGTAAAATCAGGAAAGTGGTGCAGAGCCTGCTTCATTCAATACCGAGCGGGAAACACTCAACGTTTACTTCTTGAGGAAATTAAGCAAGTCGCTCTTACCTATGAAGGAGAATGCCTGTCTGCGGAATATAAAAACGCCAATTCAAAACTATCCTGGAAGTGCAAGCTCGGACATATCTTTGAACGTACAGCCGGGCATGTAAAAGAAGGCAGATGGTGCCCTTACTGTTTGAAGCTCCAATTACTCGAAGAAGTTAAGCAGATAGCGCGGGAGCTCGGCGGGGAATGTCTGTCGGAAGAATACATTCATTCTGAAACGGATCTAATTTGGAAATGTGGAGATGGGCATGTATTTCAGAAATCCCCAGCTCGAGTGAAACAAAAGCGTTGGTGTCCGCATTGTCATGAATTAAAAACAACAATTCTAATTGAGTGGAATGGCGAAACCCGAAATATCCGCCAGTGGTCACAGCATCTTCATATTCCAACTCCAACTCTACAAGCCCGTTATCATAAAGGTCTTCGAGGCAATAATTTGTTCCGTACTACTTAGTCCCTATAATTTCTACCACAGGCTAGTCGAGAGAGCCCGCAGGGGCGCCCAACAAGGTCTTTGCCAGATGGTATATTTACCCTTTATAGTGAAGGTTATATCCGTTATATCTTCCCTTGCGAGGTGCCTTATGAAAATTGCCGTCTTCACTGACTTACATTCGATCTCACCCCAAGAACGCTTAACCGGTCAGCGTGAAAAAAGGAGCTTTTTTGCCGACTCTTGGCCTTCCTTCCGGAATTTGAATGGCTTGCTGCAGCAAGAAGCTCCCGACCTAGCCATCTGCCTCGGTGATATGGTCGACTGGTACAGTGATGAAAACCGGGATTTCGCTCTCGAATTGTTAAACCAATTGCCATGCCCCTGGCTTGCTGTTCCAGGCAATCATGATTATGAATCCTATGCATACGAGACCGATCGAGTCCGCTCTATCTCAGCGGTGGAGGGTTATGAGGCTGCAGTGAAGGGCTGGAAAGAACGCGGCATCGAACTACACAACCGCTACTTGGACCTTGGGCACACCGGACTGGTGCTGCTCGATAGTGCCCGTAGTGGTGTACCCGAAGGAACCAAGGAATGGCTGGGGGAATTAAAGAACCGCCACTCTCGCCAGCTTTTGTTCACCCACGTACCTCTCGATGTACCGGAGACGAGAGAATACATCTTATCGGTTGATTCGAAACGCAACTTGAATAAATATGTGCAAAGTCATTCCCCATGGTTGTTCCAAGATGGCCTTCAGGAAGAAATGAACCACATTTTCACAGGACACCTTCATTTTCCAGGTGATCTACAGGTCAGTGATACAGTCCGGATGCATATGCTCGGCATGGCTATTACTGATTTACGCCGGCCTGAGCGTCCAGCCTCCGCCTGTATCATAGAGCTAGAACATGACGCTATTGAGATACGGCGCATTTCATTATAAGCATACGACCGGCGCATTCGTTTCTGATGCTTCCGGTCTGATTTGTCCCCAGCTTGTAAATCCTTGTTCCCTATTGTTGCATGACTCTCACAAGGGCCCTCGGCCCTTTTATAGCTTTATAATCCCTACGGAGTAGAGAAATATTAGCACGATAATTATCGGGGATGTCACGCGCAGCAGGAACATCCACGCTTTATACCAGAAGCCGGAGAGTCCCGCCTCTTCACCCGCACGCTTCCATGCATATCCTGTGAACAAAGCTACAATTAAGCCTCCCAGAGGCATCAATATATACGCAGTCACAAAGTCAACTAAATCAAAGATCGATTTACCCCCGATTACAAAGGAACTGAGCACGCCCCCTACCGATAATGCAGATGGAATGCCCACCAAGAAACAAACAACGGTCACATACAATGCTGCTCTAGGACGACTCCATTTCCATTTATGTATTGCGTACGCTATAGGAACCTCAAGAATCGAGATTGCAGACGTAAGGGCGGCTATAGCAAGCAGCAAGAAAAATAAGCCTCCGAAGAAGGCCCCGAAAGGCATTTGCGAGAAAGCTACCGGCAGTGCCATAAATGCTAGCCCTACTCCCTCCCCCGGTTCTAGACCAAAAGAGAATACGGTTGGAAAAATGATTAAGCCCGCAATTAACGCGTACACCAAATCTCCGAATCCGATAGCCAGCGTTGCTTTACCAAGCGATTGCGACTTTTCTACATACGACCCATAGGTCAGCATGCAGCCCATCCCTAACGACAAGGAAAAGAAAGCATGTCCCATCGCAATCAAAGCCGACTCTGCGTCAAGCTTGCTGAAATCAGGCTTCAGGAAAAACTCCACCCCCGCTGCCGCACCCGGCAGAGTAAGGGAGCGGAACATAAGAACGAGCAATATAATCAAGAAGCCTGGAATCAATATTTTATTAAATTTCTCGATTCCCCCTGAAACTCCTCTTGCTAGAATCCAGCCGCTAACCAGCATCACAACAGCCTGCCAAAATAAAGGCATGTAGCCAGATGCGAATAACTCAAACTTGCTTTTAAAATCCGTCCCTGACCGAAACAACAGACCCGTGAAGGATTCAACCGTATAATGCAGCGTCCATCCCGCGACAACCGAATAATAGGACATAATCAGAAAAGCGGTAATAACCGATACAAGCCCTAACCAGCTCCAATATTTCTTGCCTGTCAATTTATAAAAGGATACGGCAGCATTGCCCCTACCGCCCCGTCCTATTGTCATCTCAGCGAGCAAGACGGGTAATCCTACCACAATTAAGCAAACAATAAATAAAAGAAAAAAAGCGGCCCCTCCATGCTTCCCAGTAACGTAAGGAAATTTCCACATGTTTCCTAACCCTACTGAACTGCCAATTGCCGCTAATATAAACCCAGTGGAGCTAAACCGCTCGACCGTCCCTGCCTTCTGGTTAGGAGTTGACCCGGATGCTTGTTTCTTTTTCATGATGATCTCCTGTCTCTCTGTTAGTAGTAATGAATTATGTAGAACGGCCCCAAAACATTTATTTTAAATCATAGGCTCGCTTTTGCACATACAGTAATTATTTACATTTTTCATGATAAACATGACAAAGTAACCCATACTATCTGTTAAAAGAAACAATCGAAAGATGTAGTCTTTTCACGCTGATTCCATGATAGGTTTACTCCTTTTTATGTTAAGATAATCATAGGCTTAGCAGCACCAAAGTAAACCTGCCTAGTAAATGGAGGATCTTGTGAACAAACAATCTCTGCGGTTACATTTAACCATTACTTTTGCCATTATGGCCATGATACCTATCCTTGTTCTTGGCACTATTCAAGTACTGCAAATTCGGAATATAACGAATGACTACAACAAAACGCAAAGCCAAACGACTTATCGGCTCGCCGATGCCGTTCAGACCTATACCTATTACCACCGTAATGCAGTGGAGACTTTAGCTACGACGATAAGCGCTTCAGGTCCCGCCTTCCGGACGAGAGAAAGTATGACCTCGAAGCTTCAGTCGGTTAAGGACAACCTGCCTGGCTTCAGCAGCCTCTTTGTGACCAATGCGAATGGGGTTGTCACTGCCCATTACCCTGAGCAGGGAGCCTCACACCTGCAGCCATTATTCGGCATGAATATGAGCAGCAGCGATTATTTCATTAAGGTGAAGGCGACCGAAGCTACCACCATCTCTTCTTTGTTCCGAGGTCCAGAGAGCGGTAACGAACCCACTATCGTCATCGCTGCTCCCCTATACACCGATCAAAAGCAATTAGCTGGAATTGCGGTTGGCGTACTTGATTTACAACAAATCAAGCTACTAGTAACGAAATACGACTATGGCTATGACGCATATCCTGTCGTACTGGATCCTACAGGCCGAGCCATCTATCACCCTGACAGAGAAATCACAAGTTCACTAGCTGACTTATCTACGGAGCCGGTTGTGAAGGATGCGCAAGCAACTGAACAAGGATCGGGTAAATACCATTCGAATATTAGCAAGCAGAGTGAGCTTATTACTTATACAACGATTAAAGACTTGGGGTGGACAGTGTGGGTAGGCCGATCCTACACCTCAGTGAATGCCGCCCTTTCCGATTCTATGCAAACTACGCTTATTCTGCTCGCATTTACACTTGTAATAACCGTTATCGTAGGCAATCTGCTGGCCAAGCGTTTCAATAACACCATTCATCTATTGGTAGGCTATACTCGAAAGCTGGCTGATGGAGTATTTGGAGAGCCCCAGAGAGACATGACGCCAGCCTGGGGAGTCCCCTATGAGCTCGATATGCTGGCTAATCATTTCTTTCGGATGGCAGAGCAAATTAAAGAAAACCAACGGGCGCTGATAGAGCTTAATGCACAGCTGGAGAACCGAGTGACAGAGCGAACCCAGAGCTTGCTTCGAAAAAATCAGGAGCTGGAAATTGTTAATGTCCTGCTCACCCCCACCATGCCCAATCAGGAGACTAATGGGATGATCGATGAAAGCATGAGGCAGCTGCATGATCTGATTGGAGTCGAAATCCGGCTGCGGCTCTATCCTTACTCGCAAACCAGCCAGAATCACGAAGAACCCGCGGCTGCGGTTATTCCCGTAACTTCCGGTAATTCCCCTCTTGGGGAACTAGTCGTCTTCAGCGGTGGGGGGGCGCCTATACCAGAGCATGACCGAAAATTCCTTCTCACCTTTTCCAATACGATTGCGGTTATTATACAGAATGACATCCTGGTTAGCCGCCTCCGTCACGAGTACGCCTCACTAAATGCCGTATTGGAGAGCATGTCCGACGCTATCGTCCTTATTGGTATTCAGCAAAATGTCGTGTATGCCAACCGCAGAATGACCGAAATGTTCGCCATCCCGACACAAGAATTACTGGATATGACCGAAGAAGGCTTATTCGGTGAAATTTCCGTTAAGCTGTCGGATTGTCATGAAGAATGGACTCATTTGACCACTAAACAACGAACTCAAGCTACACTGAAAATACGCGATGACAATGGCAAGGAACGGTTTATTCTCGTTTCCGCTTTTCAAGCAGCGGGTGATGAAAGGATTTTTGGCAGAGGTTATGTCTGGCGTGATATTACCAAGGAACATGAGATCGATGCGCTGAAGAACGACCTCATCTCTTTGGCTTCGCACGAATTCAAGACGCCGATAACCAGTATTAGAGGCGGTGTGGAAACGCTCCTGCGAACGGACGCCGAATGGGAGGAGAGCTTCAAGAGAGAGCTGCTGGAAGGAATTCATGAAGATATTGGGCGCATTCAGAATCTGATCGATGAATGGCTCGACATATCCAAGATAGATGCAGGAGCTATGCGGCTTAATCGTCAGCCTCTGCGCGTGGGTGCCGTAATCGACAATGCAATACACCGTCTACCGCAGCAAGCGGATTTTGCCAACACTGAATTCGATATCCGGCTTAGTAGTGACATACCTCTTATTTACGCCGATAAGCTTCGCATGGAGCAAGTATTGGTCAATCTGTTTACTAACGCTATTCAATATAATGATAACAAAAAGCCCTTCCTTCGAATTATGGCAGAGGCGGATGAAGCTGCCGTCCATATCCACATCCAAGACAATGGAATTGGCATGGCGGAAGAGCATTTGGATCACATATTCGATCGATTTTACCGTGTGGATGTCTCATCGAGCCGTCAAACAGGGGGAACAGGATTAGGTCTGGCCATATGTAAAGGAATAATGGAAGCACATGGGGGCAGGGTTCAAGTGCGGAGTACGCCAGGAACGGGGAGCACCTTCATCATCTCCATACCGGTATTCAACGCAAAAGAGGGGGAAGACGATGAAGAAGCATAAAATAATGATTGTCGATGATGAACCGAAAATTTCACGTTTTATTGCAGCTAATTTGAAGTCGGTAGGCCATGAAACGCTGACCTGCTCTAACGGTCCCGAGGCGCTAGAAGCGATTGACGTCTTCGATCCCGATCTGCTGCTGCTTGATATTATGATGCCCGGCATGGATGGATTTCAAGCTCTACAGAGGCTTCGCAGCTTCTCTAATGTGCCGGTTATCATATTAACAGCCCGAAGTGATTCCAGCGATAAAGTACAGGGATTAAATTTAGGTGCGGATGATTATTTAACCAAGCCTTTCTCCTTAGATGAATTATTTGCGAGAGTGAACGCTGTACTGCGCAGATTGGATGGCCGAACCATACTCCACACCTCGGCGGCAAGCGAGATTCGAACGGGAGCCCTTACCGTCAATCTCGCCCAAAGGCGTACGTGGCTGAAGGAATCGGAAATTAAATTTACTGAAACCGAATATAACTTGTTTGTATTGCTTATTCAGAACGCCGGTAAAGTCATGACGCACGAACAGCTGCTAAGCGAGGTGTGGGGAAGCGAATATCGCGATGATGTGGAGTATTTACGTGTAGCCATCGCGCGGATCCGGCAAAAAATTAAACACATCGAAAACAAGCTGGATGTTATCATCACTTACCCCGGCGTTGGTTATATGGCCCAAATGAAAGAAGAAGAAACCATCTCTCACTAGCTGTGAAGGATGGTTTCTTTGTATGAATATCTTTGTATGAAGTCCACATCAATTCGGAATAATCTCAATATCTAACGGGTAATCAGAGACCGTTATCTCCTTCGTAGAGCCGGTCTTAAGGTCAACAATAGTTAACCCATCCCAGCCCGTTTCGGCAAAGGTCACGCCTCCGGTGAGATATGCCCACCGCCCATCAGGGCTGCTTGCTACCATCTGATGTACACGATTTAAAGGAATAATCTGTTCGGCCATCGTTGTAACATCCAATACGGTCAGATTGGGCTTCCCCGTTGCACTGCCAGCAGCGCCATTTCCTACAATAAGAAGCTTCTTGCCATCTTGGGTTAGAGCTAAGCCTTCTTGATGGGTGTTTCCAGTCAAAGGCTGCGTCTCATATTCTCCACTCTTTGGATCAAGTATTACAAGACCCCGACCCTGATACGGAAGCAATAATCGTCCGTCCTCACGAACAACCGCATAGTGGGGCTTCTCGAATCCTCCCCTGCCGAATGGGGCAACATCCAGCGTCCGCGTGCTACGGGTCGCCGGGTTCACAGCTGTCACGGAATAAGAATCATGATCTATAGTATAAACCTCATTGCCGTCCTTACTGACAACTACATCAAAAGGCCTGATTCCAATAGGTACAGAGCCGACAATGACGAGCTTCTCCGTGTCCAGAATTTCAAGCTGGTTCGGCTTCCCCTTCAGATAGACGCCAACGTACACATAACGCCCATCCGGTGAAACCGCGATGCCCATACCGCCCGGACGGTACTCGCCGTATTGAACAGCCCCAATCTGGGATTGATAAGGAACCAAGGCCAACCGCTTGCGCTGCTTCGTATCAACGACAGCAATTCCTTCTGCTGTGGAGATATAGGCTGTGCCGCTGCTTGCTAATGAAATACCGAAGGGTGATTTACCCACATCCAGCTTATCCAGCGTACCTTTCTCCGGGTCCAAGAAAGAGATATATCCGCTTGAAGAGTTCGTTAGCAGCAGATTAAAGGATTGGGATTTCACTGTAGCTTTATTGTCTACGCTTAAAGTCGCTTCTGGCGGTTGCGCCGGGTCAGCTGTCGATGGTTTTGACGGCATGGTTGCCGTCGACCGAGA
The DNA here is from genome assembly GCF_013141765.1 of Paenibacillus foliorum. Lineage (GTDB taxonomy): Bacteria > Bacillota > Bacilli > Paenibacillales > NBRC-103111 > Paenibacillus_S > Paenibacillus_S foliorum. Next base: position 168,814 of record NZ_WHOD01000009.1, read on the forward strand.
TTCTAGAGGAACCTCTACATCAGATTTCAACTGGCAGCCTGCCAACGCTATAATGAACCCAATTGCGGCTATCGTACCTATGATTTGCTTGTGCCACATGGAAAGTATTCACCTCACTGTTATAAGTATGATATGCAAATGACAAGAGGAAAGCATCCCTAGTTTCCATGGGTCACTTTCCTCTCTGTCCCTACTCTAATTCTTATTCGATACGTCTTATTTCGCTGTTACTGTAACAGCAGCGGCTGTCGCCCAATTCCCCTGAGGAGCTACTGTATACGTGGTGCCTGTAACCAGCTTGCCGCCGTTCTGGATATCGAAGGTTCCTGTTGCTCCTTTGCGGCTTGTCAGCTTATACTGAGCCGTTAAAGGTGCACCATTCGGAGGTGTCAGCGTGATACTGCGCACTGCGAACAACTCATCCTTTGGGTCCTG
>NZ_WHOD01000075.1 GCF_013141765.1 Paenibacillus foliorum
GCAGGTACTACTACAGCAATGCTAGCGGTACTCGCTTTGGAATTATCGGATGTTCTCGTTACCTCCAATACGAGATTCACGGTTGTTGCTTCTTTTGGAAGAGCAATGGTTCCATCCAGTGCAATAACACCTGTATCGCTTGATGTCATAATCGCTACGGTGAAGCCTGCCGGTACTGACGGAAGCGTTAGCGTAGCTACATCCTTCGCTGGTGCTGCAATCGTCGTAATTGTATCAGCAACCTCTGCTGCTGTCTTGCTAAGGGTTGGATTGCTGGAGCTTCTTCTGGAAGAACCTCCAGTCGGTGTTGTTGTGGTAACATCCGACTTAACACCATCCGCTACGGTGATTTTTGTCGGCTTCGTTTCAATTTTAACACCATCCACGTTGATTGAAGCGGTTTCAATTTTACCTGATCCTTTGACTTCAATTGGAGCATCTATTTTGAAGTTCGTAACGGACGAGTTTGACGCCATCTGCACGGATGTGCCTGCCGCCGATTTTTGTATGTCGACATTCGCCACTATCCCACCAGAAAGGTCAATCGCTACCTTGGTTTGGACGTTTAGCTGGTTCACATTCCCCTCCAATACCTTCACGCTTGAGCCGACTGCTTTCTCCTTTACGTCGATCTTATTGACAGATCCATCTATCACCTGGACAGCCACACCTGGGGCCTCGACTGAAATGTTCGCAAAATTACCATCCAGTTTAATTTCTTGATCCGCAGACACCATCCCAATAATTTGGACGTCTCCGAAGCCTTTACCGGTTGCATTTTCAGCTTCCAGCTTAGCGCCGGAATTCAGCTGTACATGAGGTATATCGGATGATCCTTGCATAAGGATACGAATTTTGCCGTCACTTTTAACCACGAGCAACGTTCCTACCAAGTTAGAATTATTAATAACGATGCTATGCTCGCCTCCGCCTCGAACAACGGTACGGCCTTTTACTGTGACATTATCAAGGGAAACATTACCCTCTCCAACACCTGAAGTAATGTATAAATCACCTGAAATCGTCATGTTTTTCAGGTTTACGTCTTTGGTATTGATCACCAGATTGGAGTTCACATTACCGGTATAAGTGTTTGCCGCATATTTCAATTCACCGACAACGCTGTCGATCATTTTTACAAATTCTGCTCTCGTAATATTGGCCAATGGATCGAAAGAGCCGTCCTCACGACCCGAAACATATCCACCTTCAAGCAATGCATTGACGCTATCCTTGCTCCAGCTTGCAATTGTGCCTGCATCAGTAAAGCGATCTGACGCCTTGGTGTCCTGAGCCTTTAAATCAAATGCTCTGGAAAGAATCACCGCAGCCTCCTGACGGCTGATCGGCGCTTCAGGCTTGAAATTCCCCTTGTCATCTCCAACCACGATACCTGCCGCTACTGCTTTGGATATGTCTTGTGCATACCAGGCACTGGAGGATACATCGGGAAAGCTTTGAGTCGTCTTGCTCGGATAGGCAAAAACCCGGTTCACCAAGGAGGCAAATTCTGATCTTAAAATTGGCGTATTTGGCTTAAAGGTCCCGTCTTCATAGCCATTAATAATTCCTTTTTGAGACCAATTATTGATCTCCTTAGATGCCCAGTGACTGGAGATGTCTGAGAATGATACCTTTGCTGTTGAGTCAGCTAAATCCGCTATTGTCTTTGTTGTCTCGGCATTTGCCGTTAAGCCTGTCGATGCCATAGATAATACCATCGATAGTGCTAGGAACGAAGCAATCGTTTTCCTCGTCTTGCGCAGCATGTCAAATCCCCCTTATGAGTAGTAGTTCTATTATAAGGATTAGCTGGTTCATTTAGCGTTTAATATTTTAATATGATTGTTTAATTTCATATATATTTTATAAGTAATTGAATAAAAGGGGGGAGAAGGAGACCTCACATCATCGTACAGGCAGACACAAGTGCTTCATTATATGGGAGAAAATAAAAAGAAAAAACTGCATAGAATTAGATTCTACACAGCTTTCCTAACTTTTATATACAGTGAGTCAACAGCTCTTTAAACAACGTTGCTAAGCTTACTTCAATATTCTTTTCAGAATTGCTGCTGCTTCCGCACGGGATGAAATACCTTTAGGAATAAACTTTCCAGGTTCGCGTCCATTGACGAATTGAAGCGATGAGGCAGCACTTACAGAGGATTTTGCCCAATCTGCAATCTCCGAATCGTCGTTAAACGAAGTGACAGGAGCTCCTGCCGACTGCTTGCCCTTTATCGATTCATACGCGCGCATAATCATCGTCACCATTTCTTCGCGTGTAATTCGAGCATCTGGCTCAAAATTAATTTCGCTTTTACCTGTAACAATGCCTGATTTAACAGCGATAGAAATGGGCTCTGCATACCATTCATTAGAAGCTACATCAGTGAACTTAAGCTCTCCACGTACGGTCAGTTTTAACGCTCTTACTAACATCACCGTAAATTCTGCGCGTGTGACCGAACGTTCCGGCTCGAAGCTTGCCACTGAGCTGTCGAGAATGTGCTTCGACGTTAATTCCTGTATAACGCTAAATGCCCAATGGTTCGAAGATACATCAGCAAAATTCTTTTTAAATTCAAGAACCGCATATTTACTGAAATGATGAATTTCTGCAATCCATTGTCCGTTTACAACTTCTCCACCGACATATTCAACCGCGCCATTCTCCGCAATATTGTAGATTCCCGCCAAAGTCGTATTGAGAGAAGGGTCCATTTTTAAACGAATCGTCATCGGTTGATTGAATTGAGTTAAATACGTTGCTGTTCCATCTTTATTTACAAAGGATATGCCAAAATCGTATACTTCCCCGGAAAGCTTAAGCTCAGCTTGGCTGACAGCTAGTGCTCGGCCCATGGTAATTTTGGCATCGGATTCTGATAACGAAGTAACCTTTATTACGATGCTTCCATCCTTCAGATCGGCTTCAGGCACCAGACTTGTAAGTTGTTTGATTAGTTCTGTTGGTATGCCCAAGGTTACCTTATCCTTTATTATCGTTAATTGATTTTTTCCGATCAAATCAGCCGTGTTGACTGGGAGCCTGATTTCTTTTGCATCAGAAGGAATATGGATTAGCACATTGCCCCCAGAATCCGATTGTTTCAGCTCTTCGTCCTTAATTACTTGCTGTTCCTTATTATCAGAGGCAGGAGTGGCAGGCAGGCTATTGCTGCTCTTATTGCCTCGATTTCGGCCATAACTTGGATTAGGATCGCTTTCCAAAGTCTTAGCAACGACAGTCACAGCGATGCTTGCAGTACTCGCTTTGGAGCTATCGGAAGTTCTGGTTACTTCCAATTCGAGATTCACAGTTGTATCTATAGTTGGAGGAACAATTGTTCCATCAAGAGCAATAACTCCTGTGTTACTTGAAGATTTGATCGCTACGGTAAAACCTGCTGGTACCGTTGGCAGCGTTAACGCAGCTGCATCCTTCGCCGGTGCTGCAATCGAAACAATTCCCGCTGCTACTGATGCCGCTGTAATATCGACTACACTTTTCGCCGGTACTACCACTTCAATAATATCGGTAGCTGCTGACTCTCCATCGGAAGTTCGAGTTACCTCAAACACCAGCGATACGGCAGTATCCGCAGCAGGCGGGTAAATCGTGCCATTTGCATCTATGACGGATGGGTCGTACGTTTGTTGAATCGCGATCGTATATCCTGCAGGTACGACTGGCATGATTAAACGTGTAGCGTCTTTTGCAGGTACAGGAATCGATCTAATCGCATCAGCTATCGTCTGTGGATCCGTTTCTATTACCATGACATTGGCTACAGCTGGAATCATTGTGCTATAGACGGCTCCCTGTACGGTAAAGCTTCCTACAGATGCATACTGGCTTGGGTCGATACTATTCCACTTTACACTAACCGCTTTAGTAGTATTGTCGTTGTATACCGCAGTTACGACCGAAGGCAATAGAGGAGCCACAGCGGGTGATGTAGTGACGTTGACCGGCTGGATGTCCGTAATAATTTGTTCAGGAATTAATTTAATATAGTCAATAACAAATTCATTTGTTTTGGTCATTGCCGGGTTTTTGCCTACGATCTCAAATTTAAAGGTATGGTTGCCCGAAGTGAACGTATGCTTGCCAAGACTTGTGGAGAGATAGCCTGCGTTAGCCGTAGCAACATATTGATCGACTGGAGCTCCAAGAGCCCCTCCATCCACATAGGTCTGGAAAATTCCTCTGGCATCATTTCTCTTATAGCCAAATACGACCTCGTATTTGCCGGCTGTTGGGACGTTTCCTGTAAATTCAACATATTGATCTTTGAGTGCAGTAAAGGTAATTTGTAAATTTTCGCCCCCGCTTGCAACGGTTTCCTTATTTGTCTTCTTTGTTAAATTTGAAGGGTTGGATAAGGCAAGATCCTTCTCTTCAAAGAGAATAAATGAACCTGATCCTTGTTGGCTTGTTCCCGGTACGATTACCGAAATGCTGCCAGTATCCTTTGTGACACCGTCAGAAGTCCGTGCTACTTCCAGTACCAGCTTTACTGTAGTGTTGGAAGAGGGCGGGGTAATGGTTCCAGTCATCTGAATGACATCTGTATGATCCGAACTTTTGATTCTTATCGTGTATCCGGATGGTACTGAAGGTAGAGCTATACTTGTCGCACCTATAGCAGGAGCAGTAATGCTTGTGATTCCCGATGCGATACTTTGAATTGGATCCGAATCAGAAGCAATAAACCTTGCTTGCGCTTCATAGCCTTGCCCGTTTCCGCTAATGATTTTTGCTCGCAATGTCGTGGATTGGTTGAATGTTAGGCTCCCCGTATACAATGAAGAGCTGGCATTCGGTTCACTTCCATCTGTCGTATAGCGTATTTCCGCCTGCGGATCGGCAGCACCTAAAGTAACTTGCTGCGATCCATAAAATGTAGAGCCATACGGTGCGATCGACAGCTTGGATATTTTAAGAAGCCTTACGCCATGTGGTTCAATGCTTTCACTGTATGAAGTCCTAGTACCGATGATGGAATGAGACCACATATCACTAACAAGATAATTGCCGCTAAGCCCCAAATCGTTGGCGAAATCAATGCTTCTTGTTTGTGCCGTGTCCTCCCTGTTAAATAAAGCGACAACCCATGTACCGTCAGGCAGCCGGCCTTTCCATATTTGACTTAACGGGCTTTTCACATCTCTAGATAACGGTTTTCCCACAAAGCCCCTTTTATTCAGATCAATAATTTCTAAATTTTTATAATACCCATCATTACCAGCCATATTTTGATAGTTATCACCCATAAAGATGCTGCTTCCGGCCATTGCAAGCAAACTCATTCTCGTTTTCTTCTCTGCATCCGTACCACCAGAGCTCATAACGCTGAAGTCGCCATCCAGGACAACTTTGCCTGGACCCGACAAATCGGATAAGTAAACAAGACCGTCAAATAGATTATAAGCTGGCGGCCATGTATCCGCTCTAGTTGTGCCCCTATTGCGAAGGCTTGTGTGATACCAGACACCTGGCTGAGTAGAATCGGTCCTCCAGTCCTCGCTAGCTCTCAATAAATCAGCCGTTAAAACTTCATCAGCTGCATGATTTACATTATTGGTGTTAGCATAATATAAAATGATATCATTACCCGCAGCCTCTCTCATCCAATCGTATAATTTTTTTACAGCCTCATGCCCATATGCATTTTCGTAATACCGTAAGAAGTCGATTTTAAGCAAATCTACCCCTACACTAATGTAATATTTGATCATTCCCTGAACGTATTCCTTCGACCCAGGAGTGTCGGGATCGATCATGTATCTTGTTTGATGCATATATTTCGGATCATCCCTAATAATGCTACTCAGAGGAATATTTGTACCAACAACCTTCAAATTGGCAGGATCCTTAACAATATCCTGATGAAGCCATGAAGGATTATAATAGATCCCCAGCTTCAAGCCTTTTGAATGCACATAACCAGCCCAATATTTCCAATCATACTGCCAATCATTTTTGTAGTGAGTAATATATCCGTTTTCATTATGCTTCGTAGCATCGCCGACCCAACCATCTGCATTTATATACTCATATCCATAATCCAAGAAGTTGTCTGCAAGCCAATCTGCATTTGCCTTCATGCGCGCTTCGGTAAAGCTTGAACTGTACGGTGTGGCGTGCCATCCTAAAACGCCAGAACCTTTTTGAGTAAATACGGTGTCCGTTGCATATACGTATGCAGGAGAAATTGTGCCGCTTAAGATCATAATCATGGAAACGACTAATAGACACACCATTCTAAAATACCCATTTAGCTCTTTAGTTCTCATGTATCGGCTCCTCTTCTAGTAATTAAGCGATCTCGTTGGTGATATTTTTTTATTTCATTACGTGTTTCATCACATCCTATCCGCATCAAAATCACGTAAGCCCTTTCATTATAAAGAGAAACGTAACGGTATAGAGTTTAATATTTTTATGATATTGTTAAAAATGATTATGTATGGAACCTAATCAATAGTAATGCGGTACCCTCCCTACTAATAAAAAAAGCCTATCTGACCACTCATCGAAAGTGTCAGATAGGCTTTTTCACCACAAGTTTGAGCATTTATTCATCTTATTCGACATACGACATTTTAAGGATAGCAGCTACAGCTAGCAGCCTGATGACGCTTATACTGCCAGCTCTAAATCACACTATTGCGGCGTGATTGTTACGAGCAATCTTCGTCGCACCAACCATGTTGCGTAAGGAAGCGACCGTCTCTTCAAATCCGCGGGTCTTCAGTCCGCAATCCGGATTAATCCAGAACAGCTTAGGGTCCAATACCCGCAAAGCGCGTTCAATCATGCCGGTCATTTCCTCTACGCTCGGAATACGCGGACTGTGGATATCGTATACGCCTAAGCCGATACCCAGCTTGTAGGTATTCAACTCGAAGCTATGAATCAGTTCGCCGTGACTACGGGATGTTTCAATTGAAATTACATCAGCATCCATCGCTTCTATCGAATCAATCATGTCATGAAATTCGCAATAGCACATATGCGTATGAATTTGCGTTGTCTCCTGTACCGTGCAGGTCGCTATGCGAAAAGCTTTGACCGCCCAAGCAAGATAATCGGCTTGCTCTTCTTCCTTAAGCGGCAGACCCTCGCGAACCGCAGGCTCGTCGACCTGTATCATGCCAATGCCCGCTTGCTCAAGCGCCTCTACTTCTTGTCTAAGAGCATAGGCCAATTGGTAGGCGATTTGCTCGCGCGGGATATCCTCGCGAACAAACGACCAATTCATTATTGTAATCGGTCCCGTTAGCATTCCTTTAACAGGATGTTGGGTAAGTGACTGAGCATACTTGGTTTCTTTGACGGTCATTTCCCCTGTGAACGCTACATCCCCGAAAATAACCGGCGGTTTAACACAACGAGAGCCGTACGATTGCACCCATCCGTTCTGCGTAAATGCGAAACCCGCGAGCTTCTCGCCAAAAAACTCGACCATGTCGGTTCGCTCAAACTCTCCGTGCACGAGAACATCCAAGCCAATTTCCTCCTGAAGCTTGATCCAGATATCGATTTGCTCCCGGATAAAGTCCGTATACTGCTTATTGCTCCATTCATCCTTGCGCCACAATTGACGCGCCTTCCGCACCTCTGCGGATTGCGGAAAGCTGCCGATTGTCGTTGTCGGAAAAAGCGGCAATTGCCATTTCGCCTGCTGAGCGGCATGACGCTCGGCAAAAGGCTGGGAGCGGTTCGGCTGTTGAGAACTAACCGCAGCGACAGCATGCTGAATACTACTGCGGTTGCGCTCTTCTGACAGCTGGAGCGCCTGAATAGCAACTTCACATTTTTCCAGTTCGTCTATGATCCCGACATCGTTTGAAGAGACTGCTTTCGTTAAAAGGACAAGCTCGTCCAGCTTTTCCTCCGCAAATGCGAGAGAATCCTTAAGTTCAGATGTGAGCTTAGTCTCACGAGCTGCTGTTACAGGAACATGGAGTAAGCTGCACGACGATTGCACGATTAGGCGTTCGACCGTTACGAATTCAGCGAGCTCTTCCAGCAGCTCCAGTTTCCCCCGAAGTGACGCCTTCCAGATACCGCGGCCATCGATGACTCCTGCACCTAAAACCTTGTCCGCCGGAAAACCCAGTGCTTTAATCGACTGCATATTGCCTGAAAACCCGTGCACGAAATCCAGCCCTATTCCTTTGACTGGCAGCGCAACAATGTCGCGGTAGTTCTCTACCGATTCAAAATAGGTTTGAAGCATAATGTTCAGATTGGGTACTGAAGCGGCAAACGCTTCGTAGATGGTCTTCAGCCGCTGAACGTCAGCCTCGCTCAGCTTCGTTACGAGAATCGGTTCGTCTATCTGTACCCATTGAACACCTTCTTCCGCAAGCTCCTGAAGTATCTGAACATAGAGCGGAAGCAAGCGATCGAGCCAGGCGTCGGTCTCCGAAATATTGTACCCTTTTGACAGCTTCAGAAAGGTCAACGGTCCTACGATAACCGGCTTCCCCTCGATACCAAGCTTCTCCTTAGCTTCCCTATAGGCTGTAAGAGGCTTATTTTCGTTAAGCACCGGTGATACACCGGCCAGTTCAGGTACTATATAGTGATAATTGGTGTTAAACCACTTGGTCATTTCACTTGCTGCGGCACCCTTCGTACCCCGGGCAACACCGTAATAGACAGACAAGGGAACGATTCCACCCTCATAAGCAAAACGTTTCGGAATAATGCCGAACATGGCGGCTGTATCAAGAATATGATCGTAATAGCTGAAATCATTGACTGGAATGAAATCGATGCCTTTCTCCTGCTGCTTACGCAAATGATTCAACCGAATCTCCTGTAGCTGACTGTGAAACTCTTCTTCCTCAAGCTTGCCTGACCAGAACGATTCGAGCGCTTTCTTCCACTCCCGATCAGCGCCAATACGCGGATATCCCAATACACTGCTTTTCACCATCTTGTAAAATTCTCCTTTGCAAATTGTTACAAAAAAGATATCACAGATCAGCAGGTATAGCGTAACTGGATTAAACTATATCTAGTTATAGCCTGTAGCTATATCAGACCTTTATTGGGATATTGCCTCTTTGAGCGCTTCTATATACGCTGTTCCTAGCTTGGATAACGAAGCATTTCTATGGGAGATCCAACCTACATTAATGGTTTCCTCACAATCCAAAGGTACCGGAATAATCTCATTTCCATTCAAATCAGCACTTAGTACCCCTGTCGATATGGTATATCCATTCAAACCGATTAATAAATTGAAAAGCGTTGCCCTGTCATTAACACGGATACTTTTCTTATGTGTCATCGTGCTAAGAATTTCTTCTGAAAAATGAAAGGAATTATACTCTCCTTGATCAAAGGACAGATACGGATAATTCTGAAGCTGATCAATAGTCACGATGGATTGCGCTGCAAGCGGGTTTTTAATACTGATGAATATATGCGGCTTAGCCGTTAATAAACTGTTGAATTGCAAATTTGCAGTCTTGAGTAGCTTATTGATTACTTTCCCATTGAATTCATTGAGGTATATAATCCCGATCTCGCTGCGTAAACTTTTGACATCTTCGATGATTTCATAGGTTTTGGTCTCACGCAATGCTAAATCGTACTCTTCTTGACCATACTCGCGGATCAGACTCACAAATGCATTAACCGCGAAAGCATAATGCTGAGTGGAAACCGAGAAATGCTGCGGGGAAGGCTTGGCATTAAGGTACCGACTTTCCAATAATTCCGCTTGTTCGACTACTTGCCGGGCGTAGCTTAAGAATTCAACCCCCTCCTTAGAAAGCGATATTCCTTTATTGGATCTTTCAAAAATCGCAAGCTGCATTTCTTCTTCCAGATCCCTAATCGCATTTGAAAGGCTGGGCTGAGAAATAAACAGCCTCTTGGCAGCTTCGTTAATGGATCCGCGATTGGCGACCTCAATAACGTACTTTAATTGTTGTAGAGTCAATGGAATCCTCCTTAAAGCTCAAACTGGCTAACTATTCACTTCATTCCATTATACATTTAAACGAACCTTTTACTTTTATTCAGGATATATTCATTAGACTGACCCCAAAAACGAAACGCAGCAGCCATGGACAAGAAAATAAAGTCCTAGACTGCTGCTGTTTTATTGAAATGCGAACTAAAAGGAATGCACTTAGGGAAAGGCTGACCTGAAGAATGGAAGAACCGTGAAGCTGTCGCGGATCATATGTACGATTGAGTCAAAGTTAGGGTGATAATTCAAAATGGAAGGGGGGTATATTTAACGTGATTAAGATAGTTTTGTTCCCTAGAATTACTCAACGCTCTTCCCCCATTCGACAGGTTGTTCGAGAATTACCCCGTCTGTCTCCACCCATTGGGTAAGGCTGTTCTCTTTGGCTTGAATAACGATAAAATACAGGTCTTCCGAAGTGGACGTATTCCGCAACGCTCTCACCCCTTTAGGAGTAATTCGAACTGAAGTTCCTTCGAACACATCAAATTCGTTTCCGTCCACTTGAAATTGACCTTGTCCTTTAAGAAAGATGTAGAGCTCCTCATTCTCTAGATGTTTGTGATAGAAGGGAACTTCTGCCTTTGGTGGCAGATTATTGAGTGAAACTTCCATACTCGTAAGTTCTAAGGAATCTTTTAGAAATATTTTTCCTTTTAGCATTCCTTCCGTGACGTTTCCAAAATTCGAAAATGCACCTGCATGGTTAACTGAGTAATTCGCTTGATTATGCTCCAATTTGTTCACCTCACCTTAGATCTAATTGTATCAGTAACAGAGTGATAACTGTCCTTCGAAGAGTGACCCCAAAGACGCCCTCGTCATTGCAGACGTTGTCAGCCGTGATAATTTACTACGATTACACTCGTCAAGTCCTGCACTTTCAGAGGTTCAGCCTAAACCAATGTTAAACTAAAAGGCTGGCAGGGTTTTACCTGTTTCGAGCAGGCTCTTTAAATTGCTAAGAATGGCAGGCCAGCCATTATTAAACCCTTCAAACTTGCCTTCATCTTTGTGAATATCCTTTTCTAATAAATCCTCGTGTCGGAGCGTCAGTTTTATAGTAGAGTTCATGGGTGTTAATTCATAAGTAACCTTAGAGAATCGCTCTCCTTCAACGTCTTTGATGCTCCAGGTGACTGTGAGTAAACGATACGGCTCACATACAAGAACTTCACCATAATGTTCAGCCATATCTTTATTCATCAATTTGAAGCTGGAACCAACTTGCCAATCTGAAACAATTTCACGACCAAAAAAATACTGCCTGGTGAATTCACTGTTAGTTAAGGCTGCCCAAAGCTTCTCCGGTGTAGTTGCGATGTAAGTCGCATAAACGAATGAAGTTTTATTCACGATTAGAATCCTCCTCTAAGGCTTGCTTTAGTGTGTTTAATGCCTCAACCCGGTGACTCTCAAACTTCCCGATCCAGCGTTGATAAATTTCCCCGATAGGTACTGGATTGAGATAATGCAGCTTTTCACGGCCTTTCCAAACGACAGTAACAAGATTTGCCTCTTCCAGTAGCAGAAGGTGCTTTGTAACAGCTTGACGAGACATAGTCATTTTTTTGCAAAGTTCCCCTAAGGATTGTCCGTTATTCACGAACAAGAGGTCGAGTAATTCTCTGCGTGTTCCATCAGCAAGTGCTTTAAAAAGTTTGTCCATGATTCTATTATATGCAACAAATTAGTTGCATGTCAAACCTACTAAAAAAAACTGTAGCATCTGTGCAGGAACTATGCCGTGGTAAATCTTATAGAGTTACGTTTCAGTTCTAACATACTAATCATTTAATCCCTTTCCATTGAGAATTTCCAGCATACATTTTTCAACTCTTGACTCTCGAGTTTTGGATTGTTTGGGTTCAGAAAAATAAAGAATGTAGGCTCTTTGCCGTCCCGGCGTCAATGCTTCAAAAGCAGCTTTAAGGCAGGGATTTCATCAAATTTATTTTGAAATTCTTCAGAATTTAAGGAATTGATTGGTATTGTTGTTCATTTGATGACAAAAGCCAAATCGCGTGGCATCTATTTGGATGAAGTTGAAGAAGGGGGTTCGAATCCCTCCCCCAACCATAGAAATGTACTCGTACTGGTGGGTTTCTTACTTCAGCACCACTATGCAGTGCAACTAACTTTATTTTTTTGCAGCGCCGGGTACTGCTTCTGGAATACTGTCGGCTTGGTTAGACTGAGTCTCTCCGATTGGTCGTACGTGCCGAAGCCGCGTAACGACAAGGACGACGATAGCAAGCATGATAGCGCCGCTGGCTGCCGCAACGGCGTGCATCCCGTCGGTAAAGGCTTCACGTGCGCCTGTGAGCAGTGCCTTGCCGACTTGTTCGGAGAGGCCTTCCGCAATAGCCGTGGCACCGGCCAAGCTGTCGCGGGAAGCTTGTACCGCGGATGCCGGCAAGTCGGCGGGAATAGAGTTCGCCACCTGATTGCGGTAAACGACCGTCCCGATGCTGCCCAAGACTGCGATGCCCAGCGCGAAGGCGAATTCGCCGCTGGTTTGCAGCATGGAGGCCGCAGATCCCGCCTTCTCCGGCGGGGCTGAGCCGATGACAAGGTCGCTGGACAGGCTTGGGAGCGGAGCTGCACCTATACTGAAGCAGATGTACCCGAGCACCAGAAACGTGAGACCTGACTCAACCCCCACCTGGGTCAGCAGAAAACAGCCCGCGGTCGATACCAATAGACCCGCTCCGATAAGACGGGCCGGTCGGATCCGGCGTGCGATAAGCGGCGAGAGAAGCATACCAGCCATCGAGGCAATTACCCCGGGGAGCATATACAACCCTGCCTGAAGCGGCGACATTCCTTGCACGAATTGAAGGTACTGCGCGATGAAGAGCATGGTCGCTCCTGTCAGTGTAATACCGAACATGCCCCCCAGTGCAGCGCTGAATCCGGGACTCGCGAATAGGCGCAGGTCCAGCAGGGGACTCGTCAGCCTGCGCTGCCGCGACACGAACACCGTGCCGAGGGCGATCCCCGCCAGTATTAACAGCGCCGGCACCATCTGCAGACCGTACTTGGCAATTTCCTTGAGGCCGTATATGACCGGCAGGATGGCACCCAGCGATAACGCGACACTGGTCAAATCCAGCCGGCCGGATTCGGGGTTCCGGTATTCGGGCAGCAACATGGGTCCCGTTATTAGTAGAAGCAACATGACCGGCACGCCCAGAAGGAACACCGAGCCCCACCAGAAGTGATCCAACATGATACCTCCAACCACCGGCCCGAGGGCCATGCCGCCCATGGAGCACGTTAACCATATGCCGATGGCGAGGGAGCGCTGCTTATGGGAACGGAACATGTTGCTTATCAAGGCTAGTGTAGAAGGCGATATAGTCGCCCCGGCTATGCCGAGTACTGCGCGTGCCGCAATGAGCATCTCAGCGCTTCGGGAGAATGCAGCCAATATCGAGGCTATGACGAATGTGGCCCCTCCGATCAACAGCAGTTTGCGGCGGCCTATCCGATCTCCCAGCATCCCCATTGTGATCAAGAAACCGGCGAGCATAAAGCCGTAGATGTCGATGATCCACAACTGCTGGGCGCTGTCGGCGCCGAGGTCGGCGCCAATGTGCGGCAGTGCGAGAATCATTACGGAGAGATCGATTGAGACAAGAAGGGCGGGCAGGGCAAGAACCATGAGCCCGACCCATTCACGCATGCCGGCCTGCATCTCAGTCCCGTTCATAGCGTTCGTCATTCGGTCTTCAAAAAATCGCCCAGCTTATCCAGCATATATCTCGTCCCGTGCTCGCGCTGTTCCGGCGCATCATGACCATCAAGGAAGGCGCCTTGTTCAGTGTAGATAAGCTGTGTACCGCTGACCGCCGGCCTGATTTCCACTGTCGTCACGGAGACCGATATCCGTGTCTCTCCCAGGTCCATGATGTAGGTATAAACGATGCGATTGTTCTGCACGATCTCTTGGTAGCAGGCGTCGAAAGTGTAGATCGCCCCTCCCGGCGGGCCTCCGCGGTTAATCTCCCGCCCGCCGATTCGGAAGTCGAACTCTTCGGCTTTAGGGAACCATTGGGCTTTGGTCGACGCATCCGACCAAGCGGCGAATACTCGCTCGGGTGATGCGTTATAATCACGCTCGATAACAAAAGTAGAGTGTTTTACGGAACGTTCGTTCACAGTCTATTTAGTCCTCCCTTAGGTCGGCTCATCCGGATGCTCTTCAAGATAATCACCAAGCCGGTCGAGGTGTGAATCCCAGATCGCTTTCCGTTCGGCGAAATATTTCTCATGATTCATCCTTATGGCGCCCAATATTTTGGTATAATCTAGAATTGTCAAGGATTCTTTACTCTGCATAATGCTTGTTAAACGCTCTAATTCCTGTAAAATCTTCTGTTGAACGCTTATATTTTCTTTTAGACGAGCAATCTGAAGGGAGACGATATCTGACAGGCTGAAATGATCGCCGACAACTACTGATTTGATCTGATCCAGCGACAAGCCAAGCTCCTTCATTGACAGAATTAGTTGCAGGCGTGCAATATCGGATTCGGTATAGATCCTGTGCCTGGAGTGAGTATGACCGGATGGCAACAAACCGATCTGGTCGTAGTATCGCAATGTCCGAACCGTTAATCCTACTAATTTTGCAAGTTCTCCAACTTTCCACTCCCGTTTCATGATCATCCCCTTTTTTTTCGCGCGAGGTTTTACCGGTATCCACATCATAATTCATTACGTTACGTAAGTTTCAAGTGCAAAATGAAAATTTTTAAATATTTGCATGAAAAAGGGATATAGTTCTTTAGGGACCTAGTGCCGAAGGGCCCAATAATTAAATATGTGAAACAATACAATGCGCTCACCAACCCTTTAGTTTAATGCTTTCCCCGATGTGGGATGTAACATATAGCCCCATTGTTATGGAATATTAATTAGTGATTCTTTATTGAACCATTGGCTGGTCATATTCGGAAACCCAAATACATCGTCTAATGTGATGAGTATAAAACAACCTTGCTTACCTCGAACAACAAATTCGACATCAGAATCAACTCATTTCGTTGTAACTTGTTACAGTTCTGATCACTTAACTTGCCCGTTAGCACAACGCCTTCGATAGTGTTATAAGGGAGAGAGGGTGCCGATCGGCTGCGTACTTTGTTTTCTGTAATTATGGGCTTCTCTAGTTTGTTAAGCCCACTTGATTGATATTATAAGAAACCGTTTTGCCTTTTAGCAAAGATTTACAAAGTTCAATCTGACATGGTATATGTTCACGTATCCACATATGCTTTTCTTTTCTACTTACCAGAAATGCGTAGTATTCGCTTATATTCAAAAACATCAAGTCCTCTAACTGTGCGATGTCTATTTTTCCGGAAATAATATTAGTGTAGCCGGAAAGCAGATCATCCCGTAATTCATATTTAGTAAATAGGGCACCCATAGCGACATCACTTGCGTAATATCCAAACCCCGATAATCCAAAGTCAATGAATGAAATTCCCCTTGATGTGCGGATTAAGTTGCTATAGTGAATGTCAGCATGGATGAATCCCCATGTCTCGAAACTTTTGCTCAACCCTTTCATACGATCGGTTACCAGCGAAAATGCATTTTCAAGAATTTGAAATTCTTCGGTGGCGATAATACCCATTTTTTCGCCTGATCGCAATTTGGTCAACATGTTATTTACCCACGCTATCTCATATTCGGGTCTTATAAAACTTGAACCATATTTAAAACTCTGCGAAAACTGATGTAAATATGCAATATGCTTCCCCAAGGTACTAACCATTTCCTCACTGGTGAAATCTCTCTTGGACATGGTTTCCCCGAAAATCCATTTCAAGACGGAACAATACACTTCTTCGCATTCAATGACAACGCTTGTTACTAGTTCACCGCTTAGATTCGGAACAGGGATTTGAACAGGTAATTCGGAATGAGACGACCAAGCTAACAAATATTCTAGTTCCGATTGAATCGCCTCACGCATGTTTTGTACACCCTGCATGTTTTTTGTTATTGGTTTATGCATTCGCAACAAGTAAGTATCTTCAGATCCCTTTTCTGTTACCTTGTAAGTAATGTTTTCATTATGACGAATAAATTCCACAATAGGGTCGATAAAAGAATATTTCAGTATAACTTCCTTAAAACACTTCGTATAATCCATGGAATGTCACTCCTTAGCATAGTAAACTATCCTCCCGTTTGTTAGATCAAACCATCTAAAACTGAAAAACGATGGACCATATCCACCTCTACTCTCACGTTTCTCGTTTTAGGCAATTTGTCCAACCACATTCACTCCATTTTATGATAGCAATCCGATTCCTTTACAACAACAAAATTACCATATATTGGTGGATGTACACCTACTTTTGAACTAACCTGCCCTTTAGCTTAATGTCTTAGCTACAATGTAGGGAGTTTTGTGCATTTTCAAATGACACAAATCCCCCTACATAAAAATAAAAAGCCTGATTCCTCAAAGCTTTTCTTCGATATGTTATGTAGGCACATTGTGTCATTGGACAACAAAATATTCACCCTGTTGTTAGTACGTTTAGGTGCTTGAGAAGATTTTTAGCAAGTAGATAAATGAATTTAGGCCCCTAACAGATATTCTTTCTGTAGGGGCCTAAATTCATTTGTTTGGATATCATTCACAGTCCTTGAACAAATCGCGAAATTAATGTATGTACACCAATCTCTCATTTCTCAATTTAGCTGTCATGATTTTAATTTCTATAATTTCATCGACTTCTTTTCGGTCTAACTCATCTAATAATTTATTATTAGAGAGTGAGGTTACTTCTTGTTCTGAAATTAATGAAGAAGGCCACACCTTAACCAAGTCACTTTCATCAAAAATCAGTTCATCAATGCTACAGTTAAATTGTGACTTTATTGATTAATATTGTTTCTAAAGAAGGATTACAATTTCCTTGCTCAATCTCACTTAAGTTCCTTGAGAAATACCAATACGACTAAAAACTCCACTTGGTTTAAGTTATTAAGCCTTCTTAATTTTTTAATAGCTGCACCAATCATTTTCATAATTTTCTCTCCCCCTAAAAATGCATGCCCCGACCTCTTAGTACGGGACTTGAAAAGAGAGTAAAAATTTATCTGTGTTAAGTCCCATGCATTTCACTTTGTTCTATTTAGAAAGTCCCGATCAATTAAATATTGATCGGGACTAAATTAATAAAAGAACTATGACACTTGCTTTTGAAACAACACTTTGTTGTAATTCATCAATTCCTCAAATACAAACATTATTATTTATTTTAAGAAGACACAAACAACCTTACTCCACGGTAACACTCTTCGCCAAATTACGCGGTTTATCAACGTCATTGCCACGTGCAAGCGATGCGTAGTAAGCAAGCAACTGAAGAGGTACAACTGACAAGGCTGGGCTAAGCAGCGGCAGCGTATGCGGAATCGAGAATACTTGATCAACTGCCTTCACCAATTCCGTTTCACCCTCGGCATGCAAGCCGAAGACGTAAGCGCCGCGAGCCTTCACTTCCTTGATATTGCTCACAGTTTTCTCAAACAGATCATCCTGTATAGCCAAGGCAATTACTGGAACGCCTTCCTCGATCAGAGCCAATGTACCGTGCTTCAATTCACCGGCTGGGTAAGCCTCAGAATGAATGTAAGAAATTTCCTTTAGTTTCAAGGAGCCTTCCAAAGCTACAGCATAATCCAATCCCCGACCAATAAAGAACAGGTTGTTATGCGAGGCTACTTGCTCCGCCCAATCCTTGAATGCTTCGCCTTGCTCCAGGATTTGTTCCACCTTAGCCGGTAGCTCCTTCAGCTCAGACACTACGCTCGCGATATATTCGGCTTCCTGAGAGCCTAACGTTTGCGCCAAATATAAGCCAAACAAGTAAAATGCAATCAGTTGAGACGTATATGCTTTAGTAGAAGCAACAGCGATTTCTGGTCCTGCCCAAGTTACGATAACATCGTCCGCTTCACGCGCAACTGAGCTGCCGACAACATTAGTGATAGCAACAACACGTGCTCCGCAGCGTTTAGCTTCCCGAAGGGCAGCTAATGTATCTGCTGTTTCACCAGATTGGCTGACAACGATAACCAGTGTGTTAGGTGTGATGATTGGTGAACGGTAACGATACTCCGAAGCTACATCCGTCTCTACTGGAATACGCGCAAGCTTCTCAATAATGCTTTTGCCAACCAGACCTGCATGATAAGCTGTACCGCAAGCAATAATGTGGACCTGCTGAATCGATTTGACCTGCTCTGCTGTCATCTTAACTTCATTTAATACAACCTTAGTTCCGGATTCATCGATCCGACTGCCCATGGTATCACGGTAAGCCTTTGGCTGCTCGTAAATTTCCTTTAGCATAAAGTGATCGAATCCGGCTTTTTCTGCGGTAATAATATCCCAATCGACATAAAATAATTCCCGGGAAATAAAATTGCCCTCCAGCGTCATCAATTCGACACCGTCTTTCGTCAAAACTGCCATCTCACCGTCATTCAGTATATACACATTTCGTGTATACTCCAAAATAGCTGGAATATCGGAGCCAATAAAATTCTCTCCTTCTCCAACGCCAATAATTAATGGACTCGAGTAACGAACTGCAACGAGCTTATCAGGCTCATACTCCGTCAATACACCCAGCGCAAATGCGCCATGCATACGAGTTACAGCCTTTTGTACAGCCTTAACGATATCTCCCTCATACAAGCTAGCAATCAGGTGAGAGATAACCTCTGTATCGGTTTCAGAAACAAATACATGCCCCAATGCTGTTAATTCTTCCTTCAAAGCTACATAGTTTTCGATGATTCCGTTGTGTACGACTGAAAACTTTTGGGAATTGTCCGTATGAGGATGCGAGTTAACATCCGATGGTTTACCGTGAGTTGCCCAACGTGTGTGTCCAATTCCAATGAATCCGTTCAAAGGCTCTACGTCTAATTTGTTTTCCAAATTGACTAGTCTGCCTTTAGCTTTTTTGATTTGCAAGCCTTCTTCTGTAAAAACAGCTAATCCAGCAGAGTCATAACCACGATATTCAAGCTTTTTCAAGCCTTCAATTAATATATTTTGAGAATTACGTTTACCTACATATCCAACGATACCGCACATAAGGGATAGAACCTCCTGAATTTAGAAAAGCCAAATAACCGTTCGATCATGTTGGACTCTTGTGCATCCGGTCGCCCAGATGGTTTGCTTTCCAACTTAACGGTAGCATCGTCTACCGGAAGGTCCCCGCCGAATGTTTCGAACACCTTCACCTCGTCAACTTGCGAGCGGCTGTCCGTGCAAGGACTACATACCATTCTTTCAAAAAGAACCGGTAATCCTAGCCGACACCCCCACAAGCTCTGGCGCTGTTATGATTGCAACTCCTATCCACCTTTCCATTTTCAAAATAAAAAAAGCATACTAACATCTTATTCATTTTCATAACCAAGTGCAACAACAATTTTCAAACTGTTTTCATAATCAATTTTCATGAAAAATCCCCCAATGATAAGCATCAGGGGGATTCTAGAATAAAGAATAATTGCCAATTTCCTTATAACAATCGATGGCCCGATATCTTTAAGTACACCCTACTAGGACAGTTCTCTCTCGATGATGTCCGCTATATCCTGCACATACGCTTCTACTTGAGCTCTATCGGGACCTTCAGCCATAACGCGAATCAATGATTCGGTACCTGACGGTCTAACTAGCACGCGGCCGTTATCTCCGAGCTCTTGCTCCACCTTACGGATTGCATTCTCAATAGTAGGGTTATCTTTCCATTTGCTTTTATCCGCTACGCGCACATTGACCAGCTTTTGCGGGTATTTACGCATAATTTGCTTCAATTCGCTTAAGGATTTACCCGATTGCACCAACGTATCCATCAGCTGAAGTCCTGTAAGAATACCGTCTCCGGTTGTATTGTAATCCAAGAAAATCACATGCCCTGACTGTTCTCCTCCGAGATTGTAGCCGCCCTTGCGCATTTCCTCCATCACATAGCGATCGCCAACCGCTGTTTGAGCCGCCTTCAGTCCAACCGCTTCAATACCTTTGAAGAATCCAATATTACTCATAACTGTAGTTACTATCGTATTATGCTTCAGCAAGCCTGCCTGATTCATCGCATATCCGCAAATGCTCAAGAGAAAATCTCCGTCTACCTCGGCGCCGGTTTCATCAATAGCAATCAGTCGATCAGCGTCACCGTCAAAAGCTAAGCCAAGCACAGCCTTATGCTCCAGTACGGCCTTTTGTAATGCATCTGGATGCGTGGAACCGCATTGGTCATTAATGTTGCGGCCATTCGGCTCAGCACCTATTGTAATCACCTCGGCGCCCAGCTCCTCGAACACCTTTGGCGCTAGCTCGTAGGCAGCCCCATGAGCGCAATCGAGCACAATCTTGAAGCCTTTAAAAGAGGATTTTACCGAAGCTTTAACGTACTCTAAATATTTAAATTTAGCTTGATCGTCATCCGTAGCTGTTCCAAGGTCACCACCTGTTGGCCGCGGCAGTTCGTCCGTTTCAGCGTCCATCAGTCTTTCGATTTCCAGCTCTGTATCATCCGACAGCTTGAAGCCGTCTCCTCCAAAAAACTTGATTCCATTATCCTCTACAGGGTTATGCGAGGCAGATATCATAACTCCGGCATCCGCCTTCATAAGCCGTGTTAAATACGCAACTCCTGGCGTCGAAACAACTCCCAAGCGCACTACGTTGGCACCAATCGATAGCAGACCTGCCACCAGCGCAGCCTCAAGCATACTTCCTGAAATCCTAGTATCGCGGCCAATAACCACAGTAGGCTTCTCTACCTGTCCAGCCAGTACATATCCGCCGCAGCGGCCAATCTTGTAAGCTAATTCCGCAGTAAGCTCTTTGTTTGCTATACCGCGTACTCCGTCAGTACCGAAATATTTCCCCATATGTTTGTCTCCCTTTTTTAATTACTTATTCTATAAACTCTATAAATTCTCTCTCTATATTAAAGTATACTATACTACCGCTTCGCCGCGTTAGTCGGACGAGCGCTAATTTCAACAGTAGCCTTCAAATCCTGCTGCGGTGCTTTTTTTATAAACGTGGGCAAATTCCAGCTTACAGACAATTCATGGCGCCCCGGGGGTAGATTGCTTACATCAAGTATTGCCTGAGCATCCGCAGCCTTTACCTTTTCAACTAACGCAGGGGCTCCCTCAATAATTAGACTTGTCTTTCCCCCTTCTGGCAGCACCACTTTCGTATCAAAGCCATCATTCTGTCCGACTATGGACAAAGGAATTTGTTCCAGTGTCTTCGTTACCGAAGGCACAATAATGATTTTGACCTCTACCTTGCTTGGGTCCAGCTGCGTTACCTTATTGCGTAACGGAATATCCAAATTGAACGAATATTCCTTTTCTTCCTTCATATCGACGAGATTAATACTCGGTCCCTCATAGTACTCCAAGCGGTTGAGCACATCCTGAGGCCCATACACCGTTACTTTATCTGTATTCTGAACAAATGAAGCAACACCGAAGCCCCGCGGCGGCTCGCCCACCAGCTTAAGCTGCAAAGGTACCGTTGTAAACGGACTTGTAATCGGAACCTCAACGTCCACGACGGCTGGATTTATGGCCACCATCTCCATAACCTTACCGTTCTTATCGTAAGCTATGAGACGGGCTTTATTCGTAACCGGAGATTGGGCCTTCTCTACATTCACATCTGCTCTTATCGATTCAACCGCATCTATATTGGCGCTCGGCACGGTCACCGTCACCTTGTTCGGCTTCACAATAGGCTGACCCGCCTTTAGGCCGACTGCAGGAATCCCCGTTACATTAACCGTAACCGGCATCTGTTTGTTAGACTTCTCATCTATAATAACCTTCGCACTAGATGGGCTGATTTTGACCGTTACATTCGTTGGAAATCCAACAGGTGTCAGAGGGACGATATGCTCTCCCTTACTAATATTCGTTAAATCAAGCTCTACGGAGTAATTGCTCGCATTCATCGCTTTTTTGAGTGCCGCATCTTTTCCTGTTATAGTTACAATCACTTGTGTAGGCTCAATCGTTTCCACATAAAACTGACTGCTGTCATATTTCGGTGTTACAGAGACGTTAGAGATCTGCTCCTCGCGAACTCCGTTGCTGCCTGTCCCTGCCAGAGTACTATCCTCCATATGCACGACAGCCCACAGCAGAATACCAATAATTAGCGCCAGCACCTTAACTACATTTGTATTACGCAGCCATTGATCCATTATTTCTTCTTCCTCCATTTCCAAATGGAGTTTTTCTTTTCCTTCGCTTTGGTCTTGGATTTTAATTCCTCGAACAGCTTGGAAAGCAAGGTTTCTTCTTTGATATCTCGAATTACATGCCCATTCATTGCAAGGGATACCTGTCCCGTCTCCTCAGAGACAATAACACAAATCGCGTCGGATACTTCACTCATTCCAATCGCCGCGCGGTGGCGCGTACCTAATTCCTTACTAATAAAAGGGTTCTCTGAAAGCGGCAGATAACAGCCGGCCGCCATAAGCTGGTTGTTCCGAAGCAGAACTGCTCCATCATGGAGCGGTGTATTGGGTATAAAAATATTGATTAATAGCTCCGAGCTGATATGTGATTCTATAGAAATGCCGGACTCTATGTAATCATTTAATCCGGTTTCCCGTTCAAATACAATCAAAGCCCCTATTTTGCGGCGCGCCAAATAATTGACCGATTTGAGCACCTCGCCGACGCGACGGTTAATCTCTTGATCATCTTCAGTAGCGCTGCGGCTAAATAAAGTACCCCGGCCTAATTGCTCCAATGCCCGTCGCAGCTCAGGCTGAAAAATAATGATCACAGCCAAAACCCCAAATGTGAACATTTGATTCATCATCCATTGCAGCGTGTTAAGCTTAAACCAAGTACTAAGCGCCCAGGTCACGACCACCACAAAAATCCCTTTTAACAATTGGATGGCCCGTGTTCCTCTAACCAGCAAAATTAGTTTATAAATTACGTAGCTTACAATTAATATATCAATAATATCTTTTATACTGATGGCTGGTATGAAATCCATCGCATCTGCCCCCAAACGATACGCGGCTATCTATATTCTCTATTTTACTTCATTACATTAAATCATAACACAATATGAACAAAAAACCCTCCCTTTCGCATTGCTTTTAGGGAGGATTATTGAAATTGGTACCTATGGCCTATTTGATCTCCGATATTTTCGCTGCCCAATCGTTCATTTTAAACCAAAGCCAGCCGAACGCTTCGTCAATCTGTGTAACCTGGCCTGATATATGAGCGGTAGACGCCAAATTCACAGAGCCGTCAATCACCACAATATTCCCCGTAATATCCCCATCAACCTGTAATTTACCGTTCTCTACCATCAAGTTACCCGCAACTGTTTTCCCCACTGGTACCAGCACTGTATCCCCTTGTATGACTACAGATTGAAGATCTGTTCCCTTAACTAGAAGTTCCGAGTCTTCATTCCACAGCGACATGAAGCTTCCCATCATCACGAGGACAAACACAGCTGCCACAGAAGCAGCAGGATGCGTCCGCACCCAGCGCCACCATGGACTTGAGCTTCTAACAGGCGGCAGTGATTGCATTACACGTTCAGTTAATCCCGGAGATACCTGCTGTTTTGGCCACGCTTGTATCATCGCTTCGACCTTTTCAAGCTGAGTCAAGCGCTCGCGACAAGTTGGGCATGTAAGCAAATGCTCTTTCAGGCTTAAGGCTTCTGCACCTCGTAAACCGCCATCCAAATACTCGTGTATCAGAGGGAGGGCTTCCTTACATTCCATATTAGCCTCTCCTTTCTAAATCCAATTTAGCTTGTTATACCATACGTATTAGAAATAGATATGTTTCAAAATTAACTACAAAACATGCTCTAACTTTTTACGTAAATATTCCCTGCCGCGATGCAGTCTTGTTTTTATCGTTGTAACCGGCATGGACAGCACCTCACTGATTTCCTGAAGCGAAAGGTCCTGTAAATAGCGCAGAATAACAACCGATTTATATTTCTCAGGAAGGGTATCAATCGATTTGCGAATTTCCGTTTGCGTTTCTGACAGAATGACCTGATCATCTGGTGTATCGTCTTGACTCGGGAGCATGGAATACCAATCGGTACCTTCTCCGTCGTTCAATTCAGCATCCAAAGAATAATTCGGTTTTCGTTTACGCAAACGGTCAATACATAGATTGGTACCAATTCTATAAATCCAGGTCGAGAACTTTTGATTCTCATCGTATCTTTCTAAATTTGTATATACCCTAAGGAATGTTTCTTGAACAATCTCCTCTGCCTCATGACGATTATGAAGCATCCGATACGCAAGATGAAAGATTTTATCCTTATACAATTCAACCAACTCTGCAAAAGCGGCCCTGTCACCTTTTCGAGCCAATTTTGCGAGTCTGATATCTATATGATCCAACCGACATTCCCTCCAAACATACGCGCCCGTTACAACTTTACAGCATCGTAGCCGTTAAGATGGCTTTTTCTCTGCAAGGATAATTCCTGCCAATATTAGAAGCATACCAAACCATTGCCCTCCATGTACAGTCTCCCCCAAAATGAATAAAGAGGCAACAATCCCAACCGGTAATTCCATTGCCCCCAGCATGGCTGCCAATGTGCTTCCGATTCGTGGTATACCGATTGTAAAGGTTATAGTTGGAATAGCTTGCCCCAAGGCTCCGAGCAACAGTCCCCATACAATGAGTGAGCCCCCACTTGGTTGAAGAAAAAATAAAGGAGGGTACATAAGATACAGCAGTGGCAAAGCCGAGGTGAGCATAACAGCAGATTTCATAAGTGGATGCATAGTGGTCTTCAAACGCCCAGCCATAAACAAAAAGAAGCTATAAGCGACAGCTGAACCAAAGCCTAGCAATAATCCCTTCACCGTGAAGCGGCTCCAATCGGCTTGAAATATTTCAACCGAAAACAGCGTACCCACCATAATTATTCCTACAGCCAGCCATTGATTCCGTCTCGGCCAGGCTCGGTTAGCAATAGACTCCATTATAATAGTAATCCAAGTAAACTGAAACAGAAGAACTATCGCTACAGTTGCATCGAGATCGGCTAATGCTGAATTATACAGCAACGTGCACATCGACAATCCCAATATACCAACCAATGAAAGCTGAAGCCACGGACCCTTGAACGGATTGCTCCAAGCTTTTCGTTGAAAAAGCACAAGCACCCACAGTATAACCGCTCCCATTGTCATCTGGCTTGAGGTTATATGCATTTCTTGCCATCCGGTGTTATAAGCTGTTTTAATCATCGGTGAAAGGAGCCCATAGCTCGACGCACCTATTATAACCAGAAGAACTGCAAGCCATCTTGAAATCCCCACTTTATTTCACCCCTCCTCACAAGAGCAATTCCCTACAGCTTAAACAAAAAAAGCCGGACAGCCTGGTAACAGGCCACCCGACTTCTTAGCGAAACTTTCTTTCGATAACAACTTCCTTATATCAACCTGTATTTCTAAGACCTGCCGCAATTCCATTAATGGTAAGAAGAACCTCGCGCAGCAAGATGATATCCTCTTCTTCGCTGTGCTCTCTATGTGCTCTCAATTCTGTGAGAAGCTGTACCTGCATGTAACTGAGCGGATCCACATAAGGGTTACGAAGGCGGATCGACTCTTGAATAACAGGAACATTGTCCAAAATTTCCTGCTGTCCGCTAATCTTCAGAATGAGATCGGAGGTACGATTGTATTCCTCACTGATTTCTGTGAAAATACGCTCCGCTATGGCTTGATCCTTAATCATACTTCCGTATTCTTTAGCAATAAGCAGATCTGCCTTGGCCAGAGCCATTTGCAAATTATCCACTAACGAACGGAAAAATGACCAGTTGCTGTACATATCCTGCAGTACAGCCAGATTTGCCTCATCCCCTTGATAGAAGCTGTACATTCCACTGCCAGCTGCGTACCATGCTGGGAGCAAATAACGGCTTTGCGTCCATGAGAATACCCAAGGAATAGCGCGCAAGTCTTCGAAGCGATCACTATTTTTCCGTTTAGATGGTCTGGATCCAATATTAAGCTCGCCAATCTCAGGCAGCGGGGTGGATTCCTTGAAGAAAGTCAGGAAATCTGGATCACGGAAGATCAGATCCTGATATTTCGTTTGTGCTTTCTCTGAGATATCGCGCATGATATCTTCCCAGTGCTCCTCAGATGCTTCACTCTGAGGATTACGTGCACCAAGGGCAGCTGTAATAAGCGCTGAGGTAGCTTGCTCCAAGCTGCGGTAAGCTATCCCTTTCATCGAATAGCGGGAAGATAAGACTTCACCCTGCTCGGTGATTTTAATGCCTCCGCCAATCGTATCCGCTGGTTGTGCCAAAATACTGCGATTAAGCGGCATCCCGCCACGGCCCAACGCACCGCCGCGACCATGGAAAAACTTAAGCTTCACACCGTATTCTTTTGCAGCATCCGTAATACTGCGAAGCGCCACTCTGAGCTCCCAGTTGGCTGTAATTACGCCGCCGTCTTTATTACTATCGGAATACCCTAACATAATTTCTTGCAAATGGTTTGTGCTTACTAGGCTATTGCGATATGCCGGAATCTGATATAGCGTACGCATAATATCAGGTGCTGCATGCAAATCATCTATTGTTTCGAACAATGGAGCAGCTTGAAGAGTACATGTTATGGATCCATCTGCCTCAATACGGTACAACCCTGCTTCCTTCGCAAAAACAAGTACCTCAAGAAGGTCACTTGAACCTCGTGTCATACTAATCAAGTAGCTATAAATACAGTTGCGTCCAAATTCCTGTTGTGCTTTCTTAATGATGCGATATACATTCAAGCACTCTAACGTTGAATCTGTGTAGTCCATATAGGAGGAAGTAATAGGTCTTGGTTCTATCAGCAAGCTGGTAAGCAATTCAATCTTCTCTTGCTCACTCAATGACGCGTAGTCTGCACAAATGCTCATTTTGGCAAGAATCTCTGTCATAGCATTTTCATGCTCTTGACTGTGCTGTCTTACGTCCAAGGAGGCCAAATGAAAACCAAACAGCTCTACCTGACGGATTAATTTTGCAATATAGGAGTCAGCAATAAAGTCAGCGAAGTGATTGCGCAAGCTGCGCTCAATAATTTTCAGATCAACAATAAACTCCTCGGGAGAATTGTACTTACGATCCGAAGAAATGTTTGGGTTGGCGGTGTTCAATATTTTTTCAATCATATAGGTAACCTTAATCCGGTATGGCTCTTTCTCATTACGCCATACTTCATGAGTACGCAAGTCCAAATGCTCACGGTCAGATTGAATCGAATCCAATAATTCACTCGTTACTTCAACAATATTTTGGCTAAAGCTTAAGTGTTGTACGAAATCACGCAGCAGCTCTTCATATTTCTGAAGTGCCAATTCACGGTGAAGCGTCAGCGTTTCCCAAGTTACTTTGGAAGTAACCGAAGGATTTCCATCGCGATCTCCACCAATCCAAGATCCAAACTTCATAAATACTGGAACATGCCAAGCCTCTTCCGGATAATACTTATGCAAACACCGCTCTAGCTCTTGATACACCTCAGGCAGCACATCAAACAACGTTTCATCAAAGTAGTACAGTCCATTACGAACTTCATCTATAACTGTCGGTTTCCGATCTCTGAGCTCATCCGTCTGCCATAGAGTAATAACTTCACCCAACAGTTTATCACGGAGCTGTTCCCGCTCACGAAACGTCAAATTAGGGTTGTCCAATTCCATAACATCATTAGCAATCCGTTGATGGATATCTAACACTGCGCGGCGAGTTGCTTCTGTTGGATGTGCAGTCATCACAAGCTCTAACGAAATTCCTTGGATAATGCTATGTACTTCGGAAGTAGGAATTTCTTTATTTTTCAAATCACGTACTACATCCTCAATGGACCCTGGTTGTACATTTTCACCTGCAGAACGTTCATAGTCGCGTTTACGACGAATTCTGTGATTCTGCTCTGCAATATTAATGAGTTGGAAATAAATTGAAAACGCACGAATAACCTGATGCCTCTTCTCAGGAATCAGGGAGTTGATTGTTTCTTTAAATTCATCATACAGCTCGGGCGCATATTGATCGCGAAGGTTTTTGCTCATCTCTCTTATTTTCTCTACGATGACCAACAGCTCATTACCACCTTGGTGTACGAGCACTTCTCCTAAAATATGTCCCAAAAAACGAACGTCTCTACGCAAAAGGTTGTTCGACGTGTTTTTGTTAGTCAAATTGACTGAATCCGACATCATTCTTCCTCCATCCTTACCTAAGATCATAATGAACATTTTATCACAACAACGCATGGCCATGCAGTATTTTTATATGAAATTATTGTCTTCCAAGCTATCGGCTTTACTAAGCTCTATGTAAATGCTGCTTAATAAGGATTACACTACCTAGCATAGAAGTACAAAGCTTACCAACCATAGATAACTGACTACGCCATTCATAAGTATGAGCACGCATTTGCCCAATTTAGAGCAGTTCAAGTCTAAAACTTATACTCTCTATATCAAAAAAAAAGACCCTTAGGTCTCTTGGATTGTTAAATATGGAGCGGGTAAGGGGAATCGAACCCCTGCTACCAGCTTGGAAGGCTGGAGTTCTACCATTGAACTACACCCGCATAAAAATGGTCGGGACGACACGATTTGAACATGCGACCCCCTGGTCCCAAACCAGGTGCTCTACCAAGCTGAGCTACGTCCCGATGGTATATGAAGTGTACTAAAAGTTCACTGCATAAGCATTAAACACGATTTATCTTTTCTCATTTTAAAGA
>NZ_WHOD01000076.1 GCF_013141765.1 Paenibacillus foliorum
GCAGTCGATCCACTGGCCAATTATAAAGTCTCCGACCTGAGCCGTCGGGAATGAGATCAAGTTCTTGTCAAAATCGGGAATGGGATCAAGTTCTTGTCATTGGCTCGTGACAAGAACTTGATCCCATAAAATAAAAAGACCGCGTTTTACGCGGCAATTAATGGGACTATGTTCTTGTCACCCGACAATTGTCGTCGTCGTCGGTCGGTTGACAAGAACTTGATGTCATAAATGACAAGAACTTTATCCCATTCCCGACACAAAAACAACGTCAAAAATTTTGACGTTGTTTTTAATAATTTGTATGTTACACAGTCAAAGCCTGCATTTTTATATGAAGTTAAAATAAAATTACCATAATCCGGCTGTGACAAGTCAGGTTAAGAAGAGATCCTGTGCTCTTTTCGTTTATAAAATTAATACGTATTATATACACTTTCACATTCTTCCACGGTCGGTTGATAAAAACAGTGCTTCTTCCATCGTCCTACGAGCGGTTGATTATACCAAGTTGGCGGACATGGTCCGGGATTATCGAACGTTCCTGGGCGGAAATACCATAGGGAGAATTCTGCTGGCCAATTCCGTTCCCCATTTACAGCCCGTTGCGCCAGACGGCGTTCCCTCTCTCTTGCGTTTTGATAGTACATACCATGTTGCAACGCTTCGAACGCATGCGGCTGGTTGATCATTTGGGGAATTGTCCGGATTCCTTTAAAATCGGAGCAATTCGCTATTATTCGGTTAATGCCAACATTTCCAACAAGGAGCATGCCCGTTTCGCCTTCGGTCTCAGCTTCAGCTCGAAGCAACCTTGCCAACATATTAATATCTTGTTCCCTGGCTTTTACGACTGCCATTGGCTCACCTCTTTAGATTTCTTTCTATCCTCATCATATTGTAGGTGAAGCGGATGTATTACTCTGCCAAAATAGAAAGCCCTAATACTTTTACGTTATGTAACCATTGTCGGGAATGAGATAAAGTTCTTGTCATTGAGATTTGACAAGAACTTTATCCCATAAAACAAAAATGCTGCGATTTACGCGACATTTAATGAGATAATGTTCTTGTCATCCGACAAGTATAGATCGAACCTGACTTTCATGCATCCAATTGTAATAGTAAATGATCTATTTCTTGTAAAATAAGTTTTAGACTGACCC
>NZ_WHOD01000077.1 GCF_013141765.1 Paenibacillus foliorum
GCATCATTGCGCAAGCTGCATAACACTGCAAATACCACGTATTTTGACTCATTCGCAGGATTTTACAAAGAAAGCACGGAGAACCGAGTTCCTGCCCGAAAAGGGCTTAGACCCGTCCGCTAAACGCAATCGGTCTCCACACCTTGGATAGATATGACGATGGAATGTAAGGGCATAGACCCGTAGAGCCATGGGATGGTAAGCTTCCAGGGTATTCGTGGAATAAGCGTGCAGTAGAGTGAAATTTAGGAAATGGCTTTTAGGGTTCCTCTATTTCCGCATGCTCAAAATAAAGACCACTTAACCAAATGAGTTTGTTTTCCAAGCAATCGTTATCTTCCGGGTGATGAAATCCTGCGAATGAGTGAGTATACGTTAGATAAACCATTAAAACCGAGGGAAGGGCAGGATAGCGGAACATCAGGATATATCGAATTTCGGTAACCAAAACTTCCCATTATATGGTATGATGGTAATCTAATCTAAATATGCTGAACTAATCCAGGTTAGGAGTGAAGTAATGAATTTCAACAAAAAGCTAATGATATTAGTGAAGATTTGTTTATTCATGTTCACTTTTCTGCTTATAAGTGCATGTAGTCAAACCGAGAAATATGAAACCATTGATGTTTTTGCAATAGAAACACTTGATGATAATCAAAATGATAAAGGATTCTTTGAACGAACGGGTTACAAAATAGTGAATGCAATAACCACTATTGAGGAAGGGAAAACCCATATGAAATCGGATATTAAATCTATTGAGGATTTTTATGATATGGAAGGTAATTATTTACAAACAAAAATAATCCATTCCTATTCAAACAAATCTAAGCTGTTGCTCACTGAAGAAGGAAATACCCTTAAAGAAACAATTCAAGAACCCTCCACAATCCTTATAATCCCTGATACTGCAAAGAATATAAAATTAAACAATATGAGCCAGAAAGAAAAAGCACAGGTGAAAGAACATTTGTTAGCTTTCATGGGAAAGCTGTAAGAAACGAATCTTTTATGGAATTCAGCCATTGTCGGTTGTGTCAAAGGTATGGCTAAATTCTCCTGTCATTACGCTAACGGGGAACGTTAGTTTAATCACCAGGGAGCAGATCGCTGCGGCCGGTAGCTGCTCCCTTTTTCGTTGAAGTAACGGGCAGGATACTTCCAATATGTGTTAAAATGAGACTATACCATTTGATAATCTCGAAGGAGATTCATTTTTTTGATCGGAGGAATTAAAGTGCAAAAGTTAAGTCATTCTTTCAGTGGGGCGCTGCGAACATTTTCCTTTTGGATAGCAAATGGAACTGTGGGACTTCCAATACTTGAAGGTATTGATTATTCTTGTATATTTGAAGAGCCGAATGCATTAGAACAAGCATACGCTATTTTTGCGAACGTTATTGAAATGGATGATGATGGAAAAGTTTGTAATCCCAAATACGCAGAAATGAGAGCAGCCCTGTTTATTCGGAGTTATGTTGATAGTAGTTATAAGGTTGAGCCCGAATTTGAAGGTTGGGAAGTTGCACTGTACTAGTAAGCGTTGAGTTTGGAGCTGACGAGGTTGACGAAACAGAGCTGATAATGAGTTGGACAAAATTACTTTGTTGGATCCCTGGCAAATCTCAATATCAGAAAAGTTCTTATTGGTGCTTAGAAAAGAAGTCTGCGTAGATCATGTATTGTACAATAAAGAACTTAAAATTGTAGCTCAAAGGAGAGACAGGGATGGTACCTGTTTCGGTTAATCAATGAAGAGAAATACGCACAAGTGCACTTAACTTGGCGAGGTTCAGTCGAGTCAGATCCGTTTTGGCCAGTAACTGAGTTATATGCTTCGTTTGAAATCTGGGCAGAGACAGTGATGAAACAAGATAATTTTAAATACGGTGACAGTTAAAGTAACTGGGAACGATAGTTAAACAACTGAAGGGCTGCCGCGTGGTAGCCCTTTACTCCGCTAACGGGCAGGTTAATTGAATAAAACCCCGAATATTTAAATAGTGGTATGTTCCTTATGTTCTTTAGGAGGGGAAGAGTTGTGCATAGGCATGGAGAGTTAAAAAGCGTATCTTTAGGCACTCGCATAATTGCCTTTTTATGGGATTATGTTATTATTACGGGCTACATCATCCTGCTAATCTGCGTATCTTTTCTTATAAGGCCATTGTTGATTCCACTGTTTACGATAAATCCTTTGTCGGCCGAGATCACTGGATTCCTATTCATTACTCTACCTGTATATCTTTATTTTGCCATATGTGAGGGATCGAAATCGCACGCGACATGGGGGAAAAGAAAAGTGGGGGTCGTGGTGACTGGAATTTATGGCCAATCAATCGGACTAGGAACATCGCTTTTTCGTTCTGCCCTTAAATTCATTCCTTGGGAACTAGCCCATTTCACCATTTGGCACATGGTCATTCCTTCTGATTACCCAAGTTCTTTAATTTATTCATTATTGGCGATAGTCTACGGTCTGGTACTCATCTACTTGATAAGTCCATTATGGAGCAAAAATAAACAAACTGTATATGACCTTATTGCGGGGACTGTTATAAGATACAAGAATTAAGAACTCATCGATCTCATGCTCAGAAGAATTAAACTAACGCAGAACGATACTGCAAACGTACAGCCTGCCGGCGTGATTCGGCAGGCTGTACCGATAACTGGCAGGATAACACGAATGTTCAACGAAAATTTATAGTTTGGGTGTGAGGAATCTTTTTGCAAGAAGCGATCGATTTCGAAATTTGAGTTTCCTTAACTGTTGCCCGTTGTAAATCAGTTACGGAAGGAGCAAGTCGATGCAAGAACTTTACAAGCAGTACAAGAAGCTGTTGTTCAAGCTTGCCTATCAATTAACGGGATCAGTTTCCGATGCAGAGGACGCGGTGCAAGATGTTTTTGTTAAAGCATATAGTCTTCCTATGGAGCGATTGGAGGAGCCGAAGGCTTATCTCTGCAAAATGGTTACCAATCGCAGTAAGAATATGATGAAATCAGCACGAAAAAAACGGGAAGAATATTTCGGGGAATGGCTTCCAGAGCCTTTTCTCACGAGCGACGATTTAATCGAAACATTTGAAAGGGATGATCTCCTATCTTACGGAATGCTTGTATTGCTCGAGAGGCTGACGACCTCCGAGCGGGTCGTGTTCGTCCTCCGCGAGGCGCTAGGCTTCGATTACAACGAGATCGCCAAGCTCATGGAAAAAAGCGAAGTGAGCTGCCGCAAACTGTTCAGCCGTGCGAGTGCAAAGATGGGACGAATATCCGATGAACCAATTCATATCCATAATGAGAGCCAGGAATGGGTTCATGGATTTATGGGAGCGCTTAAGAAAGGGAACATGAATAAACTTTTATCGTTGCTAGATCAAGATGTCGTTCTAGTTGCCGATGGTGGCGGTAAAGTGCGTACTACGGTCGATCCGATTGCTTCGCGTGAACGAGTTGGTCGTTACCTTCTCGGTGGTTTGCGTAAAGCAGCTAGGATCGGAGAAGAACTGGTCATCGAAATGGGTCAAGTCAATGGAGAACCTGCCATACTTCTTCGATCGGAAGATAGCGCAGTCCATACAGTGGTGCTCTTTCACATCGAAGAAGGGAAGATCCGCAAGATATATATCGTTCGGAACCCCGACAAGCTGGGGCATATCTTCTAGTGTGAGATCAAATGCACCGCGGTTATGCATCTCCATTGGAATTTGTGCTCATAATCAATATCATGCTAAATTATTGGGCTAATATTCAAAATTGGGCTAAATTAACACCTTGGATGGGGTTCACGTAATGCTGTTTTGGAAAAATTCAGCGGCGACATTTGTAATCAACATAATTTGATTTTCATGAGGGATTATTGAACCAAGCCCATAATAAAACTCAACCCCCTTTTCTATATATATAATTAAAGACCCGCAGCCCGTTGCTGCGGGTCTCTTTCTGCTTGTCGTGGATATACAGAATGACCTGCTGGTCGTTGAACTATCAGGCAGATTTACTCATAAAAACCGGTACGAAAGAACGGCTGATTAAACGGCCCATGCAAGTTTTCTCATTCGTTCGTTTCCGATGTCACAAATCAGAGGCTTACATTGTTATATGTGCGAAAACAAAAAAGGAGCTGAGGAAAGATGAACGATTTGACATGCATAATCATCGGAGGCGGCCATGCAGGGCTTGCAGCGCTCAAATCATTAAAGGAAAAGACCCAGGGCATGGCGAACGGACAGCGGATTCGGTTTGTTCTGTTGGACAAACAGCCCGGTCATGTGCGTAAAATACTGTTGTTCCGACGGGCCGTGGGCGAGGAAGAGATTATGATTCCCTGGACGAATTATGAGTTTTTTGAAGGAGTCGAATTCGTGCAAGGTACGGTTACGTCCGTGGATAGCGGGGAAAAACAGATTCGATATGAGGATGTGCATGGCAATGATGCCCGAATTCGTTATGACCTTTTGGTTGTGGCGGTCGGCAGTGTCGTTCGGCAACCGAATCCTGATCAGGGTGGCATATCTTTAACCGATCTGCAAACCGCGGCAGTCATCCGGGAGCGCTGGCGCGCCAATCTAAAGCAAGCTGCTGGGGAGACAAATCCTAAAGAACGAAAGCGACTGATGACAGTCGCAGTTGCGGGGGCGGGGATCAGTGGCGTTGAGACATCCGCCGAGCTGGTGCTCGAGATGCAGAAGGAAGCATCGTCACTCGGACTGAACCCGTCCGATATCTCTGTCTATTTGCTAAGTGCTCAGGAACGATTGTTCATGGATGGACCCAAGAAAGTTGGACGAAAACTGGATCAGATACTCAGAGAAAGTGGAGTGACAGTGCTTTACAACCGCAAGGCGATGCGGGAGGAAGCAGGAGTAGTGACGCTCAACAATGGCGATCGTCTGCCGGTTGGTCTATGTATATGGACAATTGGTCTGATTCCGAATCCGGCCCTTCGCACGATGGGCTTGTCGCTTACTCCTGAAGGCCAAGTGCTGGTGGATGGATCTTATCGCGTCCAAGGGGCGCCGGGCGTATACAGCATTGGCGACTGCGCGAGAATCGTCGACCCTAAAACCGGCATTGCAGCTATGATGAGATGCGCAGAAATTGCGCTACAGGAAGATAGACTGGGGAAAATCGTGATAGCCGATCTGGAGGGCCGCCCCGCGCCGGTTCACAAATCGGCGCCGTTAGATCTCTTCTGCATCGGCCTGGGGGAAAACCACGGATTGGTGTGGGGACGCAAATGGGGACTTAATATGGTTGTAACGGGAAAGCCTGCCTGGAAATTCAGGAAACTGGCGTGGGATGGAGGCAGTAAGCTTCGATAATAAACATGAGACCAAGATTGCAATATGTCTAACAGCCCTGAGAAGGTGAGACGGCGAATGGAGGAACTGTACGATCAATATAGAGCGCTGCTGTTCACGCTGGCTTATCAGTTGACAGGCTCTGCGGCGGACGCGGAAGACGCGGAGCAGGACGTGTTTTTTAAGGCGGGCGACGTACATCCCGAACGTTTGGAGGAACCGAAGGCGTATTTGTGCAAAAAGGTAACAAATCACTGCCTCAATCTGCAGAAGTCAGCGCGGAGGAGAAGGGAAGTATACGTCGGTCCGTGGCTCCCCGAACCGATTCGGACGCCGGAGGCGGATACGCTCGAGACGACGCTCGTCCGCCGCGATCTGCTGTCTTACGCCATGCTCGTACTTTTGGAGAGGCTGACGCCGACAGAGCGAACGGTTTTCGTCCTGCGTGAGGCGTTTGGCTTCGATTACCTCGAAATCGCCGAACTGCTCGGCAAGCGAGAGACGAATTGCCGTATGCTGATGAGCCGGGCAAGAAGCAAGATGGGAATAACCGAGGAGGAGCCGGTCGCTGCCGAAGCGGTCGAACTGGAATGGGTTAGCCGGTTCCTCACATCCCTCGAGCAAGGTAACGTCGATCATGTGCTGTCCCTGCTGACTGTAGACGTCATACTCGTCTCCGATGGAGGAGGAAAAGTAATCGCGGCCACGAGTCCGATACAAACGCGCGATCGCGTGGCCCGAATCCTGCTCGACGGATTCGGGCGCATACAGGGAAAACTTCACATTGAGGCTGCCTCGCTGAACGGTGAGAAGTGAGATGATTAATCCGGCAGCTTGCCCTCGTCTTTTGAAGAATGATAAAGCAGCTTTTCAGTATTTTTCTGCGAAATGAGGATGTGAAACATGTATATTTTTAAAAACAAATTGGTATTGTTAGCGCCAATTATTGCTTTCCTGGTTGTATTTATTTTTTCGCTTACATTTTTTCCATCTGTCCAGTCCAAACCAAGAAATTTACCGATTGCCGTTGTGAATGAAGATCAAGGTTTTGAAATTCAGGGTCAGCCGAAAATGAATATGGGGCAAACGATCGTTGAAATGATGCGGAAAACGGCAGCAACTACGGAAGGTGACCCCGCTGTGAAGTGGGTGGAGGTATCAAGCGCGGAAGAGGCACGGAACGGATTAAACAATCAAGAGTATTACGCGGCATTGGTAATTCCGAGCGACTTCAGCGCTAAGCAAGCTTCTTTGCGAACCCCGAAACCGTCAGTGCCTGAAGTTCAGATATTTATAAACCAAGGCATGAATACCGCAGCATCGGCAGCAGCAGGGCAAATCCTGAACGGAGTCGTTGACAACATGAACAACAGCGTTCGCGCCCAATTGCTTGAGGGCTTTAAGACGCAGGGAGTTACGCTGACCGTAGAGCAAGCTGCGAGTTTAGCCTCACCGATTGCAAAAAAAGTGACAAATGTAAATGAAACGGGCGCGAAAAGCGTGAATGGCAATGCCCCTGTTTCCTTATTTCAGCCCTTATGGATGGCATGTATCGCCAGCTCAGCAATCCTTTTTATAACCTTCAGTAAACGATTGGTTAAGACCCGAAGAGAGAGCCAAGTCTCGAAACTGCTGCATATCCTGATGGGCGCGATCGCTTCTCTTGCGGTTGGATTCGGGCTAACCTGGCTTGCGAATGGAATGCTGGATCTTGATATTCCTAAATTTGCGGATACCGCGCTGTTCTTATCCGTTACGTTCTTCAGTTTTTTCCTTATGATAACTGCTGTAATGTCGGTGTTGGGTATCAGAGGTGTTGCTATATTCGCCTTATTGCTTTTCTTCGGGGCGTCTTTGCTGGCTTTGCCGCCTGAAATGATGTCCTCTTTCTATCGGGAGTGGATTCATCCATGGCTCCCAATGCGCTTTATGGTCGATGGTCTGCGGGAATTGTTCTTCTTTGGCAAAGGATTTGGCTGGAATGCTCCCGTAACCGCTCTTACATGGATCTCATTGGTAAGCGGCATAGTAATTCTGGGCTCCGCATTAAAGGTTCGAGTTCAGAAAATCGAAAGAACAGCCACAGCTTATAGGCAATAATGGCCAGTAAATCGTATCGAAACCAACTTCCCTCGAAGATAACGACATACAGGTAAAGTAGAGAACTGTAATTTCATTGGAGAGCGGAAGTCCTCCTTGTTAATGAATGAATAAACAGCGAAGGAAGGTATGTTGGAGAACAGTTTGATGTGGCAATCATTGGTGGAGGCATTGCGGGTTTGGTGGCATCGATTGAGTTGGCCCAAACACGATCATGTCTGTGCCGTTTGGTCATGTTACGACCGAGGGCGACACGCTGTATTTCGTGGTGCGTGGTCAGGGAGACCCCGAGTCGAGTATGCAAAAAGTCAGCGTACTAAGCCCGACGAGCGGATCATACCAAAAGTACAGGGGAGTCTCGATATGCAATTTTTATTTATCATTATTTTTGCTGTCGTAATTTTTCTTTTCGTTGTAGGCATAGGAAGAGGACAACGCTCCCGGGGCCGAAGAACCTGGCATACTACGCCTTGTCAAAATCGATCGGACCTCACTGAGGCTTTGAAGCATATCACTTCGTTGCCGTACCTCGATGAGCATGAGACGGTCATTGCAGCGGGGGCCAACGACGTCTGGCGCAATCTGTGTGAAACACTGGACCGATCCTTCTCGCGTCCTGGTGTGGCCATCTACGCGAGATTGGTTGGATCCGCCGACTGCACAGCATCTGGGCCTAGGCCCTTTGCCGAGGGCTCAACGTTTCCCGGTTTTCGGGTAATCGCCGCGGTCCCTAGACGTGAGCTGGTTCTCGAGGGCTGCCATCGATTCTCGTCGTACGCCCTGATCTTTCGTCTCGATCACGTCAGTCCGGATCGATCACGGTTACGCGCTGAAAGTCGAGCTGCCTTTCCCGGTCTTGCGGCAGCCTTTACCGACTGATCGTTATTGGTTCTGGCGGGCACGTGGTTGGCATGCGGCGCCTACTCTCAGCAATCCGCCGTCCCTGGTCGCTCAACGGAGAACAATAACGAAACAGGTTGTAAGAGTTGAATTTAAGACCAGTGGTGATGCTCTGATTGGTCCTATAGGAATTTACATTAACTCAAAGACAAACAATATTGTGGGCTACGACGCACGGGAATAAAATAGTCAAAAATTGAACCCCCTCTGTACGATAGTGAAATAAGCAGATGGCTGAGGCTGTCTGCTTTTCATTGAACAAACGGGCAGCCTAGTGGAATTGAATACAAGAGGATAAGTCTATCTAACATAACTAGTCCCATACATGTGAAAGCAAACAGCCCCTCCACCGTTTGATGGAAGGGATCAACTCAAAAAATGCTTTTGAACAGTCTTCGCTCGTTTACACTGTCACAAATCAGATCCTTACGTTGTTATATGTGTGAAAAATGTAAAGGAGATGAAGAGAGATGAACGACTTGACATGCATTATCATTGGAGGCGGCCATGCAGGGCTTGGGGCGCTCAAAGCAATAAAGGAAGAGACCCGGGGCATGGCGAACGGACAGCGTATTCGATTTGTTCTGATCGACAAGCAGCCGGGTCATGTGCGCAAAGTGATGTTGTTCCGGCCGGCCGCAGGCGGGGAAGAGATTATGATTCCTTGGACGCATTATGGGTTTTCAGAAGGAGTCGAATTCATGCAAGGTACGGTTACGTCCGTGGATAGCGGGGAAAAACGGATTCGATATACAGACGCGCAAGGAAATGATGCCCGAATTCGTTATGACCTTTTAGTTGTGGCGGCTGGCAGCATCGTTCGGCGACCGGATCCCGATCAGGGCGGCATCGCCTTGACCGACCCGCAAGCCGCGGCGGACATCCGGGAGCGCTGGCGCGCCAATCTACGGCAAGCTGCCGGCGAGACAAATCCTAAAGAACGAAAGCGACTGATGACAGTCGCAGTTGCGGGGGCGG
The DNA here is from genome assembly GCF_013141765.1 of Paenibacillus foliorum. Classification (GTDB taxonomy): domain Bacteria; phylum Bacillota; class Bacilli; order Paenibacillales; family NBRC-103111; genus Paenibacillus_S; species Paenibacillus_S foliorum. The sequence goes on from NZ_WHOD01000077.1 coordinate 9,291, forward strand.
GCAACAGCGGCATCGAGACATCCGCCGAACTGGCGCTCGCCATGCAGAAGGAAGCGTCGACGCTGGGACTGAATTCGTCCGATATCTCCGTCTATTTGCTGAATGCGCAGGAGCGGCTGTTCCCGGAAGGACCAGAGAAAGCTGGACGAAAATTGGATCAGATACTCAGCGATTGTGGAGTGACAGTGCTTCACAATCGTAAGGCAATGCGGGAGCAAGCAGGAGTGTTAACGTTGAGCAATAGTGATCGTCTGCCGGTTGGCCTATGTATATGGACGATTGGTCTGATACCGAATCCGGCCCTCCGCAGCATGGGCTTGCCGCTTACTTCTGAAGTTCAAGTGCTGGTGGATGAATGCTATCGCGTCCAAGGGATGTCGGGCGTATACAGCATTGGCGATTGTGCGAGAATCGTCGATCCGAGTACCGGCAAGGCAGATCAGATGACGTGCAAAGAAGCTGGGCCGCAGGCGTTAAGACTGGGAAAAATCGTGATGGCTGATCTGGAGGGCCGTTCCGCGCCGGTTCACAAATCGTTTTTGGATACCTTCGGCTTCGGCCTTGGGCAAAATCGCGGGTTGATGTGGGTACGCAAATGGGGACTTGATATCATCATAACGGGGAAGCTTGCGTGGAAAGTCAAAAAGCTGGGATGGGATTTTGCTAGCTGGCTCCGATAGAAACATAGGGACCAAGTTGATATATGTCTAATAGCCCGGAGAAGGTGAGACGGCGGATGGAGGAACTGTACGATCAATATAGAGCGCTTCTGTTCACGTTGGCTTATCAGTTGACTGGCTCCGCGGCAGACGCGGAAGATGCGGTGCAGGATGTATTTGTTAAGGCGTACGACGTACATCCCGAACGTTTGGAGGAGCCGAAAGCGTATTTGTGCAAGATGGTAACCAATCGCTGCCGCAATCTGCAAAAGTCGGCGAGGAAGAAGAGGGAGATGTACGTCGGTCCCTGGCTCCCTGAACCGATTCGGACGCCGGAAGCGGATCAGCTCGAGACGACGGTCGTCCGTCGCGATCTGCTGTCTTACGCTATGCTCGTACTGCTCGAGCGGCTGTCGCCGACGGAGCGGACGGTTTTCGTTCTGCGTGAGGCGCTGGGCTTCAATTATCCCGAAATAGCGGAACTGCTCGGCAAGCAAGAAGCGAATTGCCGCAAGTTGATGAGCCGGGCAAGAAGCAAGATGGGAATATCCGAAGATGAGCCAGTCGCGGCCGAAGCGATCGAACAGGAATGGGTTAGCCGGTTCCTCGCATCCCTCGAACAAGGTAACGTCGACCATGTGATGTCTCTGTTGACCGACGACGTCATGCTCGTCGCCGACGGAGGCGGAAAAGTAACCGCGTATAAGCGTCCGATACAAACTCGCGATCATGTGGCCAGAGCCCTGCTCGACGGGTTCCAGAGCATAGGTAATTATCAGGAAAGACTTCACCTCGAGGCTGCTCATTTAAACGGTGAAAACGGTATAGTAATTCGTTCGAGGGACGAAACTTTGGCCGCTATATTTATACATCTCCGACGCGGAAAGATTGCCAGATTGTATGCCGTACGAAACCCGGATAAGCTTGCCCGAGTTTAGTCAGTCGACTGCGGATTTTTCCAAGTCTCCTTCAAAGTTAAATAATTTACAAAGTAAGGGCCATCCCACAAAGGATGGCTCTAATACTTGCCGTTAAAGACAGCGCGGAGAACCGTATCACAAACATAAGACCAAGGATCATTAAGCTAAAGGGACACTATAGCGCAGGAGCTGCACTGAAGCAGTTCTTTTTTTGATTTCATTGAAGTAACGGGCAGATTTGTTTAATGAGGAATTTCATTATAAAGATTAAAATACATGGTAAAATAGGCTAAAAAGGCTGTGGTCATTTTTGAAAATTTCTTTAATTGTCGCGATGGATAAGAATAGAGTAATCGGCAAGGATAACGACATTCCTTGGAGAATTCCTAATGATTGGGAATATGTTAAAACCACTACGAAAGGATACCCAATCATATTAGGTAGAAAGAATCTTCAATCAATCGGAAGGGCTTTACCTGCCAGAAGAAATATTATTTTGACTAGAGATAAGGACTTTAACTTTGAGGGTTGTGAAATTGCCCATTCAATCGAAGTTGTATTTAAGTTATGTGAAAATGAAGAAGAGATTTTCATATTCGGTGGAGAACAGATTTATGATATGTTCTTGCCTTATGTAGAGAAAATGTATGTTACAAAAATTCATCATGAATTCGAAGGAGATACATTTTTTCCAGTAGTTAATTATGAAGAATGGAAAGAAGTATCTGTTGAAAAAGGGATTAAGGATGAAAAGAATCCTTACAATTATTTTTTTCATGTATATGAGAGAAAAAACTCGTTGAACTAACTGGGAACGAGAGTTCAATCCACTAAACACTGGTTATAGCAATATCTTCTTGGATTCAATAACCCGTAGGGAGGTTTAAATTTGTTCGACAATTTTATTTTAGAATTTGGAGCGCAACCTCTAAAAGATATTGATTCAATCGAAAACAGTAACGTCATTGGTTATCTTGAAAAAGTCCCTGGAGCAAAGGAGTTCTTGCTTAATTATAGTGGGCAATCATTCAAAAAAGGATTGTACAGGGTACATCATGTTTCAGAAATATCGAAATGGACTTCGATTATTGAAAGTGCATTCCCCAAATTTCAAAATAAAATAATTTGTTTTTCATACGATTGGTTGGGGAGACACTTTGCAATGTATTTTCACAAAGATGGACTGGTAATCTTGATGTTTGAACCTGGCACGGGCGAAGTATTAAAAATACCCGTCTCTTTCACTAGCTTCCATGAAGAAGAGTTAGTTAAATATCAGAATGAATCGTTAGCAGTAAGCTTTTTTAATTCATGGCGCAATCATTCTTCAGAACCAGTTACTTCAGATAAATGTGTTGGATATAAAATTCCTTTGTTCTTAGGTGGAGAAGATACGCTAGATAATTTAGAATTAACTGACTTAGATGTCTACTGGCATATAGCCTCTCAGTTAATTCAGAAGATATCTTGAATTAAGCTAACGGAG
>NZ_WHOD01000078.1 GCF_013141765.1 Paenibacillus foliorum
GCCATCTTGTTGTCGGAGTAGATATTGCTCAAGAAACCCATGTGGCCAGAGCCGTTAACTTTCGCGGTATCGCACTTGGCAGCCCTCTTGAGTTTAGTAATGATGAAGTTGGCTTTCAATTCTTTCATCGCTGGATCCGCGACTTGCTCACTTCTTACCAACTCCAGGCCTCTATCATCGGCATGGAACCTACCGGCCACTACTGGCTCTCATTTGCTAGATGGCTCGAACGTAACCAATTTGAAGCGGTCCTCGTCAACCCTCATCTTGTGAAAAAGAACAAAGAAAACAGAGATAACACCCCTTCCAAAAGCGACAAGAAAGATGCATTGGTCATTGCTGACATGGTAAAGAACGGGTATTACGCCCCTGTTCGCTTTCACCAAGAAGAATTTGAAGAACTTCGTGTGCTAATGGCAAACCGAGAAACCGTTGTGAAACGGCTTGTAAGTGCTGTGAATCAGATCCATCGTTGGGTAGACATCGTCTTCCCCGAATTGAGGCAGGTCTTTAAGATCCTCACTTGTACAAGCGCGATCGCTACCCTTCGGTTGTTTCCCGTTCCTTCAGACATCATTAAATTAACACCAGAGGATGTCATTTCAGGTTGGAAGCAATTCGTAAAGCGACATTCAGGCGTTCGCAGAGCTCAGCTACTTATCGATCTTGCCAAACGTACAGTTGGCATCCAACAAGCTACTAAGGCCTTTAGGCTTCATCTTAGCCAACTTCTCGAAGAGTACGACTTAGCCCAGTCCCAATTACAACGGATCGATGAAGCGGTAACTTCCGTTCTTAATCGCATCCCCTTTGCAGCTAAACTCCTTGCCATTAAAGGGATTAGCACTACTTCACTCGCAGGTGTTTTAGGCGAATCTGGAGACCTTAGCGGCTATACACATGGTAATGCGCTTCTACGTCATGCTGGTCTGAATCTCTCTGAAGCTAGCTCTGGAAAATGGAGAGGTCAGATGGTTCTGAGTAAGCGAGGTCGCCCCCGGCTACGACATTTTCTCTACCTGATCACGATGTGTATGGTCATGACCAATCCCGAATTCAAAGCCCTTCATCAACGTAATGTTCAAGTGAAGAAGCTCAAAAAGATGAAGTCCATAATGAAGCTACTTGGTAAACTTGCGCGTCTTCTCGTGGGTATGGCACGCACTGGTGAAGCTTACAATCCCGCCAAGACACTACCATTAGCCGCTTAATCTAGATACTCACGCAAGCTGGTGCATTCGCAGGATTTCAGACAAAGAAAGCATAGAGTACCGGGATCCATTGAACAAAAGGGCACAGACCCATTCCGTTAGAAATACCGGCCTCCGCCCCC
>NZ_WHOD01000079.1 GCF_013141765.1 Paenibacillus foliorum
GCCTTATTTAAGGCAATGCTCAGCCCAGACTTACGAAGTCAGCTTTGCCATTGGCAAAGTTCATAGGAGGTTACATCCGTGCTAGTACTGGTAACAGGCGGTGCCCGCAGCGGCAAAAGCTCTTTCGCTGAACTATATAGCTCAAGGCTCGGACAGCAGGGCAAATACATAGCAACAGCGCAAGCCTATGATGAGGAGATGAGAGCAAGAATCGGATTGCATCAGCTTCAGCGGGAGAATGGAGGATTTGCATGGACGACAGTAGAGGAGTCTTATGCATTGGCCGAAACACTTCAAGAACTATACGGTAACGCCATTTGCGAAAGGGATAGTGATAGCGGTCTGGAGGAGCGATATGCTGGCGGTGGCAGCAGCAACAATGAAGAGAAATTGATCAAGGCAGATGCTGATAGCTTAGTTGATGCAGCTCTTGAAGATTCACAGAAATTAGAGCACGAGCAGCCGGTCATCCTCGTAGATTGTCTGACTCTATGGCTGTCGAATTGGCTGCTACAGTACGAACAGGATTCGGATGTGGAAGAGCGGCTGCAGTCGCTGCTAGAAAAATTAAATAGTGTATGCCGTCAGTATGCAGCTGACCAAGTTAGACATCTGGTACTGGTTACCAATGAGGTAGGATATGGGCTGGTGCCGGAATATAAGCTGGGGCGTCAGTTCCGTGATTTGTCCGGTAGGATGAACCAACAATTGGCCCGGGAAGCGGATAAGGTGTTTCTGGTAACGGCGGGAATTCCGATAGAGTTGAAAAGCATCCGCTATGAGTTCTGAAGCAGGTGATCATTAGGATTAAGTTTAGCTGAATGAATAGAATAAGTTATACTTGGCTTCGGTTCGTGTTGAGAAACTGATAACCAGGCTTCGCTCTATGTTGAGAAACTTATGCTAAGCTTCGTTCTATATTGTGAACTTATATTAAGCGTCGCTCTATGTTGAGAAACTTATTCCAGGCTTCGCTTTATATTGTGAACTTATATTAGGCTTCGCTTTATGTTGAGAAACTTATGCTAAGCTTCGCTTTATATTGTGAACTTATATTAAGCGTCATTCTATGTTGAGAAACTTTATATTAAGCTTCGCTCTAAACTTATACCAGGCTTCGCATATTGACAAACATGCTCGTCCTTAAAGGAAGGATCAACTGGTTATCCTTGGTTGAAGCATAAATCGGGCAAGTACGGGGAAGTAAAACATCGCTAATGGAATCTGCTGATAAACAAGTTAGCAAGTAAATCAATATAAGTTTAGTTAAGCGCTAAGGCTGACAAGAAGCACAAGCAAGCACTAGTAAGCAGGCGGGTGGGGAGCAAAGTTGTTGTTTTATTCTTGGCAGGAGACAGCAGTCATGCTGCTGGCCGCAATTATAATAGATTTAATTATTGGGGACCCGCGTTGGCCAACGCATCCGGTTATCCGAATAGGACAATGGATAGGTTGGGTTGAGTCCAGGCTGCTCGCTTCTGGCACAAATACGGCTTCACCTGGTACACTGCGTCAGCGCGGTATCCTATTAGCTGCGTCGACATTGCTGATTGTATTCTTGGTAATGTGGCTGCTGCTGTGGCTCGCTCACCAGATCCATCCTTGGCTCGGTTATGCCTTCAATACGTGGTTTATTGCCACGACAATTGCTGTAAAAGGGCTGAAGGACGCAGCCATGAAGGTGTATCGTCCACTTCGCGAAGGACGAATGGATGAAGCGCGAAAGTATGTAGGCTATATTGTCGGCAGGGACACTTCGCAGCTGGATGAGCCGGAGATTACTCGCGCAACAGTAGAGACAGTGGCTGAAAATACGGTGGATGCCGTTGTATCCCCCTTATTTTATGCGTTATTAGGGGCAGCGCCGCTTGCTATGTTGTATCGTGCTGCGAATACATTGGACTCGATGGTCGGCTATAAAAATGAAAAATATTTATATTTTGGTTGGGCTTCAGCTCGCTGGGATGATGTGATGAACTGGCTTCCAGCAAGAATAACAGGCTGTATGCTTGTAGCTACCGCTGCACTTCGACAAGGTTGCTCTGCTGTGCGGGCTGTTCAGGCCATTCGCAAATTTGCTCGACTGCATCCTAGTCCTAACAGCGGGATACCGGAGTCGGCAGTGGCAGGTGCTTTGGGTATTGAGCTCGGGGGCATCAATGTCTACCACGGGCGGACAAGTGAACGTGCGAGAATGGGCTGGCCGCTTCGGGAAAGGTCCAAGGAGGATATTATTCTTACTGTCCATATGCTGTATGGTGTAAGTTTTCTAATTGCAGGAGGGCTGATGTGCGCATTATGCTGGACTTGGTTGTAAAAGGATTAGCGGGCTGCGCAGCCGCCTTTCAATTTCTAACTCGGCTGCCCATACCGGTGAAGCTAGACTATAATGATGCTTTGTTCAGGCGTAGTGTCATCTTTTATCCGCTTGTTGGAATGGTGCTGGGACTGCTGCTCAGCTTAGCCGGGGGACTGCTTCAAGGGGATTTGCTGTTTGCCGCAGGGCTCGGGCTTGGTACCGGTGTTAATGCTGCGCTGCTGCTCCTGCTGTGGGTTGGTTTGACAGGTGCGTTGCATCTCGATGGTTTGATGGATACTGCTGATGGCATCCTAAGCCACCGGCCCAGAGAACAGATGCTGGAAATTATGAAGGACAGCAGGGTAGGTGCGATGGGTGTCGTTGCTTGTGCACTGCTCATGCTTATTAAATGGACATTGCTTCAGCAATGGCTAACACTCCCCCAACACACATTTATGTTCATTCTTCCGCTTGTTTCATTGTGGAGCCGATGGTACATGGTTGTGGCGATCGCCAAGTGGCCCTATGCTCGGCAAGGACAAACGAGCGGGGGGATGGGTTCCTTTTTTCGTGGACTAAGTGTTAAGCATTTATTTCTTCATACCTTGCTTGCGCTGCTGCTATCTATTGGATTGATCTGGTTGCTGGATGGGAAGATTTTGTCGCTGGATGGGCTGTTGATTGTTGCTGTGGCCGCGATTGGTACTTTAGGGTCGGGCTTACTCATAAGCATCTACTTAAGCCGCAAGTTGGGTGGACTAACGGGTGATACATACGGGGCGATGAATGAATTATTGGAAGCGGTGCTGCTGCTTGTGCTGTACATAGCGGTTAGGTAATGGAAGTAAAGGGTTAGTAGTTTGTTATAGAAAATGTTTTTCCACACAAAAAATAACGATGAAGCTTTAGCTCTGATTTTGCTGTTAGGAGGGGAATTTCATGCTGGAAAGGTACGGTCATGGCGGTGATTTATGGACCGCTGCAGAGACATTTGGCATAAGCAAGGATTCGTTTCTTGATTTCAGCTCCAATATGAATCCTCTTGGTCCGCCAGCTGCTGCAGAGATGATATTACGGGAACGGTGGCGTGATATAGTCGCATACCCAGATCCAGCTGTACGGGAGCTGCGCAGCAAGCTGGCAGCCAAATATAAGGTGCCTGTAGAAGCTATTCTGGTCGGTAACGGTGCTGCGGAGTTGATAGATTTGGCAGTGCGTGTCCTGCGCCCGGGAGTTACGGCTCTTGCTCGCCCTTCTTTCTCGGAATATGAGGAAGCGGTGCAAAAAACGAATGGAGCTATTCTTGAAATTCCATTACATGCTAGCCATGATTTTCTGCTTCAAGAGGCAGATGTGGAGCAGGCACTTGTCTTGGCGGATCTGTTATTTCTAGGATCTCCTAATAATCCGACTGGACGTCTATTATCAGCACCAGTCCTTGAACGTCTGGCTGCTTCGGAGAAGCCGGTTATTCTGGACGAAGCCTTTATTGATTTTCATCCTGATGAGGATAGCATAACAATGATTCGGAAAGCGGCTGAATCTCGGCAGCTGATGGTTATTCGTTCAATGACAAAGTTTTACTCGATACCGGGTTTGCGGCTTGGCTTTATTGTGGCACATCCGGACAGGATCCGGGAAATGCAGCATCAACAGGTGCAGTGGAGCGTCAATACAATGGCCCAGCTGATAGGGGCGGCGGTATTGGATGACCATGATTACGAGCACAGAACTCATAAATGGTTGGCCGAAGAACGTCCATGGCTTAGTAAAAGTCTAACTGAATTGGGTCTTATCGTAACGCCAAGCGATACGAATTATCTATTATTTTCACTGAAGCAGTTAAATGTCACTGTGAAGGATTTGCAGGCGGAGATGGGAAAAAGGGGGATATTGATCCGTGACGCATCCCTATTCCCAGGTTTGGATGACTCCTATGTTCGTGTAGCTATAAGGTTGAGAGAGCACAACGAACGGATGATTAAGGAGCTTCGAGCTTCTCTTGAAGTGTTGAGTAATTTGCCGCCGCTTGAGCATACAGCAGTTAATCAAGTCGCACGAGAGAATCTAGCTATAGGCAATGGGCAAGAGCAGGATGATCAGCTTCAAGCAGCTGCCGATACGGCTCTGGCTCCAACCTTGATGGTGCAGGGGACATCTTCTGATGCAGGAAAAAGCTTGCTGGTAACCGCACTGTGCAGGATTTTATTACAGGACGGTCTGCGTGTTGCCCCGTTCAAATCACAAAACATGTCGCTAAACTCTTACGTTACTGCGGATGGCAAAGAGATTGGAAGGGCGCAAGGGATGCAGGCGGATGCGTGCCGAATTGCAGCTACAACAGATATGAATCCAATCCTGCTTAAGCCGAAAAAGGATATGGTCTCGCAAGTAGTCGTACATGGCAAGCCTTATCGGGATTTCGATGCCAGAACGTATCGTGAAAAATACTTGTCAGAGGCGGAGACGATCGTCAAGGATGCGCTGGTTCGATTGCGTTCATCTTATCAGGTGGTTGTTCTGGAAGGGGCTGGAAGCCCAGCGGAGGTGAATCTAAAAGATCGCGATATCGTCAATATGCGATTAGCTGGATGGGCGGATGCTCCAGTAGTGCTGGTAGCTGATATTGATCGGGGAGGTGTGTTTGCCTCCCTGCTCGGTACGATGGAAATCTTCACTCCCGAGGAAAGAAACCGCGTGAAGGGCTTCATCATTAACAAGTTCCGCGGAGATGTAACCTTGCTAAAACCAGGCCTCGATTGGCTCGAACAGCGGACTGGCAAGCCGGTACTGGGTGTCATTCCTTTTCTGCCGAATCTGGAGCTGGAGGACGAGGATTCGGCATCGTTGGATCGTAAGCTTGCAACGGGTGCTTTTGGAGGTAGTGATGGGAAGAATTATGCAAGTGGTTCCCACGTAAAGTCTGAATCGCAAGATATGCAATCGCTCGATATAGCTGTGATTCGTCTCCCGAGGCTCTCCAACTTTACGGATGTTGATCCGCTGTTCTATGAAACAGATGTCCGTCTTCGTTACGTGAGCTCCTTCGAAGAGCTTGGGCGTCCAGATGCAATTATTATCCCTGGGAGCAAAAACACCGTCGACGACCTATTGTTTCTAAAGGAAACAGGTCTCGACCGAGCTTTGTTGGATCATGCGCAGAAAGGCGGTTGGATCACCGGTATTTGCGCAGGTTATCAGATGATGGGAGAGAGGCTGCTTGATCCGCAGCTTCTGGAATCCGACCGTTTAGAAACGGCGGGGCTTGGATTATTTCCTACTGAGACTGAATTCACAGCTGATAAGAAGACTGTGCGTGCGGTTGGAACCTCTCGTTTATATGGTCAAGATGCTGATCGAGCTCCGTTGTTACCTGTAGGAGGCTATGAGATTCATATGGGGCGGACACGCTTTTTGCAGCCGGTAACCCATCCTTTCTATATCGCGGAGGAGGGCAGTGGTCAAGAGGCTCATCCGGACGGCGCTGTTTCTGCCAACGGAAGACAGTGGGGCACTTATGTGCATGGAATTTTGCATAACGATGATTTTCGCAGGGCCTGGCTGAATGCGATTCGTGAAAGTCGGGGCTGGCATTCCTTGCAAGCGGAGCTTCGCTTTCAGGAGCGCAGAGAGGCGGCCTTTGACCGGTTAGCGGATCATGTCAGAATGCATTTGGATACCGATCGTTTGTATGAGATGATAGGTTATAAGAGTAGGGAGGCGAAGCAATGAGAATTTATACAAGAACTGGCGATGCCGGACAAACCGGAGTAATCGGGGGACGGGTCGACAAAGATGATGTACGTGTTGAAGCCTATGGAACCGTGGATGAGCTTAATTGTTTTGTAGGTCAAGCGATGGGGTTTTTGGATGCGGAGAAATTTAGCGATTTGCTAGCGGACTTATTGGATATTCAAAATGAACTGTTCGACTGCGGGTCGGACTTGGCACTGCTTAAGCAGGAGCTTCGTCCTTACAAGGTGAAGGCGGAGATGGTAGATCAGCTGGAAGCATGGATTGATAAATACGATGCTGAGACACCAGATATTAAAAAGTTCATCTTACCTGGCGGCTCGCAGGCATCCTCTGCTCTTCACGTTTGCCGGACGATTTGCCGCCGCGCAGAGCGCCGGGTTGTTACGCTTGCCCGGACGCAGCCGATCAATGAAGAAGTACGTCGCTATTTGAACCGGTTGTCTGATTTGTTCTTCACTGTAGCACGCCTAGCCAACGTTCGAAGCGGTGTGGGGGATGTTGAATACGCTCGAAGTGCGGATGTGTTTCGTCGCAAATGAGTACCTATTATGAACCTTTAGTATATACCGTTTCTCAGGAGGAAGAAGGCTTCTATCTGAAAACGATTTTGCAGAATCGGATGATGCTTTCCCGCAAGCTGCTTTCACGTTTGAAGCTGACGGAGCAGGGAATTACAGTTAATGGTGAGCGCCAATATATTAGCATTCGCGTCCAGGCTGGGGATGTAATTGAGGTTCGTATGCTTCAGGAGGAATCCGAAGATATTTTGCCGCAAGAGCTGCCTCTAGATATTTTGTATGAGGATGAGCAGCTGTTGGTACTTAACAAGGCAGCCGGAATGATAGTTCATCCGACTCACGGGCATTACGTGAATACGTTGGCAAACGGTGTCGTTCATTATTGGCAGCAGCAGGGTAAAAGCTACCGATTCCGCCCGATCCACAGGCTAGATCAAGAAACATCAGGTGCGCTAGCTGTGGCCAAAAATCCTTTCATCCACCAGCAGGTGTCCGAGCAAATGCAGGCTCATCAGGTGAAAAAGGAGTACATAGCTCTGGTTCATGGTGTAATGGAATCCGATGAGGGCACGGTAAATGAGCCGATAGATCGCGATCCGGAGGAGCCGCATATCAGGATCGTGACGGAGAGTGGATATTCAGCCGTTACGCATTATAAGGTGGAGCGGCGGTTTCTCGAAGCCACGATGGTGCGGCTCTGGTTGGAAACCGGGCGGACGCATCAAATCCGTGTGCACATGAAGCATTTGGGGCATCCTCTGTTAGGAGATAAGCTCTATAAGCTGGAGATGTATGAGCAGAGGGTAGCGGGCAAGCAGGGAGGCTTGGAAGCGGGAGGAAAGGCAGCCGATGCTTTTGCGGCCTATGAAGTTGATGAAGCCCACGAAGCTCACGAAGCTCACGAAGCTCACGAAGCTCACGAAGCTCACGAAGCTCATGAAGCTCATGAAGCTCATGAAGCTCATGAAGCTCATGAAGCTCATGAAGCTCATGAAGCCTATGAAGCTCATGAAGCCCATGAAGCTCATGAAGCTCATGAAGCTCATGAAGCCCATATTGCTACCGATGTAGGCACGGCTTCATTTGGATTGGAACGGCATGCTCTGCATGCTTGTTTGCTTGCTTTTACCCATCCTGGGACCAAGCAGTGGATGCAGTTCGAAGCGCCGCTGCCTGCTGACTTGGAGCAATGCTTGGCGCAGCTTGAGGCATGTGAATAGCACCGTGAATAATTAACAAAAAAAGCTTTCATCTCCACTCTAGTGGTATTGAAAGCTTTTTTTGTATTTAAAGAAAAAGAAAGGTTACTCAGCAGCTCGATTTAATACATGATTATTGCATATATTTTTTCCGAAGTCGGCGAATTTCGTCCATCAACTCTGTTCCGATAACCGATTCGTACTGCGGATAGATCGGCTCCCATGCCCTCATCCACTCTGAAAGCTGTTCCGTTGTCAACGAATTGATTTGTAATTGTGACTCCAGCTTTATTTTCTCGAACTGTTCATCATTCATCTGAATGGCATTGTGGTAGGCCCAAGCAGTCGTTTCCTTCATAGCTTGTTGAATTTGCAGTTGAATTTCTGGAGAAAGCTTCTGCCAAAAAGAGCGGTTCATCAGCACAGCATAGCCGAGATAGCCATGGTTAGTTAGCGTCAAATATTTCTGAACTTTAAAAAACTTTTTAGAATAAATGTTGGTAATGGAATTTTCCTCGCCATCTACGGTCCCGCTCTCCAAGCCACGATAAACTAGATTAAATGGCATCTGTGTTGTTTTTGCGCCTAACAGTTGGAACTCGGCATCAAGCAGGGTGCTTCGCATCGTCCGAAGATGCTGTCCCTTCAGATCATCCGGCTGCAGAATCGGCCCCTTATTACTCGTAAGCTGCTTGAAACCGCTGCTCCAATAAGCGAGTCCTACCATATTAACCTGATTTAACTGTTCAAACAGCAGCTTACCGATTTTACCCTCAAATGCTTCCTGGGCGGCTTCTTGCGTGAGAAATGCGTAAGGTAAATCCAGTACCATCCATGACGGCAGCACTTCGGACATATTGGGAAACGACGGGGCGATCATCTGCACATTCCCCTTTTGCAAGGCTTCAATTTCATCCGGTTCCGCATATAAAATGCTGTTCGGATACACCTCTACTTTCACACGGCCTTTTGTTTTTTCTTGAACAAGCCGGGCAAATTCCTGTGCCGCTAACCCCTTTGGGGTGTTTTCCGCTACAACATGACTGAACTTTATCACAGTCTGCTCGTCGAAACCGATCTGTTCATCATCATAAACGGCAGGGGTTTGCACAAAGCTCGGGTAAAAGCCGATAAATATAGCAATAGCAAGACCTAACACTACAATAACCGTTACACTTAAAAAGGATTTCACTCAGGACTACGCCCCTTTTTGTTAATGTATACGAAACTCAAACTGTTTTGCTCAGGGCTAGAATCAGTGCTTTACAAGTTTAACTTGATTTGCGACGCTAATTTGGCAATTTCCTCTGTATGGAGCTATTTTAGACTAAATAGAGATAGGTTTTCCAGCAATTTGCTCAGTCATAGGATTGAAGACAAAACTAGCGGGAGGTTTTTCAGTTCGTGCTTCCCTAGGCCGTTTCTGAATCGACAGGCGGTCAAACCGAGCTGGTTCCCATCTATAAGGTTTTAAATAGAAGTTTTTGCTTCCATTCTTCTTTATTGTATGATGGTACTAAGATACCATAAGAAAGCAGGTCATGTATGCTGCAGCGTTTGAAGATTAGTTGGAAAATTACGATATTCTCTTTCGGCATCGTGGTTTTTTCCATGTTGATCGGCGGCACTATTCTTGTCGGGTCGATTGTGAGCTTGAAGGAAGAGGAGCTAGGGCGCCGGCTTCTCGTTACGGCGCGAACTGTAGCGCAGATGCCTGAGGTGACCGAAGGCATCCCCGCACAGCAGCAGCCGGCGATCCAAGCATCGGCTGAGCGCATTCGCATCATCAACGACGTCACCTACGTCGTTGTAATGGATCTGAACCGGGTAAGGCTGTCGCACCCGGTTCAGGCCAACATCGGCACCCCTTCGGGAGGGGCCGATGAAGGGCCTGCCTTTGCCGAGCACACTTACGTGTCCAAGGCAAAGGGAAAGCTGGGCACGGCGCTGCGCGCATTCGTGCCCGTAATGAACGCCGACCATGTTCAGGTCGGCGTAGTTCTGGTCGGGCAGCTGCTGCCGAGTATCGCGCAGGTGATGCTTGGTTTAAGCGGGCAAGCCTATGTGATTCTGCTGCTGACGCTGCTGTTCGGTATCTTGGGCTCATGGAAGCTGGCCCAGCATATTAAGCTGCAGATGTTCGAGCTGGAGCCCCACGAGATTGCCCGGCTGTTGGTAGAACGGACAGCTACGTTCCACGCCATGCATGAGGGCGTTATCGCAATCGACAAGGATGAGCGGATTACGATCTTTAATGATAAAGCCAAGCAAATGCTAAAAATAGAGGGGCATGTGATCGGCAAGTCCATTCGCGAGGTCATTCCTGATACACGACTGCCGGAAATACTGGATCTCAATCATCCTATCTATAATCAAGAGCTCTATGTCAGCGCGGCGCATATTATGAGCAATCGTGTGCCGATTAAAGTAAACGGACAGACGGTAGGTGCTGTCGCTATTTTCCAGGACCGTACGGAAGTAACCCGGATTGCCGAAGAGCTGACGGGTGTAAAAACCTTCGTAGATGCGCTGCGTGTGCAAAACCATGAATATATGAACAAGCTGCATACCATAGGCGGATTAATTCAGCTCGGGAACAAAGAGAAGGCATTGAATTATTTGTTCGAAATTACAGAGCAGAAAGAAGAGCTCACCCGTTTTCTCAGCCAGAATATCAAAGACGATAGCTTAACAGGCCTTTTGTTAGGAAAAATCAGTCGCGGTCAAGAGCTGGGTATTACAGTTTCGATAGATCGTGAAAGCCATTTGATGCGTTTCCCCGATCTGCTTGATCATCACGACTTTGTGGTGCTAGTGGGCAATTTAGTTGAAAATGCATTCGATGCTCTACAGAGTAAGCTGGATCAACTGGATAAGAGGGTATTTATCAGTATAGAGCAGAATGAAGATGTTCTATCCATTCTCATAGAGGATAACGGAGGTGGAATGGAGGCATCCGTTCAGCAGCATATTTTCGAACAGGGCTTTACGACTAAAGGAACTAAAGGGCGTGGCATAGGGCTCTATCTATTGGCAGCTATTGTGCAAAAAGGAGCAGGAACTGTACGGGTCGATTCAGTACCTGACGAAGGTACGGCTTTTATGATATCCTTTCCCATGCAAGCGTCAGTGGAAAGTATGAAGGAACGCGGGAACACGAAAACAGTGGATACCGAATGGGAACAGAAGGAGGATTAGTCCGTTATGAGCGAACGGTTAATGAAGGTGCTGTTAATCGAAGACGATCCTATGGTGCAAGAGGTTAACAAGCAATTTGTCGAACGAGTTCGCGGCTTCCAAGTCACAGGTGTGGCCAGCACAGGCTTGGAGGGGATGGAGCTGCTTCGAAAGCTGGAGCCGGATTTGGTTATCCTCGACATCTTCATGCCGCTGCAGGATGGATTGGAAACTTTAACACAAATCCGACGCCAGCAGCTGTCGGTGGATGTTATGGTCATTAGTGCTGCGAACGATCAGCATACTATTGGTCGGATGCTGCAAAATGGGGCAGTAGACTATATTATAAAGCCGTTCAAATTTGAACGTGTTAAACAAGCCTTGGAGCAGTACCGGAGCATGAAAGGCCTGCTCGAAAAGGACGGAGCCGTATCGCAAAACGAGCTGGACCGGTTGCTGTTTGGCTCTGATGCACGAAATGCTAGCAATCCCCGGGTAATACCTGATACGGAAGCAACGGCAGATCAGCTGCCCAAAGGCTTGCAAGGGATTACTTTGAAGCAGATTACCCTATTTTTATTAGACAATCCTCATCCTTTGTCGGCTGAAGAAGTGGCGGAAGGAGTAGGCATAGCCCGAGTCACAGCACGCAGATACTTGGACTATTTAGAGAAGTCAGGCAAGGTCCGTCTCGATCTCCAATATGGGATAGGCCGTCCGGTTAACAAGTATGTGATATCACAGCATTAATAAAAGATTATTCTCTTGGATTCAAGCACCATTCTGATTAAAGGATATTCCTTGTCAGAATGGTGCTTTTTTACGTTTCGTTCAAGACCAAAAAGACCAAAAATACCAATAAGGCCAAATGATTCACAAATTATATTGTAAGCGATATCATAAGTCCATGGAATCAACAAGAAAGTGAAGTGGTGCAACATGATCAATCCTGAAGCCGTCAAGTCATGGAAGGAAAAATGGTACGGTTCAAGCGGTATGTAGATGTTTACTTTTCCCCACCATTCTTAATACAGAAGATAGAAACTCCAAGTTTGTGGAGACTATAAAGCTGAACAAATTGAAAGCGATTTCAGTATTGAAAATGAAGAACGGATTCAACTTTATCTCTACCTAACGGTTTCAACCGGATGGTTGAAGAGCATCAACTAATTTTACACAAGAAAAGAGGAATTTCTATGAGAATCAATTTAAAAAACTTGACTGTGCAAGTGCTGATTGCGATCGTGCTTGGGATTGCCATCGGACAGTTTTTCCCGACAATAGGCGTCCAGCTTAAAGTACTTGGTGATATTTTCGTCAAGATGATCAAAATGGTTATCGCACCAATCGTATTCTTCACTATCGTTATCGGTTTTGCCAATATGGGTGACATGAAAAAAGTAGGCCGTATCGGCGGAAAAGCGGTGCTATACTTCGAAATCATTACTACATTTGCCATGGCGATAGGAATCGCGGTCATGTACCTGGTCAGTCCAGGTTCAGGTATGGATACCAGCAAAGTAGGCGCCAGCGCTGCGGAAGTTGCTAAGTTCGCGAAGCAAGCTTCGGATACTCCGCACGGTTTTATGGATTTCATTGTCAGCGTTATTCCAGATAGTGTTGTAGGCGCGCTTGCCAAGGGAGAAATGCTTCCTGTTCTGTTTTTCTCCGTATTGTTCGGCTTGGCTATGGCTGGGCTTGGTGAGAAAGCAAAACCGGTAACCCGCTTTTTTGAGAAAATGAATGAAGTTTTCTTTAGACTCGTTAGTATTATTATGCGCTTCTCTCCATTTGCAGCTGGTGGCGCGATGGCTTATACTATTGGAAAATTCGGTGTAGGGTCCTTATTCTCACTAGGAAAAATGATGGGTTCGGTTTACATTACGATGTTTCTGTTCGTCGTTGTCATATTAGGATTGGTGGCAAGAATTTATGGCTTTAGTATTTTCAATCTGATCAAATTCATTAAAGAAGAAATATTGCTTGTGCTTGGTACCTCATCATCCGAATCAGCTTTGCCACGGTTAATGGAACGTCTGGAGAAATACGGCTGCTCCAAATCCGTAGTCGGCTTGGTTGTTCCAACAGGTTATTCCTTTAATCTCGATGGAACATCGATCTATCTGTCCATGGCAGCCCTGTTCATCGCTCAGGCTTATGGGATTGAGCTGACGTTGCTGCAAGTAGTGACACTACTCGGCGTACTTATGCTTACCTCGAAAGGAGCTGCGGGGGTTACAGGCTCAGGCTTCATTACATTGGCCGCTACCTTAACCGCTATTCCGGGGAATGTTATCCCTATCGAAGGTATGGCCTTATTGCTTGGTGTTGATCGCTTTATGTCTGAAGCCCGTGCTATAACGAACTTGATCGGTAACAGCGTTGCTACAGTTGTTATTGCAAAAAGCGAGAATCAGTTCCGCACGCAAACGGAGGAGGCCTCTGCAGACTCTACTGCTCAAGATGGCATCTATATCGGCAGTAATTTAGCAGCTTCTCCCGAAGCTTAATAGTCCTCAAAAAAAGCCATTCCTTCTCTAACAAGAAGCGAACGGCTTTTTTGTTCGAGTGAACCGAATGCTTCACCTATTCACCTCCAAATCGGCAGACGGATTTACTGCTGAGTTAGTGAAATAACAATTCGATCAGTCCTAAGTACTCTTTGGCCGCTAACGAGCTTTTTTGCAAGCCATCGGATGAGGGCAGCAGTGAGCTTAAAGAAGCCGAATAGGGTTGAGGTACTAGAAAATCCGCAGGATAAGGTGTAGTAGAAGCACCAAGCTGTTTAAAATTTTCGACAGATCTTGGAATATGAAAGGCCGATGTCACCAAGATAGGCTTGGTAAAGTTTTTTTGCTTTAAGATTTCTACTGTATTTATAGCATTTTCCTTGGTGTTCCGGCTTCTGTCATCAAGTAATATGGACGACTCCGCTACTCCAAGAGCAAGCAGGTTCCGTTTGCAGATTTGGCCTTCATTACCTGAGTCTTCATAAACCTGTCCCCCGGATATGATAATCGGCAGGTTCGTGCTCTTATGCAGCTTATACGCCGTAACAAGCCGGTTCATGGTATAGCCAGTTAAATTTCCGCTGCCGTCTACGTCAGGGGTATTTCCTACAGCGCCACCTGTTAGCAGGACGATTACATCGCCTTGAACAGTGACGGGAGGCGCGTAGCGGTGTTCGAGGTAGCCGATCAGGGTGTTTCCAGCAATGGGTGTGCAAAGGAGATAGATGATAGCAATAGCTGCCCACAACAGCTTAGCGGCGGCACGTTCCCTTTTACGCAACCAAAGATTGAACAGAACGAGAATGGTAATAAAAAGTCCTGGCGGGATGAAAAAAGTATAGATGTATTTAATGATATAAAGCATTAGCCTACTCCTTGCTCCTGAAACTAGTGTCAATTAATCGAAATTGATCTTCATGTAATATCTTACCAGAAATCAATACGGTTGCAAAAAACTACTTTGAAGGCGCCCTTGTTGATCTGAATGGATCGCTGAGGACAGCCTTTTTCTTTTTTGAAAATAAATAGGTTCTGGAACTCACTGAAACCTGCTTTGTTCGCGCACCTATGTTGGCAAATGATTATGATGTTCTGTAAATGATTACTGCCCGTTTCTTTGTTATTAATGTCAGTTCAAGGCAGGTGGTTGGCTGCTGATTATAGACTGAACTACATTATACGAATTACATTGTGATAGAGCCGGAACCAAGATTTCGGAGGAAGTGTCGAGTGGGTATTATGGCTTGTTATTTTTAATAAGGAGGTGAAGAAGATCGTACACAAATTCATGAATAGAAGCAGGGGCGACTTTACAAGAAACGGCTGGCTGTACCTCATGCTGCTGCCCGGGCTGCTGTATTTTATTTTGTTCAAGTATATGCCGATGTGGGGACTGTTGATTTCCTTTCAAAATTATCAGCCAGCGCTTGGTTTATGGGGGAGCAAATGGGTAGGAGCAGCGAATTTTGCCCGTTTTTTTGGGGAACCGACCTTTTGGATGTTATTTCGCAATACGACTATTTTAGCGGTTTATAATATTTTTATTTTTTTTCCGTTGCCGATTATTGTGGCTCTTCTGTTAAATGAATTGCGAGTGCAATGGTTTAAGCGTTCTGTTCAGACGCTAATCTACATCCCCCACTTTTTCTCCATGGTAGTTGTTGTGGCTGTAACTTATGTGCTTTTTACAACCGAAGGAGGAATGGTCAACGAATCGTTAGCTGGGTTAGGTGTGGATAAGGTGAACTTTTTGACAGAGCCTGAGTGGTTCAGACCTATGGTGACGCTTCAGATCATATGGAAAGAAACGGGCTTCGGGACGATCATCTTTCTCGCCGCATTGGCAGGGATAGATCCGCAATTGTACGAAGCTGCAAAAATAGATGGGGCTAACCGGTGGCATCAGCTCAGGCATATAACCCTTCCCGCGATTAAAGGCACGATCATCGTCCTGCTCATCCTGCGGCTCGGTCACTTTTTGGATACAGGGTTCGAACAGATGCTGCTAATGATCAATGCTTTGAATCGCGACGTGGGTGAAGTGTTCGATACGTACGTCTACACTAGCGGTATCCTAGAAGGCCAATTCAGCTATTCGACCACTGTAGGGCTTTTTAAATCGGTAGTAGGGCTTATCCTCGTCGTCGCGGCTAACCGGATAGCCCGTAAACTGGGGGAAGAAGGAGTGTATTGACAGCTATGCCTTACAGAAATTCTATAACCGGAACCTTGTTCGATATTTGCAATTATGTATTTCTTGCCTTTATTGCGCTGCTTACCCTGTTTCCATTTCTTCATATTCTGGCTGGCTCGCTGGCATCGGCTAAGGAGGTGCTGAACAGCACATTTATTTTAGTGCCGAAGCAGCTCTCGCTTGAAGCGTACCGGTATATTTTTTCTGAAAGCACATTGTCCCGCAGCTTGGGGGTAACGATATTTATTACGGTTGTGGGCACTTTATTCAATATGGCGATGACTGCTCTAATGGCGTATCCGCTATCACGAGACATTCCAAGAAAGCGTCTGATTATGCTCCTGGTCGTGTTCACTATGCTGTTCAGTGGAGGCATGATCCCATCGTTTCTCGTTGTGAAATCGCTAGGGCTTTTGAATTCGTATTGGTCGTTATGGCTTCCCGGAGCCATCAATCCGTTTTATTTGATCATATTGGTTAATTTCTTTAAGCAGCTGCCCGTTGAATTTGAGGAATCGGCCAAAATTGACGGGTGCAGCGATCCTGCGATTTTATGGAAAATCATCATTCCGCTTTCACTGCCGGCGATAGCAACGTTCTCACTATTCTACGCGGTGGGGCATTGGAACACTTTTTTTCAGGCGCTTATCTACATTAATGATGCTGCAAAATGGCCTATTCAGGTGCTGCTGCGGCAAATCGTCATTATGTCGTCGGGAGGGATCGGAGATGCCAGCTTCAGCAGTGAAGCGTTGTATCAGGTTCCGCCGCAAACGGTAAAAATGGCTGTCATCGTTGTCTCAACGCTGCCGATTATAGCGGTTTATCCATTTCTTCAAAAGCATTTTGCCAAAGGTGTGCTGCTTGGGTCGATTAAAGGATAACATTGTGGACCTGCAATGCTGTCATTTAATATATAATTATATTTGAAAGGTAGGATAAAAACATGAAGGCTGTAAAAAGACATACAAGAGGACTTGCGTTTCTAAGCACTCTCACTATGGTGACCGTTCTTGTTGCCGGTTGTGCGGGCAAGGAAAAGGAGAATACCTCCGGTTCTGCACCGAATGAGGCGCAGCAACCGCTTAAGCTGAGTATCATGGCCACCTATTACACACCACAGCCGCCTAATTCTCAGAATGAGGCGTGGAAGAAGCTTCAGGAGCTGACGAATTCATCCATCGATATGACTTGGGTGCCTCGTTCGGCTTTTGATGACAAAGTCAGTGTATCGATTGCTTCTAATGATTTACCGAAAGTGATGCTGGCGCTCAAGTATAATGCCGCACCACTGGTGAATGCGATCAAGTCAGGTGTGTTCTGGGAAATCGGACCTTATCTTAAGGATTATAAGAATTTAAATGCTATGAATGCGATTCAGTTCAACAGCACGAAGGTGGAGGGCAAGGTTTATGGGCTGTACCGGCCTAGACCGATCTCTCGGCACGGTATTCTTTTCCGTAAAGATTGGCTTGCGAATGTGGGCTTACAGGAACCGAAAACTCCTGATGAATTATACAACGTTATGAAAGCCTTTACACTTAATGACCCTGACCGCAATGGAAAGAACGATACGCTCGGCATGGCTGAGTATAAAGACATCGAAGCTTATTTGATGCCTCATATGGCTGCGTTGTTTGGCGCTCCGAACAAGTGGAAAGAAGAGGGCGGCAAATTTACAGCTGAATTCATGGCTAAGGAATACTTGGATGCTATGAAATTCATCAAACGGCTGTATGACGAAAAACTGATGAACCAGGATTTTGTCGTGACAGAGGAGCTGCAGCGAAGCACTATGTTCTACCAGGGCAAAACGGGAATAGTGCTTGGCAATGCGGACGGTGCTGGTTCACTGCAAAACGAAATCCGCAAAAATCTTCCGGATGCCAAGGTAGAGCTTATGGGCAATCTTGCAGGTCCGAAGGGTGAGCGGAATATGGCACAGCAAGGGTATACGGGAGTGTATTTATTTCCTAAATCATCTGTGAAGACGGAAGCAGAGCTGAAGCGCATCCTTGGCTTCTTTGACAGGCTTCTTGAACCGGATGCAGTCAATTTGCTCGCATGGGGGATGGAAGGCAAGCAGTATAAGCTGACCGATGGGCTAGTAGAGAAAATCGTTGACGCTGATAAGTTTACCAACGATGTTCTAGGTCTGGATGAACTGCGGATCGATGATAAAGTCAAGGAATTGCCGGTCAAAGGTGAGGAAGAGATCGTCAAAAAGGCGAAAAAAGTGATGCAGGATAATGTGAAGCTGGCTGTTCTTAATCCATCATTAGGTCTGGAATCGGAAACCTTGGTTCAGAAAGGCTCTGATTTGAATAAAATTATCAATGATGCCAAAATCAAATTTATTACTGGCAAATTGGATGAGGCTGGCTGGAACAAAGCAATCGAGGACTGGACTAAAGCTGGCGGGGATAAAGTAATGACCGAATTGGCTGCAAGCTTCACGGCTTCGAAACCAAAATAATTGGCTCAGAAATAAATGAATGAAGCCTGCTGGCAGGAGGTCGACATGAAAAACCATCGAATCAATTACTTCAAAAAGCTCGTTCTCTTTTGCATCTGTATAGGGATTGTACCGGTTATTACTCTCGGGTATTTTTCCTATGCGAAGTCATCCGCCCTCTTGTTGGAGAAGGCTAATAGAAGTAATGCCGAGATGGTGGAGCAAGCAAGGCTCCGGTTCGAACAGAAGCTGAAAATGGTGGATAATACCCAAACGCAATTTATTAGCTCGTCTGCCGTCAACATGGCGATGGATAAAAAGCTGGACAGTGACAACTACTTGTTGTACGAGGAATTGATCCAGTCGATATACAGGCTGCAAACCTATGAATTTGGATTGTCAGAGGTGTATCTTGCGAACCTGAATCAGGATTGGATCTTGGATAGTGCAGGGAGGAGGACGTTTGCACAGCATAGTCTTTCCGGCTCCTTTATGGAGTATGCCGCAGTGCGGAAGGCTTCCTTCTGGACGACCTTGAAATCACCTTTATTTGAAGAAAGCAATCCTTTGAAATGGAACATGGTGCTAGTCAAAAAGATTCCCATTAATTCTATCCGGCCTCTAGGGTTATTGGTCGCCGTATTACCGAGCGTCGAGCTTAATAAGATGGTTCCGCAGAGAAGTGAGCCTGGCGATTTTTATGTCCTCGATGATAAGCAGCAGGTAATCGCGGCTGGTAATCCGGAGCAGGTTGGCCTCAACCTGTCAAACGATCCGTTCACGGTCAGAATTGAGCAAGACAACCTGGAAGCTAATCAGTTTCAATTGGATATCCATAACGAGCCTTACAGCATTACTTATCGGAAATCGAATTATAACGATTGGATTTATGTTACAAAGGTTCATATCGAAGACATCACTAAGGAATCAAGAGCGATAGGTTGGGTAACTGTAGCCATTTGTCTGGGCTTGCTTGCACTTATTCTGGTCTTGTCACTTCAAGGCTCCCGTAAGCTATATCTTCCAATCCGTAAGCTGTACGATATTGTATTGAAATCCCCTGAGATGCCGAACTTGTCTGCAAAAAGCGATGAATTATATTGGATTGAGAGAAGGATGAAAGTCCTGCTTGGCAATGAAGCCCATATGACGCAGCAGCTGCGGGATTTTTTCGTACACAAATTGCTACAGGGTGCAGTGAGCGTAAGTGAAATTTCAGATCGGATCCACTCCAGAGAACTGGATACATGGAGGCAACTGCGAGTCGTTTGCTTGCGTATCGATACTCTTGAAGGTTCTAAGTATACAGAGATGGATAAGGATTTGCTTCTTTTTGCCATCAACAACATGGTGGGTGAGCTGGCGCCTGCAAGGATGCGACTAAATCCGGTTGTCATTAATGAGTTTCAAGTTACGATCCTAGGCAGCAATACTGATCTTCCAGACGAATCGAAGGCGGAGACGTATGCGCTGGCGCGGAATATTCAAGAAGCGGTCAGGGATTTTTTGAAACTGCCGATCAGCATAGGTATCAGCTGTTTATTTACAGACCCTATTGATGCTCCCCGTGCCTTCCAAGAAGCGAAAGAGGCGTTAGCCTACGGTATTCGTCTAGGAGACGAATCGATCCTGTTCCTTGAGGATATGTACGATCAAAGTATACCCGATTACATGACATTTCCTCAGCAAATCGTCAGGGAGCTTACCGATCATATCAAGCTGCTGAACGAAAAAAATGCTTTTCATTTGTTAGATGAGTTCATGATGGTGGTCACTGCCAGGAATATTAGTCACCAGGAATTCCAGTTGTACCTGCTTCGGCTCTTGAGTGATCTTCTGCGCCTGTATCAGGACCTCGGTGGAAATTTGCAAGATATTGCGCCCAATGAGAAGTCCGTGATCAACGAGCTGTTCATGCTGAAGTCTGCTAAGGAAATCGTTGTTTGGTTTCAATCGTCCATGATCAAGCCTATTATCGTGTTCATCGAGAAACGCAGAGATATCCAGTATACGAGAATTTCGGATATGGTAATGGACATCATACATCGTGAATATAGTACAGCATTGTCACTTGAAATATGCGGTATTCGTTTGAATTATCATCCTGAGTATGTCGGTCGCGTATTCCGTAAGGAAACAGGCTTCGCCTTTGGTGATTACTTGTCCCGATACCGCTTGCATATTGCCAAGCAGTTTTTGGTTGAGACGAATATGACGGTAACCGAGATATCAGAAAAGCTTATGTACAATAAGCCGCAAAATTTCATTCGTTATTTCCGCAAATTGGAAGGAGTTACACCAGGGCAATTCCGAGAGTCATTCCATGCGAAAAACAAAGAAATTTCCTCCTGAAAGGGGTTTGGTCATTTATGATCGGGATGCGTTCATTTCTAGACAGCCATACTGGCAATGCGATTAAAGCAATCGGGCAGAAGGGGACTGATACAGGACATTTCTATTACACGGCTATGACGTGGATGTCCGATAGCCGCCATCTTATTGCAAGTGCACAAATGGATGGAGATAAGAAATGTCAATATGTTCGGGTTGATACAGAAACAGGTGAATCCACTGTGCTTGTTGGCAGTGGAGAGTGGGCAGGAGGCATCGTTTCCCCTGATGACAATTTGTATTATTTGGATGGACCCACGATTCAAGCGATAGATTTAAAAACATTGGATACTTGGACCGTATGTACACTTGAGCATGGAAACCGGTTTTACGAACCGCTTTCCGTTTCCAACGATGGCAGGATATTGGGGGTATACTGGCTTGAAGGTGATCAATGGATGATTGGAACCGTTGATGTGGCTTCGGGTAAGGTGACCCATGCGATAGCGCCTAAATTCGAACGACCGTACGAGGTAGCTAATCATGCGATGATTAACCCGGTGTACGACAATCTCGTGTTCTTTGCACATGAGGGAAAGACGGAACATATTTCAGACCGATTGTGGGTTCTCGATACTGAGAAAGGCCTGACGAACAATATTTATAAACAGCAGAAGCTCGCAGACGATACGAATGGTGAATATGTAGGGCATGAGATGTGGGCTAACAATGGAGAAGGAATTTATTTGGTTAAATACACCTCAAGTCCCCTTAAGCCGGCAGGTGTTTACTATGCGGATAAATGGGGAAATGGCAAGGAATACATTAACGGTGATTATGCTTATTGGCATGCTGCTCCAAGTCCAGATGGAAGATGGGTCGTAGCCGACACACATGAGCAGCCTACAAAGATTGTACTGATCGATTTGCAGGATAAATCCTCGAAGCTGCTGTGCGAACAGCCGATGTGGTGGAGTCATCCGGGACATCCGCATCCTTCATTTAGTCCCGATAGCCGTAAAGTTACTTTTACTTTTGCTGATGAAGATAATCATTTGTGGATAGGCAATATAGAAATTTAAGTGTTCTATGCATGGAGAGAAAAAGGAGCGAATGTTTCAATGAAAACAGTCGAAGATCAACGATGGCAGCTATCCAACGGAAGTGGTGAGCAGCTTGCTTCTGCTGGTTCATTGTCGGGTGAAGCTTATACGCCTGTCGTACACATGATTGGCAATGGGCATCTGGATCCGGTATGGCTGTGGCAATGGCAGGAGGGCTATGCGGAAACAAAAGCAACGTTCCGTTCGGCTCTGGATCGGATGAACGAGTTCCCAGAGTTCGTGTTTACGTGTGCGGGAGCCGCTAGCTATAAATGGATAGAAGAAAATGATCCGAGCATGTTTGCAGAAATGAAGGAACGGATTGCCGAAGGCCGATGGGTAGTTGTTGGGGGCTGGTGGGTTCAGCCGGATTGCAACATTCCTTCTGGGGAATCATTCGCCAGGCACTCTCTTTACGGTCAGCGTTACTTCCTGCAACGGTTCGGGCTGACAGCTAAGGTGGGGTATAACGTCGATTCCTTCGGTCATCATGCGATGCTCCCACAAATTTTGAAGCTGAGCGGTATGGATTATTACGTATTTATGCGACCAGAGAAAAACGAGAAGAGCCTGCCAATGAACCTGTTCTGGTGGGAGAGTGCTGACGGCAGCCGGGTAATGGCCTATCGTATTCCCGAAGGCTATTGTACTCACCAATTCGAGACCTCGGAACCGAAAATAGATGCCGTAAAGAAGATAGCTGAGGAACAACGTACGGATCAGATGTGTTTTTACGGTGTTGGTAATCATGGCGGCGGGCCGACGATTGCTAATTTACAGGAAATTCGTGCGGCACGAGAGAAGGCAGGACAGGAAGCGATCGTGTTGAGCTCGCCTAACGCTTATTTTGAACGGATGAAGGTGTATGGTTCTTCTCTGCCTGTGGTGGCGGACGAATTGCAGCATCATGCCAGCGGCTGCTATTCGACGCATTCCGAGACGAAGGCGAGCAACCGCAAGGCTGAGCACAGGCTGCTGACAGCGGAGAAGCTATCAGCGGCAGCCCATCGTTTGCTCGAGCTACCTTATGATGCGGCGCCATTCAGGATGGCGTGGGAATGCGTCATGTTCAATCAATTCCACGATATTATGGGCGGCTGCAGCATCAAGGAAGCTTATGCTGATGCACGTGAGTCGTATGGATATGCACTCCATATCGGGGCGGTATCCATGAACGCAGCCATGCAAAAAATTTCATGGTCCATCGATACGATGCGTCCTGGAATTTCATCGCTGGATAAGAATAAAGATCGGACGCTGTGGGAGCAAGCCGATCAAGGTATTCCGGTTGTTGTATTCAATCCGTTGTCATGGGAAGTGACCGCTCCTGTAGCGGTGACGCAGCAAATGAAGGGGATTACCGATGAAGCGGGTATTCCCGTTGACATCCAGCTAGTTCGCTCTTCTAAAACGAACGGCGGCGATAAATACGATACGCTATTCGTAGGTAAAATTCCGGCAATGGGTTACCGAGTCTATTGGATATTTCGTCACAAGTCGTTTGAAGTAGCAGTACCGGACACAACTGCTTTAGTTAGTGAGCCTGTTCATTCTGATTCACTAAGGGTCACATCCTCTTCAATCGAAAATGATTGGGTCAGATTGGAGGTCGAACTGCATACCGGGTATATAAAGAGCTTATTTGATAAACGCAGCGGCATTGAAATGATAGACGGACGGGGAGCAGTGCCGATCGTTATCGACGAGCACGACTGTGATACATGGGGGCATGGCAAGCTGGAATTCCGCAATGAGATCGGCCGGTTTACAGATGCCCAGGTACAGCTTATCGAGTCGGGTCCAGTACGTGCTACACTGCGGGTAACAAGCCGTTATGGGCAGTCGTTGTTGCGTCAGGATTATACCCTGTATCAGGACAGTGCTGATGTTTCAGTAAGGGTGAAATTGGATTGGCATGAGAAGCATAAGATGCTGAAGCTGTCATTCCCAGTACGTGTTGACGAACCCAAAGCGACTTATGAAATACCATACGGTCATCTGGAACGTCCAGTGAACGGAGAGGAGGAGCCAGGCCAGCAATGGGTTGATGTAACGGGTATTGTACACGGAAGCGTCTCCGATGCAAACTCATCCGACCATCGTACATATGGACTATCACTATTGAACGATAGCAAATACAGCTTTGACGTCAAAGGCAATGATCTGCGCATGACGATTGTACGGGGCGCGATATTCGCCGATCATTACGGACAACGAGACGATATGTGCGAGTATATGGATCAGGGTGTGCAGGAGTTTGCTTATACGCTCGTCCCTCACGCGGGCTCGTGGCAGGAGGCCGGGATTGTACGTAAAGCTTATGAGCTTAACGTTCCACTGATTCATATCGTAGAAACCTACCACAAAGGAAGTTTGCCGCAAAGCTATTGTGGAATCCACTTATCATCGCAGCAAGTCGTAGCCACTGCTTTCAAAAGGGCTGAGGATGGGGATGGGTACATTTTGCGCTGCTACGAGACGAGCGGACATGAGACGGAGACGACGTTGGACATTCCGATGTTGAATCGGACGTGGACGGCACAGTTTGGGCGATGCGAAATCAAAACCTTTAAAATTCCAGATCAGACAGAGCTCCCAATAGTTGAGACGAATTTACTTGAATGGTAAGGAGTCTTTGCTCGCTGCCTCGTCCCCTCATGTCATCCGGCTTGCTATACAACTGCTCGTCTTAAAATTTTTGATTGTGAACAGGAAAATTTATACTCATAGGAATTCGAATACCTTTATTGGATAGTTATTTCGATTAATAACTAAGTCCATTTTGGGGTTTCGAATTCTTTTTATATAAAAAGAAGCTGCTTAGAATGAAATAATATTTTGTCGAATGGATTGACAAAGGAAATAATATTACTTACACTAATTTTGAAGATATTGGTTAAATATGAATTGTTGGTAAAGGGAGGAATCTTCATCCGGCGCTTCATAGTCATCCTTGTTATGTTTTTAACAGTAGGTGCTTTTGATTCAGTCAGAGGGATTCTAACTAACCACATGGGTGCAGCTTACTCCTTAGATCTGGCGCAACTTGGAACATTATTAGCAGCAGCCCCCGCAGGATATCTTTTTTCGGGCCCTATTGTCGGATGGATCATCGACAAAATAGGGGCAAAGCACTCCCTTCAGGCAGCAATTATCCTCTTATTCACCTCTCTAATTGGACTTGTTACGATTCCAAACTATTTCTTTTTAGTCTTTTTATTTTTTGTTAGCGGATTCTCGAAAGGCGCCTTGGAAACATCGCTGAATTATGTAACATCGTTGTGGTTTATACAGTATAGGGCGCGGTTTCTTGGGTTTGTGCACGCAGGATATGGGCTGGGGGCTTTCTTGTTTCCGATGTTAACCGGGTTCCTTTTCTTACAGGGTTTAGAATGGCGTGGAATATATGGGATATTCCTAGTGATCTTTTTGATATCCTTCTTAATGCTATTTTTATTTAAAACGGAGAAAAGTGAACGACAAGTAACGGAGCCAACCAAAGTAAAAGAAATTCTAAAAAGCAAGCGCTTACAACTTTTGGTTGCGGCAACCATGTTTTATGTGGGGGCTGAGGTTGGTTTCTTGAGCTGGCTTCCGTATTATCTTCCCCATATTAAAGCCGTAGCCGAGGATATCGTTCCGTATTACATAGGTGCATTTTTTATATTGATGATGGCAGGACGATTTTTTGGGGGCTTTATAGCAGATCGGATTGGTTACGAGTTAGCTATTATGATAGGGGCTGGCTTGGGTGGGATCCTAATGTTGGCTGCACAGCTTGGATCAAGCGATTTGGGTTGGATGTTTTCTTTAATCGGATTGTTCTTCTCCCTTATTTTTCCTACCTTTGTTGCTATGGCTTCGAGAGATTTTAACAAATCATCAGGTACAGTTATTGGTTATTTGACTTCAGCCGCGGGTATTGGAGCGACGACTACCTCATGGCTTATGGGGATTCTTGGCAAGTGGTACGGTTTTCAGTTCGCTTTTATCATCCCTGTTGTTTTTACTGCCTTACTCATTATTGTAGTGGCATGGCTTTATACTATAAATCGTCAAACAAGGGGGCTAAGCGATGGAAGCAAGTAGTTTAACCATGTGGGAAGCGTATCGAAAAAAGAAGCAACATATTTTAATTGGTATTATGTCCGGTACATCATTAGATGGTGTAGATGCTGCGATGGTTAGAATCGACACTAACACGTCCGGGTCAATCGATCAAATTGAGCTTTTGGGATTTGAATACATCCCTTATTCGGTTGAATTAAAGGAACGGTTGATTTCCCTATGCTCTGTTGAGCATGCCAGACTGGATGATCTTGTGATTGCCAATTATGGAATATCGGAATGGTATGTTTCAGCTGTAGAAAATTTGCTAAAGTCGACGGGAATTGAGAGGGCTGCGGTGGAAGCAATCAGTATGCATGGTCAGACTGTGTGGCATGCGCCCGATCAAGTCCCGTTTCCTGTTCCAGACGGTCAGACACTTGTGAAAGCCACTCTACAGATCGGTGAGGCTGCTGTTGTTCGCGAGAGAACAGGGATACCCGTTATCGGAAACCTTCGAGCGAGGGATATGGCAGCGGGAGGTGAAGGAGCGCCCTTGGCACCCTATTTGGACTTGATTGTATTCCGAAGCCAGCATGTGGGTCGCATTGTACAGAACATCGGCGGAATCGGAAATGCGACCGTCATCCCAGCCGGAGCCCATACAAATGAATGCTATGCTTTCGATACCGGACCTGGAAACATGGTGATGGATACGCTTGTCAGGGAAGAAACCAATGGGCAGCTGCAATATGATACAGGCGGCGAAATAGCGGCAAAGGGACATGTTAACGATGAGTTGGTAGAAAGCTTCTATAAGAATGACGATTACTATGAAAAGGTTCCACCTAAGAGCACCGGACGCGAGGTCTATGGGTCGGCATTCGCTGCACGCTTCCGGGATGAAGGTCGTAAACGGGGATTAACGTTTGAGGATATCATAGCTTCGGCAACGGCTTTAACGGCAATGACGATCGTACGCTCCTATCAAAGATTCGTCTTTCCCATTCATAAGATTGGCGATGTGATTGTAGCCGGTGGCGGAGCGCACAACAAGACGCTGCTTGCGATGATGCGTAAAAGCTTAGCGCCCGACTGCCAGCTTCATACGAGTGAGAATTTCGGAATTCCCGATGATGCCAGAGAGGCGATCGCTTTTGCCGTAATGGGCCATGAGTCTTTAATGGGAAGGCCGAGCAATCTGCCTGCTGTTACTGGCGCAGCCCGCCCTGTGATTCTGGGCCAAATTACATTATAAGAAAAGCTTCGATTCGGAGCCCATTCGACGAAGATACATTCGTGTCTTAGAGGTAGCTTTTCTTGCAATATCAGAATGGTTCAGCTCCGCTGAAAACTTATACATTCAGATATTATAAGAAAAGCTTCGATTCGAAGCCCATTCGACGAAGATACATTCGTGTCTTAGAGGTAGCTTTTCTTGCAATATCAGTATGGTTCAGCTCCGCTGAAAACTTATACAGTCAGATATTATAAATTTAGGGGGAATTTAATTGATAACAAAACGTCTTATTGCAACCTGTCTTTTGAGTATCGGTCTTATACTAACGGGGTGCTCGAAGGATACTGCTAAACCTGCAGCCAATGAAACACCAACGACCCCATCAACAACCACGACAACGGCACCCGCTAAATCCAATCAACCTATGGAAATGAATATTGCTACGGATCAGGACCCGGTTGGATTCGATCCGCACAAGGTTCCAGCTGCTTCCAGCTTAAGAATTTACAGCCTGATCTATGATACCTTAACTCGCTTGGATGCCGACCTCAATATTATACCGAGCTTGGCTACGAAATGGACCGTATCACCTGATGGAAAAACGGTAACGTTCGATTTACAGAAAGGCGTCAAATTCCATAACGGCAGGGAAATGACCTCGGCTGATGTGAAATTCAGCTTTGACCGGATTCTCGATGCCAAAACGGCAGCGCTGGCCAAATCTTATTTCACCAGCGTAGAAGCTATTGAAACACCAGATCCTTATCAAGTCGTATTCAAGCTGAAAAATATTGACTCGGCCCTCATAGCGAACGTTACGAGTATTTACACGGCGATTGTACCGAAAGAAGTCGCAGATTTGAATAAAGAAATGGTCGGTACCGGACCTTTTAAAATCGGCGCAATTGAAGCTGGACAATCGGTTACATTGACCAAAAACCCGAACTATTTTGTGAAAGACATGCCTAAAGCCGATACAATAAAATTCCGTGTTATGAAGGACGAGGCTGAAAGATTGGCTGCGGTTCGGACCGGAAAAGTAGATTTAACTACCGTCTCCGCAGACTCGGCTAAGCTTTTGGAAAAGACAAAGGGCGTCACTATTCAAGATTATCAGACGATGGAATACGGGTACCTCGGTATTAATACCACGAAGAAACCGTTTGATGATGTTCGAGTTCGCCAGGCGCTTAGTTATGCAGTTGATCGTAGTGAGATTGTAAAAACAGTTTGGAAAGATCAGGGGCAGGTCACAGGTCCAATTTCTCCAGTCCAGAAGGCATATGCTCTTAACGCGAGTGATTTGCCGAAAAAAGATATCGACAAAGCGAAACAGCTTTTGAAGGATGCAGGTTATGAGAAGGGTTTTGAAACTGTCATCCAAACTGCTTCCACCTACCCGGATATGATTGAATCGGCACAAGTCATTCAACAACAGCTGAAGGCAATAGGCATTAATGCCAAGATCGAGCAGCTGGAATGGGCGAAATATATTGAAACCTGGAAATCAAAAGAAATGACACTGCTTATTGGTCGTAACACAGCCGGTACGGATCCTGATAGGTCGCTTCGCTTCTTCTTCTCGACTTCAGGTGGTGCTAACGTGTGGAATTATTCCAATAAAGACTTCGATGCTTTGACTCAGAAAGCACTAGAAACTAATGATTTGGAGCAGCGGAAAAAGCTCTATGTAGATGCGCAAAAAATGCTGATCAATGATTCGCCGAACTTGTTCCTTGCTTCACCCAAATACTTCTATGCAGTTAGTGAAAGACTGGATGGATTTGTTCCGAATGCAGCGAGCGAAGCTTATGCCATCATGAAAACAGCCATAAAAAATAAATAAAGCTGACCGGGGAAGGCGGTTTAATTGCCGCCTTCCTAAACTCCGGGGGGTGCCATCTTGGTTAGTTATAT
This sequence comes from Paenibacillus foliorum, assembly GCF_013141765.1. Lineage (GTDB taxonomy): Bacteria > Bacillota > Bacilli > Paenibacillales > NBRC-103111 > Paenibacillus_S > Paenibacillus_S foliorum. The sequence goes on from NZ_WHOD01000079.1 coordinate 28,747, forward strand.
CATCAAAAGACTCGCTGGATTGATCCCGATTTTAATCGGAATATCTGTCCTGGTGTTTTTAATTCTTCATCTTGTGCCAGGAGATCCCGTCTTGATCATGCTTGGAACGAACGCAACGGATGAGGCTGTTAGTGTTTTAAGGGAGCAGCTTGGCTTGAACAAGCCACTGATCATGCAGTACCTGAACTGGAGTCTCCATTTATTGCAGGGCAACTTTGGAGAGTCCGTTCATACAGGGAATGCCATTTTGCCAGAAATAATTAAGCGATTTGGGATCACTCTACAGCTGACGTTATTGGCTTCTCTAATCGGTTGGGCCATTGCTATCCCGATCGGTATGCTATCGGCAGTAAAGTCAGGATCGACCACGGATATCATAGGACGATTGATTGCCCTATTAGGAATTTCCGTTCCTAATTTTGCTGTTGGCACACTTCTGCTGCTAGTCTTTTCTTTATATATAGGTTGGTTTCCACCGATGGATTTCGTTAATTTATGGGACGATCCCTTCGAGTCGATCAAAAAATTAATATTGCCGGCGGTTACGATGGGAATTGTTATGGCAGCGGGAGTCATGCGGATGACTCGCTCAACGTTTCTCGAAACCCTCGGTAAAGAGTTTATCCGTACAGCACGAGCAAAAGGGACTCCTGAGTGGAAAATTCTTTTTGAGCATGCCTTTCGAAACTCAGCGATTCCAATTGTTACGATTGCCGGTATGCAGTTTGGATATTTACTGGGTGGTTCCGTCATTATTGAACAGCTTTTTTCCATTCCGGGCTTGGGGCAGTACATTCTAGACGGCATCCATCAGCGTGATTACCTAGTCGTTCAAGGCGGCGTGTTATTTGTTGCTGTAGTATTCGTGCTGATCAATTTGGCGGTGGATATCGTGTATTCGCTTATTGACCCCAGAATCAAGTATTAAACAAAGGGGACCAGGGACCGACGATGCTGACACTAGGACAACGATTTTGGAAAAATAAAACAGCGGTTATATGCGGATTGGTTCTCATCATTATTTGCATGGGCGCCGTGTTTGCTCCGGTTCTCGCTCCCAAGGATATTACACAAATGGACAATGCACATAGGATGCAGGGGAGTGGAGATGGCTATTTGCTAGGCACGGATCAATTTGGCCGGGATTTACTCAGTCGGATCATCTATGGTGCAAGGACCTCTCTTACGGTAGGCATTTGTTCTGTTGCGATCAGTGCTTTTTTTGGTACCATGTTAGGCTTGCTTTCAGGATATTTTGGGCGTTGGATCGACACCATCATCATGAGGACCATGGACATCCTATTTGCTTTTCCTGAAATTTTACTGGCTTTAGCAATTGTCGCCGCTCTCGGACCGGGAACCTACAAAACGATCCTTGCCATTGGAATCGTGAATATACCCGTCTTTACGCGCACTGTTCGCGGAGCCGTGTTATCGGTGAAAAATTTGGAGTATGTAGAAAGCGCCAGAGCGATTGGACAGAAAACGTCGCGTATTTTGTTCTTGGAAATTTTCCCGAACATTCAAGCGCCACTTCTCGTTCAAGCTTCCATTGCTATTTCAGGAGCCATTCTTACTGAATCGGCACTTAGCTTCTTGGGCCTTGGTGTCCAACCACCGAATCCCTCATGGGGAGGCATGATTGCGGAGTCGAGACGCTACATGGAGCTTGCTCCGGGCATGATCATTTGGCCTTGCTTAGCCATGACGCTGACGATTCTTGCATTTAATCTTTTTGGAGATGCCCTGAGGGATCTGTTGGATCCTAAACATCGCTCCCGATAAATGGTGGGTGAAAAAAAGCAACGGGGTTGGTGAATCGTGATAGATAATAAGGCGCAGCGGCTCTACGATTGTTTGAAACAAAACATAGATGAAGGAATTAACCAAGGTGTGTTTCCAAGTGGTATCGCGGCTATACACACAGGTGATCAGAAGCCGATCATTTATGCAAGGGGATTTACAGAGGATACAGTCTTTGATCTCGCTTCACTTACCAAGGTGATGGCCACTTTGCCAGCGATCCTGTTGGCTGTTCAATCAGGGAAAACGAGTCTCTTTGATCCCGTAACGAAATGGATTCCGGAATTTGCAAGTATTCACGATCCTCGAAGAATGCAAGTTACCTTGTTTCACTTATTAACCCATACATCGGGACTTCCAGCATGGAGACCTTATTTCATTCGTTTAAAAGGAAAAGAAGATTATTTAGCGGCGATCTGTAACGAACCATTGATATATTCACCGAGCACGGACATGGTTTACAGTGATCTAGGCTTCATGCTTCTAGGGTTTATCTTGGAACGAATATGGGATATGGAGCTTGAAGAGGTGGTTTCATCGCTTGTCTTGGGACCCCTTGGTTTACATCGAACGCGTTATTCGCCCGGGGCCTCCCATTGGCCAATTGCACCAACCGAGGAAGGAAATCCATTCGAAAAGAACATGGCTATGCTCTATTTAGAAGACTATGAAAATGGACGGTTGCCCGATGGAGCTTTTGCTATGAGCAATGAGGATATCGATACGAATAGATGGCGTGAAGGGATAATCTGTGGAACGGTGCATGATTGTAACGCACATTATGGGCTTGGTGGCATTAGCGGACATGCAGGTCTTTTTTCTGATATCGGGGACTTGCTTCGCTATATGGATATTTGGAAGCAGGGGTCTGGCGATTTTTTATCGGATCAGACTATCACTAATGCTACACTAGCTCATGCAACATCATCGGCAAGGTCTAGAGGGCTCGGTTGGGAGATTCTCTCCAATGACACGTTTGGTCATACCGGTTTCACGGGAACATCCGTATGGCATAATACAACGACTGAAACAACATGTATCCTACTAACCAACCGGGTTCATCCGTTTGTAAGAATGGGTATTCAGGAATGGCGACTGCAGACCAGGGAACTATTAACATCTTTACTCAAAGGGGCATGTTCATGAAATCGTTATTGGACATCCGTAATATTAGCATACATTTCAAGGGTGATCATGAGAAAGTGAATGTCGTCCATGACATTAGCTTGCAAGTGAATCCTGGAGAAATTGTTGGCATTGTTGGGGAGTCGGGATGCGGAAAAAGCGTAACTAGTATGTCTATTCTACGTTTGCTCGGCAGAAATGCGGAAGTTAAGGGAGAAATCTTTTTTGATGGAAGGAACCTCTTGGAAATATCCGAGAAGGAAATGCGCAAGCTTAGAGGAAATGGGATTTCCATGATTTTTCAGGAGCCGATGACATCCCTTAATCCCTTGCATACGATTGGAAAGCAAATCGGGGAACCTTTGTTAAGACACAGAAATATGTCGAAGTCAGACAGGAAGAGCCGCGTTCTCAAGCTTCTTAATGAAGTTGGGATTCCAAGAGCAGAAGAAATTTATGAAGAATTTCCTCATCAATTGTCGGGTGGAATGCGCCAACGTGTTATGATTGCTGTGGCACTTGCCTGTGATCCTGCATTGATCATTGCCGATGAGCCTACAACTGCATTGGATGTTACCATTCAAGCGCAAATTCTGGAATTGATGAAGAATATCAGCCGTCAACATCAAACCTCCATATTATTTATAACCCATGATCTTGGAGTAGTAGCTGAAATGTGTGATCGAGTCATAGTTATGTATGCAGGTCAAATCGTCGAGCATGCAGATGTTGCAGCCTTGTTTCGAAAACCCAAGCATCCCTACACCGTAGGATTACTCAATTCCATACCGGATATGGCGGCGGATAAAGAAAGATTAGTTCCTATTAAGGGGCATGTCCCATCGCTTCGCAATATGCCTTCTGGTTGCCGGTTTTTCGAACGTTGTGATCATGCGATGGATATTTGTCGGCAGGAACCACGAATGTTTGCTGATGGCACGCATGAATGCAGATGCTGGTTGCATGCGGATGAGGAGGGGCGTCCATGAAGGCTTTAATGGAAGTGAAGAACCTAAAGAAGCATTTTCCTGTGAAATCTGGATTCTCGAAGAAGGCGATGGTCAAGGCCGTTGATGGGCTTGAATTTACCGTATATGAAGGGGAGACCTTAAGTATTGTCGGGGAATCGGGTTGTGGAAAGTCCACAATGGGGCGGTGCCTGCTGCGGTTGATCGAGCCGACGGAAGGGCAAATTCTGTTTGAAGGACAGGACTTGATGCAGCTTTCTCCGGAAGAAATGAGACTGCGGAGACGGGATATGCAGTTGGTCTTTCAAGACCCCTTCTCTTCACTTAATCCAAGAAAAACGATTCGGCAAATCTTAATGGAACCACTCATCGTTCACAACATCGGAAATACTGCGGAAAAGAAGGCTAAGGTCGAATGGATAATTGAAAAAGTAGGATTATCTCCAGATTATTTAAATCGTTATCCGCATGAGTTTTCCGGAGGGCAGCGACAACGGGTCGGAATAGCCCGTGCTCTCATTCTTCAGCCGAAGTTAATTGTTGCTGATGAGCCCGTTTCGGCACTGGATGTTTCCATACAAGCCCAAATTCTCAATCTGATGCATGATCTTCAGAAAGAATTTAAGTTGACCTATATTTTCATTTCGCATGATTTAAGCGTTGTTAAACATATTTCAGATCGCGTGGCTGTTATGTATCTGGGAAAGATTGTGGAGATTGCGCATAAATCCAAACTCTATCAATCCCCGCAGCATCCCTATACGAAGGCGCTTCTTTCTTCGGTACCTCTTCCCAATCCTGATGTCAAAAAAGAAAGGATCTTATTGGAAGGTGATTTACCTAGTCCGTCTAACCCGCCGACAGGATGCTCGTTTCATCCGAGGTGTCAAAATGCAGTTGAGGCTTGTAAAAATAGGGCGCCCATACTGGAAGAAAAGGCAGACCATCATCTGGTTTCCTGCCATTTAATTGAAAAGAGGTGATCCTGATGCTGACTGGAGGCATCATTAGTATTAAATCGATGCTGGATCAACTCCACCCTTCGGAGAGGAAAACAGCCGAATATATTTTAGAGCATCCCCGCGAGGTGGTGCAATATTCCGTACAAAAGCTCGCAGAACTTAGTGGCGTTTCAGAAGCCACGGTTATCCGTCTTTGTCAGAAAATGAATATGAAAGGATTTCAGGAGCTAAAACTTCGTATTGCCGGCGATCTTTCTTCCAATCAGATTTCAACAGGAGGGTATGAAGAAATTCGAATGGGAGAATCGATTGAAAATATTGTTCAAGCTGTGAGCAATAATAATAAGCAATCCATCGACGATACGGTGGCTGTTTTATCCATAGATGAGGTCAACAAAGCTGTCGATGTGCTCTCCAAGGCGCGAAGAATTAACATTATGGGATGCGGTGCGTCCTATCTGATAGCCGAAGATTTAATGCATAAGTTCGTTCGTATAGGACGCTGGTGTGAAGCTTATTCGGATTTTCATGGTCAATTAACTTCAGCGGTCACGATGGGACCGGAGGATGTTGCTTTTGGAATCTCCTATTCAGGTAAAACGATTGAAATTATCGAATCCTTGACTGAAGCAAAAAAGCAAGGCGCCACGACCATAACGTTAACCAAATATGGCATGTCTCCCGTCTCGGAATTGGCGGATATTCGCTTGTTCACGAGTGCTGTAGAACAAAATATCCGGAGCGGGGCGACGGCATCACGAATCGCTCAACTAAACGTGATTGATATATTGTTTACCTCCTATGCAAGCCGTCAAAACGAGCAGATGATTCCGATCCTTGAAAAGTCGAGAATTGCTCTTAGTCGGTTGAGAAGGGGTTAGGGAATATAATTCAAAGCTTAATAAAAATAAAGCAGGCTACCTATTCGGTAGCCTATTGTCTGTGCATTTCCACGGTACTGACAAGTTTTCTCATAAAAGCAGTTATATTTTTATATCTCCCTATTTTTTAGTATAATAAGGAAACCGCTTGATGCGTAGACAAAAAGAAACCAAAGACAGGAATGATCGTATGAGTACTCAAAGAACTGTGACCATCTACCAATACCCCCAATGCGGGACTTGCCGGAATGCGCTAAAGTCTCTTAAGCAAAAAGGGATGGAGGTGGAAGCCGTCCATATTTTCGATAATCCTCCGGACAGTGGACAGATTAAGCAAATGATTCAACAAAGCGGTCTTGAAATGAAAAAATGGTTTAATACATCTGGGGAAGTTTACAAAGAAATGAAATTGAAGGATAAACTTTCGCAAATGACCGAGGAACAGCAGATTGAACTGCTCGCCACTAACGGTCGTCTCATTAAACGTCCGATTGTTACCGACGGAACGAAGGTAACTGTAGGCTATAAAGAAGAACAATATGAGCAGGTCTGGGGCGTGTAATCCCCTAGTTGAAGGAGCGTGAACGCTGTTGCAGCAAAGAAAAAATAAAAAAAATCCGCTGTGGATGATCGGTGCCGCAGGGGTGTTTCTCCTTACTCAGGGCAAGTTTTTGCTGGCCCTTCTGAAATTCGGGAAATTCGGTGGAGTCTTTCTTTCGATGTTAATTTCCATAGGCGCTTATGCGATCATTTTTCCTTGGAGTTTTGCGGTTGGGTTTGTATTACTCATATTGGTGCATGAATTAGGTCATGTTATAGCGGCCAAGCAGAAAGGGCTGCCCGTATCTGCACCTATGTTTATTCCATTCCTTGGAGCCTTTATTAATATGAAGCGCCATCCGAGAGATGCGGTTACAGAAGCTTATATTGCTATAGGCGGCCCTGTTCTAGGAAGCATTGGCGCACTTGCCGTGTTTGGAGCTGCTATTTATTTTGAAAGTCCATTACTGTATAGCTTGGCACTAGCTGGTTTTTTGATTAATTTGTTTAATCTCATTCCGATTCATCCTCTAGATGGTGGCCGAATTGTCACTGCGGTGTCAAGATGGTTATGGCTGGTCGGCTTGATTGGCGGTCTGGTGCTGATTATTTACAATTTCAGTATCATTCTCTGCATCATTTGGGCAATGTTCGCCTACGACCTTTACAAGAAATATGTGAAGCACCGCAAAACAGGTGGCGAGAAGCGTGCTATGGCGGCAAGCTTTTTGATTCCGGCAGAGCCCTTGATAGCTGAAGGCTATTTAATTCCTGGTGAAGAGCATAAAAGAGAGCTGGACTTTGTCACGTATTCGGATCTGGAAGGGCAGCAGTATGTTTATGTTATCTGGGAGGGCTTGAACTTTACAGGCACCATTCCGCTAATGCAGCAAGCCTTAATCCGCAAGACCCATGTGACGAGACTGGAACGTATACAGAAGGAAGACGGACTGCATCTGATGATACATTGTCAGGTGGATTACGATCCTTTTGATAATGATAAGTATTATGAGGTCCCGATTGCTTCACGGTGGAAATTCGGAATCGCGTACTTTGCACTTGCAGGCTTTCTGTTTGCTATGATGTCTTTGGTTCATAAGGTTGGAAATATATAAACTTTTCAGAGCTTATGAAGCGAGTTTTCAACGACGAAAACATGTACTTCTTGGTGCTGAGAAATTGACTTTTTTGAACTCTCACTTTAAATAAAAGAGGTTATTATCCTATGGAACGATTCCAATCTAAGCGGCTCTCCTTAATGGGTTCCGCTATTTTTTCTGAAATGGCTGGGTGGAAGGAAGAGGTTCGAAGCAGTGGAACCGATGTTATCGATCTGGGCATAGGCAGTCCTGATCGTCCTCCGTCTGAGAGGGTCATGCAAGCAATGGAACAGGCTGTTCGCAAGCCGGAAGTATACGGTTACCCCACTTCGGAAGGAAGTCCGGCTTTTCGTAACGCAGTTGCGCGTTGGTACAAGCATCGATTCCATGTAACGCTCGATCCGGAGCGGGAAATTGTGACCCTCATGGGCTCTCAAGACGGACTTGCTCATCTAGCTATGGCTATTACGGATCCGGGAGACACGGTGCTGGTGCCTGATCCAGGCTATCCCATCTATGGGGCGAGCTTGGTCTTAGCCGGAGTAACACCTCATTTCATACCGTTAAGAGAAGAAAATGACTTTTTACCAAAGCTGGAAGAAATCCCTCAGCAAATTGCTCAAAAGGCGAAATTTATTTTGTTGAATTACCCAAGTAACCCATTATCGGCTGTAGCTTCCTATGCGTTTTTTGAAGAGTTGGTAAGCTATGCCAAAATGCATGATCTAATAATAGTACACGACCTAGCCTACTCAGAAATGGCGTTCGATGGGTTCCGCCCTATGAGCATTTTGGAGATTGAAGGGGCCAAAGAGGTGGCTGTCGAATTTCATTCTTTGTCGAAGAGCTTTAACATGGCTGGCTGCCGGATAGCCTTCATGGTCGGACAACCGGATGTTGTAAAGGCGCTGCGTGTACTAAAGTCTAATATTGATTATGGCGTCTTTCTGGCGGTTCAGGAAGCGGGTATTGCTGCATTAGAGGAAGATATGGAGCAGGGCGAGTCAGCGGCCGGACTGTACGAACTCAGACGTGATATTGTGATCGAGGGTCTGGCTGCAGCAGGCTGGAATATTCCTCGACCGAAAGCAACGATGTTCATTTGGGCACGTATTCCTGAGGGCTGGACGTCTCGACAAATTTCCCGGGAAATTTTGTATAAAGCAGGAGTCGTGGTAATCCCAGGTGATGCCTTCGGCCAAGAGGGCGAAGGTTATGTCCGCATAGCGTTGGTACAGGAAGAAGCAGTATTGCGTGAGGCGGTGCGGCGGATTGCCGTATTTCTCCAGACAGCTAAAGCTCAAAAGTAATGCTGACAACCCAATGCGCTTTCTCATAAAGCATTTTGTAGTGAGTTAACTCCGCAATATGTACAAAAGAACCTTCAAACCACCAATAATGTGGGGACTTGAGGTTCTTTTTTTTGTCCCTCTTTTACGAACTAAATGGATGCTGCAATCTCCAAAATGACTTTTGGGACAGCACTCTTCTCCCAGTTGGGTATAACGATCCGATGTGTTTTATTTATTCCTTTATGTACCCAGCTTTTTTTAAGACTAAGTCAGTGAAAGGATTAATATTGGGAATCGGATTGTCTAATGAGAAATACGCCAGTTCTAAACCTTCGTTGTCATTGATAACAGGAGTCCCTCCAATCTGTAACGCTTCATATACAGCCATTACATTATAAATCTCATCGCCATGTGGGTATTTGTAGTACATGTCTTTACCTGAAAAAAGGGTAATGAACTTGTACTGTTTAGCTATTAGGCCAGCCTCCTCATATAACTCACGTGCTGCTGCTTCTTCTAACGATTCCCCAAGCTCTAATGCACCTCCGATTGTTCCCCAATCCAAGCTGTCTGTTCGTTTTTGCAGTAATATGTGGCCTTTATCGTTTAGAACTATTACACAAGCACCAGCCATGATTAAGGGGCGACTTCCAACTACCTTTCTTAAATCCATTATGTAGCTCAAATTAACACTCCCTACCCTATTATTATCTGAGATGTAATTCGACTAATGTCTATACATTCCTTTTTTGAATAATGCAGCTTAAATCGTAAATACTACCTGTGATTCCATTAGGAGGATCGGAGGGGTTGGATATACGAAGAATAGTGAGTATTTTATTTGGCCTTTTTCTCTTATTGCAAGTTCCGATAACGGAATTGTATGCGGCTGCCGCCGCTCCGTCAGTTAATGCAGAGGATGAGAGCTACATAGAATCAAAAGCATACCGATCGGGTAGGGGAAGCTACCGCTCACCGGCAGGAGGCTACACCGGAGGGAACCGCAGTGGGATTAATCCTGGAAATAATGCGGGTCAAACCACACGGAGGCCAGGAGTCAATGAACCAGCCAATCGAACTCCCGGTGCATCGACGGGCAGATTTGGTAGCTTTTTCGGAGGATTAGCTGCGGGAACCTTACTCGGTAGCATATTAAATCCTTTCGGCTTTGGTGGTTATGGAGGAGCAGGGATGGGTGGAGGTTTTTCACTGATAGGAATTTTGTTTTGGGCGGTTATTATTTATATGGCATACCGTGTGCTGCGCAGACTGTTTGGGGGCACGCGGCAATAGCGTTTCGATGGGGACCTGAGAGCAGGTCTCTTTTTTTAACATATAGAATTATATGTTTTTGGGTTTGTGGTGAGCGAAGCTTACTCCTTCAAGCTCAACCATATCCTCGAACTTGCAAAATGAGGTATTGCTCAGGTGCGGTAACCTACGTGTCGATCGTAGTGCCCGAGGGGCATCGATTGTCCGATGTGTAGCCTGGCTTCCAAGTGAGTGAAGGAGATAGCGGAAGTAGAATTTCCGCTCCTCCTAAAAAAGCATAAAAACAGAGAAATAACGGAATAGTTTGTTCCGTTATTTCTCTGCTTTTTGTGTAAAGGACTCCTATTCGCCTGGTTAAAGGAAGTCCGGCTTCCGCTAAGTCCCTGAATGGGAGGCGGTGGAGAGAATAACGGAACTTTCAGTTCCGTTCAAAGAGATCAAGGAACAACTGGGTGGTCATATTCCGTATGAAAACTTTAAAATAATCCCGTTACTATGGGATTTATTCGAGAAGGTTGAAAAAGGTAAGTGAAATATTAGTAATAAACTGGCAAAAAGAAGTAAGAAAATGGATCGTACGGGCTCAAAAGCAGTTAAAACGGAGGAATGGGAGAGAACGAATTCAAAAAGCAACAGGAAAAGACCCACAGGTCTGTCCAAAATGCGAATGTTATTATGTATACAAGGGGGAAGTCTGTCTGGAAGAAGGTAAACTTACGATAGAAATGCAGAATGCGAGAAGACCACACGAGGCTGTTTAGAAAGGATGATTGGAGATCTTACCGGGAAGCAAGAAAACAAAAAAGAAAAAGTAAAAAGCGCCGATGTCGGTATCTGCTGTCCAAACAGACAGTGAAGTATATATGTTTGACTTATTTGGAGAGCGAAAACATACGGCTTGATGTGGTAAGAGAATTGGATGGAATGGATCAAGGAGATCCGACTGTCCCGCCACAATTTATGTGTGAAAGCTGTGGTGGAGCTATGTATCCCGAGTACTACAAAGGGGTACATGGCTATGAATATCGCCTGACCGATAGGTTAGGAGCAATAAAGAAAGGAGTAGAACAAAAGAGGGCATGGATGTGGGGTGGAGGAGCGACAGCGTCCGCTTTTGAAGCTCGTGTTCCCACCGCTGCAAGCCATAAATTCAAAGGAACACGACTTCAACAGCGGCTGGAATCCCACATCCATCCCTCCAAAACGCACAAACGTAAATTGTACACCAAGGACGCCGCAAGGCGTTTTTCTTTATAACTTAAACCCTTCCCTTCTATTCCTCTTACTGAGTGGGAGAGGAACAAGGATGCGCTATTTTGCCATGCACACGTGATCATTCTAGCGGAATGGAACTAGATCCTTGCTTTTCAATGGATCATGATAAACGACCTCATAGCAAGTGGAACGAGCAGACGCTTTTTCTTACTTTCAGAGAACCAATTTGGCAGTACATCCAGCTTGTCCTCGCTTGCTAAAGATGTCATGAAATTGCACTCCATTCTGTCGTCAAATTGCAATTCAAAGAAATGGAAAAACATGCTAAGATTAATTCAAGTCATTATTTTATAGGAGGAATTATCTTATGTCGGTTAAAGTAAAAGTAGCTATAATCGGGTGTGGAGGCATCGCGAACGGCAAACATTTGCCTGCCCTGTCTAAGCTGGATCATGTTGAGATTGTCGCTTTTTGTGATATCATATTGGAAAAGGCTCAACAGGCTGCCGAGAAATACGGTGTCGCTGAAGCTAAGGTTTACGAAAGCTACCAGGAGCTATTAAAGGATAGTTCTGTTGATATAATTCATGTATGTACCCCGAATGATTCTCATGCTGAAATCTCGATTGCAGCCTTGGAAGCAGATAAGCATGTAATGTGTGAAAAGCCGATGGCCAAGACAGCAGCAGATGCACGCCGTATGGTGGAAGCCGCGAAAAGAACGGGCAAGAAGCTGACTATTGGCTACAATAATCGTTTTCGTTCGGACAGCCAATATTTAAAAAAGGTTTGCGAGGAAGGCGACTTGGGAGAAATCTATTTTGCAAAATCTCATGCGATTCGCCGTCGTGCTGTTCCGACATGGGGTGTGTTTTTGGATGAGGAGAAACAAGGCGGCGGTCCGCTTATCGATATCGGTACGCATGCGCTCGATTTGACGCTGTGGGTGATGAATAACTATGAACCGAAGGCTGTTCTTGGAACAACTTTCCATAAGCTGTCACAGAAAGAAAACGCTGCCAACGCTTGGGGCTCTTGGGATCCGAAGAAATTCACTGTAGAGGATTCAGCTTTTGGCATGATCACTATGAAGAATGGGGCAACCATTATTTTGGAGTCAAGCTGGGCTTTGAATACATTGGATGTGAAGGAAGCGAAGTGTACGCTGAGCGGTACTGAGGGCGGAGCTGATATGGAGGACGGCTTGCGAATTAATGGTGAAAAGCACAGTCGTCTATATAAAAACCAAGTCCAGCTGGATGCTAAAGGCGTAGATTTCTATGATGGAAAACAAGAAAACATGCAGGATACGGAAATTCGCTTATGGATCGATGCGGTATTAAACGATAAGCAGCCTATTGTAACCCCAGAGCAAGCTTGCGTTGTATCAGAAATTCTTGAAGCGATTTATGAATCTGCGAAGACCGGCAAAGCCGTTTACTTCGATTAAAGCGGAAGCGGAGGAACCAAACCTATGATTAGAGTTGCGATGCTGAGCTTTTGGCATGTTCATGCCAAGGATTACGCTCGTCAGGCGGTTGAACATCCGGATACTGAAATTGTTGCCTTGTGGGACGAACTTCCTGAGCGCGGCCGTAAGGAATCGGAAGATCGTGGCGTTCGGTTTTATGAAAACTTGAACGAGCTGCTTGCCCAACCCGACATTGATGCGGTTATTGTTGATACGCCAACTAACATTCATCGGGATGTGATTATAGCTGCGGCAAAAGCTGGTAAGCATATTTTTACGGAAAAAGTTGTAGCAACAACCATTAAGGAATGCAATGAAATCGTTGCTGCCGTTGAAGAGGCGGGAGTTAAGCTAACGGTATCACTACCCAGATTGAACTTTAATTACACCTTAGCCATACAGGATATTATTAATAAGGGGCTGCTAGGTGAACTGACATTAGTCCGCACCCGTCTCTCCCATAATGGCGCTCTACCTTCGGACCGTGGGCCTGATGGTTGGCTCCCATCGCATTTCTATAATAAAGAGCAATGCGGCGGCGGTGCGATGATCGATTTAGGCTGCCATCCCATGTATTTAGCGCGTTTATTCATGGGGCTTCCTGAGAGCGTAACGGCAAATTACGGCTATGTGACGGGTAAAGAGGTTGAGGATAATGCTATTTCGGTTCTTCGATATTCGAGCGGAGCGCTAGCTGTTATTGAAGCTGGATTTGTAAATCCCTTCTCCCCGTTCGTCATTGAGCTGCACGGAACGGAAGGCAGCTTACTCTTCTCGACACATGATAACAAGCTGTTGGTCCGCAGCTCCAAGCTTGGCGAGGAAGCTAAGAAGGAGTGGCAGGCACAAGAATTGCCGGAAGAACGCGAGTCTGCGTTCCATCAGTGGGTTGCACATATTCAGAATGGAACGATTGCATCTGAAAATATCCAATATGCCTTAGATTTAACCCGATTAATGGAAGCTTCGAATGCATCGGCTCGTTCGGGAGCAGCGTTTAAGCTAAGCGACTTATCGGAGTAATAATGCAACAATAAGAAGATGGGGATGCTGGCTCGTAGACCTGCTATTATTGCGGTCATGCGGGCGGCTTTTTCCATTTATATGAGCTATTACAGGAGGTGCCCAACTCAACCTATGGATAATCATGGCCGCGCCACCCCCAAACCGTACCCTTTTGAATTAATGCTGGAACAGCCCTATGCAATGGATCGGCTAGATGTTGAGTTTCGTTGGGGCAACTACGGTATCCGTATGCTCAGATATCACCATACAAGCTTTGCTCCTGGGAGAACAGTTTCCTTTCATAAGCATTCAGAGTTCGAATTTCATTTCATTCCTCGCGGAAAAGGCAAAGTGATTCTGGGCGAAACCCCTTATGCACTTCAGGAAGGTATGCTGTATCTCACTGGGCCTAATGTACTTCACTACCAAGAAGCAGACGCCAATGAAGCGATGGATGAGCTGTGTCTGCACATTGATATTGTGAAGCTGTATGACGATGGAAGCGGAAGCGATCAGGATTCGGGCATGTCGCATTGGGTGAGTAAGTGGGAAATCGCTGAGGCACAAGCCTGTGTACAGCAGCTGCAGCAGCTGCCGGTGAAGCCTGTCATGGATCAGCATCGAGCAATGGAATGTTTTCTGAACGCTTACCGTGCGTGGTACGAGAATCAACCGGGATTGTTTACCGTAATTAAGCAGTCGATTATCCAAATATTGCTGCGCACGACCAGAGCCTATGCTTCGGTTCCTCAACCGGACCTGCCTTCCCGCGATATGAAGCATTACCGCTACAAGCTGGTGGAGCAATTCATTAAGGATAACTTTATGGAGCCGTTGACACTGGAGACAGTTGCCGAGCGTGTACAGATCAGTCCGCGACAATTGCAGCGTATTTTCCGTGATCATACCGACGGTACGTTCAGCGAATATATCGAGCAGGTACGACTGTCGCATATTTGCAACGAATTGAGCATGAATGAGTTGACAATTGATCAGATTGCCTTTAAAAATGGCTTTTCAAGTGCCAACTATTTACACTATGTATTCAAAAAAAAGCTAGGAATGACCCCGGCGCAGTATCGTGCGCAGCATGTGCGGAATTAAAAATGTCCCTTTAAAATAATAAATAATGAAAAAACATATCTTGTTGAACAAGAAGTCATGTGGTAAAATGCAATCTAATTGAATAAGGACCTTCGGGGCAGGGTGAAATTCCCGACCGGCGGTGAGGGTTCTTCCGAACCTAAGCCCGCGACTCGTTGATTGCTCATGTGGCAGTCTGCGACTGATTTGGTGTAATTCCAAAGCCGACGGTACAGTCCGGATGGGAGAAGGTCAAAAGCAGGCATGGTAGTGGGATCGTTTTGCAAAAAAACGACTTGGCTCCAAGCCTCTTTATGTGCGCCCCGTTATCGATCCTGATAGCGGGGTGTCTTCTTTCGAAGCGTCCTATTCAAAAAAACGAAGAAATGGCTTAAGCAGTAAGCTAGGCTTCTTCGTAAATTTGTAGGGGGTTATTGATTTATGGAAAAAAGTGTTTTGATTCATCCGTCTGTACAGCTGGAGCGCACAGGCACCAGTACGCGGAGCGGAATATGGTTTGTGGCCATTGGTGCTGCGCTCTGGGGGATTGATCCGCTGTTTCGTATCCTGCTGCTCAAGCATCTTACCTCTTCGCAGATCGTATTGTTTGAACATCTGCTGCTGCTTGTGTATGCAGTACCAGTTCTATGGCTGCATCGCAAGGAATTACGAGGGCTGGCGATTCGGCATGTGATTGCTCTACTGTTTATTTCGTGGGGAGGATCAGCAGTTGCTACAATAATGTTTACCTCGGCATTTGCTTATGGGAACCCGAATGCGGTACTGTTGCTGCAAAAGCTGCAGCCTCTGTTTGCAATAATTATGGCAAGGCTGATATTGAAAGAAAAGCTTCCTACCCTGTTCCCTCTGTTGCTGCTAATGGCACTCGGCGGCACCTACCTCCTTACATTCGGCTTCGCTGCACCTGTCGGAAGTATGTCTGAATTTGCTGCGGCAAGCGGCTTGTTGTCTATAGGCGCTGCTGCTTTATGGGGTGGATCGACCGTAATGGGGCGTGTATTGCTAAATAAAATGCAGTTCGAAACAGTCACGGCACTTAGATTTACATGCGCACTTCCATTACTATTCGCGACAACCTGGTTCGAAGGTGATAAGCTGCAATTACCAGTCGGGACAATGGATTGGATGGCTTTATCCGGTAACCTGCTTCTCCAAGCTGCTCTGCCGGGATTGTTTAGCTTGCTGCTGTATTATCGTGGATTAGCAGGTACCAAAGCGTCCTACGCCACACTCGCAGAGCTGTTGTTTCCCGCAGTTGGCGTATTGATTAATTGGCTGGTTTTTCAGCAAACGGTGACAGTTGTTCAAATCATAGGCTTTTTGCTTATCTGGTTCATGCTGTTCAAGCTGTCAAGGCAACATTGAGATCTGCATTTTAGCGACAGCTCGGAAAAACTCAATATTAACGATGCTGCATATGCACGAAAGCTCGAGTACGCATGAAGGATTGGTTGGCAAAATTACAAAGAGGTCGTGCGTTAGCACGACCTCTTTGCAGCAGCTGCTTTTAAATGCGGCTACTCCTGATCCTCTGTATATTCCCTGTATTGCTCAGCGTTCAGCAGGTCTGATAATGCTTCTTCCGTTGATTGTTCGACTTCGATTTCCACCATCCAGCCGCCTTCATAAGGTTCTTCATTCACCAGTTCAGGCTGATCGAGCAGTGTGGAATTAACCTTAACTACAGTTCCTTTTACAGGGGAGTACAGATCTGATACCGTTTTTACAGATTCAATGCTGCCCAGACTGTCGGCTGCGTTTACTTTTGCGCCTATCTCAGGCAGTTCAAGAAATACAATATCCCCTAATTGATGCTGAGCAAAATCGCTTATGCCGATCCGAATAGTACGGTCTCCGATGACCTCCACCCATTCATGCTCCTTGCTGTACTGTAATAGATCCTTAATCTCTGACATAATGAATCCTCCTTCAAAATGTTGTTGTTCACACATAAAGCATCAAACAGGCAGAGTTTAAAAATAAAATGGAAAACAAACAGCAAAGTCCTATTCTCTGTAGATTAATCATCTGAAGCATCCATGTCAATATATGTAACAAAAAAATGTATAATATCGGAAAATGATGTTGACAATGTGGCTTAGGGTAGAGTAATAATGAATATATAATCAAATAAGCGGATGAGGGCAAAAGGAGAGATTACCGCTAGACGGTAACGCCGAAGGAGTAAACCCGGGAGGGTGAATCTCTCAGGCAAAAGGACTTTTGCAGGACGCAGCTCTGGAGAGATCCCGCTGAACGTTACGGGGCACCCAAGGTGAAACTAATATTCCTAATTATAGGAAAGCTTATTAGGTAACTCTCAGGTACAAAGGACAGAGTGAGAAGCAGAACGGTTGCTCATGAAGAATAATGGGCTTCTGCTTTTCACTCTGTCCTCTTTTGCTTTGTCTAAAAAAGAGCAAACCTACACTTAGATTGAGGTGAAGTATGTCTGGATTGAAACGAACGCCGCTTTTTCCAATCTATAAGCAGTATGGCACACCAAGAGTAATCGACTTCGGGGGCTGGGAGCTGCCAGTTCAATTTTATGGTATTCAGAAGGAACACGAAGCCGTACGTCAGCGTGCGGGATTATTTGATGTTTCTCATATGGGAGAGGTCATGGTGACAGGAAAGGATGCGCAGACGTTTTTACAGCAGTTGACCACTAACGATGTGTCGAAGCTGGAGGACGGACAGGCGCAGTACAGTTTGATGTGCTATGAAGATGGCGGTGTTGTAGACGATCTGCTCGTATATCGGCTCTCAGGGGAGCGATTTATGCTTGTTATCAATGCCTCCAATATCGATAAGGATGTAGAGTGGATGCGGCAGCAGCTTACCGGAGATGTCACATTAGACAATATTTCGGAGCAAACTGCACTGTTGGCTCTTCAGGGTCCTGCTGCAGAGATAATACTGAGTAAACTAATGTCCGCAACGTTACAGGAGCTTAGAGGCTTTTCTTTCCTCCCTGATACGAAAGTAGGCGGGTTCAAAGCCTTGGTGTCAAGAACGGGTTACACTGGAGAAGATGGATTTGAGCTTTACATTAACAGCGGCGATGCACAAGCGCTATGGACATGTTTAATGGAAGCGGGTGAGGAGCACGGATTGATGGCTGCTGGACTGGGAGCCAGAGATACGTTGCGGTTCGAAGCCAAGCTGCCGCTCTATGGACAAGAGCTGTCAGCTGGAATCAGCCCGCTTGAGGCATCGCTTGGTTTCTTTGTCAAGCTGGACAAGGGCGATTTTACAGGTCGTGAAGCATTGCTTAAGCAAAAGGAAAACGGTGTTCCGCGCAGGCTTGTAGGCATCGAAATGATAGATAGAGGCATCCCGCGCAGCCATTATCCGGTTTATGCAGAGGGTAGGCAGATCGGAGAGGTGACAACGGGTACCCAGTCTCCGACTTTGAAGCAGAGTCTCGGATTGGCGTTAATTGACGCCGAGTACAGTAAGCTCGGAACAGAGGTTTGGGTAGAAATTCGCGAGAAGCAGCTTAAGGCTGTTGTTGTGAAGGCACCCTTTTATAAACGTGATAGCAGATAGGGCGAAAGTTCCCATTATCATAATGATTAGGAGTGGATCAGGTGAAGCACCGCTATTTACCGATGACGGAGCAAGATCAAACGGATATGCTGCAAACCATAGGGATTACCTCTGTAGAGGATTTATTTGTAGATATTCCTGCAAAAGTACGTTTCCAAGGCAGGTTAGAAGTATCAGAGGCTCTGGATGAGCACGCGCTTTTAAAGCATATGAATCAATTGGCCGGCAAAAATGCGGATTTCGAGCGCTATGCCAGCTTTCTTGGAGCCGGAATTTACGACCATCATCTTCCTGTTGTTATTAATCATGTTATCTCTCGTTCCGAATTTTATACCGCCTATACGCCTTATCAGCCGGAGATTAGCCAAGGTGAGCTGCAGGCGATTTTTGAATTTCAATCCTATATTTGCGAGCTGACCGGCATGGCTGTCGCCAATGCAAGTATGTACGATGGTGCGACTGCATTAGCAGAAGCGGGCGCTCTTGCCTCTGGGGCTACGAAACGCAAGCAGCTGCTCGTTTCTCGGGCAGTACATCCTGAAGCAAGGCAGGTAGTTGCTGCAACTGCCAAAGGTCTTGGACTAGAGATCGTTGAGGTCGGCACGAAGGATGGTGTAACCGATCTTGAGAAGCTGGCATCCCTTGTCTCGGTGGAGACAGCTGGCGTCCTTATCCAGTCGCCGAATTTTTTCGGCTGCATAGAGGACCTGCGTGCCGTTGAGCCGTTGACACATGCGGCAGGGGCATTATTCATAGTAAGCGCGAACCCGCTTTCCTTGGGCTTGCTCGAAGCCCCCGGTAAGCTGGGCGCTGATATCGTTGTCGGTGATGCGCAGCCGTTCGGCATCCCGGCTTCGCTCGGCGGGCCGACCTGCGGCTTCTTCGCGGTGTCCACCGCTTGGATGCGCCGGATGCCGGGACGCATCGTCGGGCAGACGGTCGACCGTGATGGCAAGCGCGGCTTCGTGCTGACGCTGCAGGCTAGGGAGCAGCATATCCGCCGCGAGAAGGCTACGTCGAATATTTGCTCCAATCAAGCCTTGCTCGCACTTTGCGCTTCCGTGTACATTTCGACCATGGGTAAACAAGGGATTCAAGACGTAGCCGACTTGAATATGCAAAAAGCCCATTACGCGGCGAATGTGTTAAGCCGCATTCCCGGGGTATCCATTCCTTATATACAAACACCATTCTTCAATGAGTTTGTGATCAAGCTGTCCGATGCTGGGTTTGAGAGCATTAAGCAAATCAATAACAAACTGTTAGACGCAGGTTTTATTGGTGGTTATGACTTGGGTAATGATGATCCAGCACTTCAAGGTCATATGCTTATTGCCGTCACTGAACGCAGAACCAAAACGGAAATAGACGAATTTTCCAGACAATTGGAGGCTGCTCTATGAGTGATACTATATCTGCACAATCAGGAACCGATTCAAATGTAAATGCTAATGTAAATGCAAATGTAAAGCATGATAAAGCACTCATTTTTGAAATGAGCAAACCAGGTCGTGTCGCCTATTCATTGCCTGAATGCGATGTTCCGCGTCAAGATATAGCCAAGCTTGTTCCGGAAAGCATGCTGCGAGCTAAACCAGCTGAATTGCCGGAGGTGTACGAGGTAGACGTTATTCGCCATTATACAGCGTTATCCCGCAGAAACTTCGGCATTGATAACGGCTTTTATCCGCTCGGTTCCTGCACGATGAAATACAATCCGAAGATTAATGAGGATGTCGCTCGTTTTGCTGGATTTGCGAAAATCCATCCGTATCAGCCGGAATCTTCCATTCAAGGGGCTATGGAGCTGCTGTATCAGCTGCAAAAAGATATCGCAGCCATTACCGGCATGGATCAGGTTACGCTTCAGCCTGCGGCTGGTGCTCATGGCGAATGGACCGGCTTGATGATGATTCGCGCTTATCACGAGAGCCGCGGCGACCACCGCACCAAGGTTATCGTTCCTGACTCCTCGCATGGAACGAATCCCGCAAGTGCGACAGTAGCGGGTCTCGACACTATTACCATTCCTTCGAACGCCAAAGGCTTGGTCGATCTTGATGCTCTTCGTCAAGCGGTGGGTCCCGACACAGCCGCATTAATGTTGACCAACCCGAACACGCTCGGCTTGTTTGAAGAGCAGATCGTGGAGATTGCAGCGATTGTGCATGAGGCTGGCGGCCTGCTCTATTACGATGGGGCTAACTCTAATGCAATCATGGGCATTACCCGCCCAGGAGATATGGGGTTCGACGTTGTTCACTTGAATTTGCACAAAACGATGAGCACGCCGCATGGCGGCGGCGGTCCTGGCGCAGGTCCGGTCGGTGTTAAGAAGCTGCTTGCTCCGTTTCTGCCAAAGCCTATCGTAGAACGTGCAGCGGATGGCTCCTATTATTTTGATTACGACAAACCGCAATCGATCGGCAGAGTAAAAGCCTATTACGGTAACTTCGGCATTTTGGTCCGCGCTTACACTTATATTCGCACATATGGCCCTGAAGGCTTGCGCCGAGTATCGGAATGCGCTGTGCTGAATGCCAATTATATGCTTCGTAGGCTGGCGCCCTATTACGAAGCGCCTTTCGACCGTGTCTGTAAGCATGAATTCGTCCTTTCCGGCAAAGGACTCAAGAAATTCAACGTACGCACATTGGATGTAGCTAAACGTCTGCTAGACTTTGGCTATCACCCTCCGACGATTTATTTCCCGTTAAATGTGGAAGAGTGCATTATGATCGAGCCAACGGAAACCGAGAGCAAGGAAACGCTGGACGCTTTCATTGATACAATGATTCAAATCGCCCAAGAAGCGGAAGAAAATCCGGAGCTGCTGCACAATGCCCCTTACACAACTCCTGTCCGCCGACTTGATGAAACTCAGGCAGCGCGTAAGCCTGTTCTGAATTGTACATGCTGATAGCCGTGTAAAAGAAGCAGTGACATAGGGACACCAATAAGACCGCTGCAGCCAACTTAAGAATTGGCTGCAGCGGTCTTATTTAAGTTGATGTGCCATGTTATGCCATATTTCACCTTCAATTAAGCAGCATTATTGATAGCTTTACGTCGTACTAGGTTCCAGTAGCACAAGACCGCACCGATTTCCGCAGCAGCAATTACGATACCCATCGGAACAGCAGTCCCTTCTCCCCCCAGTCCAACTAGAGGTGCTACGATTCCACCAAAGATGAAGGATAGCACACCAAGTAGAGCTGAGGCGCTTCCTGCAGCCTGCTTCTGGTTTTGCATGGCTAGAGAAAAACCAGCCGTGGTAACAATTCCAACACTGGATACAACAAGGAACAAGCAAGGTAAAACAGCAGCAAGCCCTGCTCCTGCAAGAATCACGATGAGCAGCATGATGCCGCCAAACAAAGCAATGAGGAGTCCGCTAACCAACAGCTTCATCTCTCCGATGCGGCTTACTAATCGGCCTGCGGTTTGGCTGGCAATAATAATGCCGAGACCGTTAATGGCAAAGAACAGGCTGAACATTTGTGGAGATGCTCCATAAATATTCTGAATTACAAAAGGTGATCCCGATATATAAGCGAACATGGCGGCAACAACAAGCCCTTGAGATACAGCAATGCCCATAAAATTCCGGTCACCGATAAGGCGGCGAAATGTGGTGAGCGTATTACGGATTCCGCCTTGCGAACGCTGCTCAGCTGGCAAGGTTTCGGGCAATCCGAACATCACGATGACGAACATGAGCAAGCCGATTAAGCCTAATACAATGAAAACGACAGGCCAAGTGCTTAGGCGCAATAGCTGCCCACCGACAATGGGGGCAAGGATCGGAGCCACTCCGTTAATAAGCATCAATAGTGAGAAAAACTTCGTTAGTTCCGTGCCCGCATATAAGTCTCTAACAACGGCTCGGGAGATAACAATACCAGCTGATCCCGCCAAGCCCTGAATGAATCGGAGCAAGATCAATATCCATATAGAGGATGTAAAAGCACATAGCAGCGATGCTGCTGTATAGATCGCGAGTCCGATAAGCAAAGGTATGCGGCGGCCGCGTACATCGCTGATCGGTCCGGCCAGCAGCTGTCCTAATGATAGTCCGAGTAGGCAAGCTGTCAGACTGAGCTGTGCGAGTGAGGCGCTTGTGTTTAGATCATTGCCAAGTACAGGTAATGCGGGCAAATACATATCGAGAGAAAGCGGACCAAATGCAGCTAAAGAACCCAATATGAGTGCCATCCATAATCGGCGGGCTTGTGAAGGCTGTTGTAAATTATCCAGATGTATTTTAGAAGTAGTATTCATTTGTTGCGAATCATGCTCCTTTCTTTGGGGTAGTTCATCGGTAGTTCTCAAACTAACATACGGATATGCTTCGTGCTTGTCAATCCTTCGATTGTTTCATCACTAAGAAGAATATGATATGGTTAGGATAATATGGTAAATAAACATAATTATTGCTTATAATACGAATATGCATCAATTACGAAGGTCTGTTTTAATACAAAGGGAGTGACGGGCTAAATGAATCAATTAAATGAGAATGAGCTGTTAGTTTATGTAGGTTCATACGCTCCATCAACGTCAGTAGGAATTAATGTGTTCCGTCTTAATACGGATAACGGTTCTTTAACCTTGCAGCAAAGCTTGGAAGGGATTGAGAATCCGTCCTTCTTAACTCTTAACCATAATCAAACTCGGTTGTATGCGGTTAGCGAGATTGGAGCAGCCGATGGCACGGTTACCTCCTACACGGTTAACCCTCAAGACGGAAGGCTGGACTTCCTAAACGAGCAGTCTTCTTTAGGCAAAGCCACATGCTATGTGACTTTGGATGATGACTCGTCGTGCTTAGTATTGGCCAATTATACTAGCGGCAATATTGCCCTGTATCCGGTAAAAAACGATGGCAGCCTAGGTGAGGCGGCAGACCATGTGCAGCATAAAGGCAGCAGTATTCGTGCAGATCGACAGGAAGCAGCACATCCCCATGCGGCTGTTATTGATCCCAGTGGGCGTTATGTTTTCGTTCCAGACCTAGGTCTAGATCAAATCAAGATATATCAAATGGATTATGAGCATACACGACTCTTACCTCATAATGAAGTTCTTACTAAGCCAGGAGCGGGACCGAGGCATTTGGTGTTTCATACTTCCATTCCATATGCGTATATCATAAACGAATTGGACTGCACGATAACTGTATATTCCTATGCGATAGAAGACGGTGCTCTTCATCCGGTGCAAACCGTTCCTGCGCTGCCGAATGATTTTACAGAGTTTAATATATGCGCGGATATTCATATCTCCCCATCAGGTAACTATTTATATGGATCAAATCGCGGACATAACAGTATTGTTGTCTATGAAATCAATAAGATCGATGGAACATTAACTTATGTGGAGCACACGTCCACTCTTGGTCTGACTCCACGCAATTTTGCCATTACGCCGGATGGAGGCTTTTTGCTTGCTGCTAACCAGGACTCGAATTCGATAGTTACTTTTGCAATCGATCAGCAGTCCGGCCGATTAAGGGAGACGGGACAAACGGTAACGGTGGCTAAACCGGTATGTGTTAAAATAGCCAAGCGCCCTAACTGATGTATACAGCAAGTTGGACCATTCGATAACGAACAGTTGTCGAATGGTTTTTTGTTAAAGTATTAGTTTGTACACTTAACTTCTCTCAGTCTTGACAAGCGCACCCAACCCTCTGTGGAGATCGTTTTCTATTATTTTTATCCAATGATCAATTAATGAAAAGTCAGCTGGAAAGTATTGATAGAGGAATTTTAGTCCAAAGCTATTTTCAATACCGGTAAGGTCTGGTATGTTTATAAGGTTATATAAATTGTGTTTGGAGTGTACATATGGAGAATAGCGAGAGCAACAACCGCACTTTAATTGTAGATGGAATGGCATTATTGTTTAGGGCTTATTACGCACAATCTTATGGAGGGTATATTCGGAAGACAAGCGATGGTACCCCGACTAATGCAATTTTTGGATTCATCCATTATTTATTCGATGCTATCAAGGAATTTCAACCTACTCATTTGCTCTGCTGCTGGGATTTAGGAAGTTCTACTTTTCGAAATGAAATGTATTCATCTTACAAAGCTAATAGAGCGGAAGCGCCGGAAGAGTTAATTCCTCAATTTGGTCTGGTAAAGGATGTTGTTGATTCACTTGGGATACCGAACTTTGGGGTGCCAGGTTTTGAAGCAGACGATTGTATAGGTACTATAGCTTATCAAATTAGTTCTGAGACGGAAGTTCTTATATTAACAGGGGACCACGATATGCTTCAGCTAGTAACGGATAAGATATCGGTTATTATTATGAAGAAGGGGAAATCAAACTATCAGGTTTATACACCGGTTTCTCTATGGGATGAGAAGGAACTGCACCCATCTCAAATCGTTGATATGAAGGCCTTTATGGGAGATACGGCGGATAATTATCCAGGTGTTCGAGGAATTGGCGAGAAAACAGCGCATAAACTTATTAAAGAGTACGGTTCTGTGCTCGGGGTCTTAGAAAATCTTGAACAGCTTCCAGCTAGTATTAAATTAAAAATTGAGAGTAATACGGATATGCTTTACTTATCCAAAGACTTGGCGACAATAAAAGTAGACGTGCCCATTGAGTGTGTTTTGGATGAGTGTCATTGGAAAATAAATCGCACTTCAGCGCTTCAAAAATTTGAAGAGCTTGAGTTCAGTAGTTTGATTAAATTGATTGGATAAAAAAGAGACTTACCAGTTTATTAACAGCTGTTAAGTCTCTCTTTTTGTATGTCGACTGGAGATTAATTAATAAATTGAATGTATTGCAGCAAACGTTTCAGCATAACCGTAGCTTCAGCTCGTGTAGCTTCAGCAGAAGGGGCAAGAGTTGAATCTCTGACACCGTTAATGATTTTAGCATTAACGGCAGCAGTTACTGCCGTTTGGGCCCAGCTGCTGATCGAGCCGCTATCCTTGAATGAACTAGTTGAATCTATGCTGCTTTTGGAAGTGTAACCGGTGAAATCAAGTGCTTTGGCGATCATCACAGCCATCTGCTCACGTGTAATCGTGTCATTT
Organism: Paenibacillus foliorum; assembly: GCF_013141765.1. Classification (GTDB taxonomy): domain Bacteria; phylum Bacillota; class Bacilli; order Paenibacillales; family NBRC-103111; genus Paenibacillus_S; species Paenibacillus_S foliorum. The sequence continues at coordinate 54,104 of NZ_WHOD01000079.1, forward strand.
GGTTTGAAAGTATTGTCCTCGAAGCCGTTAACCAGTCCTGCTTTGGCTGCGCAGCAACCCGCAAGGCTTTTTCCTTTAGTAGAGTGAAAGTATAGGGTTCAACCTTCATATTGTCAAAAAACAATTGACACAGATCGATATAAGCGTATATATTTACTATATAATATTAACGTTAATACGACAATTAACTGCTTAAACATTCTATAAACAGTATGAAGATTAGGGGTGCTTTGTATATGGAGTTGACGGGGATAGTAGCTGTGGTTTCAGGTTCGAGCTCAGGAGTAGGTCTCGCAGCTTTGAAAGCTTTGGTACAGAAGGGTGCTCATGTAGTTGCACTTGCCAGAGACGAGCAGAATTTGATAAATGCGATAGATTCGATTCACCCAGATTTTAAAAAGAATATCATTACTATTGCAACAGATGTTAGAAATGAGACATCCGTCAGGATAGCAATTGATCAAGCAGCTTCAAAATTCGGTCATATTGATATTCTAATTAATGCGGCTGGAGTCAGTATGAGTGGCAAGCAATTGGTACAGGATATTGATCTCGCAGAGTGGAATCGAATTATGGAAACCAACCTAACCGGAACCTTTCTTATGTGCCGTGAAGTACTTCTCAAGATGGTTGAGAGAAACAACGGATATATTATTAATATTTTATCTACGGCAGCATTTCAAGCTTCTGGAGGAAATAGTATTTATGCGGCCTCTAAATTTGGGGCAAGGGCTTTGACCGAAGCCATGATTGCAGCTAATAGGCGCTCCGGAATTCGTGTAACTTCTATCAGCCCAGGGGCAATTGACACTAACATTTGGACTCATAAAATGAATGCTGTTTCACAGGAAAGTAGAGATACGATGCTGAAAGCTGAGAGTATCGCCGATATCATTCTATTCCTTGTGAGTCAACCTCCAGAAGTACATATCGAGAATATTACGGTTACTCCCTGGTATCGATAAGTTCGAAAATCTGCAGAGGATCCAATTAGTGTCTTAGTGTCTATCCGCAGGAAATGAAAGGTATCATGGAATGCATCGCAGTAGAGTACAATTTCATATGAGGAGAGAGTTCAATTGAAGACAAAAACGTTAGGCAAAACAGATATACAGGTTTCGAACATTACTTTTGGCTGCTGGGAGCTTGGGGGAGGACCTTGGGAATTTACAAGCGATGATAACAATATTAAGGCGATCCAGGCTGCATTTGAGATGGGAATCACTACCTTTGATACGGCAGAGGGTTATGGAGATGGACATTCTGAGGAAGTCGTCGGTGCTGCTTTGGAAGGAAAGCGTAATCAAACGGTAATTTCAACTAAAGTAAGCCGGGCAAATCTAGCACCAGGTGATGTTCGCCGTTCTGCTGAAATAAGCTTAAATCGTTTAAAAACAGACTATATTGATATTTATTATATTCATTGGCCAAGCTTTGAGATCCCGGTATCGGAAACCTTAGGTGAATTTAATAAGCTAAAGGAAGAAGGCTTAATTCGCGCAATAGGGGTATCCAATTTTTCATTAGCCCAGTTGAAGGAAGCATCAAACTTTGCACAAATTGATGTCATTCAGCCTGAATACAGCCTACTGCAGCGGTCTATTGAAGAAGATGTCATTCCTTATTGCGTACAAGAGAACATTGGCATAATGAGCTACAGCTCTATTGCAAAGGGAATACTGACGGGGGCATTTCATCTTGGTGGTAAACAGCTAAACGAAGAGGATTTCCGAAGCAAAAGGCGGTTGTTTTCTCCAGAGCATATGGAAATATCGAAAGAATTGATAGTACTGCTTAAAGATATAGCTGATGGGAAAAATAAGGCAATCTCACAGGTTGCTATCAGCTGGCTGCTGAATCAGGATGCTTTAACTACAGCTATAGTGGGATCTCAAAGCATCAAGCATATGAAGGAAAATGTGGAAGCTGTGGATATTATATTAACCTCAGATGAAATAAAGGCTTTGGATAATGTAAGCCGTAAAGTAATAGCTGAAATAGATGCTCCATAAGCAGAAGTTGAATTCAAATGCCGTTATTCTCAGTTGGGGTTAGCTGCATTTCACTACTGGATTTGTTGATCCCTAGCCATTGCATCTGCCACTACTTTAGGAAGAAGGGTTCTTAATATGTATGTATTTACAGGCTGCATGAATGCTGAGTTATCTCCGAGTTTATATCTGTGCGAGTTTCACGAGGAAGATGGTTCGCTTACATTGGTTAACTCTTATAGCGACATGTCCAAATCATCTTATTTGGCTGTTGATGCATCCAGAAATACCGTATACGCTGTAGGAATGGATTTTGAAAATGAAGGAGCAGCAGCCTCGTATTTATTTAATCCAGACACGAAAACATTGCAGTTAGTCAGCAAGCAAGCGACATTGGGTAAAAATCCAATCTATATTAGTACAGACCCCGACTCTACTGTATTATTCGCGGCTAATTTCGCGGGTGGGAGCATTACTGCTCTGCCATTGAAACCGGAAGGGATTATGGAGGATGTCTCCTGCTGCATCTCCTTCGAAGTTCACCATATAGGAGTTGGCTCGAAGAACAAATCACATCCGCATAGTATTGTGGTTGACCCTACTAACAGATATGTTGTCGTACCTGATTTGGGGACAGATCGGCTATATATTTATGAAATTGATTATGCACACTATGATTTGAAGCTGAAACAAACCCTTTTTGTGGAACCCGGATCTGGACCCAGACATTTTGTGTTTCATCCAACTAAACCTTGTGCTTATATGATCAACGAGTATAACTCGACTATTACCGTTTTCACTTACGATGCCTCGCAATGTGGTCTTGAGATCGTTCAAACGGTGTCTACACTGCCCATGGGCTTTGACGGGATCAACAAATGTGCCGATATACTAATATCTCCTTGCGGTAAATATGTATACGGTTCCAATCGCGGTCATGATAGTATTGTCCAATTTAGAATTAGTGAAAGTGGTTTTCTTACCTATGTGGAACATATAAGTTCAGGAGGGAAGAAGCCTCGAAGTATGGCTGCTTCTCCAAGCGGCAAATACCTCTTGGTTGCCAATGAAGGTGACAATCACGTGGCCACATTTGTAATTGATCAACAAACAGGTTCGTTGACTCCGGCCAGTCACTTGAGCTTGGAATCCAGTCCTATTTGCATCAAATTTATGATTTGAGGGGGAAAAACTATGATTACGGCTATATCACATTACGGGGTTAAAGTTAAGGATATGGAACGCTCAGTGAGTTTTTATTGTAATGTTCTTGGGTTTGAGGAGTCATTCAAGCTGTATAATGACGATGGTTCAGTGAGAATTGTATATTTACACATTGGTCGCCATCACTTTATTGAGTTGTTCCCTGATGGACAGGAAGAGTATCGTTATATACCAACTGCAGTAGGTATGAACCATCTGTGCTATGAGGTAGATGACGCATACGCAACAGTGGAGCAAATCAAAGCTAATGGAGGAACACTTGAAAAAGAAATAGAGACAGGTAGAAGCGGATGCTTGCAGTTCTGGATAGCAGATCCGGATAATAACCGCATCGAGCTGATGCAGTTACTACCGGATTCTCTGCAGGCTAAAGCACTTCAGGCCATTCAGACTAAATACAGCCAGTAAGTTACAGTTTCTTTTTCATACGGACATGAGGAATACCTGCATCAAGAAAGACTTCAGACGAAACGGTAACATAACCGAGCTTATGATAAAATGCTTCCGCTTGGCATTGCGCATCCAGAAGCGCGTAGTCAAAGCCTTGTTCACGAGCTAGTTCTTCTAAAGCTAGTACAATGGTTTTGCCTGCTCCTGTACCTCTTTGTTCTTTGCGGACGGCTATTCGCTGCAGTTTCATTGTAACTTCATCATAAGGACGCATTCTTCCGGTAGCCAAAGCTTGTTCGTCGTCCATTAGCAGTACATGCACACATGCATCAGGACTTTGGTCGAATTCATCGATCTCAAGGCTTTCATCTACCAGCTGTTCTCTTATGAATACCTCAAACCTAATATCTAAGCAGTGCTGCAATTGTTCTCTAGTTGTAACGATAAGGGTTTGTTTCACGAATAGATCTCCTTTTTGTTCAAATTAACTTCTGTCTATTAGCTAAAAATGAAAACTAGGAACATGTTAACCTTCTATACGGCAATCGTCAAGCTCTTGCTGGAGATCGAGAAGAGTGTGCTGTTGAAGCTGCAAGTGAATTAAGGATTCATAGACCAACCTTTATACAAATAAAGCCTTGAAAAGGAGCAATGACATGAGTACTCTACGTACCAATGAAGAACCGTCCGCACACGTTTACGAGCAAATCCCTACTAGCCATTATTTGATAGATAGCCGTAAAGGACCGTATTATACAGGTGATTACAAGCTAGGTCTTAACTTTTACAGCTTCAGTCATAATTTGAACTCATGGATGAAAGGAAGTACTGAGGGAGCTCCTCCAATCGATACGATGCAGGTTATCCGTTTCGCTAAAGAGGCAGGATTTGACGCTGTGGATATTACCTCTTATTATATCCCTGGATATGATAATTTTACTATGCCAACGAAATCAGACGAAGAAATTTTTGAATATGCCAGAACTATTAAGAATCTTTGTAGTGAATTGGGAATCGCAATTAGCGGAACAGGGGTAAAGAACGATTTTGCCGATCCGAGCGATGAAAGACGTGCATTGGATGTTAAACGAGTCAAATATTGGATTGATGTAGCAGCTGAGATGGGGACCCCTGTTATGAGGGTCTTTAACGGAGAGGTTCCCAAAGATATAGAGACCTCTGGCTGGGAAGCTATAGCAAGAGAGAGGATTGTGCCTGCCCTTAGAGAATGCGCTGAATATGGTGCGGAAAAAGGAGTCATCATCGGTATGCAGAATCATGGCGACATGGTGTGTACGGCTGATCAGGTGATCCGAATTCTAAATTGGGTGGACCATCCCAACATTGGACTAATTAACGATTCCGGCTTTTTCAAAAAATTTCTCGAACGTACCGGTGAAGGCTATGCTTGGTATGATGATATTGAAGCGGTACTTCCTTATACGGTGAACTTTCAAGTAAAGAGAAAACCGGCCGGTGCCAATACAGACATTCTGGTTGATCTAGAGGAGCTCTTTACTCGAATCCGATACAGCAATTACCGTGGTTATATCCCATTGGAGACGCTTTGGGTAAATGGTGATAAGGATCATCCCAAAGACCTTTCCGAGCCGCCGTTCGAACAAATAAAGGATTTTCTTGGCAAGATGAGGGCTGCTTCAGAAAGCACGAAAACTATTAAGAAATAGTAATGTAAAAATAAACTGCCCTATTTGTTGATTTTGACATAGGTGCAGTTATTTTTTTGCTCAAAAAAGGCAAGCTGTTAGTACAGATGTTTTTCTAAGGGATGGTTTAAAGGAATTTCGAATGCCGTTGCAGAATTGTATAGAGTGCATGATCAGTTTTAATGATAGGAATGGATTAACAACAGAGGTGAGTAAAGTGAGTAAGCGTGTACGGCAAGAGGATATAGCCAAAGAACTCGGATTATCCATCAATTCCGTATCTTTAGCATTAAAAAATAGCAAACGTATTAATGAAGAAACAAGACAAAGAGTACATCAGGTTGCCAAAGAATTAAACTATATTCCGAATTCCATCGCCCGTTCTCTTGTTGAAAAGAAATCGAAAATAATAGGATTCATTTTACCCAAAATAACGAATCCTGTCCAAATAGAAACGGCCCAGCTTATTGAAAGAAAACTAATGGCCAACGGATACAATATGATGCTTATGACCACCGATAGTGATAGAGACTATGAGTCTTTCGCTCTGGATATCCTTGTTTCTCGACAGGTCGACGGAATATTCCTGTTTCCTACGAATAAACAAAATCAGGATAAAATCAGATCGATACGCAATGCTCATATTCCGATGGTCCTCTTGTCTGGCGGTAATTACGAGCCAGCGAGTGACTCCGTCTACATGAACCAGTTTAAAGGCGCTTATAAAGCTGCATCCCATCTGGCCCAATTAGGTCATCGACAAATTGCGTTTATTCATGGCGGCCCAGCCAATATGGAAAAGTACACGGGATATCAAGCGGCATTGAAGGATAACGGAATCGAGTTTGATGAGGAGCTTGTTATAACTGTCGACAATTATAGCTACGAACAAGGCTACTTGTCGGCTGCAAAGCTTTTTTCTAAGGGGGGAGTAACAGCCCTTTTCGCATCCAGCGATTATTTGGCGCTGGGAGCACTGCGTTGGTGCCGAGAACAAGGGATGCGAGTGCCTGAGGATATGGCTATTGTTGGCTTCGATGACCTGGAAGCAGCCCAATATGCGGAAATACCTCTGACCAGTGTAACCTATAAGGTAGAGGAATTAACTACTCTTGCTGTAGAACTGCTGTATCGGTTGATAACGGAGGAAGAGCAGGCCAAGTCGAAGCCAATAAGAATTGAAATCGAGCCTACTCTGCAAATAAGAAGCTCCTGCGGATATAAAAGCAAAAACAGGCAGTAAAGAATCCGCAAGCTGCCTCGTATCTAACTTTGATATAGTAAGCCAGTAAGATAGAAAGATAGAAGGACAGTAAGATAGTGAGGTCTCAACATGCAAAAGAGATTAAGCCGCAAGCATTTCCGAGCTCGGCTGGAAGTTATGATTGGTACTCTGCGTCAAGAAATTCTGTCGGGTAAACTGGCTATTGGCAGCTACCTGCCGTCCGAAAGCGATTTGGAAAAGCGATTCGAGCTCAGTAATGCTTCCGTTCGCAGCGGTCTGAAGGTTCTGGTAGAGGAAGGATTCATTGAGAAAATTCCTAGGGTAGGCAATAAAGTGTTGAGTCCCTCCTCCGAACAAAAGACGGTTATTAAATTTGGATATGTTCATTCATTTGCCCGATTAGTCGAGATGGAAGAACTGCTAGCTGAGTTTTCCAGGCAATTTCCGCATATTGTTGTACAGCCGATCGAGCTGCCGTCGAGCAGCTATTCCAAGTCATTGAAGCATTATATGGAATCGGAGATCCTCGATGTAGTTTTAATTAATAATAATAATTTTCAGGATTTCGTAGAAAACGGCTGTACCCACTTGTTGGAGCCGATTGAGCAAGTGGATGATTTGTATCCGTTTTTGACACAACCGTTTCGTCAAGGAGATAACACACAAGTTCGTCCATTCAATTATTCACCTGTAGTTTTGTGTTATAACAAAAAACATTTCGAGCAGTCTCAAGTTCCGCTGCCTGATAGCAGCTGGGCATGGAGCGATCTTTTTAAATATGGCCAACAGCTGTCAGTAAAAAATGAACGGTTCGGATTTTATTTTTATATGCCATCCCGTAACCGTTGGCCGATCTTTATGCTGCAGAGCGGAACAAGCTTCCAAACGGATGAAAACGGAAACTACCGATTGCGGGGGAGCAAAATAATAGAAAGCTTGGAAGCATGCAGAGAATTGCTGGCGATGACGGATGTATTTCCAAGGATTTTGTCGGAAAGCGATGCCGATGCGGAAGCCCTCTTTCTGGAAGGAAAGGTTTCGGTTATTATGACAACCTATTTTTTCTTAAACCAGTTAAGGGATTCTAATATTTCCTTCGATGTTTCCCCATTGCCTGGATTGCAGGATACGAGCACGCTGCTCATTATTAATGGACTTGCTGTTAACAGCCGGTCTTCTAATAAGGAGGCAGCCAAGCTGCTGGTCGACTTTCTGTCCTCCTACGAGATACAATTACTGCTTCGCCGCAAAACGTTGAATATTACCGCGCACCGACATGCCATGGAATGGGAGGGAGAGGAGTCCTTATATCGTCCCTCCAGATTTTTTTTGTACAAAGAAATTTTTCCAACGTTACGGTTGATTACGGAGCTGGGCCTCAGCAATTACCAGTTGAAAAGCATCCAGCGTGATATTATGTTATTTTTGTCTGGTTTGCAAAATAGTGATGTGCTTAGCGCCAAGTTGGAACAATTGCTTATTGAAGCTAAAGAAAGCAACATCATTCAATCCTCCTGAAGGTTGTGCTTGTTAATAAACCTACATAGAAATAAGCATGGACTCCCCTATCATACCTAAACGCAGGTGCAGGCTCAGAATAAGAGCTTGCACTTTTTTTTCGTTCTACAATTATAAAATTCGTTATCTACCACATAAAATCACAAGACGAACTAAAAAAAACCATATTGACTACGCTTACATTAATGATATCATGAAATAAATGAGTTAGATATGAGTCAGAATGACGAAGTGAAATGATTGGTGGGGTAACTAAGATGCAGCAAAAGGATGTTTATTTTCATAATGTCACGGAGCTTGAACAGCGCCCGCATCTGCCGGGACTAAGACTGCACCGGTTTCCGAAGCAGGTTCGCCACAGCTTAACGGAGAAGGGAAGAACGAAGGCTATACAGTCGAACGGCTGTGAGCTTCGTTTTGTTACAGAAGCGAAGTATGTACAAGTGGTGCTAGGCTCACAGGATACTAACGGTAAAGTGCTGGTGTTCAAAGGCGACTTCTTCCATTCCTCACATCAGCTGGAGGCGGGGGTCATAACAACCATCCAGTTGGAAGAACCCGAAAGGTTCGCACAAGTATTCCCGGATAAGCTGAACAACAGAGCGTTTTCTTCTAACGTATGGCGTATTTTCTTTGAACGATTCAGTGCAGTATTTTATGACATCGATGCGTTCGGATTTGAAGTAAGGCCTCCCCATAAGCATGAGATGCCACAATTGACGCTATTAGCTTACGGCTCGTCAATAACTCAAGGGGCAGGAGCTTTAAGCCATTACAACGGTTATGTACAACAGGCTGCCAGACGTCTGGAAATGGATGCTTTCAATTTGGGCCTTAGCGGAGCCTGCTTCTGTGAACAGGAGCTGTCAGATCATATTGCGGAGCGTAATGACTGGGATATGGTCTATCTTGAAATCGGTGTCAACATGCGGGCAGTTGTTCCTGTTGAGGAATTTGAACGGCGCTCGACTTATTTGCTAGACCGTATCATTGAACGGCACCCGGAGAAACCGGTGTTTCTAACCTATATTTATCCGAACCGAGCTACGTATTTCAGCGACTATAGTCATGCTTTAAGCGAGGCTGAAAGACGCTATAACGAAGTTTTGGAGAAGTATACTGCCAACAGAAACCACCCTTTTTTGCACTTATTGGATGGGAACAAGATTATGGATGACTTTACCTCGTTGACTAGTGATCTCATTCATCCTTCCGATTACGGCCATATTTTGATGGGAGAAAAGCTTTCAGGTTTAATGCTTCCAACTGTAAATAAACTGCGGGAATCGCTTGTGAAACATGCCGTTCAATTGGGGTAGCAGTAAGCTTTCGAAGACTTAACTATTTCTATTAAAGGGGAGATTGATATGAGAAAGAAATGGCTTTTATCCATACTGAGCGCATCTTTACTTGCCACAACAGCAGCAGGATGCTCACAGGCAGGGAAGCAGGAAACGGAAAACGCAGGCAAGCCTGGAGGAGGGAAAGCGGCCTTCTCGATTTCCTTCCGTTCAGGGAACATTTCGTACGCGGAAAATCACCCGAACATTAACGATGAGAAATGGGTAAAAAAGCTGGAGGAGCTAACGAATACGGATTTGGACATCCGGTTAATGCCGCATAAAGAGTTTGATCAAAAAATGATCCAAATGTTTGCGATAAATGATATTCCCGATGTTGTACAGGCGAGCTCAGGATTGACTAATCCGCAATTGGCAGGTTCGGTGCAGGCAGGAGTATTTATACCTTTGAATGATTTGTTGGAAAAGCACGGCAAAAACCTTTTGAAAAAAATACCTAAAGAAGCATGGGAAAAAGAAACTGACGCCAAAGGAAATATTTACGCTATACCGGAGTGGTTATCGAATCCTTCCAGAAGAGCCACGTGGATACGTACCGATTTATTGGAAAAAACGGGTCTTCCTGAGCCCAAAACGGTGGAAGATTACCTCAATGTAATGCGAGCGTTCAAGAAAATGGGTGTTGAGAATCCTTTTATGGGTCGGGAGGATTTCGTATATGCGGATGCTTTCTTCGGCTCTTATGATGTTTTTGGGAATTTCTTTATGAAGCAGGGAGACAAGGTCGTTCCTAAGTTCTTTAATGTAGAAAATATGCAAAAGGCAATCCAAACCTATAAAACGATGGTGGATGAAGGCTTGGTCAGCAAAGAGTTTGCAACCATTAATCCGACGAAGTTTAAGAATGATATTATAGCCGGAAAAGCAGGGATTTGGAACATGAATGCCAACTTGTTGATTCAATGGGATCAGCAGCTGAAAGAAAGCGTTCCGACAGGGAAGATGAAATTGATTGCATCCCCAACCGGACTGGACGGCAAGGGCGGCTTGCGCCTTGTAGGTAACGTAACTAGAGCTTATTTGATCAATAAACAAGCAAAGGATCCCGCGGCTATCATTAAATTTTTCGATTGGATGGTTAGTGACGAAGCGGAGAAATTTTTTACCTTTGGGATTAAAGGCGAGAATTACACGGAAGAGAACGGCAAGATCAACTATAAAGCGCCTACCAATGCAAAGGATGTTGATGAGGAGACGTATAGACAGGTTTTACTATGGCTTGTTCAGGATACGACCTATAACAAAGGAACATTGAGCCTTACACCTGAGGGGCAAGGTTTGATGAAGCTGTATGACACGGTATTGGCGAATGAAGGCCGAGATGGGATTCAATTCGATCCTCAGCTGCAGGGATATTTGAAGAATCCTGATATTGCGCCAACTGGAGATAAGCTTCCGCCGGTTATTCTTACACATGTATTGAAAATGGTTTATGGAAAGGAGCCGATCTCGGATTATCCGAAGGTTTTGGAGGAATGGAAGCAAAAAGGCGGCAATGATGTCATTAAAGAAGCTACAGAGAGATTCGAAAAGAAAGATGGCGTTAACCTGTCAAGAACTAAGTAATATCCGAGCCTGAAACTGTGTAGAGCTGGCATCTATGCAGTTTTTCTTTAGGGCTAATAATAACAAAGTGAGCGAGGAGATCAAATGAAGTACTTACTGCGAAGTATTGGGGTACGTATTGCCTTATGTATAATGCTGCTGCTGACAGTGGTATCACCAATGTTTGGAATGCAAACGCTTTCGGCTGAGCCAGCTGACAAACAGCTCTTTTTTGACAGCTTTGAATATGGTGATGGAGTTGCTGTCCCGACTGCATCGCCATCCTTATGGTCTCAAGATGGTTTGAAGGGAAGTATGGTGAAGACGACAACCAGCGGCATGCATACAGGCACCTATGGTGTAAAACTGGATGCCACTGATTCGTTAAGCCTGCATCTTAGTACGGTGGGATACCAGAATATTCAGATGAGCTACTGGTACAAATCAAGTGTCACAGCCGGCAGCGTAAAGGTGGAGTATTCCGCGAACGGGGGATCAACTTGGTTTGCTTTGGATCCGATCAATGGAGCGCAAGGCTCTTTTAAACAAAGAACGTATACCATCACGGCAGCAACGTACACACCTATCGATAATCTTCCGGATGTCAGAGTAAGATTCAGCGTGGATTCAGCAGTACCGTTAGCAGGCAACGTCTATATAGATGATGTGGAAGTTAGAGGCACGGCTATTTCGAGCACACCGGAAGAGCCTTCGACTCCACAGCCCGAAGGACCGGAAATCGAATTCTTTTCCGATAATTTCGATGATCCGGACAATTATGGTTCAGAGGGCAATGTGACCATACCGTCACCTTGGGTACAGGAAGGCAGTGCGGCTAAAACATCGGTTTCTTCCAGCGCGCCCTCGTTACCCAATTTTGTCAAAATCGATTCTACGGATGCGCTGGCATTACCGCTCAATACGACTGGGTATGGAAATATCAAGCTGAGCTACTATACGAGGGCTTCATCTTATATTAGCGGAAGTATTGTAGTGGAGTGGTCGGGGAACGGAGGAAACAGTTGGACGACAATAGAAGAATTCAAGCTGCCTCAGGGCACCGCAGAGCAAAAAAACAGCGAATCCAACAAGCTGAAAACGTGGGTAATAGGAGCTGGTGCTAACAACAACACGAATCTTAAGCTCAGATTCAGAGTTGGAGATCCCATGCAGGCGAATATGTACATCGATAGTGTGTCAATTAAAGGGCAAGCTATTCCGGGAATCCCGCCTGCCGTAACACCTGTGCCTAATCCTCCAACAACGGAGCCAGTGCCGTTTCCGGTGCCAAAAGGGGTTACGTTGTATGAAGATGTAGCAGTAGGAACGGCTGGAAGCCGGCCCTTATATACGTCGATAGCGGTTCCTAGTACTCCGCCTACGGCTCCAATGCCTGTCGTTGTTTATATACATGGTGGAGGCTGGAATCACGGAGACAGGAAACAAGCGCTGGCTAACATATGCGGTTATGTGACCAAGAGGGGATATATTGGCGTTTCGCTTGACTACCGCCTCACTCCAGAAGGACCTTTTCCGGCTCAGATTCAGGATGTGAAGCTGGCAATTCGTTATTTGCGAGCAAATGCAGCTCTATATAATATTGACCCTGACCGTATCGGTGTCTGGGGTTCATCGGCGGGAGGCCACCTTGCTTCACTTCTTGGTACCACCGGGGATCTTATGACTACCGATCAGGTTGTTCTTGATAATGGTCATACTGTGAATGTTCCGGATTTGGAAGGCACAGGAGGCTGGCAGGAATATTCGGATAAAGTGCAGGCAGTGGCTGACTGGTTTGGGCCTGCTGACTTCACGACTACCTTTGCCAACAATTATAGCTCTGTAACAGCTCTTTTAGGCGGCAACAAAGCCTTCACGGTGCCGGACCAAGCTAGACTCGCAATGCCCGGTACATATGCATCTCCGGATGACCCTCCATTCTGGATCCGGCATGGGGACGCTGATTCTACGATTCCTTATACAGATAGTGTTACATTTGCTAATCAACTAACAGCAGCGGGTGTTAATGTCGTTGACTTCAAAGTTGTTCCCGGGCAGGGCCACGGTTTTACTGGAGCAGCATCCGAAACAGCCAATGCGGAGGCATGGGCATTTATGGATCAGCATGTTAAGAACAGGACCGTGACCGAACACATTTTATACAAAAAAGGCTACACACCAGGCAATCCTACCGACCCTAACAACCCTAACAACCCTAATCCGGGTGTTCCGAATGTTTCGGCCGTATTGAACCCTTCTGTATTTACATTAGAGTCAAATGGGTCGAAGGAGTTGACTGTATCTCTAACGCCAAATGAAACAGTAACGAAGACGGTCACATGGACAACTTATGACAGCGGTGTTGCAACCGTATCCTCCTCCGGATTGACAACCGCATTGGTGACAGCTGTAGGTCCGGGGAAAACGAAGATACGTGCAGACGTTACAACCTCCGTCAATCAGCAGGTATATGCGGAGAGTGAAATAACGGTGGTGCCCCAGCAGCCGTCTGGACCTGGGGCTGTGGTGGAAACGGATATAGGAAGCCCGTTGCCAACGGATGATGCACTCATTGACAGTAGTAAAGCAGATACGAATTTCAATTCTGCTACGGGCACAAGCGTTGGACTATTCAGCACTTCATCAAAAACCAATAAGAAATATGTTTATTTCAAATATGATTTGTCAGGCTTGAGCGATCCTGCTTACAAATATATATTTCAAGTAGCCGGGAAAAAAGGCTCCTCCAACACCAATGTGGAGATGTCCCTTTACGGCATAGAGAATACAGATTGGAGCGAAACTAACTTAACATGGGACAATGCACCGATCAATAATCTGGCTGATGCTGCGTTTATCGGCAAATTTACGGTGTCGACCGATAATGGGAGCAATCCGGAATTGTATAGTGTGGATGCTTCAGATTATATCAGAAGCCATTTATCTCAAGGCAAGGTTGCCTTTGTGGTGGGAGATGGGGCCAATACGGGGATTTCCATAAACCTATATTCGAAGGAAGCCAACGGTACGAGTAATCCGAGGCCACACTTATTGGTTAAGGAGATCATCGATATTTCCAACGATAACACACCTCCTTCATGGTTGAGCGACAGTAAGTTAACAGTGTCCAACCTGGGGACTGATTTCATCAACTTATATTGGCCTGCTGCAGTAGATAATACCAAAGTAACCCAGTACCGGGTTTATCAAAATAATACGTTGCTGGCAGCGGTAAAAGGAAGTACTTCATATAATGCTGTAGGGTTGAGCCCAGGAGCAGCTTATACATTCAAAGTTGAAGCAGTAGACGCAGCAGGGAATATCAGTACGTCTCCGCTGACTTTTAGCCGGACAACGCTATCGGAACCATTGACGCCTCTACCGGTCATAGGTGTAACTGCAAGCGGCAGCGATGGAAACATCGAGATTAACACGATAGACAGCAATTCCTACACGCGCTGGTCTTCATCGGGTGATGGGCAATGGATTATGTACGATTTGGACGAAATCAAACGTGTCGGATATGTGGGTGTCGGGTTCTATAAGGGAGATACGCGGTCAACGAATTTTGAAATCGAGACGTCTGTTGACGGAATAACGTGGACGCAGCGGTTCAGCGGTTCCAGCAGCGGCAAAACTACGGCTATGCAAGCCTTCGACATACCGGATACGGACGCTAGATACGTTCGAATCACAGGTCATGGCAACTCGGATGGCAGCACATTCACAAGCATTACGGATGTTCATATTTATGCTCCATTCACTAATGGGGATACCCCGGTTGCCATTATTCCTTATGTGGTACCGGGACCGCCACCGGGAGCTGTACCTTTCACCAAGCCGGGGATGACTAATGCGGATGGCACGAACCGTCCCGTTCATATCCCCCATGTAACATCGGGCCGGGTTATTAATGTGCTGCAGTATGGTGCGGACCCAGCAGATAACGGTACGGATGATCGTCCTGCTATTCAAGCGGCTATCCAGGCTGCGAATGAAGGAGACGAGGTTTATCTGCCGAATGGAACGTACAATCTGAATACAGCTCCTGATGGTACTACTAATCTTATATTGAAAACGGGGGTCAACCTTCGTGGTGAAAGCGAATCGGAAACAGTTTTGAAAACAGCTCTTAACAAAGTCAAAAACAGTACGCTGTTAAAAGCGGCCAATCAGCATGAACTGGTTATTTCCAATTTAACTCTAACCTCAACATGGGAAGGCACCTATACAACAGATCATAAGGTTAACAACCCGGCAAGTGGCGGACCGGATAGCATGATTGTCATTGCGAACTATGGAGAATATCCTTCCTACAATATCACCATAGATCAAGTAACGGTTGAAAAGTTCACTCGTATGGGAATTCGAATCGATAACAGTCATGATGTAGTTGTAAAAAACAGCACCTTCCGCAATGCCACCGATATAGGTCCGGGAGGGTCGGGGTATGGAGTGGCTATCCAAGGGATGGCGAAGGTGGATCGGCTTGGGTATGACAATGACACAAGATGGAATTTGGTGGAGAACTCATCCTTTGAGGGTTCTTACTTAAGACATGGAGCGCTCATTCAATTTGTCGCACATAACAATACCATACGCAATAATCATTTCTATAAGACTAAGCTGGATGCGATTGATCTTCATGGGGAACTGGAGTATTTAAATGACATCTATGGCAATCAAGTGACCGATATTGCCACCGGCGGAGCTGTAGGTCTCGGTAATACGGGGGGCACAGCGCCAAGCAACCATAGTAAATCGGGTCCCAAAAACTATATCCACGATAATATTATCAGAAACTCCCGAGAAGGTATTGTGGTTACAATGGGTACGCCAGATACGATTATTGAGAACAATTTAATCGAAAATACGACGAATGTAGAAGAAGCTGTAGGTATCAATGTTTTAAACGGGCCAGGAACCATTATTAGAAATAACATTATCCGCAATAATACGGCCCCTAATTATTGGGCTATCCTCTTAGAGCATGACAAAGGGGATGAAAATGCTAGCTTTATTGGTAAGGGCGATCCGTTAAACGTGCAGATTTTGAATAATACAATTACCGGGAACACCAATGGTATTCAGCTTCAGGCTGGGGCTGACATTGTGCTTAGAGGAAATAAGCTGGACAACAGCGGTACAAATTACTTGAAGGCACAAGGTGTAACGGCTGTGGAGGAAGTGGAGCCACCGATTGAAGAAGCATCCTCCAACGCCGACCTGAGCGATCTTAAGCTTAGTGTGGGAACACTGGATCCTGCATTCAATTCCGGCACAGTAGCGTACACCGTAACCGTAGCAAATTCGGTTTCAAGCATCGCGGTTACACCGACTGCAGCGGATGTCAAAGCATCGCTGACTGTGAACGGTACTGCAAGTGTGAGCGGAGCAACTTACGGAGGGTTGAGCTTGAATGTGGGCGATAACCCGATTCAAGTGATAGTTACAGCTGCCAATAAAACAGCCAAAACGTACACAGTGGCTGTTAAACGAGTGGAACCGCCGATTGAAGAAGCATCCTCGAACGCCGACCTGAGCGATCTGATGCTAAGTGCAGGAAAACTGG
>NZ_WHOD01000080.1 GCF_013141765.1 Paenibacillus foliorum
GCGAGAAACAAATATTTACGTAAGGTAGAATCTCCTCGTTTCGATATGACGATCTGTCCCTTTCGTTTTCCCGACGTACTTTCAGCTAGATTACTGCCTTAATAAATACTTCGTTCACAAGCTTATACTTATAATTAGAAAATTTGCTTTCCGAATTAGCTACAGCATCTAACTCATCAATCAGAGATTGAAAAGTATTATCATATACTGTGATAAGTCCATTTTCTTTATCATAATTTGCTTCGATATTTAAAACATCAATTATATCTTTGAGTCGAATTTTGTTTAATTGATTAAGCAGAGTCAATTTTTGATAAAAGTAATCTATATTTAGTTCTTCATATTCATCTGCTTTTTTCAAATAGTTTAGAAATGAATATAACTGTATTCCTTTTTTATGTGATAATCCCACAGGGCTAATCTCTCTAAAATCCGACATTCGTATAGCTTCCGAATAATAAAGAATATTGATCCCTCTATTTTTGTAATAGTTAAACTCAAGTAGATCAATAGAAGACTTATCAATATTTAAAAAATAAGCGGGCTGGAAGTCCTTTTTCAACACATCCTTGACCCATTGAAAAATTAATTTTACATCGATATCATTTACAGCGTAACCTACGAAAGCACTACATGTGTTGAGAGTAAGGCTTTAATGTAGTTTTCAATCAACTTGAAATTTGTGGAAAAGGATGAATAATCATCCTCTTTTAATACAATATTCTTATTTATTAAATCACCATGCATCTTAATTACCATATTACTGTTTGGCGTATAGGGCAGATCCTCGTCCTTAGACACTATATCATAAAAAACTCCTTTTTCTCTTGCAGCATCCTCAATTAGTTCATCATAATTTATTGTAATAAAATGACAAGGTTTTAATTCAAGTATAATAGAGTGAATTGGGTTTGGTGTAGTTGGAACATTAAATATGTTGTTGATTAAATCATAATACTCTTTATTTCCACGAGCGTTATAATAATATTGTGGAATTTTCAAATAGTCATCCTGACTTATATTTTCTACACTAATACCAATACCATCAGCCATTTTTTTAATCAAGTCCCACCAAGTTGGTAAACCTGAATTTGCCGAAACTCCAGCACCAACAAACACAATTAATTTATTTGAGTTAATAGCTTCTCGAATCACTCTTTTACTTTCCTTAATAAACGCTTCCACAAGATCGATCCTCGCTTTCTGTCCTTCCATTTATGATATAGTGAGTTATTGGTTTGCTTTTCAAACTGCTCAACTCCAAATTATCATCGATTGATATTACAATATTAGGTGCAGTAAAATACAAAAAGGACTTACGGCGTGTAATCCACCGATAGTCCTGAATAATTCTCCGATACACAGTCGCTTAAGCGCAATCCATACCTGCGGCGGCTGCCCAATAATTATTTGTCTCGGATTAGCCTTGCTTTTGTAGCTCTGCCAGCTCTACGACCGATTTGGTAGTAATAGCATCTACCCCCATCCGGATAAACCTTATCATGGCCTCAGGATCGTTAACCGTGTATACCCATACTGCAAGACCCGATGCATGAGCAAGCTCAACTATTTCTTGACGGCATGTTGTATAATCCATATTCAAACCATAATAACGACCAAGCACGACCTCTTCGCATACTTTAACCGCATATAACGAATAGTTGTCTCTCTCTTCGGTAGTAAATTCTTTTGGCGTGTTGAATACCACCTGAATATCAGGGTGACGGTTAGTAATGTTTTCGCTGCAGCCAGTAATATAAACCTGATCCACCACATTAAATTGTTTCACCAACTTAATAGTAGGTTCGATTGTATCCGGAGTTTTTATATCCAAATTTAATTTTACATCGTACTGCTTGACGATTTCCAGGATGTCGGTCAGCTTAACAATTTCGTAATTCTCGTACAAAGGACTGAGTTTCGTCCTGACTTCATATTGATTGAGCTGTTCATAAGTGCATTCGTGAAGATACGGGGAATCGTCGTGAAGCAATACGACAGTTCCGTCTCCACCTACTCTCAAATCGACCTCTACAATATCCGCACCCAAACGGATCCCTTCCATAAAGGACTCCATAGTATTGTCCGGCGTATTCCCACATCCTGTATGTGCAGCAATTTTCGGAAACGACGGTTTCCCCATTTTCAATCCCTCCACAAATTATTGATGCTGTTCAAAATAAATCGGATTCGTAAAAGCAATCATCGTAATACTGTTATGAAAAGCTCCATGGAGCTCTGCCCTGAGCCAGATGAGCCCCTCTACCCTAAGCCCGCATACGGCTGCAGATTCATTTCGTGATAGGTTCAGCTCAGCAATTTGTCCTTTATTACTCATAAGCAGTACCCTGAGCTCCTGATCGGCCAACTGCCAATGCTCTGCCCTTGCGGAAAAATCAACTTCAACTCGAACCCGAGCTGTATCTGCAACCTCCACAACGTGTACTTCTTCTCCAATACCATATACACGATTTGTGGAGTCTAGTTGAACCGAGCATTGTAGCAAGGGACCCATTGTTACACTTATTGTACCATCTCTGAGCGCATCGACGGCTGCTTTTTCCAAATCTAATTGCTCTGGAGCTGCACTCTCCCTGGTTTCCATGCTTAAATACGTAACAGCTATGGGTTCCGTTACCTTCTTTGAAGATACATGCCAATCCCGTCCACAGACCCCGGATATCCGATACCCTTGGTTTAACATGTCCGTCCACAGCTGAAAGGCCCTTTGGTTACTGTTCATAATGGATGGAAAGGTATAGGACCAAACCTCAATGTAATCGATGTCCTTCCAGTCCGAAATTTCATATTCCCAATAACAGCCTGTGCATAGAGGACTTCCAACCCGGTAAGGATGAGCAATGCCGACGACCCCGCCTTGTCGGTGGACTCTTTCGATTCCTCTATGAATATCCTTAATACCGAGGTCTCTCCAATCTAAATAGTCTACAATTCCAATCGCAAGCATATGACCGAAGAACGTGGTCCACTCCATGCCGCGTATGATTTGCAGCCCAGTTTCCAACTCGACTTGATCTCTTTCCAAAAGAGGTGACATCGTATTGTGATCTGTCATTGCGATTCCGAACAAACCAAGCTCCTTAGCGCTGTTCGCAAGCTCGAGCAGTGAATGTTCCCCATCGCTGTGAAACGTATGGGTATGCAGTTCATAAGGAAGCCATTGCTTCATAGAGCTTCATCCCCTTCCCATACCCTCAGCTTGAAGCTGCACGTTGCCGTCACTAGCGCATGAATGCTTAGCGTAATTGTCCAATTTCCTTGAATTGGCAATCCCGGCATGAGACCAGGCGAAGCCGAGTCAGCGGCAAGAAACAAATGCTGCTCTGCATCCTGCCGGTGGCACGCCCCCCTAAAACCGTTAGGGTCGTCGACGGAAACTGTAATTAAATTTTTTAATGGAAGATATCTTTTCCAGCCATCCTCCAGAATGGGATCGTTACTATCGCTATATTTCAGTAAGCTGAGTCCGACGATCTCCTTAGACAACGTTTCATTGTCCAAGGTTTTGGGAGCATAGCTAAAATCAATATTCAGCTTACGGCATAAATCCGAAACGGCAAACGAATAAGTGATGTGGGTCTGTGTCTGGGCAATCGCCAGTTTCTCCTCTACTTCAAGTAATAGATTCATGGTTCCACCTTTATTTGCTTATTATTTTTGTGCTGCCAGCCAAGCTGTCGATTCTTTTTGCGCTTTCTCTAATGCGGCTTCAACTGTCGATTTCCCAAGTAGTCCTTCTTCAACAGACTCGGACAAAATATATCGAGGTTGGCCGGAACGGTAAGGATATCGTGGCGCCCAAAGCTTACCCATCGATTCCAGTTCAATCATCGCATGTGGATTTTTTAGTATTTGTTCCCACTTCATTGCCGACTTCGTAACAGGTAGGAACTGGGAGCTTTGCTCATCCCACATATATTTCTGGAAGAAATCGCTCGCGCTGAACTTCAGAAATTCCCAGGCCAGCTCCTTGTTTGCGCTGTTTTTGGCGATCGAGTAAGGGCTGCCCGCGAACATACCACCCATATTCTTCTCTTTATTAACAAACAACGGGGCAACCCCATACTGATCCTGCAAGCCTGCAGCGTAAATCGTGTCTACAAAAACGGGCTGTACACGAATATGAATGGCAATATCATTATTAGCCGTTCCCCATTTTTCGCCGCCCTGTTTCACCAGTGTTCCTTTGGGCGCATAGGCGTTCAAATCACTCATCCACTTCAGCCCTTGTAGCATCTGAGGAGAATTAAAGTTGACTTCCATTCCTTTAAATAAAAACCCTTTGCCCCAGGAACCGCCGAATGCCTCGGCTGCATTGATGACCGAATCTGCAGAATCTGCACCGGCGTAAAAAGCACCATAGTTTTGTTTGCCGGTTTTAGGATTCATTCCCGTCATTTTTTTAGCCTTCTCCAATATTTCCTCAGGCGTCGGATTTTTCGAAAGCTCTTCTACGCCCCATTCCTTAAAAATCTTTTTGTCGTAGGCAATAACTCTCGTGTCTCCAATAAAAGGAAGTCCGTAGATCTGCAACTCTTTATCTTTAGGTCCCATTGCCTTCCAGCCTTCGACCTGATTGTTGATAAAAACACCGAGATCAAATTTGTCTTTCTCAATATATGGCGCTAGAGGCTCCAATAAATCCTGACTGGCCAGATTCGCAATCCCCGGCACCTGAAATACATCTGCACCGTTTGAGTTCAGCATCGCATCTGTTTTTTGAACATAGCCATCCCAGCCCAGCAGGATAAATTCTACTGTAGTGCCTGGATAGAGCCGCTCGAATTCTTTTTTCAGCACCGACACGCCTTTGACTTTTTTACCGGAAATAGGATTAGTCTTATCATCCATGCTGAAATCACCTATTAGCTGTACTTTAAGTGTGCCGGACCACTTCTTATCTGAAACCTTAGCTGTGGTTTCATTAGCCTGAACGGGTTTCGTTTCCGTCTTGCTACTGCACCCTGCCAATACCTGCATCGCGAATACGGAAAGCAGTACACCTGCCACCAAACCTTTTTTCGTCTTATTATTATCCATACATGACACCCTCTCAGAATATGTTTTTTGTAAAACGATTAAACCTTTCATATACACAGAGATACGGCTACATCCAATTGCTTACCACAGTCACTCTCCTTTCAGTCCGCTTAAAGCGATACTTCGTATGATATATTTCTGTAAAAAAAGAAACACAATAACGATCGGTAAAATACTCGCTGTCGCAAGTGCCATAGTTAGACCACCCAAACGCGTCCCGTTTTCAAACGAGAAGCTGGCGAGAAATAGCGGAATTGTCCTTAATGCATGATCATTAATAACGACAAGCGGCCACAAGAATGCGTTCCAGCTATCGAGAAAGGATAGGATGGCTAATGTCGCGGTGATTGGTCCGGTCAGCGGCAAATAGATTTGGAAAAAAGTCCTCTTTTCGCTTGAACCGTCAATCTGGGCAGCCTCCCGCAAGCTGTCAGGCAACTGGTCGAAATACTGTTTGGATAACAAAATACCAAAGCCATACAAGATTGCTGGTGCAATCAACGGAACATATGTATTAATCAACCCGAATTTATTGAACATTGTGAATAAGGGAATTAACCTGGTTTCCATCGGAATCATCATCGTCCCCAGCACGATTAAAAACAATATTTTTTTACCGCGGAATTGACCTTTGGAAAAGGAGTACCCTGCCAGAAGCGAGCTGAATACACTGAGGCAAACGGCACAAACAGCGACGAACCCTGAGTTCAAATACGAATAAAAGAGTGTACCATTTTCCATGACAAGTTCAAAGTTAAAAAAAGAAGGCTGACTCGGAATAAATGTCGGTGGAAAAGGCGGCTGCAAATTGGCCGTGCGCTCGAGGCCGATGCTAAGCATCCATAGGAATGGAGAAATCATAATCCCACTCAAGGCAAGAAGAACAAAAAAGACAACGCTTTCAACTAGTGTAGGTTTTCTTGAGATGATGCTCGATGTTTTCATGATGACATTTTCCTTTACTGTTATATTTTCATCTTGGTAAGTTTAAGATTCAGTACGGTGAAGAACAGAATGATAGCAAATAACACGTAAGCTGCCGCCGAAGCAATGCCATACTCCGAACCTCCAAAGCCTCTTTCATATATAAACCCGACAATCGTATGAAGAGAGCGTGCTGGGCTGCCTTGAAGACCTCCCAGTAAATAAACGTCGGTGAACCGCTGCAGTCCAGATATCCAGCCGATCACGATTAGAAAGGAAAAGGTTCCGTACATATTGGGGATCGTAATATACAGCCATTTTTGAATGCCAGTAGCTCCATCGATGGCCCCAGCCTCATAAATTTCCTCCGAAATCGCCTGCAAATTAGCGAGAAAGATGATCACGACAAAGCCTAGCCAGTGCCACGAACCGAGTAAAATAGCTCCCCAACGTGCACTCGATGGCTCAGCAAGCCAGACTGAAGTAGGAAGTCCCAGCATCGAGAGGAAATAATTCAACAGGCCAAATTCAGGATGCAGCACGAACAAGAAAAGCATGGAGGCTGCTACAACGGATGTGATGTATGGAATGAACAACAGAATCTTAAACAAGTTTTTCCCCCATTTAAGCTCTGTGATTAGCGATGCCAGTATAAATCCAAAGGGGATAGTCAAAAGAAGCTGAAAAAATCCCATATAAAAAGTGTTGTACACTGCTTTCCAGAAAACATTGGAGGATAAAACCGTTTTATAATTTTCGATTCCCGCCCATGTTTCTATCGCTCCTCTGGACACATAAAGACTGAGTCGTAATGATTCGAAAACGGGGTATACCATAAATAACAAGATTCCGAGAAAGGTTGGCAACAAGAATAAATACCAGATGAGTGAACTGTTTTTGTGCCGATAAGTTTGACTTCGCATCATGTCTTAGCTCCTTTTTTTTGTTTAAAGCTGCCTTCGTGTTCCGTTACAATCTGCTGCTGACCGGACCTGTCGTCCCGCCTATGATCAGTTTCGGCTCATACTCCACTTTCATCGGCAGCTCTAATTTTTGTATCAAGCGGTTCAGAATGTGAACGGCGTCCTGACCCATCTTTTCTTTTTCCGTAAGAACCGTAGTTAGGGACGGGTTGGAAAGTGCGGCAAAATCGATATTATCCGATCCAATGATGGATACGTCCTGCGGTATTTGAAGCCCTTTCTCCATCATGATACGCATAGCTCCCAAAGCGAGCATATCGTTTGTTGCGAAAATTGCGGTAGGAAACTTTATCATATGAGTCTGGGAACGTCCCCGCATGGATGAAAAACCAATACAGCCATCATTAAACAAGGACGTCGGAGAAAAATACATATGTTCCTAATGAATGTCACAGCCCAGCTCAAGCAAGCGATTATAAAAGCCCTCATATCTGAGGTGATGACTCCGATGCTCCTGCGGTCCGGCAATAACTCCAAATTGCCATCGCTTCCTAACAACATTTGATTTTAGTATGTTATTTTGGGCAATAACTCCGAAATCTTCACGATACGATTCTCTGCAGCGGAAAGTTTGGCTGCTTCAGCGATTACTGTTGCATAAAGTCCATCTTTACCAG
The DNA here is from genome assembly GCF_013141765.1 of Paenibacillus foliorum. Taxonomy (GTDB): domain Bacteria; phylum Bacillota; class Bacilli; order Paenibacillales; family NBRC-103111; genus Paenibacillus_S; species Paenibacillus_S foliorum. The sequence goes on from NZ_WHOD01000080.1 coordinate 7,586, forward strand.
TAATTTTCACAGTAGTATCATTCTGAATAGCACTTATGAACTCGCGAATTTCAGTAGCATAAGCATCACCGTAACGATCCTTGATTGTCACAAGCGGTTTTTCTCCGATAATGCCTTTTGCAGAGTGTAATACTGCTTGTGAGAACACGTCATTTTCAACCGTTACTGTGCCATTAGTACCAAATACTTCAGCACGCTGGTCGTAACCATAAACAGCTTGCCAGCTATTATCGATTAAGGCCATAGAGCCATCTTCAAAACGAAGGATGACAGCGATTGTATCTGCTCTGGTTATGATTGGATTATCCTTGTTGATCAATTTGCTGCCTGTTGCAAATACTTCTACAACCTCGCTATTATTCAGGAATCGCGCCATGTCAAAATCATGAATGGTCGTGTCTGTATAAATACTGCAATGCTCGCCTCCGGGAGCCGTAAAATATTCGATCGCCGGCGGAATTGGGTCACGGGAGGTAAGCTTTACAATGTGTACATCTCCAACTTCCCCGGAATCGATATAATTTCTTGCTTTAGCAAAATTTTTATCAAAGCGTCTATTAAAGCCAAGTTGGAGCTTAACCCCTGCCTTTTCAACCTCCTTCATAGCCTCAACAATTTTATCAATATTGTAGTCAAACGGCTTTTCACAGAAAATATGCTTGCCATGTTTGGCCGCTTCAATGATAAGGTCGCCATGAAGTGCTGCAGGAGCACAAATGATTACGACCTCGAGTTCCGGATCCTTCAACATAATCGAATGATCCTTTTCAGCCAAAGGATAACCCAAATCTCTGGCCCATTCGTTGTAATGATCTGGAAATGCATCTGCTACATGTTTCAAGTGTGCCGTAGGGATTGCCGAAATAATGTTCTCGATGTGTACTTTGCCAACAGCACCTGCACCAATGACTCCAATTGTAGTCTTTCTCATGGATTTCTCACTCCTTTATGTTTTCTGCATATTATTCCGGTGAAAACTCCTCCTTAGCAATGTGCCTGATTATTCTTGCTAAGGAGGAATTTACTCTAAACCACTATCGATATTCCTTTTATTTTTCTTGATTATTTAACGTTTTCTTTGGTGAGAAGCTCAACTTTTGTAGCAATCACTTTATCCACTTTTTCGCCTTTGAGAATCTTTAAAGCTGTTTCAAGAGCTACTTTGGACATATCGTCCGGATATTGGGCTACGTCACCCAGCATTTTTCCGTTTTTAACCAGTTATTGGGCTTCATTCGAACCGTCAAATCCGATAACTTGTACCTGACCTTCTAAATGGGCCTGTTTAATTGCTTCGAGCGCACCAAGTTCACTATCGTCAGAAGCCGTGTATACAATAGTAACGTCAGGGCGAGCTGTAAGGATGTTCTGCATAACGCTGAAGCCTTGATCACGTGACCAGTCAGTCGGCTGCTCTGCTATGATTTAATATTGGGTGAACCTTCTAAACCAGCCTTAAAGCCAGTTAACCGCTGATCACCTGCCACTATACCGGGAATGCCTCCGAGAATTGCAACATTAGCGCCATTCTTTGAGAAATTATATTTAACGAATTTGCCTGCAATTTTACCGCCTGCAAAATTATCCGTACCAATGAAAGCTACATGTGTGTGTTTTTAAAGCAAGTATTAACTCTTCATCTAAGGCCTAAAATGTTTCTTTAGATAGTCTATCGATTCCGTGGCAAATGTATATATCCATTCCATCGTAGGTTCCCCCTTATCCGGTTGAAACGGGTTCGGTCCGGGGGCAAGACATTCGACCGTAATATATCCATTGAATTCAGCTTGTTTAATTCCGGCGGATATCACCTTACCAAAGTCGGTATGCCCTCTGCCCAAAAGGCCAGCTACAAATCGAAAATTTCCACTTTTGAATAGTCCTTTCTTATTTAGGCTCCATCCAATGGACAAACATTTCTTTAAATTCATTTTAGGATAAACTTTTTTCATTTCGCGAGGTAGTTCCTCGCACCACAAGTTCGGGTGACAACACGATTCGCTGCTTCACTTTCTTAGACTCATTGATTTCATCACATAATAGTTCAATTACTTTCTTTCCCATATCATGGATTGGCTGTGCTACTGTAGTAATTGGCGGATCAAACATGGATGCCAGAATCGTGTCGTCAAATCCGACAACTGAAAGGTCCTTTGGCACATGAAACCCCAGTTCTCGTGCACCCCTTATCGCACCAATCGCTAATACTTCAGTAGATGCAAAGATAGCCGTCGGGGGGTCCGGAAGATTCAACAGCTCTTGCGCCGCGCGTATTCCATCTATATAAGTAGCATTATTTTTAATCACTAATTTTTCATCATACCTGATTCCCGCTTCCTCAAGTGCCTCTTGATACCCCAAAACCCTTGCTTTAACCGCCGGAAAATTAACGTCCTCGGTAATCATGGCTATCTTTTCATGTTCAAGTTCTTTAAGAAACCAGGTTGCCTGATAAGCTCCCAAAAAATCGTCTACCACTACAGTATTCACAGCAAGTGAAGGGACATCTCTAGAAAGCATGACCACCGGAATCTTACTATCGATCAATTCTTTAATCGCATTATCATTTTTTAATCCCGTAGCAATGATAATCCCGTCTATATACTTCTGCTTTAATATGGAAATGTATTCAATTTCTTTGTCTAGGTCATTATCGGTACTGCAAATAATAAGACTGAAACCTAGAGCTCTACCACAATCTTCAATACTCCTTGCAATTTCCGCCATAAAGGGATTCGCAATATTAGGTACCAGAAGCCCAATTGTTTGGATACGTTTTTTAGTCAAAGCCGAGGCTACGACACTAGGTTGGTATTCTAACTTGCGAATTGTATCCAAAACCTTCATTTTCGTCTCTTTTCCAATACTGCCTGTTTTATTAATCACTTTAGAAACAGTTGAAATAGCCACGCCAGCTTCCTTAGCTACGTCATATATTGTAGGCTTCATAAACTTACTCCTTTCCCACAACAACTCATTGTTTTCTGTTAACGACTTTCTTTCTCGATTTATTTTAATATCGCCATAAGGAAAGTGGTTTCCTTGAACAAATCCAAAATATGCCCACTCGTATTCAAAAGTTAATTAGTTTCCCCTGAAAAAGTCGGGGGGATTTTAACAAAATTAAAAGGAATTCTGTACCTCAAAATGGAAGAAGGAAATCTCTCTGAAGATAAATTGCTCGTTCCTGCCATCGAAACCCACATAAAGCAATTCGGCAAAGCGCCGCAGGGTAGGCTGTAGCCACCAACCGTGAATTTTCGAGCAAGAGAATTCGACTTTTTCAGGAGCAACTAATTAGTTAATGAATCAGAAAATAATAGCGCATACAACTGCCCCTCTTTCTTTTACCAAGCGCTTATAAAATTATTAATTAGGAAAGCGCTTTCCCTTTCCTGTTATTCTTAATTTACCTTTTAATTCGAAACATGTCAACACAAAAAACATCTTTCCAGCCTGTGAAATTAACAATCAAAGCTATATGTCTCGTATTTAATAGGCATATATTCTCTATTTATGTTAAATTTAGAGGGTCACATAAAAAAAAGGAAAGTGCTTTCCTTTTTATGCTGTCGTAGTTTTTTTCCTGTCTCCATTTGTTCAAATCATTCAGCAATAGGTTCCAACTCTACTGCCTCGAGCAGCAGTATAGACTGATCATTAACGAGAAAAAAGTATACCGGTTCTGCCACGAGCTTGACATCCTTCAACCACAGCGGTATAAACGGAATCAGTATCCAGAAAGCTAGCGAATAACCACGGACGCAAGAAATAAGAAGAATTTGAGTTTAATAATGATGCAGGTATGTACGTATGTCAGGCCGGTCATATGGCGATTCGAAAAGCACGGCAAGGGAAAAGAGGGGTTGGAAAAAACCAAGTAGATACCTATTACTTCGATGTAGAGAAATGCAAGAGATGTCCATTGAGGGAAGAGTGCTATACGATGGGGCCAAAAGCAAAACGTACTCGGTGAGCATGAAATCTGATGAACACAAGGAACAAATGGCGTTTCAAGAAAGTGAGTACTTCCAGGAGAAGTCGAAGGAACGCTACAAGATTGAAACAAAGAACAGCGAACTCAAGCACAGGCACGGGTATGATGTAGCCACTTCCTCGGGTCTATTAGGCATGGAGTTGCAAGGAGCCATGGCCATATTCGCGGTGAATCTAAAGAGAATATTGAAACTGATTGACTAAGAATCTCTGAACAAACAGAGCTCTACAGAGTGAAAAAGACTACATCTACCCAAAAAAGTGGAGTAGACGTCGTCTTTTTTCATATCGAACTTTTACATCAGAACAAAAACACAGCTTTTTCAGTGGCCTCAAGTGTTGCGGGAGTTTTATTTGGATGAGGCAACAAGGATGAACCCGCATTTGTTGTATGCGCAAGCGATACCAGGAGGTACGCTTCTAAATTCGCAAAAAATAAACAATCAGTCAGAAAAATTTTGTCATCAATTTTTAGTCCATTTATGAATTTGCTTCTTCTGTCAAAGACATCATGTAGACGAAACGATATAAGTTTGAATTCATTTCCCCTAAAAAAATCATGCTCTAATATATAAGATGCATTCAAATCATCGATAGATGTTTCTTTAATCACACAATTATGTCTTTGTACATATGCCCTAAACCAATAATCAAACGCATGCCCAACATAAGTACTTGCTCTACCATTACTTGGAATTTTGATTGGAAGTTTTTTGGGAAGAGGTATGTCATCTGCTAGGCTTTGGTAGCATAATTTAAGATTTGGTAAAATACCAAACAATTCTTTTATTTTTTGTCTTGATTGAGTAAAGTCACTAAAGACATGAATATCCACCAACTTCCATATTATCTCTCTATATAATATTTTAGTTAATAGTTTATTACCAGATAAATCAATGAAGATATATCAACACCGTAACGCATTCTACTTACAAAGTTGAGCCAAGTATGTAATTTCAAACCACATTACATTGGATATATGGTTACACACCGTTTTCTCGCTGATAAACAGTTGCTGTGCGATGTCCATTATAGCAATTATAGAATGCTTCCCGCGGCACCTTAATAATCACCTCATTCAACTTTATTCACTACCTCGCCCATCTCATTCATCTGGGCCAAGTTATACTAAATCCTCCCTAAAAATAGTCATGCTACGACAACGAACTTCGAGAATCTTTTTAACTGAATTCGGATAATCTATTAATATATCAGACATTCAAGGAGGTGCTGTGATTGAAAGAGATTATTCAAAGTTATACCCGCACTACTGACAAATTAACTGAAGTATTATTTGAACTAAAACCATCGGAAATTCGGTTCGAGATAGAAGACGAAGATTCCTTGACC
>NZ_WHOD01000081.1 GCF_013141765.1 Paenibacillus foliorum
GCTACACCATTTTGCGATTTTAATAAAACAGCCTCAGTACAAGAAACGGTTATTTTCTTCTTTCCGGCAGGCGGATTAGATCCTACCAGTAAATTAATGGAGCGGAAATCACCCGATTCACTGAATAAAGTACCGACTCCAGGGAAGCTGAGCACCGGGCAAGAGCCGCTGCTTCCGGCAGAGGTGCTTAATCCGACGGCTTTAATAAACGGCGGACAAGCCAGTATCGGTTGGACAGAGCCGACGGATTTCAGCGGTAAAACGGACTATACGCATGTGGATATTTACGATCAGAATTGGGTTAAGGTAGCGGGGCCGATTGCTAAAGGAACGGCTTCCGCATTGCTTTCGGGCTTGACGGACGGTGTTAATTATACGTTTAACCTAGTTACGGTCAGCAGCACGGGCATTGAGAGCATCGGAGTAAGCAAGGCCGTAAACCAAATCGAGCGAACCGCCCCTTCCCTGCTCATTACGGAAATTATGGCGGCACCGAAAGCAGCGGGTGAAGCCTTCGAGTTTGTGGAGCTTTACAATACAACAAGTCAACCAATTGATCTAACGAATTATCAAATTCAGTATTACACACAACCGGGTCTGGCACAGCCTTGGACCGATGCGAATGCGAAGAAGTGGAAAATCGTAGCCCAGGATACGATGACCGGAGGTGCGACCAACATGACGATTGCCGCACACGGCACCAAAATCGTCTGGCTGGTTAGGCCTGCGCATCTCTCGTATACGGTGACTCAGTTTATTACGGAGTATGGGGATGCTACTTTGACGAATGATCAATTTGTCTACGCACTGTTAG
>NZ_WHOD01000082.1 GCF_013141765.1 Paenibacillus foliorum
GCTACACGCGATGCAGGAGCAATTGGTGGCAATATCACAAGACGGCTAGTTCAAATTGCAGAACAGAATCTTTCGAGCTTTAAACGCTGATCCAGCTTCATTCTGTTGAAAATATATGAACGAAAAGACTTACATTACTCTTATTCCTCCAAGAGTAACGGTAAGTCTTTTTGGTTAGTAGCCCAAACACTTCCTGTACCGCTAGTAAATTCTGGCATGTAATGAAACGCAATAAACCTATCAGCTCCCCATCCAGTTTCTGTTCAAAGAAAACCTGTCGAACGTGCCCTTCGCTACTCCTTCGATGATATGCTAAGCAGTCATGGAGGCGATCGCTTCCTTCGCCCATGGTTCGAACTTCCCGGCATCCAAGAATTCTTACGATGACGAATTCTTATCCGTTTTTACGATGCCTGCAAAGGTCATAGCCCGGTAAATCATCGCCGCCATTTCTTGACGGGAGATCGTTTGGTTCGGGCGGAACGATTGATCGGCATAGCTTGTACCTGGTCCCCTTTTGGGGTCTTTTGTATTTAATAAATGTGATATAAAAAATCCCTTTCAGCGACTGTTTGCCGGCCTGCTGAAAGGGATTTTTACATTGTCTATTCGATTTTATTTGCCACTAGCTGCAGATCAAGCTCGTTGATGACGTTATCTTTATTGACGTCCGCCGCTTTATGAGCTTCCCAGTTCGGACTGCTGGAAGTAAGGCCAAACAAGCTGGCTGCAATACCGAGGTCGCCGATGTCAACCTTCTGGTTACCGTCCACATCCTCAGGAATTGTTGTGTCAGGGAGCGTTTGCCCCGAGATTGTGATTGCAGCGCTGCCTTGTACGTTCGAACCGTCCTTCGCTCTGGCGACGACCTTCACCGTACCGTTCTTGGCAGCCTGCAGTAATCCGCTGCCGTTGATCGTTGCTTTGTCAGTCGCCGTAACTCCGTCAGCTTCAAAAACAAACCAGTCAACTGAAGCGTTCGTCGCATTGCTTGGCAAGACCGTTGCTTGAAGCTGCAATGTTCCGCCGGCAGCAGAAATCGCTGTTCCGCCTGTAACCGTAATCGAGCTGATCCGAATACTGGATGGAGTCCCCGAAGGCTCAGCGCTTATTTGAGCGGAATTGCCACTTTCTCCATTTGCATTACGAGATGTAATTACATAGTAATACGTTAAACCGTTCGTTACATTCGTATCTAAATAAGTAGCAGCATAGACACTGGAAGCTATCGTTGTATACGAGCCTCCGGATGACATAGCGCGTTTAACGCTGTAATAGGTAGCATCGGTCACTGTGTTCCATGATATCGTTACCTGTCCGTCTCCCGGAACCGCTGTTACTCCCGTCGGAGCGCTTGGAGGGGTAGCGTTTGTTTGACCGGTGATGGTGATAGTCGTGCTGCCCTGTACATTCGAGCCGTCTTTTGCTCTTGCTACAACTCTTACGGTGCCGTCCTTGGATGCCTGCAGTAATCCGCTGCCGTTGATCGTTGCTTTGTCGGTTGCCGTTGTTCCGTCAGACTCGTAAACATGCCAACTGACGGATGTATTCGTCGTATTACTTGGCAAAACATTCGCCTGCATTTGCAGAGTACCGCTCAAGGTCGATATGGTGCTGCCTCCCGAAGAGCTTACCGTGATGGAGCTCACTGGGACAACTGCCGCTTGAGGCCTGGCACTCTTTTCACTTGAGTTCTCACTTTCCCCATTCGCATTTACAGCACTCACGACGTAGTAGTAGGTCGTGTCATTGCTTGCGGTCGTATCCGCATGAAAGGTACCGGTAACGTTGGATACAAGCGTACTGTAAGGCCCGCCCTGCCCTTTGCTGCGCTTCACCGTATAGGAGGATGCGTCTTGAACAGCCGACCAGGATAAGCTAACCTGATTATCCCCAGCTGTAGCCTGCAATCCTGTTGGAGCAACGGGCGCTGTTCCCGGGTTCGGATTCGTGGTTGAAGACGCTGAATCGAAAATTGTTCCACTTGCATTTACAATCTTAACATTATCAAATTTAACCGTTGCATGTGTAACAGCTAAACCTACATTTAATGCTGCTGAAGCCATTGTGGTAGTATCTGCTTGTGTAGCATACGGACTATTGTATGTTACTCCATCCGCTGAGTAGGAAGCAGTGAATGTAGTACCTAACTTTTGCAGCTTCAGATATACCGGTGTTGATACACTGCTAACAGAACTACTATTGCTGTTATTAGCAGCAAAACGTCTGTAATAACCTAAACTACCCGTATTTGGCGTCGAAATCGCAGGGAAATAACTAGCTGCAAACGACGCACTTGTATTTGATACCCCATTTTTAACCATCAAAGCAGCACGTGAATTTGCATTTATAGCTGAATTATCTGGAGGTCCAGCTACCGAAACTAATCTTGCTGTTATAGTGAAATCGCCTTCAACCGGCATATACAAGAAATATACTGTATCTCCGTTTGCAGTTCCGCTTACACTTTGCTGTTTTCCGTCTACAGCTTCAATATCGAATTGTCCGTTACTATAGCTTGACGCCTCTTGTTTCACTATTGAGGTGCCTGTAGACGTCCCATTCATCGTCGTCGCCATCCAGCCGGTCGGCAGTGCGCCAGCAGCCTTTGCTGCGGGAGGAACCGCCAGCTGCCACGATTGCAATGCCATGATGATCGTTAGCAGCATAGCCATTGCTCTTTTATTGATAAAACCCTTCATGATCAGCGTACCCCCTATGAGGTTGTTTAGTTAATAAACTCCGCGTATTGAAGCAATCGTTTCAGTACGACAGCAGCTTCTGCGCGAGTCGCATTCGACGAAGGCTCGAACGACTGCGATGTTTTACCATTCATAATGCCTGCTTCGATGGACTGGGAGATTGCTTCTTTCGCCCAACTGCTCATCGAGCTTCCATCTATTAAGCTCTCAACACGTTTTACATTCGCGGCTTTAGGCTTGCCAACCATTTTCATTGCGCGGCCGATCATTACAGCCATTTGCTCTCGGGTGATATTGGCGTTCGGAGCAAAGCTGCCATTATCAAGACCTTCCACAAGGCCGGCTTTCGCTGCCGCACCCACATTTCCCGCATGCCAGTCAGTAGCGGCTACATCCTTAAATACTGCCGCCGACTTATCCTGAGATAAACCTAGACCCTTCACTAGCAGTGTTGCAAACTCGGCTCTTGTAATCTCCCCTAGCGGAACGAACGATTGATCCGTTCTGCCGTTGACGACAAGCTTGGAAGCAAGAAGCTCAACATCCGCCTTCGCCCAATGACCGTTCATATCAGCAAACGTTTTGCTGTGTTCAATCACGGTATAAATACTATTGCCCGGACGTTTGATCGTCGCTACAGTTACACCACCGGCATTCTCAAATGTTGTTGGAACGAAAGTAAGCTCTCCGGTGGCCGGGTTAAACAGTACCCCTGTCGCTTTGCTGCTGTCGACTGCAGAAGTTAGTTCAATTGTACGGGTTACATATGTACCGCCAAAATTATCAACTGAACTGGACGAACTGCCGCTCTCTACAAAGACATTGAACTTAACTGCACCTCCGAGAAGTTTCACGCCGGATTGCTGCGCACCTGCAGAGACTTGATCCGCATCCTTGCCTGAGACCTTCTCAATTTGCACAACGACCTTCAAATCTTTAACATCCACGTTCATGGACTGAGCCAGCTTCGTGAAGTCAATAGCAGAAACAGGCAGATCATACGTTGAATTACCGTATTTAACCGATACAACCGTTTCCTTTGTTTGCTTCGATGCATCAGCCAACGATGCTGCAGGCAGTTCTACTCGAGCTACAGGCTCGTTACCTTTAACCTCGATTCCAATCTTGCTCCGAGCCGTGCCGCTAGCCAATTCAATCGCTTTAGTAAATGTCTCTGTGTTTACCGACACAACTACCGCTTCTTTGCCGTCCGTCGTTGTCGTTTTCACAGCCTCCGAAAATTTAATATCCGCTCCGCTATTGTTCTTTTCTACAGTAGGCTGATTCGTTACCGTGCTGCCTCCCGAATACGAGTTGCCTCTCGAATGCGAAGTGCCTGTACCAGAATCGATCTGTGTCGAAACCGTTCGAACTGCATTCCACTTGGACTCATGCTCTTGGGAAGAAACTGCTATTAGGCTAATCAGCTTTATTTCAGCAGAACCTGCGGTAAACGGTATAAACGTAATTGTTGCAAGATCGGCATTCCCGCTTATTCCCGCTACCTTTTCCACCTTGGTATAAGCAAAAGTTATCTTGTTTCCGCTGGCTAAAGGGGTGATTGAAAATCCCGAGCCTGAGATAGACGATTTTGCTTCTTTAAAAGAAAGCTTGCTATTGTCATACTCAATGACCGCTTCATATCCATACAAATCCGCTAAATTTTCGCCTTGCAAGGTAACCGTCATTTCCTCATTAACTCTTGATACCGATGTTGATACCGCTAACGAGTAAGCTGAATTGACTTCAGCTCTGGACACTTCCGGTCCTATAGACAGCGAAAGAAGCATGAACATTACTAAGCATGTAATCCATATTTTGCGATTCATTAATGTGCCTTCCTTTCTTAGAAAAACAGGGAAGGGGAAGATCGCTCCCCCCACTGTTCTCTTGGCTGATTACGGGATAAGTTTAACCAAATGCACAAGATCAACAATGTTAATGACGCCATCATTGTTAAAATCCAAATGCTTTTTGTCATTCCATCCCGCTTGACCGGAGTTAAGTCCATAAGCTGCTGCAAGAATGGCAAGGTCGCCTACATTGACTACTTGATCGCCATTCAAATCGCCCTCTATCGGTTTATTTACCTTCACTTTAAACGACTCCAGCGCCGCATTCAGTGTTGCTGCCGCTCCGTCTAACTGCTGCTGCGTCGAGGCTTCGTTCGCCAAAACAGCCTTCGCTGAATCGATTGCGGCCTGCAATGCAGCCTTTGATCCTTCAGGGTATTGGCCTACGCTCGTTCCTTCCACAGCGGAACTATGATAAGCTTCAGCATTTGTAATTGCCGCCTGCAATGCAGTCAAATTCACTCCACTTGCCAGCTGAACATATACAGAGGCTGCTGATGCCTGTGTAATATTTCCGCTGCTTCCCGCAAGCATCACGTTTTGAGCAGTAATCGCTGCCATTGCATTTTGGGTAAGTGATTTTGCTTTCCAATTCAGTTGGATCAAAAGCCCATCCGCAGAAACAGCAGCCGTTTGGCCCAAACTTGCCACTATAAGACGAACTTGGCCCGGCGTATCCTGCTTCACCTGAACAATGGATAATCCAGCCTTTAACGACTCCGCAGATACAAACTCTAATTTGTCACTGTCGTAATGGAGCGTGATGTCTTGTGCAAAAATAGCGCTTGAAACGTTGTTCAAGCCATACTTCGTATTAAAGGTTGTGCCGAATGCAACCGGCTGTACGCTAGGTAGCGATACACTCGGCGTGTTGCCGACAGGTGCCGCAGGCGTTGCACTTACTTGACCCGACGGCAAGCTTTCGCCGTTCGCATTAACAGCTGTTACTACATAGAAGTAAGCGGTGCCGTTCGTTAAGCCTGAATCGACGTAAGATGTCAACGTTACATTAGAAGCAATCGTTGAAAACGTACCGTTTTGGCTAGTGCTTCGCTTCACGGTATAAGACGTTGCACCTGAAGAGGCTGCCCAAGAAAGAGTAACCTTGGCATCGCCCGCTGAAGCAATGACGGAGCCTGGAGCGGATGGTGTCTGCGTTGGCGTTGGTTCTGTTGAATTGCCCCCTACAGATAAAAGTTGAGCTGTGTAATTTTTTATTTTATTCATCAGTGCTGTATTAATGCTATACGATGCGTCATCGATCGAATTATCAAATTCCCAAGTAAAGTCTCCCTTATTTAGGCGTCCAGCTTTTACCGTAACCATTTGTTCAACATTGCTTACGGCATCAATGTTAGCTACATTTACTCCCGTATCGGTCAAGGTATCAAAGTTATTATAAGCTGTTCCACCCTTTAATGTTATGTATGAATTTGGAACCGCTTCACTTCTTGACGCTGCCAGATATGCATCAAATGATGTTGCATTAGCCGGAGCTGTTCCTGCATTGGAATTTGCATAAATAAGATTTCCAGGATCAACAATAATATTATTGTAGGCTTTAATCATACCTCCAGGTTCACCGGAGAATGTGCCATCAGCAACACCATTTTTAATATCCGTGCCTTGTAAAGAAATCATCATTGGATTTTTAGCATTTCTAAAATAATTTGATTCTACAAAGATTGAACTTCCTGTTGTAGCGCCAACACCATATTTTGCGGTTCCATCATAGAAGTTATTATAAACATGAATAGTTCCCGTTCTTACACGTGGATGACGAGAGTCTGAATGATCAAACCAGTTATGGTGGAAGGTTGCAAAAAATTCAGATGATTCACTCAAACCGACTAGAGCAGATTTTCCGGAATCCCAGTAGTGATTGTAAGAGATTGTGATATACGTCGATGCGCCTTTAAGGTCAGTTGAACCATCGCCTTTTGCTTGGTCAGCATCTCCTCCTGCAGTTCCATAGAAAATATCATTATTATGCAGCCAAACATTAACATTACCTGTATCAAGTGAAATTCCATCGTCAGGGAATAACGCCACGCCAAAGTTTCTTATTTCTACATTACCGGCAGCTCTAACCAGGAATCCCCATCCATACGCATAAGCATCTTCTCCGATGCCTTCAAGCGTAACATTCATTTCGTCATAATTTGATTTACCTTTTACTTCAAGATATCCACTGCTGTTAAGTTGTCCACTCATGTCAGAAGCTGTAACTTTTCCAATAAATCGGAATGCAAGCGGTGTTTTATCATAGCCTTTTTGTCTTAGTTTTAAAATTTCACCTATACCAACGCCTTTTGTTACAGCACCTTTGCTGCTGGTTATTACATCAAGGGTAACTGTTTTTGCAGTCGCAGGTGTTACATAAACAACTTGAGCGCCACTCTTAAGTGTACCATCGTTATTGTAAGCACCTGAACCCGTTTTAAATGGTGAGTTTGCTGAAAAAGCAAATCCAGATCTGTCATGCTTCGCTACTGATAGTATATCGGAAACAGCACTTGCTCTTGAACCATCTGACAGTACTGCTTCAACTTTCATTACATAATCTCCAGCTGCAAGCCCTGCAGCGTCAGCTCTCCAATATGCCGCGTAACTGCGGATTAATTGAGTATCAATTTGCACATATTGAGAATCCGATGCGCTTGCAGGTTTAACGTATACATTATATCCCTGAGCACTACCAGGCGCCCATTCCACATAGGCTGTTTCAAACCAGCCTCCGCTTCTGGATAATGCGGGACTAAACGCACCCAGCGGGACAGGAGCAGCGGAGACAGCAGTTGAATTTACACTCTCACCGTCGATGTTGACAGCCGTAACAACGTAGTAATAAGTCGTGCCATTAGTCAAGCCGTTATTCGTGTAGTTAGTCGCTGTCACGCCTGTAGCCACAGTCGTAAAGTTCTGGCCATCCGTACTCCGCTTCACATTGTAGCTGGTCGCTCCGTTTACAGCGCTCCACGATACGTTTACCTTAGCGTCAGCTGCAGTAGCCTTTACACCTGTAGGCGGCAGCGGCGGCGGTGATTGCACCGGTATTGCCTGCACTTCTGTTGTGTCTCCGCTCGGGCCTACATCATTCACAGCGGAAACCGTAAAGTAATAAGTTGTATTGTTGGTTAAGCCTGTTACCGTGTACGAGTTGGATGCAATGCCCGTTACAGGGGTGTAAGGACCTCCGCTGGTCGTTGCATATTTAACCGTGTAACTTTGTGCTCCGGCTGCAGCATTCCAGTTCAATATAACCTGGCTGTTTTGCGCTGCGGCAGTCAGCCCCGTAGGCTTGGCTGGCGGTTGCGGCTTCTGCGGCGTAGCCGTAGCCTGCGAGGAGTCCGCACTCTCCAGACCGTTACTACTAGCGGTCACCACATAGTAATAGGTCGTGCCATTGTTTAGCCCATTGTCCACATAAGAACCAGTTGTAATGCCGGACTGAACGCTGGTGTATAGGCCGCCGTTTGTATCCGAACGCTTAACGGTATAGCTCATTCCACTTATTGCTGTCCAGGACAAATTAACTTTTGCATCCCCCGCCGCAGCCGTTAAGCCGGTCGGTGCGGATGGACGGACGATTTTCGTATACACCTTAATATTATCGTAGTACATGTTCGATGTTTGTTCCGTCGTTGTAAAGCCCGACAACTGCGAAACTTCAGCCGCCGAATTTGCTTCCGTCTCCGAGAATTCGAACTGGCCTGCTGTCAGGTACGCTCCAGTTGAGCCTGCCCGCGCGTACGCCTGGGCTTTTTTGGAATTGGTATCGATTTCAAGCTTAACCTGATACCAAACGTCCTTCTGATAGCCTGCAATAACCTTTTTATTAGATTTGGCGCTGTACAAATAATGTGACAAGTTCGTCCCATTATCGCTGAGCCTCAATTCTATCAGCGCATTACCGGCCTGATTCTCAACCCTCATTACTTTATAGCCGTGGCTGTCCATTGCTGTCTTCTCGACGCGCCAATCGAATTCGACAGTTACAAGACCGGTAGCGGATGAAGGCAGCTTGCGGACAAACTTGGTGTCGCCCGTGGTACCCGCATCCTTCACCAGCAAAACTTTACCCGTCTTGTCATTGTTAACCGTCGGGTTTGCTATGCCGCTCGCATCAATAACTGCTATATCATTAGTAGCCGTTCCCGCATTAGGCGTGATCGCATATCCGTTGGCTTCCAGATCAGTACGACCTGTCATACTTTCATAGCCATCGTTAATGATATCGTTTATTTCGTATTCATCGGCGGCTTGTACTGCCGGAACGAACACAGGAATCCCCGACAATAGTAAATTTAAAACAAGCGCCAATGTGACAACCATACTTAATAGGCGTTTCCCGTTCATTGAGTCCTCCTGTAAGCTTTAGTTTGTTTGCATGTGTGATTTACTTTCACTCCATGCTGCTCCCCTCGAAATCATTCTTCTGACGACTGACAATCATCCCCATGTAACCCCCCCTTCTTAACTTCATCGCCTTTGACTCATTGATTATATAAGCTGGTATTTATAACAACAATATTCTTTTCTTAGCACCATTACATGTCAGAGCAAATATCTGAGGTAATGATTATCGTTGTTACAAAAGGCCCGAATACATAAAAGCCTCACCCCGGTTAAACCGAGATGAGGCTTATCGTACTTACACAATATTACTGGCCTGAGTTGAACTTAAGCTTATGTGCTTTAAGCTCTGCGCCTATATCTTCATAGGTAGGAGAGGATTTCGAATTGAAGATGTGGCTACTATTTATTGCAAACCTGCACCCTTATAAAGCCCATTTGAGACACTCTTACCATTGACTTGTTCATTAAGCATCCATTTATCTCCTCCTGCATAATAACAAGAGGTCCGCCTCAACTTATAGTTGGACGAGCCTCTTGTTATATATTTATTCACTTTTTCATAAAAAATTCTGATGATTAGTAGTGTGTGTGTATCAGGCTCCCAACAACGTCACTTAGCTGCAGGCATAGGCTTCTGTTCCTTATACTGAAGCTCATACAAGCGATAATAATAACCGCGCTGAGCCAAGAGCTGAAAGTGGTTTCCAATCTCCCGCAATTTCCCCTTGTGCATAACGATGATTTGGTCGGCATGCTGAATCGTCGATAATCGGTGAGCCACGATAAGTGTAGTCCGTCCCTTCGAAATGTTATGCAGAGCTTCTTGAACAACCAGCTCGGTTTCTGTGTCGATGTTTGAGGTCGCCTCATCGAGAATTAGAATTTCAGGCCGGAAAGCAATCGCCCTCGCAAAGGATAACAGCTGCCGTTGTCCGAGCGACAGGTTTACTCCGCGCTCGCCGAGAGGGGTCTGATATCCCTGCGGCAAATGCTTAACGAACTCGTCGATGTTCACCATCTTCGCCGCTTCTTCTACCTGAGCCTCACTAATATCATGGTTGTTCAACCGGATGTTCGAGGAAATATCGCCAGTGAACAGAAATACGTCCTGCTGCACAATACTGATGCATCTCCGCAGCTCATCCAGCGGAATATCGCGGATATCAATCCCATCCAGCTTAATGCTGCCTTTTTGAATGTCATAAAACCGGTTAATCAACTGAATAATTGAGCTTTTACCTGCTCCTGTTGCGCCAACGAAGGCAATAGTCTGACCGGGCTGAATCGTAAAGCTCACATCCTTGAGCACCCAGTCTTCTTTATTGTAGGCAAACCAGACATGGTCGAACGTAATTTCCCCACGAACATGCTTCGGTAAACTTTTAGGCTCAGCTGCATCGTTAACTGTCGATTTTTCATCCAGCATATCGAAAATCCGTTCCGCTCCGACCATCGAGGTTTGGATCTGGTTATACTTCTCCGCCAAGCTCATCAAAGGCTGGAAAAACTGTCTGACATAGTGAGTAAAAGCATAAACGATACCGAAGGTGATGCCTCCATCTATAACACTGCCTCCCCCATACCAAAGCAATAAAGCAATGGCAAGGTTACCGAGAAAACCAATGGCAGGCTGGAAGATCGAGTTGATCACCGTTCCGCGCATTCCAGCACGGTAGTATTGGGTATTATGATTGTCGAATTGCTCTTGCTGCCGTTCTTCTCGAATGAAGAGCTGAGTGATACGAATTCCTGATAAATTTTCAGCCAGAAAAGAATTTAACCGAGACAAAATGACACGGGAAGTACGCTGTGCCTCCCTAATAACACTACGGTACCAGAAGGTCAGTACAGCTAGAAACGGAATCACTGCGAACGATAGAAACGCCAGCTTCATGTTCAGCTGCAGCATAATAATGATAATGCCTATAAGCACAATGACATCCTTCACCAGATTAACAACAACTTGGGAGTACAATTGATTCAATGCCTCTGTATCCTGCGTTACACGCACTACCAGTCGTCCAACTGGATTACGGTCAAAGTAGGACATCGGCATGCGGCTTAAATGTTTAAATAACTGTTCCCTTATGTTGAAGATGATAGTTTGTCCTGTATACTGCAGCAGATTGCTTTGCAGATAGCTCAGTATGGCCGCTGTGATTACCGTCAATAAGAATAAAATTCCTAGCTTTAAGAAACCGACATAATCCTGCGTGCGAAACAGCTCCGATGCTTGCTCGTTAAGCTCTAACGCTTCGAAGCTCTGACCCTCCGCTGTGATAAGCGGTTTCCCTCCAGCTTCTGATAGCTTCAACACGGCTTGCTGCGAGGGCAGCCAGCCGTAAATCATATACTCCTTGCTGTCTACCTTGACTATTTGCCGCTTATCCGCCCCAGCTGGAAAGCTCCCTTGCTCCACAGCCTCCGCTTCAAGTCTGACATATTCGCGGTTGTCCCAAGAGGTTGATGAACCATAAGCCTCCAGCATCTTCGCATTACTGCTCTCAACAGCCAGCATTGGCTTTTGAAGCCCATTTATATGTCCGTCAATCGCAACTTTTATCAAATAAGGTCTTGCCAAATCGGCGACAACTACCAGAAAAGCCATAGCTATACACAAGACGATCATTTTCCAATAAGGCTTGGCGTAACCTAACAGCCGGTACAGGAGCTGCGAGTCCTTGTATTTTTTAACGTCTTTCTCTACATGAATATTCATGCGCCCGCTCCCCCCTGCAGTGTATGTACTTTGGTCAGAGGCTCCTGGTCCTGTCCATCCTGCCGTTCCGCTTCTTGATCCAATAATTGCTTATGATACATATCCGCATAAATTCCGTTACGGCGAATAAGCTGCTCATGCGTACCCCGCTCAACGATTCTGCCTTCATCCATAACGACGATCTGATCTGCTGCTTGAACCGATGATACGCGATGTCCGATGATGATCGTAGTCCGTTTGTTCATTACGGATTGCAAGCCTTCCAGGATCAAATCCTCGGTTATAGTGTCTACCGCCGATAAGCTGTCGTCAAAAATTAATATCGAAGGCCGCTTAATAATGGCACGTGCAATACTAACACGCTGGCGCTGCCCACCGGACAGAGAGATTCCCCGCTCACCCAAGGCTGTATCGAACTGTTCCGGAAACTCAAGTATATTGTCATAAACCTGAGCTACCTTCGACGCTTCAATAACTTGATCGTCTGTATAAGGGTGCGGATCGAATCCAATGTTATCGCGAATGGTCGAGGAAAATAAGAACTGATCCTGCGGTACGATCCCAATTTGTCCACGCAGGGTTCGCAATGGAATCTCATGAATATCATGTCCATCCAAGAAAACCGTTCCCTCTGGAGGGTTATACATCCGGACCAACAAGTGCACCAATGTGCTTTTACCACTGCCAATCCGTCCAACAATCGCTAAACTGCTGCCCTTGGCCACCTTCAATGAAATGTCCCTTAAAGTAGGTCGGTCTGCTTCAGGATAAGAGAAGGTCAGGTTGCGAATTTCAATATCCCCATCTATGTGTTCAATTTCCTGATTGGCGACAACATCGTCAACAACCTCCGGCTGCGTCCTGAAAATTTCCATAAGACGAACCTCGGAGGCCTTGCCGCGCTGCAATAGATTGACCACTTTCCCCAAATTTTCGATAGGCCCCATTAGAAGGGAAAGATAAGTATTGAAAGCAACAAATTCGCCAAGTGTAATAATGTTCTTCAAAACCATAACCCCACCTAGTACAATGGAAACCAGAAAGCTAAAGCCTACAATCCCTGTGCTCAGCGAGCTGAACATTGAGTTCGATCTAGCAAATATACGGTTCATATTCACAGCATGCTGATTATCCTTCGTAAAAAGCTTCCGCTCCTCCTTCTCCTGTACGAATGCTTTTACCACACGTATGCCAGCTGTAAATTCCTGCACTCGGCTGGTTAGGTCGGAAACCGCAGCCTGCACATCCGTAGACTGCTTCTGCATCCTTTTATTGAACCGGTAAGCCAATATACTAAGTAAAGGAAGCGGCAGCATCGTTAGCAGTGTCAGCATCGGATTCACTGAATACACCATGGCTATCACTGAAATGATAATCAGCATTATGGCTTCCATAATGTTGAAATACCCCTGCATCGTCACCTCACGTACAACACCCACATCGCTAATCGCATGCGACATAAGATCGCCAATACGCTGATTATTGAAATATTGTGCCGATAGCTTCTCCCAATGCTTGAACAGCTCTCCTCTCACCCGAGTTTCGAGCATCCGTGATAAACGAAACAGATAAATTCGGCTCGTTGACCGGAAAAAGGCGACTCCCAATCCAACTGCAGCCATCCACAATCCAAATGTAATCGTTTCCTTGTAGGTCAGTGTCGAACTCTGCAGTTTGTCTGTAAATTGTCCCAATAATAAAGGAATGAACAGCTGGAGCAGACTGGATATGGACAATAATGCAAAGCCAATCAAGTAAGACCATCGGTTTCTTTTAATATGGTTTCTGAAAATATTCTCTCTCTCCATCCGTTCTCCTCCGCGTGCTTTCAGCATTGAAAGCTTTCTTTTGTTAGCAAAAGCCGTATCGTTTGATGGCTATTGTAAGATTACCGCGATTGGAAGGAACTTACCATGGATATAATTATCTTAGATTATGGACTATCTTACTTTTCCAAAATGCCATATATGGATTTTTGCCACGCCTCCTATAGCCCAATTATGCAGCTCATTCCAATCGATTTTGTCGAACCTTCCGTTATTCGGCTGCTCCTTTTCCTGCTCAGAGGATTGCTTAACACGAGCTTCTTTTAGTACACAAAAATCTTGGTGGGATTGTCCGTTCCAAAGCTCAACAAATAAGCCTGGCTGATCCGTCCCTTCATAAACTTCAAGCTCAGGGTAATTCGCCCTCACCCGCTTCATCCAATCTGAATAAGCTGCCCTATGTTCAGGTGATACTTGATATTCGATAAAAGTAATAGACATTGTTTTTCGCTCCTGTTACTTTATTTTTCAGAAGAATTTTATAGAAGAAAATGATAAACTATTACTACGTGTAGAAAGTAAATCAGCAAATGCTCACGAAGGATACATGGCTTCGCCTTCCTCAAGGAGGAGAGCCTTTGTCAAGGTTGAGCGCAGCTTCAACGAAGCAAACTTTGCTAAAGATCAGTTTATGCTTACGAAGTTAGTTTTCCTAATGGAAAACTCTTAGGAGGATCCCCCATGGACAGCGGAACACATCTTGTGATCGGATTTGGTTTGGCTGGCTTGGCCTACATCGATCCTATCGTTGCAACAGACCCTACGGTCTCCACCGCCGTTCTAATCGGAACCGTTATCGGATCGCAAATACCCGACGCCGATACCCTTCTCCGTTTAAAAAGCAACGCTTCTTATATCAAAAATCACCGCGGCCTTTCCCACTCCTTGCCCGCATTAGCTCTATGGACCGCATTGATTACATTTGCTTTAATGCTGGGATTTGAAGATCTGCCATTGGGACATGTTGCCTTGTGGGTGTTTGTCGCTGTAGCTTTTCATGTATTTACAGACCTATTTAATACCTACGGCACTCAAGCGATACGGCCATTGTCAGAGAAATGGATCTCATGGAACATCATCCATATCTTTGATCCCATTATTTTTCTTTCTCATATCGTAGCTATTTTCATGTGGTCTGTCCACATTGTCCGTCCAGAGCTATTGTTCCCGATCCTTTATGCTTTTTTGGCGGTATATTATATATGGAGATCGTGGTATCATTATTATCTGGAATCAAGGCTGTATCAGAAGGATTCGAGCTACGTACCCGGTGATCGCTATTATCTGATTCCCACCATTCACTTGCGTGCATGGCAGCTTGTAAAAAGAAAGCCGAATGATCACTTCGTATTGGGAGAATATAAGCATGACAGGATTAGATGGGTGGAAGAAGCAACATCCGCCGTTCATCCAGCTGTAGAAGCTTCCAAAAAGCACACCGATGTCGCTGCATTTCTATACCTGAGCTCCTTTGCTTGTGCAGATTTGCGCAGCCATGATTGGGGTTACGAGGTATACTGGGTGGATGTGCGTTACAGTCATCGCAAGCAATATCCTTTTGTAGCCGTTCTGCTGCTCGATAACGATCTAGTGCCGCTTGATTCTTACGTTGGTTGGGTAAATGATTCTCGTCTGAGTAAAAAGCTTCGCGTCAATTTGTGAGCTTATAAGTAATGCAGTTCCTGAATTCAATAGATAAAAATGATGATGGGCTGTTATGGCAGCCCTTTCCTTATGATTAAACTCTGCCCTTCATAATTGGCTTCACTCAACACGTCCTTGAGGGACAAGCACGTGTTTGAGTTGAATAGAAAGTATAGAACATATACTTCTATTCAACTCAAAAAGCCCAAGGATTTCTCCTTGAGCTTCTATGATGAAGCCTACTTTACGATAACTAGCGTTGGCCGCCTGCAAGTGATTGCTCTGCAATTTGCACCAGACGGCGAGTAATGTGACCACCGATTGCACCTGTGTCACGAGTTGCCATATATCCGTAATAGCCATCTTGCGGAATTTGTATACCCAACTCTTGAGCTACCTCATACTTTAATTGGTCTAGAGCTGAAGCTGCTTGTGGAACCACCAATACGTTACTGCTGCGGGATTGTCCTTGTGCCATGATGATCAGCACTCCTTTCAATCTGAATGAATATCTTTGATGTATTTGCAAGCTTGCAAACTTATTATGTGATGTAGGGAAAAAAGTATACGCACATTCTGAAAAATCTTTTTATATTTTCAAATACTCTGTAAGAAAGGCGGACAACCCCCTATGAACAAAGGACTTGCTCTCTTATTTGCCATTTGCGGCACTGCGCTCTTAGCCTGTATAAGCTATTCAATAAGCCTAGGAAATGTGTGGCTTGTATTGCTGTTCTCCATATTATCTATTGCATTCATCGGCTTCGGCTTCATTGTTAAAGCTAAGCTTAGAAGACGAAACGGCGGATAAAAGAATTTAGAAAACCTAATGGGAAACCGTAGATTAACTTCATGGTTAAAAGGACTAGACAGTCAGGTAGAAAATCCGATAGTTTGGGTTACCATGGATCCGCGTTCGAACATCTAGTCCCCTAAAATGGTAAGGCGAGCAAAGCATGTGAAAGCATGTCGAAAAACTCTCATTAAGGAACTCGGCAAAAAAACGAAACTTAAATCGATTTCATCCTATTACAGGCAGTTCAAAACCAATTAATCAGCTATCTTCCTCCTGTTTAAACCAATGTATGGTTAATGGTTGAACCTACTTCATTTGTAGGATATGATAAATAATAAGTCATTCTAACCTTGAGTCGTGAAGCACACGCCACTCGTTCCCACTATTGATGGGGATGAAGTGGCTTTTTGTTTTACTGTTGCAGTCGAAATCTAATTAGGAAGGTGAGTGGAAGCTTGTTCGAATAAGAATATGGGTCATTTATTCAAAAACAAGCAGAAGGGCGTTCAGGTGAATCTTTGCGCCGACTACAGGAAGGACATGGACATGCGGAGCGCCGCTTCTTGGAGCAGGTTTGGTGGCCAGCTACAGGCAGTTTCGATCATCTGCATCCCGAATATGAGGTGCATGACTTCAAGGATGGCACACGGTATCTCGATTTTGCCTATCTCCGATTCCCGATGCGGATATGTATCGAAATCGATGGGTATGGTCCGCACAGCAAAGACGTGTCCCGTTGGCAATTCGCAGACCAGTTGATGCGTCAAAACCATCTAGTGATCGATGGTTGGCGAATCATTCGCTTCTCATATGATGACATTTCAGAGAAGCCCAGACGCTGCCAGCAGCTTATTCAACAGCTTCTCGGCATCTGGTTTGCTGAGGAATCGCAGCAATTGTTACTGTCACCGAAAGAGCAGCAGATCATCCACTTCATGATCCAAAAACAAACAAAATTAACTCCTCTAGAAGTGTCCCAGCATATCGGAATCACTGACCGCCATGCACGAACGCTGCTTCATCGTCTTGTGCAAGCAAAGGTACTGATGTCAGCATCAGGTAACAAACGCATTCGATCCTACAAGCTGAATCCAGGAGCCAAACATTTGTCTTGGTAATTGCTGTTGCTGCTCATCCACGGGATGGAAAGCAATGGTACAGAAATAGAGGAAGTAATTGTTCCGTTATGCATTAGAAGCACGGCCAAAAGGATCGATAAAGGAAGAAATACTTCCTTTATCGATCCTTTTCTTTACAAGATGCGCATAAATCTCACTAATAAAGGAATTCGGACTTCCGCTATGGCCCTAAATTGGCAGTGATAGGTGGAATAACGGAACAAAAGTTCCGTTATCTCGTATTTAATGGCTATTAACGGGCTTCATACTATCAGAAATCCATCCACGGCTTCTTTTTTCCAGCATACAAAACCCAGAGCCCACCATATCGAATTGATCATCCAACCCGAGGTTATCCTATCTAAATTAATTTAATCCAATCTAACCTAATCTAACCTAATCTAATCCAATCTAATCTAATCTAATCTAATCTAATCCCATCTGATCCTATTCATTCTAACCTAATCTAATCCAACCTAATCTAATCCAACCTAACCTAATCTAATCCAACCTAATCTAATCTAATCTAATCTAATCTAATCCCATCTGATCCTATTCATTCTAACCTAATCTAATCCAATCTAACGTGGGGCACTTCAGACTATCTACTTACTGGCCAAGCTTTTTTATTGCATGTCTACAAATCCAGGTTACCATTCAGTTCAATTTGAGCCTAGAGGGCTCCTATATCATTTATAGCACCAAAAATCCCATTTTCTCTTTTGTTGCGCGAAGCATTTTTTCTGCTTGCTCTGAGGCACGCTCTCCACCCTCACGCAGTATGCTGTGAAGTTCTCCTGAAGCGCGAATATCGCGATACCGTTGTTGAATAGGCTCAAGAAGACCTACTACTTGCTCTGCTAAATCCTTCTTGAACGGCCCGTAGCCCTGTCCATCGTACATAGCTTCTATCTCGGCAACTGGCTTTTTCGAGCACTGTGAGTAAATACTCATCAAATTACTGACCTCAGGCTTGTTCTGTGGATCGAACTTAACTTCACGGCCGGAGTCGGTAACCGCACGGCTGATTTTTTTGCGAATGACGTCTGGAGCATCCAGCATCGCGATAGAGCTACCTTGGTTCGGATTGCTCTTGCTCATCTTGCTGGAGGCATCATCCAGTGACATAATGCGTGCTCCTACTTGGGGAATATAAGGCTCAGGAATAGTAAAATT
Source organism: Paenibacillus foliorum (assembly GCF_013141765.1). GTDB lineage: Bacteria > Bacillota > Bacilli > Paenibacillales > NBRC-103111 > Paenibacillus_S > Paenibacillus_S foliorum. The sequence continues at coordinate 18,194 of NZ_WHOD01000082.1, forward strand.
ATCTCCAAAACGCTGATTGAATCGATGAGCCAAATCGCGCGTTAGCTCCAAATGCTGCTTCTGATCATCACCAACTGGAACCAAGTCAGCATTGTACAATAATATGTCCGCAGCCATGAGGGAAGGATAAGTAAACAGCCCAGCACCGATCGAATCTTTGCCGGCTGACTTATCTTTGAATTGCGTCATCCGCTCCAACTCGCCCATGTAAGTAAGCGTAGTAAACAACCATCCTAGCTCGGCATGCTGCCGTACATGGGATTGAAGAAATACATTCGCCTTGGACGGGTCAATGCCCGCTGCAATATACAACGCCGTCACAGCTTCACTTTGCTCGCGGAGCGCTGCCGGATCTTGTGGAACCGTAATCGCGTGCAGATCAACCACCATAAAGTAGCAATCATGGGTATGCTGAAGCTCTGTGAAATTTTTCAATGCCCCAATGTAATTACCTAAGGTTAGATGCCCGCTTGGCTGCATTCCGGATAGTACTCTTTTCATTATTGTTTCCTCCGTAATAATTATTTTTATTTTTGCTCTTGCTCTTGTTTCTACCTGCTCGTGCTCGTGCTCTGCTCGTGCTCGTGCTCGTGCTCTGCTCTTGCTTTTGCTCTGCTCGTGCTCTCTAGTAATCCCCCACTTTTCGTTTGAAAAACGTGCGGGGGCCCCTCGCGAGAGAGCCAGCGAATCTCGCCCTCCTGAGCTTTCCTTAGCGTTGAAAAGTGTGATTGGAGGGAGCAAGGGAGTGTGCGGAGAGTTTACGTGCCGCCTTTGAAAACGGGTTATTACCCTAATCGAGTCTAATCAGATAACCCGTTTTCAAGAGCGGCCGCAGCACATCCCTTCTCCCGTAGATCACACAACTTTCAACACTAAGGTTTTAATGTGGTTCCCCGCATCCCGCCCCAAAGCACTTTTTTGAACGCAAAAAGCCCTCCGCCAAAGGGACGAAGGACCGTGGTGCCACCCTATTTCGCTTTCCGCCGGACATCAGCCGCAGCAAAAAACCTTAAGCTCCTGTAACGGGGAGCCCCCGGATCGGCATTAGACTCATCGTGTTAAGCCGTCGTCTGTTAGGACAACGTCTCCCGCACGTATCATGTATCGTTCAACCGTCAGCTCGAGGATCCATTCGACGTAAGCTATCTACCGGTTCACAGCTGCCACCGGCTCTCTGAAAGAATCGCTATCGTTTACTTATTCCTGTCATTGCTTGTTTGTTTTATAATCATAATCAATGCCATCCGTTCTGTCAATTCTTCCAAAATACCGCTCATGCCATTCCCAGGCTTGGGCATTTTTTTCGTTCTGCATGTCCTATGTACGTACTTTTTGACATAAGCTATAATAATAATTACGAATACGGGAGGAGAAATGTCCATTGCATCCGAAAGTCCAACGTATTACGACTAATGTACTCGCACTTATTTGCCTTGTTCTATTGTTCCTTATATTCACTCAAAAGCAGCAGCCAACTTTATCTTTTATAAACAACGACAATCTCCAAAACTTCAAAACCTTATTTTTGAGCATCATTCTCGAAGCCTTCCCCTTTATTCTGCTCGGTGTACTCGTATCAGCCTTGCTGCAAATGTTTGTTTCTGAGCAAACGATACGTAAGCTGGTGCCCAAAAACCCGCTTCTCGGTATTTTGTTCGCCTGCGTAGTCGGTATAATTTTTCCATTGTGCGAATGCGGTATGATTCCGGTAATCCGAAGATTGCTGCGTAAAGGTATGCCTCTTTATGTGGCAATTGTTTTTATACTAGTCGGTCCAATTATTAATCCTGTCGTCTATGCATCTACCTTCATGGCCTTCCGCACCCGTCCGGAAATTGCTTATTCCCGAATGGCACTCGCTTTCATCGTTGCCCTTGTAATCGGATTGCTCATTTACCGCTATTTCAAATCAAATCAGCTACGCGGAACGCTTTCATTGGGACTTGCAGACCAGCACGGACACCACGATCATAACCACAACCACGACCACGGCAACCATAAAAATCATGAGCATCATCAACCACATTTAGTTGACAGCAAGCCGCATCAAACACACAACCATGAGGCTGACCACAGCAGCAACAAACAACCCACTCATCAGCATACTCATCACCACGATCACAGCCACTCAGGCTTTACCGGACGATTGTTCGGAGTGCTTGGGCACGCCTCGGATGAATTTTTTGACATGGGTAAATACTTAATGTTCGGTGCGTTCATTACAGCGGTCATTCAGACACTTGTCGATCGGGAAAGCCTAGTCGCAATCGGGCAAGGTACACTTGGATCTCATTTGTTTATGATGGGCTTTGCTTTTATTTTATCACTATGCTCCACCTCGGATGCGTTCGTAGCCTCTTCCTTCGGCACAACGTTTACTACGGGCTCTCTGCTGACATTTCTCGTTTTCGGTCCGATGCTGGATATCAAAAGCGTGCTAATGCTGCTGTCCACGTTCCGTACACGGTTTGTTTTGGCGTTATCTGGGTTAATCATCGTTGTAGTGTTAGTCTGCTCCCTGTTGTTTGAACGAATCTTTTTTGCCTAATCCACCCTTTCAAAAAAGGAGCGTGCTGTTGTGAGTCCGCGTATCTATAGCTTGCATCATTTTATCAAGGCTACCATCCTGTTTGGCTTTGCCATGTACATAGTCCATTTGGTCAAAACGGATAACATCCTGTTTTATATTGCGCCGCGTATGGTTGATTATGTGAAATGGTCTGCTGTCGCTTTTTACGCCATTGCCGTGTATCAAGTGTACCAAGCCATTCGTGCTTTCTTCGGCTCTGCCGCCGCCTGCGATTGTGATCATGACCACACCCCCTCTTCATCCTTGCTCAAAAACACCGTCATCTACGGGTTGTTTTTCTTCCCATTGCTGCTTGGCTTTCTTCTTCCCGATACGTCGATGGGCAGCAGTCTTGCGGCTAAGAAAGGGATGAACCTGAGCAGCTCGAGCAATGTGAAAAAGGATGCGTCCACCCCTGCTCCTAACCCATCATCTCCATCATCAGGAGCTACCGGATCGGGCAATGGTTCTGCTGCCGTGCCAGGAGCTCCTCTAACACCCGGTGATTCTGCCGGTAAGGCTGCCGCATCATCTACAGGAAATCAAGACGCAATGTTCCCATCTGACAAATTCACAGAGCACTATGCCAAACTTGCTAAGGAATTGTACAAAGCCGCAACAATCCCGGTCAAAGAAGACATGTATATCGAAACATTGACTACTGTAGACTTGTATTTAGATCAATTTGTTGGGAAAAAGCTCGAGCTAACCGGTTTTGTATACCGTCAAGAGGATATGAAGGATAACCAGTTCGTTGTAGGCCGTTTCTCTATCCAATGCTGCTCTGCCGATGCCTCTCCATTTGGAGTCCTTGTGGAATATGACCGCGCCAAAAATTTTGCGGATGATTCATGGGTAACCGTAACAGGCACGATTCAAAAAGCCAAGTTCAACGATATCGATGTAATTATGCTAAAAGTAGAAAAAGTCGCCAAAGCCGAACCAGCTAAAACACAATACGTTTACCCTAACATTGACTTCGGCTCCTAAGACCGCAGACAAATCCACATACATATGCACAGACACAGGAGACTCATTCCATTTTGGAGGATGACATCTATTCCTTCCTTTTGTTACAATAAGAACGACAGTTGTTAGGTTAATTATGGAACTGAGAAAACCTATTTTGAGGTCTCTAAAGGACGAGCGACTGCGATCTAACTGTAAGTTTTCTTGAAACACTTTTATGTTATAAAATACAGTCCTACAAAGGAGCCCAAACTTATGGCTAGACAAATGGATTGGCAGGGAACTCCGGCTTACATACTGGAAAACGATCAATTAATCGTATCCATTTGCCCTGCTATTGGTAACAATGTTTACAGCATTTGGGACAAAAAACTTCAGCGTGAATTGCTTCGCACACCTGAAAGTTCTGCTGCATTGGCAGAACAATTTGTTCAGTACGGCACTCCGATTCTAATGCCGCCTAATCGGATTCGCAAAGGAAATTTCCAGTTTGACAACCGAAATTACCAATTCGACATCACACAGGTTAATACAGGCAACCATATCCACGGAGTGGTCAGACAGCAGCCTTGGACGGTAACTCAGGCTGGTGAGACGGAAGACGGCAAGCTGTTCATAACATCCTCATTCAATTTGTCCGATGATGCTAATGTACAGCGCCAGTACCCTCATGCAGTGGAATTGGAGATCACTTATGTGCTTGATGGCAGTAATCTCAGTCACTCGTTGAAAGCTACCAATAAAGGTGAGGAAACCGCCCCTTTCGGCTATGGCCTGCATACATGGTTTTTGTTGGACGGCAAGCCGGAAAGCTGGAAGCTGCAGCTTCCAGTTAGTGGAATTTGGGAGTTGGATGAGCAGAATATCCCAACAGGTGAGATCGTTCCATTAGGACGCTATGAAGCCTTGATCGAGGGAGATTCTCTGAACGGACATGACATGGATACCGTTTTCCAAATTGGAGACAATCCATGCATCGCCATTCTATCCAGAGATGACGTCGAGATACGTTATAGCGGCTCCGAGCTCTTTAAGCAGTGGGTTATCTACACTAAGGGCGAAGCCCATGATTTCATTTGTTTGGAGCCCTATACTTGGGTCACCAATGCCCCAAATATTGATCAGCCAGCAGAAGTAACAGGTGTTCGCGGAATCCAGCCGGGAGATACTTTGGAGCTGGAAGTTGCCTTAAAGATTGTTTATAAAACGCTCTGAACCAGCTGTAGCTGACACAAGTAATTGCATCTTCAACAACAATAACAACCTTGGCAGCATGCCAAGGTTGTTATTTGTTAGGCCTGGCTATAAATAGCCCTGGCATCCCCCCTCTAAACCATCATTCCGCTCGTAGGCTGCCCTACTATTCCCTGTCCATTAATTTGCTCATTGAAATAGCTCTATAATCCATTGACGTTCCAAGCATCTTTATCGCAAAAGTGAATCGTTTGACTACAATTGAAAAGTGATGATAAGATATCGGTACATTATAATGAACTAATTTCACTATTTAATATAGAAGCTCAGGGGAATGGATGGGACTTGAATGGACAGAAAATATTGGGTGCCGGCACTAGAAAAAGCGCACGCAGTCACTCGGCTTGTGGCAGAAGAGCCTGGCCAACTGAAGCTGACGGATTTATGCAAACGGCTCGAAATTAGCAAAAGCTCCATGTTCTCGCTGCTGCAAACCATGGAAGCTCTCCATTGGCTGGCCCGCGACCGCTCCGATACTTACACTCTCGGCATGCATTTTGGAATGATGGGCAGCGCCTTCTTCCGGCAGTTCGATTTAATTGATGCCTTCCGCAAGGAAGCTCCAGCTTATATGCGAGAGGTTAATGAATCGATACAGCTGGCAAGCTTGGAGGGTAAAGAGATTGTCTACATGGCCAAAGAAGCGGCCCCTTCTCTTGTTCAGATGGTATCGGGTCCAGGAACGCGGCTGCCAGCCCACGCGACGGGGCTCGGCAAAATGCTGTTATCCGCCCTCGATGAAACTCAACTCGGGCTGCTTTATACGGAGGACTCCTTGTCAAGCTTGACTCCGTTTACATTAAGGACTAAGCAGGAGCTGCTCAAGCAATTGGCTGCCATACGGCAACAAGGCTATGCCCTTGACCTTCAGGAAGGGGTTATGGGCTTCAATTGTATTGCAGTGCCCATCTACCAATCAGGCAATAAGATGATAGCAGCAATCAGCTTCTCTATGCCTTTGCATAATTGGGAGGAGAAGCGTGAACAAGCTCTGAAGCTCATCCTCAGCTTGGCAAACAAGCTCTCCTTCAGCACGAATGCTGCAAGCGAGAACAACTAATTCACAAAGAGCTCTCACGTTTGTACTTAGAAACTTGAGGGCTTTTTTTCTACGGTACACGACTTCAACTACGGCGTAACCCCCACACACTAGCTCCTTCCAACGCGCAAACGTAGATTATAAACCACACGGACCCCACTTAAGACTTTATTGTTCTCTCTACGGCTCAGCTGCTATCCCAAAAACATTCTTACCTTTATATTGACCCTGCATATTGAAGGTGATATGATTATTTCATAATTTTACTGAACCAAGTTCATTATATTGAACTTATACTAATAAAGGGAGCTGATGAGCCGATGAAATTCGCCCGTTATCAGGAAAAACAAACTGGCTTAATAAAAAGCGCTGTCCTGAGGGAGCAAACCCTGTATGAAATCGAAGGCAATCTGTTTAACGGCCGGACCTATTCCGGTCCCTCCAACCATTTAAGTAATGTAACCCTGCTCCCTCCACTGGAGCCTCGTTCAGTTATTGGAGTCGGAAGTAATTACATAGTACCAGGAGGCGTTAAACCGGAGCAGCCTCCGCAGATTCCTGTATTTTTCTATAAACCTGTTAGCTCGGTCATCGCTTCTGAAGAACCTATCGTCATTCCTTCCGGCATAGAGGAAGTTAAGTTCGAATCGGAGCTGGCGGTAATTATCGGCAAAACTGCGCGCCATGTTTCTGAGCAGGACGCATTGGATTACGTATTCGGCTACACCATAGCTAACGATGTGACAGCTCCGCAATTTTTTCATCCTAATGGTCATTGGATGGTAGGTAAATCATTCGATTCCTTCACACCTCTCGGTCCGTATATTGAAACGGAGCTTCCGTTGGATTCGATACGAGTTCAAGCCGTTCACAACGGAATTAAGAAGCAGGACAGCGGCATTGATTTAATTATTTTAAACGTCCCTTTCCTCATCTCTTACCTATCCCGCGTTATGACTCTGCAGCCAGGTGACGTTATATTATCCGGTTCACCATCAGGTGCTGAATTTATGAGAAAAGGCGACGAAATCTCTTGCATCATTGAAGAAATCGGCATTTTGTACAACCCTGTTGTTAACGCTTAAAGCTTGACTTGGAAATCAAGTAATGTAACCTTCATAAAACCGACTTGAGAGGGTGTTAATTCGATGCGCGTTGAAATAAAAGGAAAATTAAACCCAGCATTTCAGGAAATTTTGACTCCAGAAGCATTGGAATTTGTAGCCAGCCTACAGCGTAAGTTCGGCCCAATTCGTAAGGAATTGCTGCAAAAGAGAGCGGAAAGACAAGCGAAAATCGATGCAGGAGAGCTGCCTGATTTTCTTGCTGAAACCGCAGCTATCCGCTCAGGTGACTGGACAGTAGCCAAGGTGCCGCAGGATTTGCAGGACCGTAGAGTCGAGATCACCGGACCTGCCGGGGACCGGAAGATGGTTATCAATGCGCTCAATTCCGGAGCAAAAGTGTTTATGCCTGATTTTGAAGATGCTAACTCTCCGACTTGGGAGAATTCTGTACAAGGTCAAATCAATCTACGCGATGCCATACTCCGTTCGATTGACTTTGTCAGCCCTGAGGGGAAGACCTACAAGCTGAATGATGAGGTTGCTGTGCTGATTGCAAGACCCCGTGGCTGGCATTTGGAAGAAAAGCATCTGCAGCTAGACGGTCAACCGGTTTCGGCCAGTTTATTTGATTTCGGTTTGTACTTTTTTCATAATGCGAAGCAGCTATTGAATAACGGCAGCGGTCCTTACTTCTACCTTCCGAAGCTGGAAAGCCATCTGGAAGCCCGCTTGTGGAATGATGTTTTCGTATATGCCCAACAAGCGCTAGGTGTTCCGCAAGGAAGCATCAAAGTTACGGTATTGATCGAAACTATTCTTGGTTCGTTTGAAATGGACGAAATATTGTATGAGCTTCGCGAGCATATTGCAGCATTGAACTGCGGACGCTGGGACTACATTTTCAGCTACATCAAGAAGCTTCGCAACCAGCCTGATGTCATTTTGCCGGATCGGGGTTTAGTTACTATGACCTCCCCGTTCATGAAGGCTTACTCCCTTCTGGCTATCCAAACCTGCCATAAACGTGCTGCACATTGCATTGGCGGTATGGCTGCGCAAATCCCTATTAAGAACAATCCGGCAGCTAACGAAGAAGCCATGAATAAAGTACATGCCGACAAGCTGCGCGAAGCAAGCAATGGCCACGACGGAACATGGGTTGCCCATCCCGGTCTGGTTCCTATTGCCTTGAAAGTATTTAATGAAATCATGCCGCAACCTAATCAGGTCGGCAAGCAGTTGAACGACGTGGTAATTACAGCAGCCGATTTGTTAGAGGTACCTACCGGTCCGATTACAGAAACTGGATTACGACTTAACGTAAGCGTGGGCATTCAATATGTGGAAGCTTGGCTGAGAGGCAATGGCGCAGTTCCTATCAACAACCTCATGGAGGATGCGGCAACTGCGGAAATTTCACGTGCTCAAGTGTGGCAATGGATTCGACATCCGAAGGGTGTGCTGGAGGACGGGAGAAAAGTGACCGTTGAGCTATTCGAGCAAATTCTTCAAGAGGAGCTTGAGAGCATCAAGCAGGCTTGGGGAGAGGATGCTTTCAATAAAGGCAAGTTCGAGCTGGCCAGCAGCTTGTTTGCCAAGATGACCACAGACTCGGAATTCGTAGATTTCCTTACGCTGCCGGGATATCGATACTTGTAATGCAATTCTTCCTTTTAATTATAGCCTCTGTCTATGGTTCGGCACTAAGCCGTCCTATGGATGGAGGCTTTTTTTGGGCATATAACGGATGTGCATTTATCAAAAGAATTTCCATGTGGTGACATAGTTATCAAATGAACATCCCTAAAGGAAATGCAGATTGTCATCCCCTCAGGCGCCTGCTTATACTGAAGCCACATTCGTTGATTCCTTGTCAGCTCCATACACTCTTCACAGATTTTGCAACAAAAGGGCATCGGGTATCTTCAAAGGAAATAACAGCAAATACTTGAACTTTGGGGGGAGAACATGAAAGAAACGATTGAGACGCTCATTATAGGAGCAACCTTCACTGGAATTGGCTTAGCTCACAGATTAGGACATCAAGAAGCGCTGCTTGTGGAACGAACAACCTTGGTTGGTCATGAATTTATTAACTGTTATCGAACAGGCACAAGCTGGAGCCGACTGCCGGAACATCAGCTTACCCGAGATTTCCAGCAGGAGCTGCTGGTGAGACAGCTGCTGACTTCTGACGGTAAGGTTCATTTGGGTGGTATCCCTCCTATCCTGTATAAGCTTTTACTCAAAGCCGGTCTATCGGAAGCTGTCCAATTTATGACGGAGCTCATAGAAATTAAGAAGCAGGCAGATGGTTATGACGTAACATTATTCGATGTGAGTGGTATCCGGACAATACGCGCACATCGGATCGTCGACACAACATCCGATTGCAGATCTGCACCAGGCAGATTTCCCGCTAAGGCCAAGTCGATTAGTGCAGTGCTGCATCATGTTAAACCAGCAGGTGGACAGCTTATACCGGATGTATTAGATAACCGTATGACCGCAGGCGCCTTTGCATCTGAGGCTTACCTACAGCTGCCGCTTCCCGCTTCTGCCGATTGGACCGGGGCGAGACAGACATTGCACAATGTTTGGAAGGATAGACCTGAGGAGCTGAAGGGCTGGACCATCGCTGCTGTTGCGGACGAATTTACCGTTACACCGACGAGCCGCTTCGAGGAGCTGAAAGAAGGCTGGGTGTGGCTCCCCTCCTGTGCTTATGACAACCCGCTGGTTGCAATGGATGCAGGCTATGCATATGGAAAAGGAGGCTACCGACATGATGTTGTACCAACGTGAGCAAGGAAATGTGATAACCAAGCCATCAGAAAGCACAGCCTTCATTCAGACTTATGACGTTATTGTAGTAGGACTGGGCACAGCGGGCGCTATTGCTGCTATTACCGCCGCCAGGAATGGACTGCGCGTGCTTGGACTGGAACGTCTAACCGCAATGGGCGGCGCAGGCACAGTCGGTGCGATTGTAGGGTATTATTACGGCTCAAAGGGTGGTCTGTTTGAGGAAATAGATACTGAAGTACATCATTTGGACTCCGTTGGCTATACAAAAGCCGGAGGCATAAATGCCGAGCTAAAGAAATATGTACTGGATCAGCACGCCTTGGACGCAGGCGTAAGCCTGAAATTTGAGAGTACCGTGATCGGGGTATACATGGAGGGCGCTGCCGCGCAGGGCGTCAGATGGATCGGCCCCTGCGGAGTCGAGGAGGCCCGGTGCCATATATTGATCGATGCGTCAGGAGATGCAGAGATAACAACGATGATCGGAGCTGCCAGCAAGATGGGGCGAGCTATCGATGGCAAGGTTCAGCCTTATTCTAATCCTGTTATAAGCATACAGAACGAAGCGGTCCGTGTTTTCTACACTGACTCCGGGTATGTCGATCAAACGAATGCAAGCGATCTGAGTCAAGCTATTATCCGTTCTGCCTGCATGGCTACCCATCTGCCTGATCGTTTCGAGGAATCATGTAAATTCCTTAAGCTTGCCCCGCAACTGGGAATTCGCGAAGGAAGATTCATCGAAGGAGAGGAGCAGGTTACCTTTGCGAATGTGCTGGAGGACCGACTGTCCGATCAACCCTTGTTTTACGCTTATTCCAATATTGATAACCATGGTAAAGACATTGCTTTCGAAAGCGAGCTGCAGCAGGATTGGGCCGTAGCTGCAAGCATGTGGGGCATTACGATGTCCGTTCCTATTCCACTTGGGGCCATCATTCCCAAAGGTTATGACAATGTCATGGTTGCAGGCCGCTCCTTGGCCATTGACCATGATCTGGCTGCTTGCGTGCGGATGAAGCGCGATATGCAAAAATGCGGTGAAGCCGCAGCGCTAGCCGCGTTAGTTGCTATTCAGGATCAGCTGCCCTTACGCGATATCCCCTACGCGCGCCTGAAGCCGCTGCTGCTGAGAAATGGATGTCTGCGCCCTTCCAATCACGTCCGATTCAAGGAGAGCCTGTCCACTCAGGACGATAGCATTACTTCCTTCGGTTGGCTTACTAAACACGAGGAAATTCATGAGGGATTGCGAAGCCTTAAGCCGGGTATCGCAATCTGGTCATCCAAAAGAATAGGCGCTGCGATCAATGCCACTTTGAGAGGATGGATGTCTCAGCAGGATGATGAGCATTTGCGCAAAAACAGTGCCTTTGCTCTGGCGCTGCAAGGAGATGCCTCAGCCATCCCTGTACTGAGAGAAATGATGCGGGAACGGGACACATTCGTACCCCAAACAAGCCGTAAATACAATCAAGTACGCGGCTATGCCTCCATATACATGCTTGGTAAGCTCAAGGATACAGAAATTGTGACCGAGCTGCTGGACATTATGCTGAACCGGGAGCAGTTTGTAAATCTCTCTACAGATGTAGAGTTTATTAATCATAATGATGAATACTTTTTCCAATACTTCTCCTTCTCCCTTATGGCATTATTCCGTATAGCGGAGCAGCATCCAGAGATTAGGAAGTCTATAGCAGAGGTTATCGTCCCCCTAGTCCAAGACCCTGAATTCTCTATCATGGTCACCTTGAAGCCAACCAAAGACCTGAACTTCGACATGGCGGAAACCGTTCGCAGCATTGTGCTTGAGCAATTAGAAAGATGGCAGACGGAGGCTGTACACAGCTAACTTATTCAGCTCCAAACCAGACATTGTCATGAATTGCAAAGCCTGAGTAGACATTGAATATCGCATTCCAAGTATACCTAAGTATACTTAGAAGAAGGCCTGTATAAAGAAGAAGATAATCAGGGAGGTCTCGAACTTGAAACGAAAAATTGGAATCTATACGGTCCTTGTGGCTTTAACAGGAAGCCTGCTTAGCGGATGCTCAGCCTCTAATCAAACAGACTCTGCAGCAGACAAAGCACAGCAACCATCGAAAGGCCCGGTTAAGCTCACTTATTGGGTTGCGATGCCTGCCGATGCCGCTCGCTCCTTGAAAAGCTTCAGTGAAGCTTTGGTCTATCAAGAAATGGAAAAACGTACAGGCATAAAAGTGGATTTTCAACACCCAGCAGTCGGCAGTGAGAACGAGCAATTTAATCTTATGATCGCCTCCGGTAATCTTCCTGACATCATTGAGAGTGATTTCACCAAATATCCGGGAGGTCCTGAGAAAGCGATTTCGGATAAAGTGCTGATCAAATTGAATGAAATTATAGACAAAAATGCTCCCAACTTAAAAAAATTCTTAGATGAGCATCCCAGCTTCAAGAAAGAAATTGTGACCGACGACGGCAGCATCTATGTCTTTCCTGGCATCGGAATCGGCAACAACGCCGTATCCAGCGGTCTAGTCCTGCGCAAAGATTGGCTTACTGACTTAGGCTTAACCGTACCTGAAACTATAGATGAATGGACGAATGTACTGCGGCAGTTCAAGGAAAAGAAAGGCAGCAAAGCTCCATTTACGATCCGTCTATCTGACTTCAATAAAGAGCTGTTTAATGGCGCATATGGTATTGGGTGGGAGTTTTATCAGGACAATGGGAAAATTAAATACGGTCCTTATGAAGCTGCTTATAAAGATTATTTGACTCAATTGAATGCTTGGTATAAGGAAGGTCTGATTGACCCTGACTTCGCTACTCAGGATGCCAAGTCCCTGGATGCCAAAATAACGAATAATACTGCAGGCGCCCTTACTGCGGCGGTCGGCGGCGGAATAGGCAAATATTTGAACGCCATGCAGAGTAAAGATCCGAAATATGATTTGGTCGGAGCTCCCTATCCCGTGCTTCGTAAAGGCGATGAGCCTAAATTCATCAACAAGCCATATGAATACCGCGGTGGCGGCAGCGCAGGAATAACGCCCTCCAATAAGCATGCTGCTGAAACGGCCAAATGGTTGGATACCTTCTATTCCAATGAAGGCCATATGTTGAAATCATTCGGCGTGGAAGGCCAAACCTACAATATGGTGAATGGATATCCTAAATATTCAGAACTGATTACTAACAATCCAGATAAGCTATCTATAGGCGAAGCGATGTCCAAATATTTGCGTGTCGCCCAACCTTCACCTGGACTTGTCGGGGATGATCGCTATGCCGATCAATATTTTGCTCTTAAGCAGCAGAAGGAAGCTTCCGCCATCTTCAGCAAGCACCAGAAGAATGCAGATGCAATATTGCTGCCACGCATATCCCAATCACCGGAAGAAGCCGGTGAATTATCTTCCATTATGGCTGAAATCAATACGTACCAAAGCGAAATGTTCCTGAAATTCGTCATGGGCGCCGAGCCTCTTAGCCAATTTGATAAATATAAAAACCAATTGAAAAATCTCAAAATTGAACGCGCCATCGCCCTCAAGCAAGCTGCAATGGAGCGCTATAACAAACGTAAATAGAAGGCATGTGGCAGGGCGACCGCACCGGATGCCCTGCCAGCTTGTTTTCAAGATATTTGGGGGTGAACCTGACATTATGAGAAGTTTGCGGCTTGACTACAGAAAGCATAAGTATTTATACCTGATGATTTTCCCCGTATTGCTTTATTATGTATTGTTCCACTATGTGCCGATGTATGGGGCGCTTATCGCCTTTAAGGATTACCGGGTCGCACAAGGCTTTATGGACAGTCCATGGGTTGGATTCAAGCATTTCCAAAGCTTCTTCGACAGCTACTATTTCGTACGCCTGCTCAAAAATACTTTGCTGCTGAATGTATACCAGCTGTTGTTTGCATTCCCGGCTCCTATTCTATTCGCACTGCTGATCAATGAAATAGGAGGCCGTTACTTCAAACGCATGGTTCAGACCATTACTTATCTGCCTCACTTTATTTCCCTTATTATCGTATGCGGAATGATCACTCAATTCGTCGCGAGAGAAGGCGTCATTACCGATCTGCTGGTTTGGTTCGGCATGGAACGCACGGCACTGCTCGCACATCCAGAATACTTCCGCACCGTCTACATCGCATCGGATATTTGGCAAAGTGTCGGCTGGGGCTCAATCATATATTTAGCGGCTATTACCGGCATTAACCCTGAGCTATATGAAGCTGCCAAAATCGATGGAGCTAACCGTTGGAAACAGACCTTGAATATTTCACTGCCCGGGATTGCACCTATCATCATCATCTTATTTATCCTGAAAATCGGCCATATGCTCGATATCGGTTTTGAAAAAATTATTCTGCTCTATAATCCAAACACCTACGTCACCGCCGATGTTATCAATACCTTCGTTTACCGCAAGGGTCTTGGCTCTTCGTTCGAGTTCAGCTATGCGACAGCCGTTGGCTTGTTCCAATCCGCAGTCAATTTCTTGCTGCTGATTGTAGCAAATAAAATAAGCCGTAAGCTTAGCGAAAGCAGCCTATGGTAAGGAGGATGACCTATCTTGAACACCATTCGTAAAAGCACCGGAGAAGTGACGTTCTCGGTTATTAATACCTTATTCATGCTGCTGATGGTTGCCATTACACTATATCCCTTTGTTTACGTGCTAATGTCTTCCTTCAGCGATTCCAGGTTGCTTATGTCACATAACGGAGTTCTACTCTGGCCGCAAGGGTTTACCGTTGAAGCTTATAAGCTTGTATTTCAGAATCCAAACATTATCAGAGGCTATAGCAACACCTTAATTATTGTTGCACTCGGCACGCTGCTGAACTTAGTATTAACCTGCATGGGAGCCTACGTGCTATCTCGTAAAGGGGTGCCTTGGACAAACAAAATAATGCTTCTGATTGTGTTTACGATGTTTTTCTCAGGAGGCATGATTCCTTCTTATCTATTGGTAAATAACTGGCTGCATCTTGGCAATAATCTGCTTGCTCTGATTATACCCGGCCTGATCTCAACCTGGAATTTGATCATTCTCCGCACATCCTTCGGCTCGATCCCTGAAAGTCTCGTTGAATCGGCTAAAATGGATGGAGCACAGGATTTTACGATACTGTTTCGTGTTGTGATCCCATTGTCCATGCCTGTCATTGCAGTTATGATCCTATTTTATGGAGTGAGTCATTGGAATGCCTGGTTTTCAGCTATGCTGTATTTGCGGGATAGAGATTTGTTTCCGCTTCAGCTGATTCTACGGGAAATTTTGATCCAAAACAGCACCGATTATATGACCAGTCAATCCTCTGCCGGAGAGGTGGAAGCAGTCGGCGAAAGCATCAAATATGCGACGATTATGGTAGCCACGCTGCCCATTCTATTCATCTATCCCTTTATGCAGAAATACTTTGTAAAAGGTGTTATGATTGGGTCTATAAAAGGATAATGCATAGAACTACGGAGAGTGGTAGCAGTGAACGGTCGAATAACTAACAGTGTGATGAATAGATGGCTTCGCTCATACGCTCTGGTGCTGCTGATTCCCATTGTGATGATGCTGGTGGTATATTTCCAAACGAAACAAGTGATCGAGGACGAAATTAACCGAGCTAATACAGCCTTGCTCTCACAGCTTCAACAAGATATCGACGGTCATATAGATTACACCTACCGCCTTAGCGAGATGATTGCGTTTAACCCCAAAATACGTCAATTGATGCGAACGCCCGAGAATCTTGAAGCTGAGGACCGGATTACTATGGTGCAAGCTCTTACTGATTTCAAGGTATATAACAATACCAACCGGTATGTCGATCACTTCTATGTATATTTTCGGACTGGCGGCTTTGTATTGACGGAGACCTCCTATTATGACACACCCATGTATTATGATCTCATGCTCTCCTCATCCGGTTTGGCTTTGGAAGAATGGAAGCGATTCCTTGAGCAGAAGTACAGGGGACAGTTTTTCAATATGCAGGAAGTAGAGGGGCAAGCAGCAGCTGGTATCCTATTCGCTCAATCATTACCCATTGATGAACGGAATACACCGCTCGCTACTTTGGTCATTGAATTAAATGAAGAACGCCTGCTGTCGGCTATTCAGAACATTCAATCTTATAATCAAGGCAAGGTTTATATTGTCGATGGATCGAACCAAATTCTTGCCTCCTCTGAAAAAAAGAAACAAGGACCGCGCAGCTTTGACCAATTGAACGGAGATCTTGGAGTCGTTCACAGCAGGTGGGACAATGAAAATGTGGTCATTTCCTATATTCAATCCAATCGGACCAATTGGAAATATGTTTACGTCCTCCCATCCCGCCTGTATAGCGAGAAAGCCGAGTATGTCCGCAATTTAACCCTTCTTACCCTTTTCATTGCTTTACTCATAGGTACCGTACTTGCCGTACTGCTGGCTAGGCGTAATTATTATCCGCTCCGGCAGCTTGTCCGTGCATTAGCTGAACGCTCTAAGCTGGACCCGCACTCAGCTCTCAATGAATACGATTATATCGAAGAAGCCATAGAAAACACCATGGACCGTAACAATGAAATGAATCAGATGCTCGAAAAGCAAAAAAATGTGCTGCGTTCGAGTCTGTTCGTCCGACTGCTGAAAGGAAGAATCCAGCATGATTTTCCAGTTCAGCAGGTTATGTCGGAATACAAGGTAGCCTTTCGTTCGGAGGACTTCACGGTTCTTTTGTTCTATTTGGAGGATTTCAGCGGCTTTTTCCGTCAGGATGAAACGGACGCTGAGAAGAAACGTGAATTCGTTCGACTGATTGTTTCCAACATCGTGGAAGAATTGACCTGTCAGCAGCATCAAGGCTGGATGGTGGAAATCGACGAAATGCTGGCCTGCATCGTCAATTTTAAGTCAGGCACGGGGCCTGAGGATGCCAAGCAGGATTTAGTGAGAATTGCCGAGGAAGCGCAGCGTTTCATCGGCACCCGGTTTCACATCTATTTCACCGCAGCAGTCAGCACTCTGCATAGATCAGTCGCGGAGCTTCCGGCCGCTTATCAGGAAGCATTGGAAGCGATGGAATATAAGATGCTGCTCGGAACGCAGACGATCATTTTCTATGACCAAATCAAGAATCAAGGGATGTCGTACGTGTATCCTATGGAGAAAGAACAGCAGTTGATCAATTATGTCAAAGCAGGCGAATTTGATCAGGCCAAGGGAGTTTTGGACGAGGTCATCCATTTCAACTTGTCGGAGGTTAACCTTTCCATAGAGATGGTCCGGTGCCTGATGTTCGATATGATAAGCACGATGATGAAAGCAGCTATTGAGGTCAATTTAGGCCAGTCCGAGCTGTATGAAGAGAACATGAAGGCTATCCAAGATCTTATGAACGGCGTTACCGTATCTGCTATGAAGGATCGAATGACCGTTTTCTTACGAAAAGTTTGCGGACATGTAGAATCTAAGAAGAAGAGCCACAATTTCCGACTCAAGGAGGACATCCTCGACTTCATCAACGATCAGTATCGTGATCACAATCTTTCAGTAAATACAATCTCGGAACGCTTCGGAATTCATCCCTCCTACCTATCCCGTTATTTCAAGGAGCAGGTTGGTGACACATTGACCGACTATCTCAATAAGCTTCGTGTCGAGAAATCCAAGCTGCTGCTGCTAAACGACGAAATATTCATCAAAGATATATGCGATCTGGTTGGCTTTTACAGCATCAGTACCTTTATTCGTCTGTTCAAAAAATACGAGGGCGTGACTCCAAGCTCTTATCGTGAAAGCAGTAAATACTAATAAGAAAAGCCTGAGGCTTCGCCTCAGGTTCCTTTTTGTCTGCGATCGTTATGCCCCCCTCATGGTGCTCAACGTTTATGCCAGTTGTATACACCAAATATTTCTAAATAATAATTATTCAAAGTTTTCATATATGAGAAGGAAAACAGTTCAATTGCTAGAAGCTCTAATTAACTAAGCTTATTTATTAGGAGGATGGTTATGGCGGTTGAGATACAGCTAGCAAGTCAACAATTATTCGTTCAAGCATTTCAATATGCTCCAATTGGCATGACACTATTAGCATTGAATGGGTCCATCCTTAAAGTAAATCCTGCTGCTTGCGCAATGCTAGGATTTTCGGAGAATGAGCTGCTTCAAATGACTGTTTCAGATATTACCCATCCCCATGACGTGGCGGCGGATCTGGCATTCACGAACCAATTAATTGAGGGTTCCCTTGAATTGTACCAATCGGATAAACGTTTATTAAATAAACAGAACGATACTATATGGATAAAATCCACATTATCTTTAATTAAGGGAGAGCATGGAGACCCCTTATATCTTTTATCACAATTTATGGAGGCAAATGATCAAAAGCTGGATGAAGAAGAATATCAAGATGAAGGCTCTGAACGAATCCCAAAAGAGCGCAACTTACAGTACGATATTCAGCACCATAGCTCCTTATTTAATCACCATCCTGATTTGATCTACTCCATGGATTTAAATGGAAATCATGTCTTTGTTAATCAATCCTTTTTGAACACGATGAAATA
Source organism: Paenibacillus foliorum (assembly GCF_013141765.1). Classification (GTDB taxonomy): domain Bacteria; phylum Bacillota; class Bacilli; order Paenibacillales; family NBRC-103111; genus Paenibacillus_S; species Paenibacillus_S foliorum. The sequence goes on from NZ_WHOD01000082.1 coordinate 36,464, forward strand.
TACATACCAAGAAATCGTTGAAAATGCGATGAACTTTCGTGCCCTCACAGATCCCGAATGCCTTCCGCAGGTGGAATACCATTTCAATCAAGCGACAAAAGGGATTGCACAACGTTATGAAGCTGTAGCTATTAATAAAAATAACAACTATACAACTTTTGATGTGACCAATATCCCGATCATTGTTGACCAACAAGTCATAGGTGTCTATGGAATTGCAAGAGATATCACTTATCAAAAAGAACTGACAAAAAAGCTGGAAGAAACCCAACAATTATACCAGCTCTTTTCAGAAAATGTACAAGATATTATTTCATTTGCAACGCCTGACGGTATAACTCGATATGTTTCTCCCTCTATAAAAGCTTCACTTGGTTATGAGCCTGATGAATATGTAGGTAAAGTAGCGATAGAATTTTGGCATCCGGATGATGCAGCCCCGTTGGTCAATAATTGCCTGATGCAAAATTCAGATATTGATATCTTTATATGCCGAATTCGTCATAAGCAGGGTCACTATGTATGGTTTGAAACAACCGCCACAATCATACGGAATGAAGCAGGAGAAATCATAAACATACTAGCCGTTGGTAGGGACATCACTTCTCGTAAACAAGCGGAAAATGTGTTAAAAGCGGCAAAGGAGCAGCTGGAATCGTTTATTGATCATAATGTGGATCCCATTCTTATTATGAATTTAGAAGACAAAGCAGTCAGAATCAATCAAGCTTTTGAAACTATGTATGGTTGGACAGAGTGCGAGATCGTTGGACGGAATATAACGGATTTACCCATTATTCCATCCAACCTAAAGTGGGAGGTCACTCAAAATCTTGTCCGAATAAAATCCAATGAGACCTCCCAGGGGTACGAAACCGTCAGAAATAGAAGAGATGGCGTTGATCTAAAGGTTACTTTATCAAGCTTTTGTATTCGTGATGAAAATGGCAATATAAGTGGATGGGCCGTTATTATGAGAGATATCACCGACAAAAAGAAAGCTGAGGAATTAATGATACAATCCGAAAAGCTATCCATTGCCGGTCAGCTCGCAGCAGGTATCGCTCATGAAATTCGCAACCCGATCACCGCAATTAAAGGGTTTATTCAGCTTATGAAATCGGGAGTTTCCGAGAAAAAGATGTATTATGATATCATAACCTCCGAAATTGAGCGCATTGAAGTGATTTTAAATGAACTTTTAATACTGGCAAAGCCTCAGGTGGTTCAACTGGAACGTAAAGACATCCGTGTGCTGTTAGCCCAAGTGACTACCCTGTTAGAAACTCAGGCTATCATCAATAATGTCCAGATTATAACGGAATTCGATTCATCGATTCCCCATATTCAATGTGATGAAAATCAATTGAAGCAGGTGTGTATCAACTTTATTAAAAATGCGATTGAAGCCATGCCAAGCGGCGGAACTTTAGTTATTCAATTGACCAGTAAAGCAAACAATACCTTATTGCTTCGTTTCATAGATCAGGGATGTGGAATTCCCGCACATATCCTATACAAATTAGGGCAACCCTTTTACACGACTAAAGAAAATGGAACCGGCTTGGGCTTCATGGTTAGTAAACGGATTATTGAAAATCATCATGGTGAGGTTACTGTATTTAGTAAGGAAAATATAGGGACAACCATCGAAGTTAGCTTTCCAATTGTTCAGGATTAGAAATAGGCTGCAGCAGCTGCAGCCTATTTCTATTATTCTTCCTCAAACAGCCGTTCCCCCCGATATAATCGCCAAGCAATTTTTGCAGTGTGAGGAAGCTCCCTCGCAGTTGGTGCATGAGCCGCTAAATAACGGGTACAGGCAAGTAAAATGGTTTCCTTGGCATATTCAGCAAATGCATCGGAGCGTGTCTCCCAATGTCCGTATTCCGCTACAGCTGCTTCGTACATCTGGAACGTATGAAATTCAGCATCCTCCCGAAGCAAACAGTGGCCTAACGTATTGAGCAGTACTTCCGGGCTTCCCTTAGCGCGTAAGTATTCAGCAACCCAGCTGGCTGCTTCATTGACCTGCTGCCTCTGATCCAGCAGCCCCAGCAGCTCCTCCGGAGAGCCACCGCCACCTCTGCCGTCTGTCTCCTCCTTGTCACTGATCTTAGGCCTGTTCGCCCTAGGGACGTTTAGAAACCGGTCATGGTAAACCGCCATCGCTCCATAGAACAGCGCCCTGTTTAGCAGAGTCTCTTGAGAGCGATGCAGCCGCTCATGCACGGCATGGGCATAAGTAAATGTATGCAGCACCGCTACCCAGTCCCGGAAATCGTTTTGCGTATGGAACCGGACGATACGTTCCGCAGCGGCTACGGTAATAAGTCGGGCTAGACGTACAGGAGCTTCCCCTGCAACAATGAGCTCCACTATTCGTTCAACGGTCTCGATCGGACGATCACTTAATACAAGCTCTACAAATGCCTCCTCATCCAGAAGATCTTCTTGCTCGGAGATGTCCCGCTGCTTCTGCTTCTGAATCCGCTCAAATGCTTGTCTTAAAGGGCTAACTAAATCGACTGGCGCCTGCCAATGGTGCAATTCCTCGCTGCGGGCAGGATCACCAACTAACGGAACAAGCGAAGCCAGAATCCGTTCAACCGAGTCGGCTCCTGTATACTCCAAGGCCTCGAATGCCTTGTTGTGAAAGTCAAAGGTATGCCCGCCGTCCAAATAAAAATGATCGGTCACAGAAATAAGCATCATTTCTGCCAGCCTTTCTATTGGGACGCCGTTGGAGATTGCGGTCAGCAGTACTTTCTCTGCGCCCTGTGTATCCCGGACCTCAACGCAGCTTCTGTACCATTCCAGGAGTCGATCCGCATGAGCTCCTGCTGTTGGCATGGGACCGAGTAGATGGCGGGGAGCGCGTCCGGAGCTGGCTCTGGCAACGTGCACAAGACCATGATACAGGGCAAGAATCTGTCCCGGTTTGTCCAGCTTAGACAATACGCTGCGCATAGCGGTTAGAATCGTCAAGCCTGATCCCCATCCTGTACCTTGTGACGTGCCGAACTCAATCCCAATACGAACGATAGCATCCGCTGGTACACCTGATTCAACCAGTCCTACTACAGCCTTCGCTATTACAATTCCGATGTTCTGCTCCAGCCCTTCCTGCAGCCTGCGCTTTAGCTTCTCTATCGTATCGGTATTCCTTGACTTGGCATTAACCCAAACTTCATTCCCCTCAATCTTAATGTCGTACGCCGGAACATCATCCGCCCATGGATCCAATGTCCCCCCGCTGCAAACATCAAAGCGAGCATGATGCCAGTGACAGGTCAGAACCCCATTGCAAACGCTTCCCAAATGAAGCGGAAAACCAAGGTGAGGACAGCGGTTGTCCACAGCAGCCACCTTATCCTCATGATAAAAGACAGCTATTCCTCCTTTTATCACCTTGGAGCCGCTGGTTTTCAATTCTTCCAGCGTTCCCGCCAGCACCCATTCTGCCGAACTCATTCTACTCGCCACCTTCCAGAAACTTCCTCTTTAATTAGTATACACCTTTTACCAATTGTTCGACCACCTTAGTTGTATCCGTATAATAAGGCCTATATTCCAAACCCTTTACGAAAGACAGGTACTCGAGGGCAATGGGAATAATTTGAGTCTTGTATGCCTCCAATGGAACCAAGTAGGTGCCCAATATTCTAGGCTCTGCATGCTGTCTTTCCTCTATTTCCGTCAGCTCCAGCATTCCTTCATTCAGATGTCGGGCACGAAACGAAAATGCCCTGCACTCCGGGTCACCACAACCGCAACAGAAAAAAGGCATCCGAAAGCAGTCATCAGGCGATGCCCAACGATTCGGTTCTACATCCCGATATATACTGTACAGAAGAGCAGGCAGCCCCACATCCACACATAACGGCTCGTCTATGAGTACTTCCCCATCCACTTCAAGGTATACATCGGCATGAATAATTTGCAGGTCCTTATCCCATGACCAGCCTTTGCACTGTAAAGTAAACATAAGTCACAGCTCCTTTATTTCCCCTCTGGTTCCGTTCCGGTACAAACCATATCCTTCATTATAAGCATACTAAAATAGGATGTATAGCCGCCTTGCTTTTGTATTAAATAACTAAATTTTAATGGATTCATTTTCCATTTTTTCCTATGTGTATATTTCATCTTTTGACACATACTACCTAAGGAACGGAGGTGATAACTATGGCACAAGGACAATCCCGCAGCAGCAACGTTTTGGTTGTACCTCAGGCTTCCCAAGCTTTGGAGCAGCTCAAATACGAAGTAGCACAAGAATTGGGCATTCAAATTCCGCAAGATGGTTACTATGGCTTCATGGCAACTCGTGACACTGGTGCAATCGGTGGCCACATCACCCGTCGTCTTGTACAGATCGCAGAACAACAGCTTGCAGGCAAGTTTTCAAGATAATGATTGGCTTCCATACTTACACGAGGTGACTCCCCAGGGGTCGCCTTTTCCAATTGAAAAGCCCCGCCAACAAAAGCTGTCAGCGAGGCTTTACATCCATTTCTATCTGCTTCCACTTTCCCCATACAAGGAAGTAACCGAAAGAATCTCTATATCTGCCTCTTGGTCGATTGCTCGTATTAAATCATATAGCATCACTTCCTCTAATCTGTAAATCTCCAACCGAAGCGTTTGCACCGGCAATCCCTTGTTGCTCGATTTACTGCCAAGCAATACTGCCCTGCGACCTGTAACGCTTGTAATCGCTTCACTAATCTCAACAATCCGACAGCTGCTAACTCTTAGTATTCGGACTATAGATGAACGTTTAGAAAGTCGGCTCACACAATAAAGCGCAGTAGCCATTGCAATGACATAAGCTGCTACGGTACTCGTTTCCTGCATATGCTCCAGTACCGAGCCCCCATCGATTAGCTCAGTCTCATAGCTTGTTAAAGTAAACAGTGCCTGTTGGCCCAGTCCTACCCCATCCCAATCCCAAACATACTCTTTTAATGTTTTCATCCAACTCCTCCTCACCCACAAAGGAATAGAAGTCAAGTTCCGATTTACTTATTTGAGGCACATGATAGCGTCACTGTGTTTCAGCTTTTTTAGCCTTTTTACTGCCTATGGCCGATATTTTAAATAGAAAGTCCAAGACTGCATAAACGTGCTTATTTTCCTTTGTCAGCAGCGGTCCAAGCACAGCCAGAATAAGAACATACAGTGCTGCAAACGGCTGTATAACCGGCAGTAGATGCCCGGACTTAGCTAAATTAGCCATAATAATGGAAAATTCTCCTCGCGCAACAATTGTGAGACCAATATTTACCGAGGCCTTCGGAGAAAGGCCAGCCGAGTGACCCGCCCACATACCAGCGGCAAAATTTCCTGCAAGCGTCAGCAGCACAGCTCCCAGAGATAACCACACGGCTCCCCCAAGTGAGAATGGGTCAATCGTCAGCCCGAAGCTGAAAAAGAAGATCGCCCCAAAAAAATCACGGAACGGTAAAATCAAATGCTCAATTCGTTTCATATGCTCCGTTTCTGCAAGCACCAGCCCAACTAACAGCGCTCCAATCGCTTCTGCCACATGGATCGTTTCGGAGAAGCCCGCAACAATAAACAGTACAGCAAATATAACGAGTAGGAACAGCTCATTGGAGCGTATTTGCAAGAAACGATTGAGAAAAGGGACGGATTTACGCCCTACTACGAGAACTAGCAGCATAAATCCAAGCGCGATTAACGCTGAGAGAACAACCCCGCCAATCGAGGTAGAGCCACTGAGCACAAGCCCGGACACGATAGAAATATAAATGGCAAGAAATATATCCTCAAACATAATGATGCCCAGTATCATTTCGGTCTCAGGGTTTGCTGTTCGTTTTAAATCAACCAGCACTTTAGCCACTATCGCGCTCGATGAAATGGTCGTAATTCCCGCAACAATCAAAATTTCAAGCATCGGCAGCCCGACAAGCCAACCAAACAATAAGCCAAGCGTGAAATTGATCAGGATATAAATGGTTCCACCCAGAGCAATGGATTTTCCAGACTTGATAAGTCTCCCCACCGAAAACTCAAGCCCCAAATAAAATAATAAAAACAAAACCCCGATTCTTCCGAGAAACTCAATGACCTCAGCGCTTTCTATAAAACGCAAATCAAAATGCCACCAATTAATGGAATGAGGCCCTACTGCCATACCGACTAATATATAAAAGGGGATGACCGAGAAACGCAATTTAGCCGACAGTAATCCAGCAAGCGCAATAAGTCCGATCGCCAATCCTATTTCAAATACCATATAGTTCATACGTTCACCCACGTCCATTCATTAAAATATTTTTAAAATGCTTTTGCTGCCCCCTTTCTCCAGCTACTACTAGGGTAGACTCTGCAGTTATGACAATATCCGGTCCCGGATTTATAACTTTTTTTTGCTTCTCTACAATGGCAATTATCGTAGCGCCTGTGTTTTGACGAACGCGTAAATCGCCAATCGTTTGGCCTACGCATTTATACTCGGATTCCACCCGATACCATTCGATAATCAAATCATCCAACGCAACTTCAATAGTCTCTAGTGCCTTCGGTTTGTAGTTCATACCGCCAATAATACCGGCAACCAGCCGCGCCTCATCATCATCCAGAGTAACCAAAGAGATGCTATCCTCAGCGTTTTGATGATCAAAATGGTAGCATTCTCTTCTTCCATCATCATGGATAACAATTACTAACTTATCGCCTCCTCGCGTGGTCACCTGAAACTTTTTACCAATGCCCGGAAGCTCAATTTCCCGAATATTCATAGATATAAATCCTCCTAAAGGTTCTTCTGAACTATTTGAACTATATAATGCAGCTTCAAAAATTACTTATATTAAGCATGAGTAGGGGATGCCAAGCCAATAAGGCTAACCATTTATGCGCAGCACTAAATAGACCCTCACATCCATGTTTTTTTCAAAAAAACAAGATATAGGCAGCATAAATAAACCCTCATGTCCATTATTTTCGGTTTCAAACAAAGCATAGGCAGCATCAAATAAACCATTGGCTGCATGAAAATTTTCAGATGCAAACAGCTCAAACAGCATGTTCAAAAATGGACGTTATAAGCTTACTGAGGACTAGAAAAAACTACACGTTAAGTGAAGTGAATTTGATGGGGAGCAACAGCATACGAGTTAAACGACGGGCAATCTGGGGGCGAAACGAAGCGCGGGTTGTTGGCAATGCACGTAAAGATAAATGAAGTACAACGCATAACACAAATAATAAGGCGGGGACATAGGAGGCAAATCTTTTACTCTCAGAAACCGTGTTTTTCCGAACAACCAGGTTGGTATTGTACTCAATTCCTTGAGAAGAAGAGGTTCGAACGGTTTCGCCAGCATGAATTTCCAGACTAGGGGTTGGTGTGGTGAAAAGCATAAATACAGCAATCATAATAATAGAAAACAAACGATTGGACGACCTATGAAGAGATATCATTCAATTACACCTCCTTTCCTCGTGTTTTCAATGAAATTATACCATAAATCGTCGTTTTCGGCAAATTTCAAGACTTACATTAGGCAAAAATCACAGATAAAAATATGTAAAACACCCCTCCGCCAGTACCGTCAGCTTAACGCTTCCAAATACCAAGACGAAGAGGTGCTCTCTTTAAATGAATAAGGAATAAGTGCGGAATAATAAAAATTAAACCTTATTTTCTGTGATGATCTCTGTCTTTCCCTTTATCCGTGAAGATACTTGCCATGTTGTAATTTGACTCGAAGGCCACGCTTGTACACAGCTTGTCCTGCCGCTTGGCGAATTCGAACAGGATTTCACCATGACTCCAATTTTTGAGCTTCAAGGATTCCATAGCCGTCATTCTAAACGTCTGCAGCTCCGGGTCCGAAAGCCCCCTTTCCATTTTGTGCAACTGGCTTCCTTTACTCTCAAGTGGAAACGCCCTAACCCCGAACTTGCCAATAACATTGTTTCGGATTTGCACAAATACTGTTCCTGAGGTCAGTTGAGCCAGCTCCTCCTTTATTTCCCGGAATACAATCTCAAGCTGTCTGGCCAAAGGTACATTTTCTAATATCATTAACATCCTCCTACCTAGTTTTGAATTATATTTCCTACAGCCTCTAGGGCTGTAGCCCCATTATATGTAATATATTTACTATATTCAACAAAAATTTACAATATTCAGAAAACTTCCTAAATTTCAACATTTAGATACAAAAAGTGACACAAATAACCCCTGCCAGCATTAGCTGCAAGGGGCTCTAATCCTATAATGATCTTATTCAACGGTTATTTCTATTTCAGTTTTTAGTGTTATTTCGTCCTTATAAGCATGATTGAGAATATAACGAGCTTCAACGCCTATCTTGTAAGTACCTGAAGGTAAAGTGGTTGGGAATAAGCGTGTATCCTCGATCCTGTTATCAAAATTATGATAATCAAAGTTATATTGCTGCAGTAGCCACAGTGGAAAATTTTTTTTATGTTCAACGCCTGGCTTTAATACTGAAGGAAACACCGCAAAGGTCCTTCCCAGATCGCCCCGATTTCCTTTCTCATCCTTAATATAGAAGCTAGTAATTTGACCTGTATGTTCAATATCGAGATCCGAGTTGCCTTTATATCGCAGATTGGCCCAAATATTCATAAATTCATTCTTCTTGTAAGATGTTTTATCTGAAAAGAGAGACAGGGTGAAAATATCGTTTTCATTATTTGAATGCACATCTGATTTAACTTCTAATAGCGATGGAAATTGAACGTTAATCGTTTTGGCCGCTTCATCATACGCAACATAGGAGCCCATATTTTCTGCTAAAAAACGTGTCGGCACATAAGTATCTCCATCGATATTTAAAGTCTTATAATTGGATGGAAGCTTTCGTTCCGTGCCATTAAATGTGTACTTTACTGGGAATAAGATAGCTTTAATCGATTCAGAAGCATAAGCAATATTACAGATAGAGATAATTAAGCCGCAGCTTAGTCCGATAATAAACTTTTTCATCCAAAACCTCCATTGGGTAATCATGCGGGGACCACACTAATATTACCATAATTTGATTAAATTGTTATCCTCTTTCAATGACTAATAGTGCTCGTGATGAGCGATTACTGCAACGCATACATTTCTGTAATGACGCAAAACTAAAAAATCCTAGATCATCGATCTAGGATAAATTGTAAACTACAGTTCTATTGCACCATCTTATTCCCCATCATACTGCTCCGCATTGAATTCAATGATATTCCGGTCCGGATCGAGCACATAGATTTGCGGAAAGCCTGCTTTGGCAAACGGTCTGGCCTCATACGGAACACCTTGCCGGTCCAGCCAAGCAATCGCCTCTTTGTAGCTGCCAACCCGAATCGCGAAATGTCCATCACGTGTATTAATCTCACCTTGCCGCAGCGTTTCCCCTTCATGAACAATTAAATGCAGCTGCTGACCACCCTCGCCAACCGCATACCACGCTCCAGCAAAATCAAAGGGCGGACGCTCAATTTCGTTTAAGCCAAGCACTTTTGTATAAAAGGCTTTGGCACGCTCCAGATCCCGCACGGTCAAACTTACATGATGAATTCCTGAATAAGTAATCATAGTCCACATCTACTCCATTCGTTATTAGTTTTTTGCATCCAAAGTCCTATTGTGACTAAAAAGGTCGAAGCATGTTGAAGTATCGGGATTCGGACTATAGACCATGGTACTATTGGGTGATATAATGCTGACATAAGTAAGATTTTTACATACATTCCAAAAGGGGATATGCTGATGAATTTTCAAGCCTTGTCATTTAAAAAGAAGCTGCAATTCGGTTGTTACGCGATATTCGCTCTTTATTCTATCGCATTAATTATTATGATTACAAAATCTCCTGATCTTATGGTTTTAGGCATTATCTTCTTGGTGGTCATGATAGGACTTAGCTTTCCTTTTATCAGCTGGTTCGAGAGAGCGCTTACAGAACCGATAAGTAATATCTCCCGGATTGCATTAAACATTTCTAAAGGTGATTTTTCACAAAAGGTTATCGTTCAATCTGACGATGCATTAGGCGAGCTGGGTACATCCTTTAACAAAATGATGGACAAGCTTCGTGAGATTTTGCAGGATACAGGTACGATGTCGAAGCATGTTTTTGACTCAAGCCGAGATATTTTTTTCAAAAATGAAAATTTAAAGGTTGTTTTGGAGCAGGTTGCGGTTTCCTCTAATGAGCTCGCATCTGGTGCTAACCAAATTTCTGAGGAAATTTCAGATATCTCTATCGCAACCAAAGATATTGAACAGAAAGTAACAGGCCTAACGGCTTCAACACAGGAAATGAATTCACGATCCGGGCAGATGCTTTCTTTAGTAGAAAAAGGTATCCAATCCGTTGAAAATCAAGGAACTGGTATGAAACGTAACGTAGAAGCAACCTCTAACGTTTCACGGACAATTGATCAGCTCGCTTCCAAGGCTAATAATATTTCCCAAATTACACGATCCATTTCTGAAATTGCGGAGCAAACCAACCTGCTTTCACTTAATGCCTCTATTGAAGCGGCTCGGGCAGGGGAGCATGGAAAAGGTTTTGCCGTTGTAGCACAGGAAGTGCGTAAGCTGGCCGAGGAGTCCACAACCTCTACCAGAGAAGTGTTCGAACTGGTACGCAGCATCGAGGAAGGTATCCGCCAAGCACTGACGCATATCGCCGAGAACGAACAAATCGTTAACAGACAAACGATATTGATCTCTGAAACGGAGACTGTCTTTGCTGAAATCGTTAGCAGCGTCAAATTTATTTCAGAGCAGATAGCCTCATTTGCGAGCGAAAGCCAACAAATGCTGAACAGTGCCCAACAGATTTCCGGCACTATGGAAAGCATTTCCGCCATAACTGAGCAATCGGCCGCAGGGACTCAAGAGGTTTCAGCATCAATGAATGAGCAAATTCATGCTGTTCAAGACATTGTTGATCAATCGGAGCAAATGACTAAGCTGGTTACTAAGCTACAGCAGACTATGCAGCTCTTTAAATTGTAGAAATTTGTCCAGCTTTTGGAAGAAGTTCGCGCTGCCGCGGAAAGGGATGTACCTTCGGTCCCTATTGAAGCCGTGTTCCTCTGATTAGACTAGTTGGCTGGAACACGGGCTTCAAAATGGGACTCGTAAACTCTACGGTACAATCCCTTTCCGCTCTGCGCTCGCTTCTTCACAGGTAAGCCTGACAAATTTCCTCTCATTGGTAGAAAGAAGGCCGGGGGCTTGGTAGCCCCGGCTTCTTTTTTATTTAGGTCAAGAGCCTAGCCCATAGACCATTAACCCATAACCCTCATAAACCTTAAACCTTAAACCTTATACCTGAACCTGAACCTGAACCTGAACCTGAGACCTGAAACCTGAGACCTGAGACCTGAGACCGTAAACCTTAAACCCTACCTACTACTCCGTCAAACGAAGGAATTCTACGACATCTTCCACAGACAAGTCCATAGCACGCTGCCAGAAATCAGGCTGGCGAAGGTCAACTCCCAAATGCTTTTGAGCCAGCTCCTCTACAGTCATACGACCGGTATCACGAAGCAATGCGACGTATTTCTCTTCAAATGCGTTACCTTGACGCAACGCTTCTGCGTAAATCCCTGCGCTAAACATATAGCCAAATGTATACGGGAAGTTGTAAAATGGAACTTCAGTTATATAGAAGTGAAGCTTAGAAGCCCAGAAATGCGGGTGATATTCCGCTAGAGCATCGCAGTAGCCTTGCTTCTGCGCCTGCACCATCAGCTCATTCAACCGTTCCACACTGACTAGCCCTTTGCTGCGCTCCTCGTAAAACTGAGTTTCAAAAATAAATCTAGCATGAATGTTCATGTAGAAAGCTACAGACCTTTGAATCTTATCTTCCAGGAGTGTCAATCGTTCTTCCTCGCTGGAAGCCCCTTTCATGGCTGCATCAGAGACAACCAATTCGGCGAACGTAGAAGCCGTTTCCGCAACGTTCATGGCATAGTCCTGAGCTAGAGCAGGCAGGTCATTCATTACATGCTGGTGGTAGCCGTGACCCAGCTCATGCGCCAAGGTCGCCACATTGGAAGCCGTGCCGGCATAGGTCATAAAGATGCGCGTTTCCTCCGCAATCGGAAACGATGTGCAGAACCCGCCCGGCCTTTTACCTGGCCGGTCTTCGGCCTCGATCCAGCGCGACTCGAACGCTGCAACGGCGAAGTCCGCCAGCTTCGGACTGAAGCGGCGAAACTGCTCGACGATTAGCTGCGCGCCTTCGTCGTAGCTGAAATGCTTGCTCCCCTGTCCTACGGGAGCATCCACATCGTACCAGCTCAGCTGCTCGATTCCGAGCAATTTGGCTTTACGCTGCAGGTATTGCACGAAGATGTCCTTCCCTCGGTCGATCACGCCCCACATGGCGTCTAGTGTCTCCTTGGACATCCGATTAATCGCCAGCGGTTCCTTATGTATGCCTTCCCAGCCGCGGCGCTCATACAGCTTCAACCGGAAGCCTGCCAAATGGTTCAAAGCATCGGCGCAATAATCCGCGTGATCCGCCCATTTGTCCTCCCACAGCTTGAACAACTGCTGCCGGACGGCGCGATCTGGGCTATGCATCTTGTTCGCAGCCTGCCCAGCGGAAAGTTCAAGCGTCTTGCCGTTGTCCTCGAACAGAATACGGAACTTGCTGACCGTAGTGTTGTAGGCTTCGCCCCATCCATGATAGCCGTCGATGGCAAGCTCATTCGCTAGCGCTTCCTGCTCTGGTGGCAGCTTCTCTGCAGCCAAAGCTCGTCGTTCCTCGAGCGGGAAAGCAATTTCTTGCAGCTGTGGAGATTGCAGCAGCTCTTTCCATACATCATCGCTGATTTCAGTCAGCTGCTGATCGAACCTCGTCAAAGCCGAGGTATACGCTGCCGATAATGTTTTGACTCGGCCCGCCAAAATGACCGCTTGTTTGTCAGCCTGATTTTCAGCTGCTAAGCAAGCTACGAACGAGTCAGCTTCTCTGATCTTTTTGGCGATGGACTGCAGCAGCTCCAATACCGGTTGTAAATCCGCTGCCTTTAGGATTTGCTCTGCTTTCAACTCATGAAGCAGATCATTAAAGCTAGCTACATCCGTTCCAAGCTGCTCCAAAAATGCCCGAAACGCCTCCGAGGTGCTTCCACCCGGAAAAAATACAGATAAATCCCATGTTTGCTGCAATTGCTTCTGCATGTAAACATCGCACCTTTCGAAGAAATTATATACAATCTAATTAAACCATAAATTAAGTCACAGCCAAAATCCCAAATCCCCAAATTTTGGTTGTATTGTTACAGCCCATATGATTAAATGGTGACTATAGATCTATTGACAGGAGTTGACAGCAGCATGAAACCTTTACAGATCTCGCCTGAAACTGCACAAAAGCTAGCCAAGCAGTTAAATATCCCTTTGGAGCATTTGATGCATATGCCTCAACATATTTTATTACAAAAGTTAGCTGAGCTTGCCAAAAATACACCAGCTCCATCCGAGCAAGCAAACCATGATTCTAGCACGGATTCACCCAAGCAGGAGTCTTAATTTATGATTCCATTCGATTGTACTTGGCCTTATGAATTGATTCAGCAGGATGTATACGTGCACGAATGTCCTTTCTGTAATCAATCTAATGTTCTTCTCCCGCTGAAACGCAAAGATTTACCCGACATTAGCAGAGGCGCGAAGCGGCTGCTCGTATTTCCATGCTGCCACAATAAGATTACGCTTGTGGACGCTGATCCGGATTATTTACTTGCCAGTAAACCATTAAGAACCCGACGCTGAGAATCTTCAGCGATTGCCGGCTTTTATCAGGAGTGGAAACAGTCATGTACCTTATACCGTTTGCCAATGCCTGCGTCTTAATTGCACTCAGCTATATCGCATTGAAATTAAAAAACAGGCTGTTTATGGAGCGATACGAATCTGTTAGCGCTCCCCTCTTAACGGGCTTGGCATGCGTCATCATGATGCTCCAGCCCAACCCTAACTACGCATTGGCAACTGACTTATCTTTTGCTCCCATAATAATGGCGGGTTTACGCTTCGGATGGCTGATATCACTTCTGTCAGCCATTATTCCCTCCCTCTACATCTATGCGATACAAGAAACCTATGGGTGGATGCGTATTGCGCAGGATTTCATCATCCCTGCCATTATTAGCTCCATGTTCCACCGTAAGGAAAATGAATCCGGCTATGCAATCATTCCCTTTTGGGACGGAATCAAAATATGCACCCTTCTAGCGATTGTCCATATAGCCATTAGCGGGTTCATACAGCCAAATGTATTGTCTCCTTCCTTTTTCGGAACACATCTCATTATTCTTATGCTTTCAGCTTTAGCCGTAGTTATCTTAATTGTTATGTATAATGATGAGAATCGCACTTGGATGCTCCAACGCCGTTTAGAGCTCCAAGCCAATCAGGACGGTCTAACCGGTCTTCCCAACCTAAGAAGCTTTATGAATATTGCTAGCAACACTGTACGGTTCAGGCCGGTTACCATCATGATGGTCGATATTGACAACTTCAAGAAATATAATGATACCTTCGGACATCTTCAAGGGGACCTGCTGCTGCAAGAGATCGGACAGACCCTAAGGACTACCATTTACGAGCACGACTATGTAGCCCGTTATGGCGGTGAAGAGTTTATTATTATGAGTCAAATAACGGACTATTCGGAGTTAGAACACTATGCCGGAAAGCTATGCCACGCTGTGAAAGCATATCAATCCACTGGTTTGGAAGAAACAACTACGACGATATCCATCGGTATCTCCATCTCAGGGAGCAAGCATGACGAGCTTTTGCACATTATATCTGAGGCCGATGAAGCACTGTACTTCTCCAAAGGAAATGGAAAAAACCGCCACACCTTTTTTAGTGACATTTTGGCAACAGCAAAAAACACTTGATGCAGGATTCCATCGCCGGAAGCTGTAACAAGTGTTTTTTATATGTATGTACCTAATAATTGTACCTAAGCATGTCCTAAATAAGTGTTATGTATGATTCAGGCTTGTCCTATTGCTACTTCTTCTCACTAAGCATTTCTTCAGGCAGCTCTATTTGTCGTGCCAGCATATCTTCTCTGGTTGCAACCCACTGCTCTCGAGAAGCACGAATCATAGCCGCGTCCATAATCCGTTTATCATTGATAACTCTGCCGAACCATTTTACCGCATCTTTATAGTTTCTTACCCTACGGTTCAGTTCACCAATTAAATACATGAGACGCGCATTGTTAAGCTCCCCAGCTTCTGTTTCAAAAACACGCGTATAAGCATCCAAGGCAAACTGCAGAAAACGCAGCTCCTGCTCCTCTTGTTCACGATAACGGTACAACCAAGCGATATGATGCAGCAGGCCAGCGATTACGCGCCCTTTCTCGTTTCGAATCTGGGCACATACCAGCGCGAGCTTGTAGGTCTGCATGGCCTCCTCCCAGGAACGCTCATTGCCAAAGTCCTTCTGGACCCAGTTATCCGTAACCTTCTCACGAAACTCCAGTTCTTGAGCATTAGTGAGCTTGGTGGTTGAATTCTCCGAATCGGCATATCCGCAAAAGGGGCATACGCGAACTACATAATAGTCGGGATTTATTTCCTTGTAGTGAATGCAGAAATCAGTGTCTGTATGCTTGGCCTTTTTAAAGCTGGGTCTAACTCTCGAGGTTTGGTAAGTAGTCTTGCAAAATATACACTCCACTTTCACATGAAATAACGGTTCGACCATTAGCTCACTTCCTTATGATAAAAGTAATTCCATCTCTAGCCTTAATTATCCGTATTCACAAAATGATACGCAGGAGCTTGCAGCCGCTGAAGCAGCAGATTTCTCAATTCAGGCTCTATTCCGATGTTGCTAAGCGCCTGCTCCATGCAGCCAAGCCAAGCGTCAGCACGCTGCGCCGTAATCTCAAACGGCATATGGCGGGCCCGCATCATGGGATGTCCATATTGCTGAGAAAATAACGGAGGTCCTCCAAAAAACTGTGTTAAAAACAAATATTGCTTCTCCATTACTGGATCTATATTTGTGGGAAATAATGGCCCGAGCAATTCATGATCCTG
The DNA here is from genome assembly GCF_013141765.1 of Paenibacillus foliorum. Lineage (GTDB taxonomy): Bacteria > Bacillota > Bacilli > Paenibacillales > NBRC-103111 > Paenibacillus_S > Paenibacillus_S foliorum. Next base: position 52,559 of record NZ_WHOD01000082.1, read on the forward strand.
AACCAGCGGGTAAAATGCTTCGACGATGCGGCGGACTGCTTCCTCCCCACCGATCATTTGGAACAATGTATTCTCATGCTGTGAATTTTCGGACATATCTTTTTTTCACCTAACTTGTGCATATATTTTTGAAACAAAAAGATGCTAATGCCTCGGCGATTAGCATCTTCTAATTAGTGAAACAAACCTACAAGCTTGCTTCTTACAAATCCTCCTCGCCGGAGGTCATCAATGTTTCCTTAATTACATATACGAACGCACATACGAGAATCCCAGCAATTACACCCATCACGAGGATCAACTCCTATTCTCATATTGGTACTATTGTACCATAATCATTCTGATAATTCAGCAAATTTACGGCAATACGCTATTTTTTTATGCCTGTTCGTCCTACTTCGTCAGGCATGTCTATATAGCCTTGTACATATAGTTACGAATGAGGCTTTAAAGCCTTGAAAAGATTCAGGACGGTCTCAAGCCCTGCTCATGAACTCTCAGGAGGACACCCATGCTATTAAAAAAGTTTCCAACCGTATATGCAATCGCCTTTGTTGGTCTCGGGTTATTAAGCTTGATGTTATTCTTCCCAACAGAATCATTCCATGCATCGCTAAAGGGGCTTTCCATATGGTGGGAGGTGTTGTTTCCAGCCCTTTTTCCCTTTTTCGTTATTTCCGAAATGATGCTAGGTGTCGGTCTTGTCCATTTCTTTGGCACACTGCTCGATCCGATGATGCGTCCTGTGTTTCGGATTCCCGGAATCGGCGGCTTTGTTATGGCGATGGGGTTCGCCGCGGGCTATCCCGTAGCTGCCAAGCTTACGTCTCAGCTCTGGGAACAGCGGCTCATCAATCGTGAGGAAGGCGAACGCCTCGTCGCATTCACTACTTCCTCCGATCCTATCTTTCTGATCGGAGCCGTATCTTTAGGCTTTTTCCACGATGCCAGCTTAGCCGGGATTTTAGCCGCCGCTCACTATGGAACAGCGGTACTGCTAGGCTTACTGATGCGATTCCATGGAGGAAAGAGCGCCGTCATGACCCCGGAACCACTCCCGATCATGCAGAAGGGGAACAAAGCTTCTCGTAGCATTTTGATCCGAGCATTCGATGCGATGCACACAGCCCGTATGCTGGATGGTAGGTCATTGGACGAAATGCTGCAGCAGGCAGTGCGAACAGGGCTGCAGCTTAATTTAGTCGTAGGAGGGCTCGTAGTATTCTTCTCTGTTGTGATGGAGGTTATGACTTCCGCGCATATTATGAGTATTTTTTACATAGGCATTAATTCGGTGCTGCAGTTGTTTAACGTGCCAATTGAGCTATCGAAAGCAGTTGCTAATGGTATATTCGAAGTGACTCTGGGGGCCAAAGCTGCTGGAGGGGCTGGTGCCCATATCGACCTCGTGTTCAAAACAGCAATCGCCGCTTTTGTCCTATCATGGGCTGGTTTATCTGTACATGCACAAATCGTCAGCCTGCTGCATCATACCAATCTGCGCTACCTCCCCTTCATTACAGCACGATTGCTTCACGGGTTGATGGCCTCGACTGCGGTGTTCATCCTGTGGGAGCCTATGCAGCCCTATCGGGCTACTGTAGCAGCTTTCATCCCCCAAATAGACGTTACATCACCAGTATCCACCTTGTGGCGTTATACGATTCCCTGGGGGATCGCTTCGTTTGCCGGGGCATTCATTGTATTGGCACTTTTATATCTTTTGCATGTCATCGTGAAGCAATGTATGAAGCCGTTGGGTAAATAGGATAATAAGAACCAAAAGATTATTCCAAAAGGTTGGTGGAACAAAAACCATGACTACCATGTTTTCTTATCGAAATATGAAGCTGCCGCAGACCATTGAACGATTGCCGGAACTGGCATACAACATGTGGTTCAGTTGGAATGATGACGCCTTGGAATTGTTCAGCAAAATCAACAGAGAGCTGTGGGATCAGTTTCTCCACAATCCTGTCCGGATGTTAGCTGAAACCCACCCTGATGTATGGGAGCCTCTGAGCAAGGATACTGCTTTCGTAAAGCAGTATGAGAAGGTCATCCAGCAGTGGGATGAATACTGCAGCGGAACAACATGGTTTCAAAGGACTTATCCCGAATTTCTTAACCATCAAATTGCTTATTTCTCAGCGGAGTTCGGCTTTCATGAGTCTCTGCCCATCTATTCGGGCGGGCTTGGCGTGCTTGCCGGTGACCATTGTAAGTCTGCCAGTGATTTAGGCATCCCTCTGGTTGGCATTGGCCTTTTATACAAAAAGGGATACTTTAATCAAAAGATTAACAAGGAAGGCCAACAGCTAGCCGAAGCTGTCAGCTATGATTTCTCCAAGCTTCCGATCCTTCCCGCCTTAGATGGCCAGGGACAAGAATTAATCGTGCCCATCCAGCTGGCAGACCGCACGGTACAGCTGAAAATCTGGCAGGTGCAGGTGGGGCTCGTCAGTCTCTACTTAATGGACGCCGATATTGAAGGAAACAGCCAATGGGATCGCGATTTGACGGCCCAGCTGTACGGCGGCAATCAAGATATCCGCATTGCACAAGAGATTCTGCTCGGTATGGGCGGAGTCAAGGCTCTACGAGCTCTGGGTGTGACAACGGCCGTTTATCATATTAATGAAGGTCATGCGGCCTTTCAGGCCTTTGAACGGATAAAGGAACAGCTGGATGCAGGCCTGCCATTCCATATAGCGGTGGAAGTGATCCGCGCCAGCTCAGTCTTTACAACCCATACCCCTGTTCCAGCTGGTCACGACGCGTTTCCAATGCCCATGGTGGAGCATTATTGCAGTGCGTTACTGTCAAGATGGGGCGAGCACAAGCAAGCATGGACTCAGCTTGGACTGGATCCAAGTAAGCAGCTGTTTAATATGACCAATTTGGCGCTTAACACCTCGGCCCTGCGCAATGGCGTGAGCAAACTGCACGGTCAAGTATCACGAGAAATGTTCCGTTCATTCCATGGAAACATTGCTGCCAATGAGGTGCCTATCGCTCATATTACGAATGGTGTTCATATGAACACTTGGCTGGCTCCTGAGCTTAAAGAGCTTTACAACCGATTTCTTCCCGGGACATGGGCAACGAATCAAACTAATGAAGATGCGTGGAAGCTGCTGGATATCATTCCAGTAGAATCTCTATGGGAGGTCCACACCCATCTGAAGGAGAAGCTAATCCGCTACGTCCGTTCCAACCTTCGCGAACACCGCTGCAGAAACGATATGCCGGCCGATAAAGTGGAAGAAGTGCGAAGTTACTTATCCGCTAAAGCACTAACAATTGGCTTCGCCCGACGGTTTGCCACTTATAAAAGGGCTAACCTGGTATTCAATGATCTGAATCGTTTGGACCGGCTCGTTAACAGCACCGATCGGCCTGTGCAATTCCTATTCGCCGGCAAAGCTCACCCTGCTGACCTTCCCGGTCAGGAGATGATTCGTGAGATTTATCGAATTTCCCAGATGGATCGTTTCCGCGGTAAAATCGTTTTACTAGAAAATTATGATATGAATATGGCACGGTATCTGGTCCAAGGAGTAGATGTCTGGCTAAATAACCCACGTCGTCCTTATGAAGCAAGTGGCACAAGCGGTCAGAAAGCTGCAATGAATGGGGTCATTAATTTTAGCGTTCTGGATGGATGGTGGGAGGAAGGCTACGACGGAACTAATGGTTGGAGCATTGAAGGAAACAGTGGCGCTGACGGGGATATTCAAGCACGCGAAAATACAGAGTCCATATACCGACTGCTCGAGCAAGAGATCGTCCCACTCTATTACAATCAGGGTAAGCTGCCAGCACAGTGGGTGTCGCGCATGAAACGTTCGATCGGGACGCTTGCTCCTGTTTATAACACAGATCGAATGGTTATGGAGTACACCAACACAACCTATATTCCAACCATAAAACGAACGATGTCTCTTGTCGCTAACCAATATGATCTGGCTACCAAGGTCGCCGACTATAAGAATTTTATCAAAGCGAACTGGCACTTTGTTAAATTTTTGGAGGTTAATGATGGTTCGGTAAAAAGACCCCTTAATTCTACTGACCGAATACCCGAATTAAGTCAGTTAACCAAGGAAATCACTTCTACCCTTAAATTCGGACCGATCTGGTATAAAGATACAGTTGTAGAACTTCTCTATTATGTAGAGCAGCCCAATCATCAGTGGCAGCAGGTTACGGTTACCATGAATGCTGTGAAGGAGCTTGATAACCGTGTTGTACAATACAGTGCTACCGTCCCTGCCCATCTACGTCATGGGTCCCATTTCTCACTCCGCGTCCGGCCAGTCAGTCCAAATTTCGCTACATCCTTTGAAATGCCAATCGTAACTACTTTTTAAAAACCGTCAGCAAATCGCTCCCTGTACAGCCAATAAGGCTGTTAGGGGGTATTTTTGCTGTTATAATGTCCTGCTATTGTTGTGTTATTGGGAAATATTTATTATGATGGAGTTAATATTATTGTCTAATGATATCGAAGACGCAAAAGCAATGCTTAGGAGGATTCCCCCTTGAAATATAACGTTGTACATCGCGGTGACGATATATCTATCCAATTGATGCAAACCTTCCACCGCCTCGTTCAGCAGCACGGCTTGATTCTAGAGGAGGAAGCCCCGGATATCGTGCTTTCTATCGGCGGTGACGGGACATTGCTTCACGCTTTTCATCAATATAAAGAACAGCTGGACACCGTCGCTTTTGTCGGCATCCATACCGGTCGGCTCGGATTTTTTACCGATTGGAAGCCTGATGAAGTAGAATTGCTGGCTGATATGATGGGAGAAAGCGCAGCGGTTAACGACCTGCGGGTTGTAAAATATCCGTTGGTTGAGATTCAAATTACAACAGCACAAGGAATCGAAACGCAGCTGGCTCTCAATGAGTTTACTTTAAAAGGCGTCGACGCTACCTTGGTGGCCAAGCTTCACATTAATGACGAGCTGCTGGAAACATTCCGCGGCGACGGCATCTGTATCTCCACACCTATGGGCAGCACAGCTTACAACAAAAGCTTGGGTGGAGCTATCGTCCATCCTTCTCTTGATGCCATTCAGATAGCCGAGATTGCTTCAATCAATAACCGCGTATTCCGTACTTTGGGATCGCCGATTATATTGCCCAAACATCATCATTGCGATATTTATCCAAGAGCTAATCAAAATATATTGCTATCCCTTGATCATGTTTACTTACAGCGTAACGACATCTTGTCGATTAGAAGTATGGTAGCCGCCGGAAAGAAGGTTAAGTTCGCCCGTTTTCGCCAGTTTCCTTTTTGGAACCGGGTACGTGAAGCATTCATCGGCTACGAACCGATTAACGAAAACAGATCCTGACAATAGTCGGGGTCTTCTTTTTTTTGATTACATAGCTGCCTCTCCCTCTACCTTCGGGTTAGCAGATACAGAAAGTAAGGAGCACCGATACCAGCCGTCACAATGCCAACGGGAATTTCAACAGGCTGAGCAATAACCCTTCCTATCGTATCTGACAAAAGAACAAGAATAGCGCCAATCATTGCCGAGGCCGGGAGCATTACCTTGTAATCTCGTCCTAGTATTTGAATCGCCAGGTGGGGAGCAATGAGTCCGACGAAACCAATGCTTCCGGCAACTGCTACACAAGAGCCAGCCAAACCAACTGCTATCGCCATTAGAACGATTCTTTCCCGCTGAACGGAAACGCCTACCCCTTGGGCAATTTCCTCCCCCATAAACAGCAAATTGATTCGGTGAGACTTATATACAGCTACTGGAAGGAGTACGACGATCCAGACTAGCACAGCTAACACATACTTCCAATTAGTCCCCCATATGCTGCCTGATAACCATATTTTCACAAAATCATAATTATAGGCATTCATCCGATAGGTCAAAAACAACATACCCGCACTTATGCCTGCACCTGCCGCTATACCAACCAGCAGTAAACGAACCGGCAGCAGCTTGCCGTCTTTATACGCCAATGTAAAAACAAGCAGCGCTGCTGCCGCCGCCCCCACAAAAGCTGCAATAGGCAGCATGTAGACAGGTGCGAACTGGATCTTCCCATAAAAATAAGCGATATATACGACAACGGCTAACCCTGCCCCAGCGTTAATGCCAAGTATACCCGGATCGGCCAAGCCGTTCTGCGAAACTCCTTGCATAATTGCTCCCGTAACGGCAAACCCCATTCCTACAAGAATGGCAACCGTTATCCGAGGCAGCCTGATGTCAACCAGCACAATGGAGGAGGGCCCGCTCTCGATACCGAGAAGAGTTTGAATCACTTCTACAGGGGTGAGCCGGATCAAACCGGAGTTCAAGCTAATCAACACAGCAGCCACGAAACATATCGCAAGCAGCAGAAATTTACTCGTAATCGTTTTCGTATAATTCCGCTTAAGTCTAATGTCCGTTTTCATAGATTTGCTTTGCCATCCTTTCGAGCCAAATACAGAAAAAAAGGCACCCCAAGCAGAGCCGTTATAATACCAACCGGTGTCTCCTGAGGAGGATTGACCAACCGTGCAACGGTATCAGCCGTTAATAATAGCCAGCCTCCGAATAGGCCCGAGCAAGGAATGACCCAGCGGTAATCCACACCGATCAGAAAACGAGTAAGATGTGGAATAATGAGCCCAATGAAGCCTATCGGTCCTGCTACAGCAACAGCAGCGCCTGTAAGAGCGAACACAGTAAGCGCCCCAAAGAGTTTTACCCGTTTCACTCGTTGACCTAAGCCTGCCGCAACCTCGTCACCCAAGCCAAGCAAATTTATATTTTTGGATATAATGAGTGCGAGCAGAATACCCGCTATTGCCCATGGGAGAACAGATAGCACATCAATCCATTTCACTCCGGCTATTCCTGCAGCGTACCAGTACATAACCTCTTGAGCGATGCCAAAATATATTTGGATCCCCTCGGATAATGAAGCCAGGAGCGCACTAACTGCCGCACCTGCTAATGCCAGCTTTACATGTGAATAGTGTTGAGCAGCCTTATAAGATGCAAGAACACCAATCCCATAAACCGTTAAAGTGCCCAAAGCGGCTCCGAGGAAGGAAACGCCTATCATCTGGTGGTAAGAGAGCTGTGGATAGAAAGCAAAAGCAAGTACAATCCCAAAACGAGCGCCAGAGGATACACCCAGAAGACTCGGGCTTGCAAGAGGATTGCGAGTCATCCCCTGCATGATTGCACCGGATATGGCAAAGCACGCTCCTACAATTACAGCAGTCAATGCCCTGGGAAGCCGTACCGCCATCACGGTATAATGCTGAACCTGTGATTCATTATAATGCAGCAGAGCTTCAATAACCGTATGGAGGCGAATATCGGCGGCTCCCGTAGTTACAAACAGCAGGATACCCGCTATTATTCCAACGCTTAATAGCAAAATAAGAAAAGAAGGTCTTAGCCTTCTTTTCTTTGCTTCGGTAACGGCTGCTTTCCCAGAGCCTTTACTCACACTAAGGCTTGAGTCCGAGATCATGAGCCCAGCAGTTCCTTTTTAATCTCGTCTACAAATACGTTGTACATGATTAAACCGAACCCCGTTTTCGTCCCTCTAATAGGTTTCATATACATGTGCTGATTTTTTACAGCCTTCAAATTTTTCCATAAAGGTGTCGCGATAGCTTCTTTCATCTTAGCCTCATAGTCAGGTACGTTCGTATCCAGCAGGAAGATGTGGTCGGGGTTGATTTCCGGTAATTTCTCAATGGCCAGCTTTATTTCTCCGTCCTCTTCAGGCAAACCAGCCGGATACTTGAGTCCTAATTGCTCGTAGGCGATTTTGCCTAGAGGGCTTTTGCTCCCCATTACGCGGGTATCCTTATCTGTAACCTTGAAGAAAACAACTGTCTCGTTCCCTATCTTAGCAGCCAGCTTTTCCTTCAGGCCTTTGGTTTTCGTATCAAACTCCTGCAGCTTTTCTTTGGCTAATGAACCCTTGCCGACGGCTTCCCCAACACTTAGAAATACTTTGGTCCAATCGCCCTCCATGTCTTTGGTGGAGTATATGAGGGTTGGAGCCATTTTGGACAGTGCCTCATAGGGCTTGGAATGATTCTTTTCTTCACCAAAGATCAGCTCAGGCTTCAATTGGAGCACTTTTTCCAGATTGGGGGCAGACGACTGACCTACCGATTCCGTCCCCTTCAACAGGGCTGCTGTATAAGGCTCAAAATCCCCTGCTTCACGCACAACAGAGCCTACCGGACGAATTCCCAATGCCAATAAATGGTCGGCAAAATGAGGGGTTAAAGCTACAACGCGTTCGACCTTCTCCGGTACCACCGTTTGCCCCAAGGCATGTGTGATGGTTTTCTTCTCTGCAGGAGCCGCGGCTGGTGCAGCTGCGGACCCTGTTTCTGTCTTCTTGGCTGTTGTTGCCGGTTCTGTCACTGCATTCGGCTTGGAGCTGCATGCGCTTACTGCAATGGAGAATATCAGGATCATACATAAGGAAATAAGCGTTCTCTTTTTAAGAAACATAAACATACCCCTTTAATTATAATTGATTTACATTGATAATGATTATCATTATTAGTAGTATATGATTGAAAGCCAATTAATGTCAAGACTTATTCCTATGAACCTTCAAAAAATAAGCCTTGTGCAACTTGGAATGCGCGTCAGAGATTCGCTAGGAATGAAGAATTTAGGAACAACAAAAAAACTTACACCTATGTAAGCGTATAAGTTTTAGGATATGCTTTTAATAATGGCCGTTTTCTTATTTCGTATTGTTACTGGACTGCTGCTTTGATGAATTGTGATGGGGCTTGCGATGCGGACGCTGCTGGCGGTTATTCTGCTGTTCCTGATGCCGCTGCTGATGGCGCTGAGGTCTAGGCTGATGCGATTGGGACTGCTCTTGCTTGGACTCTTGTTTCAGCTCTTGCTGAACCTGCTGTTCAAGCTCAATTTGATCCTGCTCGTCCAACTCAGTCAAGATGTCCTCTGAAACACCATTTTGCTGATCGCCAGGCTGATGCTTAGATGCGATCCGTTCAATAATAAAATACGCGCAGCCAAAATTGCAGTACTCATTCAAGTAATCTTGCAACGTGGCGATGGAAGATTCCTTCGTCGCTTTGGGATGAACCTCCTTGAAAAAACCACGTAGGCGAAGCTGATTATAGCCCCAATCCCCCACGATGTAATCATACCGTTCCAGCACCTCGCTGTAACGTTCTTTGAACGCATCTGGCTTCCAACCGTTTTTATGGTCAACTACCACTTCGTATGTTTTATTGGCAATGTGGATCACTCTGTTATATCCCTCCTAAGAGTTTCGCTTTAGCGAAACTGGCGTCGTAAGCATGTGCTGGGTTTGCGTAAGCAAAAACCGGCGTAGTAAGCATAGTCAGGACTTTGCAACAGCAAAGTCCCTTCCATATGGTTCAGCCCATACTCTATGGGGCATGCTAAGGTAATTCAGCTTAAGCCTGCTGAGCGGATTTCACTTGCTCATGTGCGTGGTAAGAGCTGCGCACGAGCGGGCCCGACTCAACATGTTTAAAGCCCCGCTTCATTCCCTCCGCTTTTAGCTCAGCGAATTGCTCCGGTGTATAGTACTTTTGAACCTTTAAGTGCTTGAGTGTTGGCTGCAGATATTGGCCGATTGTCATGATATCGCAGTTAATCTCACGTAAATCATCCATGGTTTGTATAATTTCTGCCCATTCCTCTCCTACTCCGAGCATGATGCTCGATTTTGTAGGAATCCCTGGCGCAATTTGCTTCGAGCGAGCAAGAAGCTCTAACGATCTGCGGTATTTCGCTTTGGAACGCACCTTATCGGACATGCGCTCTACGGTTTCCACGTTGTGGTTCAAAATATCCGGCTTCGCTTCCAATACCGTTCTGAGCGATGACTCACTGCCCAAAAAGTCCGGGATCAGAACTTCCACACTACAGAGTGGCAGTCTTTTCCGAATAGCCAATACTGTCGCCGCGAATATAGAGGCTCCCCCATCCGCCAACTCGTCCCGAGCCACAGAAGTTATAACTACATGCTTAAGTCCCATCTGCTCCGCTGCTTCTGCAACGCGCTCAGGCTCTTGTAGATCTAACTCCGTCGGAAGTCCGGATGTTACCGCACAAAAACGGCAAGCACGGGTACAAATATCGCCTAGTATCATAAAAGTAGCGGTACGGTTGGCCCAGCATTCATGAATGTTGGGACACTTCGCTTCTTCGCAAACAGTATGCAGCGTTTTATCGCGCATCATATTTTTTAATTCCTTGTAATTTTCACCTGTTGTCAGCTTAATTTTTAGCCACTCGGGCTTACGCTCTACTGGAGTAGACATTCATTTGTACCTGCTTTCTGCTTCATTGTCCATACTCTTGAAGCTATTATATCAACCAAAGCCATAACAATCCACTTTCCTTTTGATTTATGATAAACTAGGAAAGTATATGAAATTTTAACGGTACTTCTATGTACACCGTTTCGGAGGAATACGCCTTATATGATTAATTTAGAAGCTATCCTAAAGCTTGTTCGCACTGGAGACTTGGATATTTCCGAGGCTCAAAAGCACATTGACGAGCTAATGAATAAGAATAACGAACAATCTTTCCGAATTGAGGATCTTGGCTTTGCTCAATTGGATATTGACCGGGAGCGCAGAACCGGCTTTCCTGAAGTTATTTATGGGGAAAGTAAAACTGCAGAGCAAATTATTTCTATTTATCAAAAACTGATGGAGCATTCGCAAAAGGTATTGGCTACTCGGGTAAGCCAAGAAAAAGCCGCTTTGATCCAGCAGCAAATCGCCGGCGTTACATATAATGAAGCAGCGCGAACGCTAGTTTGGTATCAAAATGAGGAAGCGCGTTCATCCAATAGCAATACCTATATCGCTGTCGTTTGCGCAGGTACTTCCGACCTTCCGGTTGCAGAAGAAGCCGCTATTACTGCGGAATACATGGGCTGCCGTGTAGAAAGGGTTTACGATGTAGGCGTGGCCGGTATCCATCGGCTATTTCGCAGGCTCGAGCTCATTCGTGGTGCGACAGCGATAGTCGTAGCCGCTGGCATGGAGGGCGCGTTGACCAGTGTTCTCGGCGGACTTGTGGACAAGCCGGTTATAGCCGTGCCAACGAGTGTCGGTTACGGGGCAAGCTTCCACGGCGTAGCAGCTCTTCTAGCTATGCTTAACTCCTGTGCGCCTGGTGTCTCTGTAGTAAACATTGATAATGGATTTGGTGCCGGATATAACGCTGCACTGATACATAAAACCATGGTAGAGAGGGATTAATCGATGAAAATAGCTTACTTGGACTGTTTTTCTGGAATTAGTGGAGATATGACGCTGGCCGCGCTTGCAGATGCTGGGGCAGATCGGAATTATATCGAGGAAGAGCTTCGTAAAATTAAGATCGATCCTTTCACATTGGAGTGGAAACGGGTTAACAAGAAAGGGATATCGGCATTAAAAATGGATGTCCTGCTGGACCCCAACACGCCCCCCACCCATCATAGACATTATTCAGAAATTGTGAAAATTATCCACGGTTCCGGCTTCAATGATCGCGTTATTAAGCTTAGTCTTGCCATCTTTGAGAAAATCGCGATTGCCGAAGCAAAAATACATGACGTCCCTGTGGAAACGGTTCATTTTCACGAAGTCGGTGCAATTGATTCCATTGTTGACGTAATTGGAGTAGCACTTGCTCTGGACTCGCTGGAAGTAGAGAAAGTCTTCTCTTCCCCAGTAGTGCTGGGCTCCGGAACGGTTCGCTGCGATCACGGCATATATCCCGTTCCTGCCCCTGCTACCTTGGAGATGATGCGTGGACTTCCCATTGCACCAACCAATTATTCATTAGAAATGACAACTCCTACGGGTGCAGGAATTATTGCAGGTGTGGTCGATGAGTTTACCAAAGGCTACCCACCTATGATCGTAGAAACCATCGGCTATGGCGCTGGTACACGTGACCTGCCTAACCAGCCTAATGTACTGCGTGTTGTAATCGGCAAGGCGGATCCGTTCGCACATAAGTTCCAGGTTCAGCATTTTGAAACTATTCATTCGCACACTCACCATTCCGAGCATGAACAGCATCATCATCATGAACATAGCCATAGTGGTGGGCATGAACATAGTCATAGCCATGATCACGATCACAGCCACTCTCATGACCATGGACATAAACACGATCACGATCATGACCATACCCACTCTCATAGTCACAGCCATGCTCACGATCAAGGTGGAGCAGATCAGAAGCATGAGCATACTCATACTCACGAACACAGCCATGCTCACAATGACCATGACCACGACCATGATCATGATCATCACGGACATAAACATGACCATCAGCATGAAGAGCACGTACATAAGCCGCATACTCATGATCATCATGTTCACGATCACAGCAACCATGTTCCTCCCGGCCTTAAGCAATAGCTAAGGGAGGCTCAAAGAAAAAGGACACTGCTAATCCAGTGTCCTTTTTTCTTTGCTATTTAAAGTTTGCCATCATTTATTGATGCCGCCTTTTTGTCCGTTCAAGAATAGCCTTCTGACCTCTTCATAAACCTTCTTCAGTGGAACCCCATATTGCCTCGCGGCTTGCTCGCATTCTTTAAATTCTGGGGCAAATTGCACCAAACGCCCTTGGTGGTAGCCGACTTTCACATGTATTCCACCCCATGGTGTCTCAACTTGCTCGAATTCGCGAGCCAGTCGATGGCAGGACGCATGCAAATAACGCAACCCAATTGTAGTTGTTTCACGAAAAATAACTTCTTCCATCAGCTCAAGTCCTTTTTCATCAACAAGCACATTCAGCATAACGCCCGGGCGACCTTTTTTCATAATAATCGGTATCCAATATACGTCGTTTGCCCCAGCTTCAAATAAACAATCACTGACATAAGAGCATAATTCCGGATTCATATCGTCAATATTAGCCTGCAGCAGCAGCATTCCTTCGTCAACATGCTCTTCCCTATGCTGAAATCCCATAGTTCAACCTCCACCCGTTACCTTCTAGTAAAAAATTTTGCTTCAAAAGCAATTCCTTACGCATTATAAGTTATTCCTTTACGCATCATAACAAAAAATCAAACTGCTGGATACGCACCCTATTTTCGAGCTGTCTTTTGGATAAAAATAACTCGTATTTCACATGCTAGTACTATGTAAAAAGTAGATCTAAAAAAGCATGGACACCCTAGCTATGATGGCCAACTATGGAGGTTAACTGAGCATGGCAGCACAATGGAAGCGTTCGATCCTCACTCTATCGTTATGCGGAAGCATCCTACTCGGAACCGTGTTACCGGTGCAAGCCGCCCCTGCTAGCAAGACACCCCCAGCAGGTACATACAGCAAGACCATGAAAATCATATTTACCGAACGAAAGGATATATTTGACAAGGTTAGCGCATTAACAGGAATGCCCTGGTACTATCTGGCCGCTGTCGATCAATACGAACGAACAATTAATATAGCCAAAAAGCGTTCGAGCACAGACGACTATATAGGTATACACTTCACTGAGCTTCAATGGTGCGGCATGATGAATCCTGACCATGAGGATACCAATGAAATGAGCATCCAACAATTTGGAGGTGTAGGCAGAGACGGCTCCGGGGACGGTATCGCGGATCGGAAGAACGGTCTTGACGTACTATATTCGATGGCCATGCTCTTATTAAAACACGGAACCGCCCAAGAGGATCTCCGAATCGGTCTGTGGGAGTATTATCAAAACACACGAAGCGTTGAGAGAATCGAGCAATTTGCTTCTATCTATTCTAAATTTGATACTTTGGATTTGCATGAGCATACCTTTGTTATGCCTCTGCGCGCCGATTACACTTTCCGCAGTACGTGGGGCGCAAGCCGCGGCTGGGGAGGCTTCCGTATTCACGAAGGTACCGATATATTCGCTCGTCATGGGGTGGCTGTTCGAAGTGCTGTCTATGGCATCGTTGAGATTATGGGTTGGAACCCTTATGGGGGCTGGCGAATAGGGATTCGCGATTTGAATAACGTTTATCACTATTTTGCTCATTTATCGGGGTATAGTAAAGAGATTAAAGAAGGAGATCTTATCAAACCCGGTCAAGTAATCGGCTGGGTCGGAAGCTCAGGGTACGGCAAGCCGGGTACTTCGGGTAAATTCCCTCCTCATCTCCATTATGGGCTTTATCGCGATAATGGTTTAACCGACTGGTCATTCGATCCTTATCCTCATCTGCGAAAATGGGAGAGGGAGGAACGGATGCGAAGTAAAAAATAGCATTCGGTACTAAGCAGAAGAACCGTCCAATTGACCGGACGGTTCTTTTCGTTCAGAAATCCTGAGGGATTGCTTGTAAGCGTTCTCTAACCAACGAAGTCAACGCATCTTTCTCTTCCTCGGGGATCCATTCTGTTAATCTGGCCGCAGCAACAGGCAATGTCCACTTATCGATATCGTCGAACTGGAGATCCGAATAAGAAAGATATTGTTTGATATACTCATCTCCCATTCTGTCCCTCATGTGAAGGAGAGCTTCCCTTATGTGGCTCGGTGTGCCCTCAGGCAGCGTACCCAAACGAAATAAGAGCAGTGTGCGTGCAACATCCCCAGCAGGATTGCCCATCATCCCAGTCATCCAATCGATGATCCATTTCTGCTCTCCGAGCATAGCGTTATCCGGGTGGAAATCTCCATGACAGAGATAATTACCGTTCGGCAGCTTCTCTAAATAACTAATAATCGCATTTTTTTCATCGTTCGAAAGCGCAGAAGCCTTATGTATGTTTTGTGCCAGCACTTCTTTTTGTTTCCGAAAATGAATGCCAACATCCTCTGTATTTATTCCATGTGTGTGAATTTGGAAATGCATCTCAGCCAGCATGTCGGTGAAATAATTTAATTCAAGAGGATTTTGTACAATCTTTTGAATGAGAGAATTACCTTCGATGTAGTGGAATATAATTCCAGCCCTTTCCTCAAGCTCTATCAGCCCATAAACCTCAGGTACAGAAATGCCGAGAGAGTGTACAAGTTTATTTATCTCAAATTCGTACTTGATAGCATCCTTCGGGAATCCGATACGATAAAGCTTTAGCACCCTTTCATCTCCATATTCAAATATTTCTGCCGTTCTTCCTTCAGCTATAAATTTCATTTGCCTACTCCCCATTCTCATCACAGATCTATAAATACAGCAAACATTTGACTTCACTTCATAGCAGTAATAACAGATACCGACAGCTCTTCAGTAAACACACCAGCAGAATTAATTTCTAATAAAGCTGATCTTAAATCATTTTCAAATCGTTCTAAGTTATCGCCAAAAAGACGTTTAGAAGCAAAAGATGTGGAGTAGAGATTTCCAATAATCGAATCGATTGTCCATGTGTAAGAATAACTAGGTAAAGCATGTCTTTCTACATTTTTAAAACTTGATTTCGCTACGGTAACCTCGAACCTTTCTTTCGGAGGAGTATAAGTGCTGTTGCCTGCTATTCTTTCGTCTCCCAGCCATCGTTTCACAACTTCATTTACCTTGAGCTGCCAAATTGACGGTTCCTGATTTTCATTATTAATAATAGCTATACCGCCATTATCATCACAGCTGTTATATAGGATTTCAAGAATCAACTCTCTGTCCATCCAATGAAACGCCTTTGCTATTATTATGAGGCCAAAGGAACCCCAGTCAGCTGCTCTCTCTTCCGCTCTTCCCTGTACCCAAGTCACATTGTCCACCCTGTTGTCATTGGATAAGCGATTTGCTTCTTCCAGCATCTCGGGTTCCGTATCTATACCTATTATTTCTTCAAACCAATGATTAAAATTTAGAGCTAATTGACCCGTACCACATCCCAAATCAAGCAACCGCCCTTCACCATTAAGCGAAAACTTGTTCACCAAAAACCGAATAAGCGATGAGGGATATAGAGGTCGATATCTAGAATAGTACCAAGCCGTTCCTTTAAATAAATCTGCACCATAGTCGCTCATGCTCTACCTTCTCTCAAATAAATATAAGAGTAAAAAATATTCGCCGCCGCGACTTTTTTTCCTTTTTTTAGAAGGTAAAAAATTTAATTCAACAAATATAATCACTTCTTATCCTGTTTGGTCTGACCTTCATCATGCGGTGGGGCCATATTTTGTATCTTAGGCACACTTAGCTGAGGTAGAGAAACTCCCGGTGGAAGTGCCTGACTATTTCCGGCAGGGTTACCTTTTCCATCAAAATAATAAGTTGGGACGTCACCAACAACAAGCGCATAAGAGATCGGCACCTCGGTTTCTACAACCTCTGGTACAGTATCCAAAGGAATGATTATGGATACCTCAGCAGTGATCCGTATATAAACCTCCACTAGAATCATATTAATCCCCGCATTTTGATAACGAGTATCCAAATCCACCTTAACAGCACCCGCCGGTACTAGCCGGATTGGAATATCGGGACCGAAAGATGCCAGAATCGAGCTGTTCATCGCCTGCCCCAGAGGGATATGCTCGGGAATGGTTTTCAAGCTGTTCAGTTGATTTTGGACTGTTTTAATCGTGTCTGCTGTAATTTTCATATGCTCCGCATAATTAAGCATGAAGCCTGTAACCTTGCCGTTACGGTCGGTTTGCCAGTCAATCAGCCGTTCGAAATTAGTGTAATTCGCAATCCTATCGGAGATGGCCGTGTTGATGGACTGTGTCGCTATCTGCTTCACACGAACTTTCGCCAAATTCATCAGCGGTGGCTTTAAATTTTTCTCAAGATAAACGAATGATTGCATGACAAACAAAAGCACGATGAAAAAAATCAACACAGCATTACGCTTGAGCTTCTTAGTACCTGTAGGCCGGCTTCTCCACCTTCGTCTAAGCACAATCATGTTTGTGGCTCCTTCTAAGAGTTTTGCTTTAGCAAAACTTACTTCGTAAGTGTCTGCCGAGTATCGTTCCCGCAAGCCTTACTCCGTAAGCACCTACTGTGTTTTGGGCACCCAATGAAATTAATTTCATCCTCAGCCTGTACGTTACAGCTTATGCCGAGCTCAACTAAATAATCCCCCCTAGAAGTGACGGAATCCCCTGCAGTTAATTGATCAGATAATTTTCCCAATACAAAAAAACCGGCCTTAGGCCAGTGACTTATCTACTCTCATATACATTTATTCGTGATGGAGGAATCTGGGTATGGGATCACCTTTGAAAAATCGGGCTTATTATGTGATTTTAACCAAAACGATCATTGGGCATATAGTGATGTATCCAATTTTAAAAGGAACGTGAAACATGCGACAAAATGATAAAGAATTGAATTACACTTATTACCGCCCTCTTGCCGAACAGTCAGCTTATCCTGCTTATCCGTGGCCTTATTACCTCACTCCAGTCTATTCTGCCGAGATGCGTTGGGATCAAACCAATTATCCACACGATCCATCCCATTTGCCTACCGCCCCCATTGCTCCTTCGGGATTCATAAATCAAGAAGATTATTGGGAAAGGCAGCAGCCTCTTACCTTTGTTCTTATCCATGGTTCATGGGCTGACTCCAGCTTCTGGAACGGAATAGCCAATGAATTGCGTAAAAAGGGCCATACCGTTTACACACCTGAATATCCGGGACATGGAGCTGACCCTAATAAGGATGTATCGCACTCCATGATGACCAAGTCCATTGCTGACTTCATTATCTCGAAAAATTTGCACAACGTCATTCTCCTTGGACACAGCTTCGGAGGTACATTAGTTCAAAAGGTAGCTGAGCTCGTACCGGATCGTCTCAAACGGTTAGTTTTCCTAAATGCCTTTGTTCTGAATGACGGCCAGAATCTTGGAGATGAGTTACCGGCTCCCGTTCGCAATGTCTTTGTGGGGCTCGCTCAAAACTCTAAAGATAATACCATTATGCTCCCGTTTCCTCTGTACAGGGATGCATTTGCCAACTTAGCAAGCTTAGAGCTCGTTCAGCAAATGTACAACGAGATCTCTCCAGAACCCGCAAAGCCACTTCTAGAAAATTTAAATCTAAAAAAATTCTATTCCTTGAATATTCCCAAGAGCTATATCTATCTTACAGTGGATAACGCGTTACCCCAAGGTGAAGGATTTGGCTGGCACCCGCATATGTCCAGTCGTCTAGGTCTATTCAGACTCATTAAAGGGCATGGCGATCATATGTCTACAGTAAAAACCGAGCCTAAGATGCTAGCACAAAAAATTTATGAAGCGAGTAGAGATTGAATCGTTGCAATACAGAATAAAAAAAGAGCGGGTATCAGCTTCCCGCTCCTTCGTACTGACTCAAACCTTTTCTAAATATAGCTATGCCGAGAACCACACAGTAGATTGCAGCCAGTGGAGTCAGCAATCCTATCCAGCCCCAGCCCTGCTTGTCGAACAAGAAGGCCGCCGGGAAAAAGCTTACAAATGCATACGGAATAATTAAGGAGAAAAACAGCTGTACACCGAACGAATAGATCGTAATAGGAAATTTCGCGAACTCGGCCAAGCTGCTTACCATCATCGGCAATGCATTATTAGGGGCATGCGTCCAAAAGGCAAGCGAATTAGATATAAGATTAATTGCAGTACGCGTAACCGTAGCTGAGATAAATAATACAACGCCCATAAGCGCCTTATCCCAAGTCCAATCGATATGAACATAACGAAGAGCATTTACAAGCATAATACCTCCGACCACCATGTTGCCTAAACCGTTCATTCCTACAGCACCGCTTAGCACCTGAAGCACCGGCGATATGGGGCGAAGCAGCATCCGGTCCAATTCCCCCGAGTTCACCAGAAATCCGATCCGCCATGTCCCTTCAAAAAAGAACTGAGAAACGCCTGTCGTAAAATTAATGATCGCATAAATAAAAATAACTTCCCAGAAATCCCAACCGTGGATTTGAGGTATTTTCTGATAGATGACCCATATAAAAATAAGTCCCATCGCTTGCGTCAACCCCGCCGCAATAACCAGAAGCAAGAAGTCCGCCTGGTATTCCAATATGGCTTTCAGTTGCTGGCTCATTAACCGTACATACAAATACATGGATCGAATTATTTTTCTTTTCACCGGCCACCTCTTTCCCTTTTCAACTTCCTTTCCTTTATCCACCGTGTATCGTCACTTTTTTCACCGCTATACTCCACAGCAGTTTACCAAGCAACCACAGCACCACGCCCCATACCAGCTGAACAGCCACCATGCGGAGAGCTTCCCATGATGAAGCCTGTCCCAAATAGATCGAAGCCGGAATGTGAACGATACCTTGGAAGGGAAGTAGCAGACAAAGCGATTTCAACCAATCAGGGAAAAATGCCAGAGGAGCCAACGCTCCTGATAACAGGTTGGTGATAGCTGCTCTCGCCAGTGAAATACCGTAGAAGCTGTCCGTCCAAAAGCAGCATAAGCCCGCGAGATAGACCACTCCGAATTTTACGAGCAGCGCGGCCAGCAAACTTACTGCAAATAATAACCAGGCGATGAAGCCTACAGGCATTTGTACTCCCGAGAAAAAGGCGAGCACCGAGATGGTCAGCAGAATGGTCACCGTTCCCTCAAACAAGCTCGTCCCCAATGTTTCGGCAAAACGTGCTTTTTGAAAGTCCAATGGCTTCAATAAATCCAAGGATACGCTGCCATCGCGTATTTTCCCAGCAATACGGCCCTCCGAGGTAAAGGACAAAACAGAGTTTGAAATAAACGTTATTAGTAAATACGCTTTCATAGCTTCCCAAGTAAACCCGCCTACCTCAATCCTCTCGGCATAAATCGCCTTCCATAAATACATCATGGATACAAGGAGGAGAAGACTACCTACAATATTGATGATAAAAGAACTGCGGTAAGCAATGCTATTCTGCATGGACATCTGGGCTAGTGTCACATATTTTCTAATCATTCGCCACCATCGCTTTCGGCGGCTCCGAAGCTGTTAATACAAGCTCTCCTTCGTATACCCTGCGAATCACATGCTCGATCTTCGGTTCATCTATGCGGAAGTCAATCACTTCACCCAACCGCATGACACGGCTCACTACTTCACTTGCCGATACCTCAAACCGGTCAAAGCGAATCGCAATGTGCTGGCCATCCTTCTGTTCTACGAAGGCTCCTGTCCAATCGGTTAACGCGGGTCCAATGCCGGTTAGCGGCTCACTCAGCTGGAAGTGAATTGTCCTCTCACGAGCAAATGCGTCCTTAACAGCCTGTAGGCTCCCATCATAGATGATCCTCCCCTGATCGATAATAACAAGCCTGCGACAAATATCCTCGATGTCTTCCAAATCATGAGTCGTTAAAATAATCGTCGTCCCCTGCTCACGGTTGATCTGCTTAATAAACTCACGAATTTTTACTTTCACCGCAATATCCAAACCGATTGTAGGTTCATCTAAATAGACAATTCGAGGGTTATGTAGCAGAGCAGCAGCTAAATCAGCTCTCATCCGTTGGCCCAAAGACAGCTTGCGGGTAGGTAGATGCAGAAATTCATCTAGTGACAGCAGCTCTGTAAAACGGTCCATATTGAATCGGTAAACCGCTTCCGGAATCTCGTAAATATCCTTAAGCAGAGCAAACGACTCTATAATCGGGAGATCAAACCACAATTGAGTCCTTTGGCCGAATACAGCTCCTATTTTGCGCGCATTGTCCGTTCTTTGTTTATGGGGAACCACTCCATCAACCTTTACACTGCCCGATGTCGGCACCAAAATGCCTGAGAGCATTTTAATGGTGGTGGATTTCCCGGCTCCATTAGGCCCCACATAAGCTACGGCTTCCCCTTCTTCAATACTCAGGCTAATACCGTTTACAGCCTGCTTCTCCCTGTATTCCTGAGTAAACATGTGTTTAACCGCACCTAACAAACCGGGAGCTTTGACCGCTTGCCGGAATGTTTTGGTTAGGTCCAGAACTTCGATTAGACTCATCCGTTCACCTGCCATCCTTATTGTGCTTACAGCACACTTGGTTATTTTTCCATATTATAGAATAATACCTTAAGGATGGATATTTCGACAATCATTATTATTTCATATGAAAAAAGGCAAAATAAGCAGCAGCAGCGCTATGTATAGTAGTATCAGCGTAGTTCGCTTCGACAATTTACGATTGACCGGACTTTTGAACCACCCTGAGAATTGCAACCGATTGTGGTAAACGATAAGCATAAGCAGTACATTAGCTAGCCCGGGCATCCACCATAGGCTCCCCAGCATCTGGATTCCCGCCGCTTGGTACAAGACTTGCTCCAGTTCGCCTAATAAGATAAACCCAAGCATAAATATTATGAGGAACCTTATAAACTCCAATAAGAAAGTTACCCCTTTCATCAATGTATGCTCGCCCCCAATTGTTCATCCTTTTGCTTAGCACGCCGTGAGCTTAAGTACACAACAGTGCCGGTCCCAATCAGAGTCATCCCTGTTACAACAAAGATCCAGTGGATGTTAAGTCCAATCCCTAGCACACCGCCGATCAACGGTCCTGCCATTGCACCGAATTGGTTAGCGCTTGTTGTCAGTCCGAATGAGCGTCCCCGAAATCCAGCATCTGTATTATTAATCACCATGGTATTAATGGAAGGTGTGACCCCAGCCATGAAAAATCCGAATATAAACTGCACCACCGTAAATAACCACAGCTGCTGCACAAAATATTGAGTAGAGCCAACACTACCAGCAATGAGCAGACAAATACTTAGGATGATGGTGTAGCTGTACTTTTGACCAATTCTCCCCCAGAAGGGCGAAGCGACAATACCAGCAATGCCGATAATGGAAAATATAATGCCCGAAGTAAGCACGGCCCCCTGGAGCTTCCCTTGAAGTGCCGCTATGTGCAGTGTGAGAAACGGCTGGATCATGTTAATGGACAGTTGGAAAACAAACAGAAGCAGCAGCATAAGCAGAAGGGTTTTGTTTCGTGATGCTTCCTTCCACGTTTGCAGTACGCCGACTCTCGCATTAGTTGTTGTATTTCCGGTTTTCCCTTCATCCACCCAGATGATGACAGCAATAGAAGCTAATAAGATAATACCCGCAGCTACGACAAAAGACATGCGAAATCCGAACCACTCCGCCAGAATCCCGCCGAATAGAGGTCCTAAGATGCCACCGGACATCGTCCCAGCCTGCATCATGCCAAGGCTCCAGCCCATATGCTGTTCTGGAGTTTTCGAAGCGACGATTGCCATCGAGGCTGGAACAAAGCCGCCGACAAACCCGTGAAGAAGTCTTGCGCCAACCAGCTGCCATGGGCTTTGTACAATGGAGAACAAAGCGTAGATGACCGCAATGCTCAGCCCTGCGCGAATAACCATCTTCCGCTTCCCATAACGGTCAGCGAGCGAGCCCCAGAAAGGCGCCATAATGGCACCAATTAAAAAAGCCGAGGAATATACGATCCCCGCCCACATATTAACGCTTCCTTGATCCACGCCGAGGTCGAGCAGAAATAACGGTAGAAAGGGCACCGACATCGTATAGCTCGAACTGCAGAGAAGCACTCCTCCAAATAATATCCACATCGTACGTTTCCATGGTTCCATGCTGACCACTCCGATACGTTATATTAATTTATTGTTAATGGTACCCCTTTCATTGGTAAAATAAAAGATCGTTTCTAAATTGTTAGTTAGTTACCTTGATGTTAGTATGAGACAAGTATTCAACGAAAAATAAGTGCGGGCCGACTGCATCCTTGCAGCCAATCTACACTTAAAACGCCCTTTTTTTGGTTCAACCTCAAAATCAGCGCTTAACCCTCCTCCGATCATCAGCCTGCAACAATCCTGCAAACATGCAGTTATTCTCTACTGAATTTGCTTGTAAGAGGAAAAAACTGCAAAAGTACAGCAATTGAATGCAACACGGTCCGGTTTCAGCTAAGAATGTAAAAAGAACTGCACATTTGCATGAATTCACCAACACTGCCGATAAAACGGCCAAAAGGCTGTATACATGCAGGATTTGAGGGCAGCGAATAGCTTCGAATGTCTCGTGCGCTGTCATTGCCGTTAGTAAGGTCTTGTCAAGCGCTGAGCTGGGAATGGAGCCGAAATCGTATGATTTCGTCAAGCGCTGATTTCAGTTCTAAGCCCCTTTTTTAATGCTAAAAACGGATAGGGTAGGGAATTCACTTGTTATTTATCTAATGTCTGCCTGTAGTGACCTGGTGTTACTCCATAGGTTATTCGGAAGCTGCGGATAAAGGCGCTTATGTTCTTGTACTGCAGCTTCTCTCCGATTTCTGATATTTTCATATCTGTCGTCTCTAACAATACCTTGGCCATATTCATCCTGTAATTAGATAGATAATCGTTAAAAGGGACTCCCATCTCTTTCTTGAACACACGGCTTAAATAAAAGTGGTGGAAATTCAAGGTAGATGCGCAATAATCCAAGGTGATATCTTGATCGTACTGGGATGAATCATATTCACCATCCGATGTGCAATGTTGATATACTGGGATTCCGCTCTCTCCGAAAGAATCCTAATAACTGGGGCAAAGAGTCTGGATTGAAACCATAGCGTAATCTCTTCTCGGTTTTGCATTCGCAAAAAACGCTCCATGATTCCTACCCCATCCAGTACTTGCCTCACAGATATTCCTTGATCCTGCACAATATGCAGGATTCGCGATAACAATTGAAGCAGTATCATTTGCTGCTCATGAATGAATGAAGCCGTCTTTACTTAACACGGCATCCAAATATTCCTCGAACGCTTCTGTTGCCGTACTGAACTGGTTCTCCCTCAAAGCCTGCAAGATATGTTCCTCTTTGACTTAAATGGGAATAAACCTTAGTTCCAACACCGGAATCCTGATTCTCGATATCCTCATAATGCACGATAATATCAGGCCCTAGATTAATGCGGCATTTCAGTGCGGTTAAGCTTTCTCCATAAGCTTTAACGGTATCAGTCAGACTATGGAAGGGCTTGCTGATGCCTAATGCTCACTTGAAGCTGAAGATATTGCTCTACCTTCGACTTAATCAGCTCTGCTGTCTGATAAAACTCCGCCTTAATGGCTAGAGGATCCTCTTCATCTGAAGTCAGAAGCGTAACCTGTGATTGCCCCCGCATAACTCCACCCATTATAATCAGAATATCGATAGGTTACGCCTACCTTCTCCCCCAATCTTCTCTATGATCCTTCGATTAATTTCACTATAACTATCCTTCTCTGCCTCTGTAAAAAGGAAAGGGAAACCGCTCTCATCCAATATGTAATGCTGTCCAGATTTTTGTTTTGAAATCATATCTCCCCCAAGGTTTGATGGGTCCATTTGAAGTTCAGCAGAAAGCTATTGATGATTTACACTTAATTCTTTAACTTATCTGCTCGTTTATTGATATCGTGTATATCCAAAACGTCAAAACCGCAGCCCCAATGGAGCTGCGGTTACGAAAGGGATTTAGATTAAGCGTGTATGGGTTTGTGTTTATTACCCTTTCCAGTTGTTAGGTCTGTAGGATTTTTCTTGTGTGTAAACAGCTTGCGAAGGTAGGGCATCAGGTAATGGTCAATGCCGAATCTACCGGTGTTCGCACCCGCCATGAACAAGATCCCGCCGATAAGAATGAACCAAGGATTCGTGCTTACGGTACCCGCGAACATGAACATGAAGTTCATCATGAGTCCAAAGAATGCTGCCGCAGTAGTCAAAACACCTAGAATCAAACCAAGACCGACTAAGAATTCGCCGAGCGGAATCATGATGTTTATTATTTTAACATTCGGCAGGGCAAAGTTTTGTATGAAAGCGGTGAAGGTCGGATACACAAGTTCATTAGTTGCCTTGTCAATCACCGGTTTGGCGACTGCGTTATTTAAGAAGCCACCGGCATTAAATCCACCCATTAACTTTTGCCATCCGTGTGTGAGCCATTCATATCCAAAGTATAACCGTACGAAAAGCAGGATTCCTGCTGCATATTTGTTTTCTCTAAGCCATTTTCCTAGCATGATAATCAGCTCCTATTTTAGTTAGTGAAAACATTCACAATGTTATTCAAAAAATATGGAGTAATTTATTTAGGCCAAGATCGAGATCGTTTATGAGGTCTCATTTTACATCAAGTCCTTCCGTTTAATGTCTTACCTCTCTTACATCTTTAATTTAACACGTCGAGAATCAAAAGTAAGTGACTAAAATCACAATCGGCATATATAGATTACGGTGAACCAGTTTACGTGTAGGTTAAAGATGTAAAGGATATAACCAAAAAGATAGTCACATTAAAGACGGAATTTGGTGAATTTATTCCCGGGAGGATTTGGGTATGGATTAAATGATCTCCCAAACGATCTCAGAAGATTTGACTCGGATGAAATTTCCCTTTGTCTCGGGCCTGCAGTTTTTCGCAAATTTAATAGGGACCCCCGCCAGCTAACGGAGATCCCTATCGCATTCCAGTATTCAATTTTTATACTCCTTCCTGATACTCATGGATACCCGCGCTCTACACGCTTCGACTTACGCTTTCCCATTGGACTATCCCCTTCCGATCATTGGTTGGTTGTGAACCGACATACCCGTTAACTGGATACGCTTCGCCTATCGGTGGCCCATCGGAATCCGTCTCCCCTCGTCTAAGTTGCGGTTAGTTTAAACTTAGCTATGGTCCCATTCTGGTTACCTCCGTTTTCTGTGGGCTGTTGTTTCATGGCTTTATATTAACATATTACTATTATTTTTGCAATATTCAGAATATTCTAAAATATATTCAAACTTCTGCTTTAACGATAGCCCTCACTAGAGTTCTTATTCTGTAGCTTGTGATGTGTGAATGTCCACAAAAAAATCCAACCCGTAGCGCTATGGCCATGGATTGGATTTCTGCTTGGTGCTTTTATGTGCTTCTCTCCGCTTTTTAATAAATTGCAAGCCGACATTTCCATCGACTTCAAGTTCTCCTCTACTCCCATCTGAGTTTGGATCAACAACTGCATCTTGCTCTCTCTGGCATTCTCTATAATATCCTTTGATGCACTATAGTAGGATACAATACCTATGAATACAGTGGGTAGCCCACCAAGAAGTAAACTAAATAAAATTAACCTCAGCATATATTTACTCATGTATTAGCTCCTTTCGTAAAACTGAGGTAGAATAAGCCATTTGGCAAAGGCAATCTCTAAGTCAAAACAATTTACCTTAGATTTCCTGCTGATAAGTTTATCTTACAACATTCCATCTTGTATTTTACAAAAACATCAATAACTCTCTGATTTTCGACATTTTTTTAATACACATATGGAAATTTTTACCACTAGATTTCTATATCGTGAGGACGAATTCCGCCTGCTAAAGGCTTGTGCTCCTATTATCCATTCGGATCTTCATGTATGACTATACCTATGATATAACTTCTTAATCATTTTCTTAATGAAGAGCTGTGTATCCGGTGATAGCTCCATAATAACTTTATATGCAGCACCAAATAATTACTGACGCGTAACGTCTGAATATGTCGATATTTCCCGGGAAACTATTTATACGCTTTCAGATTCAATTCAACGCAAAAAGAGCTTCATGCCGTAATCAGCATGAAGCTCTTTCATCCTTATATGCAAGCTATTAATGGGAAAAGGTTACCCTAGCTTTTTATTAATTCAAGCTTACCTGACAATACTTCGTCTATGCGTACAGCTCTTTTTTCCTTAACGGAACGCCATACCGCTTCGCCGGTTCCGATAGAATCCGCGCCGTCCTCACTGCCTGACAAGATGGTGTAAGGTCTCTTCGGATCGGGTCCAAGGAACAGATCCTCCAGCAATACCGGATCGCCGCCGCCATGTCCGCCTTCGCGGTGAACAACATGGATCGTTTCCTTCGAGCCGAACATCGGGAAGTAATCGATGGTTTGCACAGGAGTTGGGAAAGGCACCCTTGCTGGCATATGGAACTCCGTGGTTTCCAATCTGCCTTTGGTTCCGTTAATAGCTAAACGATAACCTTCATATGGAACTGAGAAGTTAACGGAATAGCTGAGCAACGCTCCTTGATCATACCGAATCGTAGCAGTATACGTATCCTCGATATTGATCTCAGAGTCGTAAATACAGGCATCCGGACGGTAGTTGCTATAAGCTTCCGTAGGTCTCATATTGCCCAATGCTCCCAAGTGATCATCCTTGATGTTCATATCCCTGCTGCGGGTGGACCAGCGTGTATAGTAATTGCAATCCTGCTTCACATCACAAGTGCTGCAAAAACGGCCGTCCTCTTTCTTAGGGTTCAGCTCGCCTTCTGGACCATAATAATTTAGTGCTCCAAAAGCAAATGCTTCAACAGGCTTTTGACCGATCCACCAGTTTACCAAATCAAAATGATGCGAGCTTTTATGAATGGACAAGCCGCCTGAAACTTCACGAACTCGATTCCAGCGTTTGAAGTAGCTTGCTCCATGATAGGTATCGATATACCAGTTAAGGTCAACGGATGTAATGCGACCCAGCTTGCCTTCAAGAACCATTTCCTTAATCTTTGTATGGATCGGTGCATAACGATAGTTGAATGTAACGGTTACTTTCCCTTTGCTTTTAGCTTCGGCATCCATAATTCTGCGGCAATCTGAGCCAGTTGTAGCCATTGGCTTTTCAGTTAGAACGTCTAAATCATGCTCCAGTGCGCTGACAATATAGCCAGCATGAGTGTCATCTCGTCCTGTCACAATAATGACATCCGGTTTCGTCTCTGCAACCATACGGCTAAAATCATCAGGTCCGTATTGTTGAACAGCGGCCAACTCGGGAAATTTCTCTTTACAAATTTCATGACGCTTCGGATCAATATCCAACAATCCTACTACTTCCGTATGATTGTTAAATGTTTTCAGCATAGGTCCGATAAACATTCCCATTGCTCTGTTACTCACTCCGCATATAGCATATCTTTTTTTCATTTTAGTTCCACCTCTTATTAGTTATATGGTTTGTTTTCCAATTTATTGTAATCTGCCTTATACTCTTCCATTATTCTGGAGCCGCCTGCTTGCATCCACTTTTCGATTTCGGCCTTCCAACCGGCTTCATCAATTTTACCCATTATGAATTTCGTTTGAGCATCCCAGATGATTTGCTCCAAGTTCTTGCCATGCTCGGAATAAGTCTGAGACCATAAATTAAGCGCTGGATTAGGAACTAAATATTGGAAATTATTCTCAGCGATTTTTTGACTCTTCTCACCCAGCAGCGTATCCTTCAATTCCGCTACATGATAACCCTCAATCTGCGGCAAGTTATCACGGTAGGGCTTCACTTCTCTTTGGAAGGCGGTAAAATTTAAATACTCCGTTTTATCCCCGGATTTCACATAGTGCTTATTCTCAATCCCTCTAAGAAGAAGCGTAGCCATCGGGGGGTCCATCATTTGGTCTAAGAAGGTAAGCACCTTCCTTACTTCCTCCTCGGTCTTAACAGAGGATTTAGGAATGACATAGAAGCCGTTATTGCCTGTTTCACCAGCAACTCGGATGCCTTGCACCCCTCGCATCGGCTCAACATCTACAATTGACTTTGGATCCGTCTTGGATAAGCGATCCTGCTGGCTTTTTGCGTTTTGGGCAACCGCTACGCGGATACCCACACGACCTGAATCGTATAGCTTCTCCGCTTCCGATAGGTCGAAAACAGCGAAATCCTGATTGATCAGCTTTTCACTATACAGCCTTCTGAAAAGCTTCAGCATTTCATTATATTCTTTGGACATGAATTCAGGTACGAAGCTTCCTTTTTCAATAGACCATTTATTAGGGGCACCGAGACTAACTCCCATACGTGTGAATAGAGAAGCTTGTCCTTCGTTGTACTTTTTATATAAGACCATGCCGAATGTGTCGTTTTTGCCGTTTCTATCAGGATCGTTCAGTGTCAATGCTTTGAGCACCTCATACCACTCATCGATAGATTTCGGCTGCTGCAATCCCAGGTTGTCCATCCAGTCCTTCCGGTAAATGAATGCAGCTCGACCCATTTCTCGAAAATTAGGGATACCGAATATTTTCCCATTCACAGATACATTCTCATAATATTGGGTGTTCTGAGCGCTGAGATTTTTATAATCCTTCAAGAAAGGTCCCAACTCCCAAAACAACCCCGTTTGAATCGCCCCGATAATAGTCGGTGTACTCTCTGCTCTTAATAGCTTTGGCATCTCATTGGATGCAATTATTACATTGATTTTATCGGTGTAAGCTGCGTTCGGAATCCACTGAAAATCAAGCTTCGTATGGGTATATTTCTCAATGAGCTGCTCAATTTCGTTTCCTTTATCTGGGATATCCCCGACTTGAGGTATAGCAATAGTGAGCCTCATTGGAGAACTGCCCTCATTTACTGAAACCTCGGCCTGTTGAACAGGAGATGTTTCGCCACAAGCGGCAAGGGATGCCGTTGTAACCAAAATTGCGCACCCCATAGCCATCCTTGACTTTACACTCATTCCTGAACCTCCCTACCTTAAGAGATCAGCCTTTAACCGAACCTAACATAACTCCCTTGGCAAAATGCTTTTGCAAGAACGGATACACCAGCATAATTGGAACTGTTGCGAACACGATAACCGCCATACGAATAGTTAAAGGTTGAATCTCTGATTCCTCGAAGCCTGTGTCACCGATCCGGCTTTGCGCCAAGATTACGATTTCACGAAGAAGTACCTGTACCGGCCATTTGTTGTTGTCGTTAATATACATAATAGCGTTAAAGAATTGGTTCCAGTGCGTCACCGCATAGAACAGACCGAATGTAGCCATAGCTGGCAGTGACAAAGGAAGCACGATTCGGAACAAAACGCCTACGTCGCTGCAGCCATCGATTCGAGCGGAATCTTCAAGTCCATCAGGTATTTGTTGGAAAAAGTTTTTCAGAACAATCAGGTTAAATGCACTGATAGCATTAGGAATCATCAGCGACCATAAAGTGTTCGTTAATCCCATAGCTTTAACAACAAAATAGGTTGGAATCAAACCGCCGCTGAATAGCATGGTGAACAAAACAGCCATCATGATCGTTTGACGCCCACGCAATGTTTTACGCGCCAATGGATAAGCCATAAGTGAGGTTAACAACAAGTTAATTGCCGTTCCTACCACTGTGATGTAGATCGAAACCCCTAAGCTTTTAATAAGCGTGCTTGTTGAGAAAATGTATTTGTAGGCCGACAAGGAAAACTCTTTGGGAAATAAGATGAATCCACCCTTGGCCACTTCATGCGGGCTCGTAAAGGAAACAGCAAGAATATAGATAAATGGAAGTATGGTTATAAGACTAATTAGAGTAAGCACTGTGTAGTTAACGCCGTCGAATATTTTATTGCCTAATGTGTTGTCGTGGTTCATACGTTTTATCCTCCTTACATCCTATTTTTAGTAGACGCCTTCTTCACCGAATTTTTTGGATAGCCAGTTAGCACCCATAACAAGAACTAAACCAACAACTGATTTAAATAATCCAACCGCGGCGCTATAACTGAACTGCGACTGCGTCAAACCTTTTACATACACGTAAGTATCGAACACTTCCCCAACCTCACGGTTTGTAGGGGTCAACATCAAGAAGATATGCTCGAACCCTGAGTCCAAGAAGGAACCCAAGCGTAGAATTAGCAAAATAACAATTGTGCTTCGGATAGCTGGAAGTGTGATATGCCACATCTGTCTCCAACGGTTGGCTCCGTCCATCCTTGCAGCTTCATACAATTGCAGGTCAACACCGGATAAAGCAGCCAAGAAGATAATCGTTCCCCAACCTACCTCTTTCCATATCGATTGAGTAACAATCATGGTACGGAACCAATCCGGCTCCAAGAGGAATGCTATTTTTTCACCCGTAATAACGAAGAGTAATTCATTAAGAATACCGCCTTCCGTGGTAAGCAACATGTAGAAAACACCTACAACTACAACCCAGGACACGAAATGGGGCACATAAATCAATGTTTGTACAAAACGCTTGAACTTCTCTCTTCTAACCTCATTCATCATCAAGGACAATACAATGGGAAGCGGGAAAAAGAAGGCCAAATTGTAAACTGCAAGCAAAGCAGTATTTCGGAACAAGTCTAAAAACTGCGGCTCACTGAAAAAGCGGGTAAAGTGTTTTAAGCCTACAAAAGGACTGTTCATCATACCTAAATGCGGTTTGTAATCTTGGAATGCAATGATCAAACCATACATCGGGACGTATCTAAATATGATAAAAAACAGCACCCCCGGCAGTAACATAAAGTACATCCATTTGTCCCTAATAAGATCTTTCATCAAAGGGCTGCGTTGTTTAAGCTTTACTTTTGCTTTTGTATCATTAACTAGTAAACTCATAATCTGTCCTCCCAACATGCTTTGTTCTGATTTAACTTTATTATCACACCTCTTTTCAGAACAGGCTATCGCCTTAATTAAACTTATTTCAATGCGGTGCCTTTACTTATGAATAATGGCGTTTTTAAAGCCTTCTAAGGGCATTTTAGGAGGGGCAATAGCCGAATTTCAACCTGTAATCGACTTTATTTAACTTTATTCCCCCTTGTAAAATCAGTATATTTAGGGATTAAAATGCAAAAAAAAGATCCGGGAGCTATCTCCCGAATCTTCAATTTCATTGCTCTCTATTGTACTGCTCCCGATATTGCCCTGGTGTCACTCCAACAATCTTCCTAAAGGTACGGATAAAGGCGGTCGTATTTGTGTAGCTGAGCTTCTCCGCAATTTCCGAGATCTTCCAGCTCGTGTTCTCAAGCCACGTCTTCGCCATATTCATCCGGTACTCCGCTAAATACTCGCTGAAGTTGATCCCCATCTCTTTCTTGAAAACCCGGCTTAAATACACCGGATGGAAGTTGAGAATGGAAGCGCAGGCTTCGAGCGATATTTCCTGATCATATCTTTCATGAACCAGCCTCACCATCTGAGTTGCAATATTTAAATACTGCGATTCAGCTTGTTGGTTCAAGAATGAGATAATCGGTTCGAAGAGTATGATCTTAAACCATTTGATAATATCCTCCAGCGTGTTCAGCTTTAGGAAATGCTCGATTGAAGCTTTATCACCAAGTACTTTTTTTACAGCTCCACCCTGTTCCTGAACAAGTTGAAATGCTTTTGAGATGAGCTGCATCATCAGCACCGGATATTCATTAAAGTGAATGTCTTTATTCACAATGGCTGTGATGTATTTATCAAAAATTACATCAACACGCTCTACATCACCCAGCTTCAAAGCATTAACCAATTGATCCTCCAGCAGCTTCAGCTGAGTGTACACCGTAACTTCCATTGGCTGCTTGCCCGCATCAATATCCTCGAAGTGGACAATAATAGTATGACCCAAGCTCATTCTGCACTTAAGTGCCTCCAGACACTCTCCGTAGCCCTGAACGGCTTCCGTCACTTTATGGAAGGGCCGGCTAATCCCTATGCTAACCGGAAGCTGTAAAAATTCATCAATTTTATTCTTAATGAGTTCGGCTGTTTGATAGAAATGTACTTTTAGCTCATCCTCATTTTCCAAGTCACTAGCTATCAAGGTTACCTGCGACTGATCTAATAAGACAGGACTAAATCGTTTATTTTGCGGGACGAGTTCACCTACAATATTATTGATGGCGAAGAGCAGAAGCTCCCTATCATGCTCCTCATAACGGGTTTCATCCAGCGAATCTATCTGTACAGTCAGCACTCCCAGCCTGCTCCATTCGGTAGGAAAGCCATACATCTGAGAACGGTAAGCGAAATCATTATCCGATAGCTGTCCAGTGAACAGTTTAAGTACAAAAAACTCTTTTAGCTGCGTGAACTGACCGCTAACCTGCTGCTGCAGCTGCTTCTCTGTACTAAACATAGTTCGGAAACGTTTCTCTAGTGAAACAAATTCATCTCTATTGTCTTGCCCTTCAACATGAATGTCTTTCGTAAACTCTGACAATCTTTTTATAGGAGAATACATTTTTCGACTTCCATAGAAAGCAAACAGAGCAATTAATGCGAACAAAATCGTACACACGATAAACGTAATCCAAGCTATTTTCTTAGATTGCTTCGTAATATCCTCAATGGATACAGATGAAACATAGATCCACCCATTATAAGGAGAGGACCGATAAGAAACTCCCAGCTCTGTACCATTAACCTTGGTATTAAAAAATCCGAATTCATCTTGGCTTGCGTGAACCTTTTGTAGAACAAGCTCGTGGATGGCCTTGTTATTTTCCGACTCGTTATTATCTGCCAAGAAATTATTGCCCTCTCGGTCAAGAACAAACACATCTCCAAGCTTCTTATTGTTAGAAAGCAGGCTGCTCACCTGGTTGTTTAATATTTCAACGACTAGCAGCGCTTTGGGCTGACTCAGTGTGGGAACAACAGGAATTTTGTAAACCATACGAATAGCGGGAAGCGCAAATGATTCCTCCGCAGCTCCGGCCGAAGAATCAGCCGTTTTATCGTTTTTCCCAGTGCCTGTGTCCCAGAATAAGCTGGTGTTAGGTCTCTTGGCGTATTCCGCAAACTTATCACGTTCAGCAAATGTGCTGTATTTTCCAAAGGTGGAGAAGCTAATCATCCAGTCCTTTTGTATATTAACAAAATAAGCTTCTCGAACACTTGTAAAGGTTTGCAAATTGTACAAGCCCGTTGATAAGCTCCGTACCTCCGCAAAGTCATCAGAGGTCAAGTTCGCATTCAAAGCATTAATGACCAGCGGTGAATTGATATATTGCAGCGAGGTCAGCTCCAACGTCTTCAATACTTGCTCCACACGCATTTGCGTCTGCAGCAGAACCTGCATATTCCCTTCCTTTACTTTCTCTTCAATATCATTGGAGGATATAAAATAAGAAATAATACCAATGGAAATAACAGGGATCGCCGCAAGAATAAAGGTAAAACTAAAGAGGCGCATTAGAAATTTTGGCATCGGATGACTTTCCCTTCTTGTAGGGGCTGGCTTATTTCCTTCTATTTCAAGCAAGACAAGACAAAACAAACAAATTCGGGGAGGTGGAACCTTCCAGCCATCTTTATCTTTTTTATGAGTATCGCCCTAGACAAATCATGCACTCGGCGGTTACATAGCAATTCCTATAATATTTGACAATAAGCGATAGTTCGGTGTTCATTATACAGCAAGGTATTTCTTACTGCAAACAAACATACGAATCGAATTGGGCATAATGGTTAATTTATACATATTTTTGACATACCTTGTCTACAACCATCCATCTGAGGATTGGGAGAAAATAAGGGACAAAAATACGTATCAAATGCAAAAATGGGTTAAGAGCAAAATGCCTCTCAACCCATTCTTTCAACGGCCCCTGCGGACCAGATACCGATTTGGTCCATACTGAGACTTAGACCGGTACTATATTACTAAGGTGCTGTGACTAGTGTAAGTTTACCTTTTTCCAGAGGAAGCCCTGCTTCGTTCACAATGGATAGAATCGTACGCATGTTGGCTGCGATATGCTGATATGCTGACCGGTTGAACTCAGCTTGCCGCTTTCTGGATCTACCTTAAATAGCTGAACCGAGTCGGAATCTTTATTGGCTGCGAACAAATAACGGCCGCTTGGAGTCAGGCTGAAATGACGAGGATGACTGCCCAATGTAGAGGTATGATCAACGAGTGTCAGCATACCGCTTTCTGGGTCAATAGAAAATACAACAATACTGTCATGTCCGCGATTGGATCCGTATAAAAAGGAGCCGCACGGTGAGACTTGTACTTCAGCAGTGCTGTTATCAGAGCCTTCATAGTGTTCAGGAAGCGTATTGACGATTTGTACCGGCTCCAGCTTGCCTGCTTGACGATCATAGGATAACACGGTCAAAGTTGAGCTGAGCTCCTGTATGACGTAGGCATAGTCCAATGTCGGGTGAAACGTCAAATGCCGCGGCCCCGATCCAGGTGTTAAGTGAACCTCATCATGTGGATGCAGCTTGCCTT
The DNA here is from genome assembly GCF_013141765.1 of Paenibacillus foliorum. GTDB lineage: Bacteria > Bacillota > Bacilli > Paenibacillales > NBRC-103111 > Paenibacillus_S > Paenibacillus_S foliorum. The sequence goes on from NZ_WHOD01000082.1 coordinate 87,540, forward strand.
CTGCTCGATCCAATCGGTACACCATGATTTTGTCCATACCAAGGTCAGGAACAACTACGAATTGATCGGTCGGATCTGTGTAAATCGAGTGCGGATGCGCGCTTTCTTGACGCTTAGGTGTGATGCTGCTGCCCTCATGCCTAACTTGATCAGACAATTCGCTAATTTCGCCGTCTTCACCCAGCGGAAGCAGGGAAAGTGTACCTCCTGAATAGCTGACCAGCATCAAGAATTGCTCGGCGTGATCTGTGTTGATGTGAGTCGAGCTTTTATCTGCCGTTAGCTGCTGTCCCAAATAAGTAAGCTTGCCTGTGCCCGCTTCAATCCGGTAAGCAACCGCAGCCGACTTTGCTGTATCCCCTTCTGCCTGAGAGAATGCATAAAGAGTCTCATGCTTGGGGCTTAGTTTCATGAAGGATGGATCCTTCAAGCCCGATACGAACTCTATGAAAGACAAATCCTCATTTTCTTCGTCAAAATGATAAATATAAATGCCCGGCGTCTCTTTACCCGCATAGGAACTGAAATAAGCTATGTACTTCGCTGCTTCCATACTTTCATCTCCATTCTTCTTACAATCATCCCCCTTATTGTATCCTAAATGATTGCTAAATAGGAACTCTGTATTCGAATCCTCTCTTGCATAAATCTATGGGATTAATGATTCTTGACAAGATCTTGACTGCAGTCGACATAGAAAGGGTAAACTAGCGTTTGATCGCGGTCCGTTGCCTTTTGGGATTGAGACTGGGACTGGGATTGAGATTGAGACTGAGATTCTTCTACTAATATGGTAATTTTTTCGTTTTCCAAAGAAGGAACGGTTTCAATATTTAGAGAAAGAACTTTTTCATTACCTTTTCTTACAACATCCATAAATAGAATCAGCATTAAGCCAATAAATAATACCACAATTCCATAAATCACTAGCTTCTCATGAAGTATCATTAATTAGTCCTCCTTAGAGTTTCGCTTTAGTGAATCTTTCTTCGTCAGCATAGTCCTTAGAGATAGGAGTCGGAAAAGTTGAGGGGCGGGCGTCTATAAATCTACTCTTTTTAATAGATTACCTATTAACTAGTAAAAATGTACTCGAAAGCCGCTGTCAATATCTGACTTTTATTGTTTATAAATCGAATAATAGCATCAGACATCACTGATAAGCGATACAACTCTAATCGACGAAAAAGAACGCCTTGAGGCGTTCTTGGTGTACAAGTTGCGTTTGTGCTTGGGTTCATGCTATCCTATTTTCCTGTAAAATTGTACATCAGATATCCAAGATAAAAATTAACTGGAGGAATTCCCTTTATCCCATCGCATTTCCTTCAGCGGCCATCGATAATCACAATCTCCTATGAAGAAAAATCTCCTGCTTCCTGTATAGAGCGCAAAAAAGCTGTGGTTACTACCGCTGCCCCGCCATTCGCTACTTGAGCCCTAAAAAAACACCGCAAAAAAGGGGTAAGCATTCGCCCACCCCAAACCCTAAATTCAAAACAATCTTCTCTAGCTTTTTATATTGATTCGAATAGCTATGTCTACAAGGAGGTAATCACCTGATCGATGATTCCGTATTCTTGCGCTTCCTGAGCCGACATGAAGTAATCGCGATCCATATCTTTCTCGACCTTCTCAATCGGCTGACCGGTCCGTTCGGCTGTGATTCGATTCAGCCTCTCCCGAATTCCGACAATCCGCCTGGCTGTGATGGCAATGTCACTCGCTTGCCCCTGCGCACCGCCATGCGGCTGGTGAATCATGATCTCGCTGTTCGGCAGCGCGAAGCGTTTCCCTTTGGCTCCTGCGAGCAGCAGGATCGCCGCGAACGAAGCGGCAAATCCTGTACATATGGTATGAACAGGAGGCTTCACGAACTGCATCGTATCGTAGATAGCAAACCCCGCCGAGGTAGAGCCGCCCGGACTGTTGATATACATCGAAATTTCTTTTTCCGGGTCCTCTGCCGCCAAGAACAACAATTGAGCTATGATGCTATTAGCCAGGTGGTCATCGATTTCTGCTCCTAGAAACACGATCCGGTCCTTCAACAATCGGGAGTAAATGTCGTAAGATCTTTCACCACGGCCGGTTTGCTCTACCACATAAGGAACATAAGCACTCATCTCTTCTACCTCCGTTTTCGTTGATTCATCACTTTCATCCTGTAAACGAATCGAAGCTGCCAAAAGATACGGTCCATCACTTTCTGATGATATAATGGAGAAAACGGAGTGGCCGAAAACTTTTTCTGAAATTTGCGTATCCTTTAATAAGCTTTATTCGTTTCCATTTAACAAGGATAAATTTCATTGTCATCAATAGGAACATGGCAAAGGAGAATGAAGGATGATCTTAACGGAGTCGCTAGCAAACACTGGGATTACAGAAAACAAGGAAGATGATAAAAGCCTGGAGCAGCTTCAAGCCCTCGTTAACCGCTACTGCCTATCACTCACCGGATCAAATTGGGATGCCGAGGACTTGGCTCAGGATACATGGCTAAAAGCGATAGAAAGTTTAAAAAGCAGTGGACATACGAACCCCGAGGCCTTTTTACTGCGAATTGCGAAGAACACCTGGATTGATCAAACACGGAGAAATAACGTCTTGGACCGGATTTTAAAGAAAGATCAGCCCAAGGCAACTATGCCGGATAACGGTCCTTTTGAGATCGAAATGGCTTTCCAATCCTTAATGAAGCATTTGTCACCTCTCCAGAGAACTGTTTTTTTGCTGAGAGATTTATTCGGGTTTTCAATAGGGGAGACGGCCATCCTGCTTAATACGACCGAAGGCGCTGTAAAAGCCGCACTCCATAGGGCTCGCCATGCTCTTGAAGCCGTAAAGATTGATCTGGAACAAGGCGCGCTTCCGTTGCCTGAAGAAGAAGATTTAAGGGATTTCCTTCGTGCCATCGCCACTGCCTACCAGATGGGGGATGTTGCCACACTAATGGAGCTCTCCCTGCGAGGTGCGGCTGCACCTGCTGTTGTCATCGGAATCGTCCAATACAAGCTGCTCCATAGCTACCGTTCCTCCATACCGCGTACCAATACCCAGCCTACTGCACGGATGGCGGCATAGCTTAGTAACTGAGAGCTTGCACCTCAATAAATACAGCAAACAGAAAACGGCCCTTTCGTATTCAATACGAACGGAGCCGTTTTCATGCTTTATTCCAAATCTACTTTATAAATGCAGGGAATGCCTTCCATATCTGATGTGAAAATAATAAACGAGCCGTCTGGAGCAAAAGCGGGATGCGGATGAGCGTCTTGGGTATTTCCATAGGATTTCCAGCTTGTTCCATGGGAGCATAGCCTTTCTTCGCGCCGCTGCTGCATATCAATCAGATATATAAAATGCTGCTCCCTAAGCTGACCATCCCCTACGATCTTTGAATTATCATAATTAGAAATGAAATGACAATATTTAGAGCTATCCATCCAAATCTCCTCTTCCAGAGTGAATGGATCCATAAACCGGATGCTTTCGTGCAGCTCATAATCCTTGTGCCTGTATACAAAAGCAAACTTGGAACCGTCTGCAAGCCAATATTCATGCGTGATCAATTCGTCATGCGTCTGCGGTTTGGCGCAGCGCAGGTTCGTTCCGTCTGCTTGAATGAGCCACAGTCTGGCATCAATCCGGTGGCCGGGACCTTCATGGCAGAATAGAATTGTCGCTGGATCATGCGGTCGAAGCTGCGGATGCCCTAGCCAGCAATTCAACTCCTCATGAACGATATGACTGGTCTGACGCACCATATCGACATAGACGATTCGACAGTGCGGCTCATTCGCCCACTGAGGCTCGAAGGTCGACCAATCCCCTTTATTAGGAACGACATCCCCCTCATTCATTTCAACCAACACCAAAAACTTGTCGTCCGAGCTTAGTCCGGGATTCGCATTTGGCTTCCAGCCATCCGGCGATTCGTAGAAGGCTTCCTCCGTCAGCGTATCCATATCCAATCGAATGATCTGTTTGTCTCGGCAATAAATCAGATAGCGGTCATCACTTGTGAGGCTGCAGCCAAAATCATGAACACCCGCTCCTTCAGTTAGTTGCAAGGCTGATCCGTCGCGCAAATCCATTCGATATAGATTGCGCTGATTATTCCTCTCGCTTGCATAGATCAGAAAACGGTTATCATTAGTGATCATCTTATAATAGAAATAAGGGTGATGGTTCACTTGCTCTGGAGCCGTAAGCCGGGTCAGTATTTTTCCGGTATATGGATCCTTGACCGTGTGAAATTCATTGTTTATAACAGAGCCCTTGGCCATGATGACGCCGCCTCCTATCCTTAATTCCTACTTATCGCAACCGCATCATTTCTTGTTTGGCCGCTGGCTTCAGCGGTAATTCCAGCTTCAAATTGATTCCGTTGACCGTCCGAAATTCAGCATGCACCTCATTGGCTTGGGTGGACCCGTCAAGGGCAGCATTCGCCTCGTCATCAGCATAACCAGCCGAAGCATCCAACATTCCTCCATCCCCTTCGCTTAAGCGGAAGGCAAATACCAGCAAAGCCTGCTGTATCGAGCGGAAATCGAACGACTTCCTCTCCCCTGCATACAGAACATAATCGAGATACAGCTTCTGCTCGTCTCGTGTAAGCTCCCAACCTAGCTGTTCTCCATCAAACGCGGCAAACAATGCTTTCACATTCATCGTTGAAGCTGCGACTTGCACTGTTATTGATTCCGCATTGGTTTCAAAGTTTTGAGCCTCTACCTGCTCCAAGCTGCCTCCTATTTCAAATCGAAGTCTTAGATCTGACGTTTCTATCACCCCGTCAATGAGATCGAGACTGATATGGGTATCCCCTCCATTGGTGCAGAAACCGATCCCGAACAATATGTCCCCCTGCTGCTGAGCGCTTGAATAAATCGCTGATGAATAATCATAGCCGTCATGCAGGAACCGCAGGTGAATATAACTAAAGCTCTCGCTATTCTGGACATAGCCAAGCAGATTACGACGTTGATTCCACATCACGTCCTTACTGAAAGTGCCCACGCTTATGGGGCCGTTCATATAAGTAGTAGCACCGTTCACTGTACGGCCCGACTCGTCTTTATGGATAGCTTGCAGGATCGTTGATGTTTCTGTATGTTGAAAAGCAGGCAAATACATTTCCGGGCAATGAATCTCATTGCCATACCAGTCCAAATTATAAATAATATCCTCGTTGGCTCTTAAAGAAAGGACACCTCCGCTCGCCATTTGCAAGAAGGATAACACCTCCGGTGTCATCACCGTGCTGTAGCTGCGACTGTGCGGCCCGGACCATTGCCGGCTCGGCGCGTGGAAATGCTCTGCAACCATGCGCCATGCGACATCCAGCATGCCAGCGCTAAGCTCCTTCGCCTCTGCAAGGCTTGTTGCAGTATGGATGCTAGCCAGCTCTTCAATCGCTACGATCGTATAGGTCGGGCTATTATACTCCTGGAACGTCCCCAGCTCCTTCGTATAATCGCTGAATTTGCGCAGCCTTTCAAGACCATAATCAGCATATGGCTTGTGCCCATATACTTCCCCTGTAAGTAAGGTGACGAACGCGCCCATGATGGCGATATTCGTGTAACCGGGACCGACGTTGCGTTTAATGATCGCGTCGCAGGCGCAGAAGAGAGCATACCGAATCTGCTCTCTTAAGGCAGGGCTGAGCAGCTCGGAATGCCTCTGCTCGGCGAGTACCAGCCGCTTTCCGCAGAAATCGGCCCAGTTCCAATCAGGAGGAGCCATCATGGTGAGCGGCTCCTCCATGAACCAGGACCATATACCGAACGTGGAGTTCTCACGATTCTGATCCTGAAGCCCGATCACCTTCTCCAGAATCTCAGAAGCCCGCACAATATTGTCCGGCAGCCCACTATCGAGCAGGGCCAGCGCGTAAATAAGTGCCTCACGTGTTGGATGGGTATAATCCACATTTTTCAATGTACTGTGGTAGCCAGGGGTGCGGAAGGGCTTGCGAACCATCTTTACCTCAGGGGTATATTCCTTGTGCCAGCTGTCCAACCGCCTTAGAAGCATTTGTTTATGATCGAAAGACATAATTGAGTACTCACTCCTTATTGGGATTATTAAAACAGATCCAACAGCTCACAAACAAACAAGCCCCCTGCTCCTTTTGGAGCGGGAGGCTCCGCAGAACTTCTAATGCTTACTTGCCTTTCACATTCTTCTCATACCATTGCTGTGCCAGCTTATCGACATTATCTCCGCCGAGACGCTTCCATTCCTTGCGCAGCTGCTCAATACCCCATTGAGCATTGTACTGGCTGCCGCCTGTGATGACCTTCGTTTCGATCTCCTCGGCTAACGGCGTGAAGGAGGTTGCCGTCTCGCTAAGCTCAGGGAACGTCGGGTTGAAGGGAATATCCCGCCTGAATTTATTTTTCATCGCGACCTTAAGCGATTCACCCTGCACCTTCGCATAATCCTGAGAAATAGCATCCTGCGCGGCCATAATCGGGAAGTCCTCCGGTTTCGGGCTCCATTGGTCAAGCACTGCATACTCAGGAGCGTAGATGGTTTCTTTTTTGTTTTTGTCCGCATCAATCGCCTGCGGCACTCCATTCACCAGCTTGTAATGGACTCCCTCTTGACCAAATCTGACATCAAACCAGTTTTTCTCGACCATCCAGTCCAACAGCTTCACAGCTGCTTCGGGATCTTTCATGTTCTTGTTAAATACAATCAGCTTATTAGCCGGAGGCTCTTGAAACAGCCCGAACTTACCATACTTCGTAGATACAGGCTCCAAAGGAACAAGCTTGGAGTCGGGCACATTTTGCTTCAGCTCGCGATATTCAGGTGAAATGTTCCAGCTCGCCATATACACACCGGCTTTTCCCGTAACAAACAGCTGTCTTTCCTTTTGATAGTTTTTGTCCGTAATGTATTCCTTGTCAACCAACCCTTCGTCAAACGCCGTTTTCAAAAGCGCCAAGACATCCATATAGCGGTCGGTAAAATTACCTTTTACCATCTTATCGTTCTCCAGATACCACAATCCGCTGTGAGCGGCATACATCGCCTGAATAATACCCGTGTAGTTAAAGTTAAAGGCTGCGCCAAGCGTATCATTTTTTCCATTGCCGTCCGGGTCCTTTTCCTTAAATGCCCGCATGACAGTCAACAACTCATCCATGGTCGTGGGCGCTTTTAAACCCAGCTTATCAAGCCAATCTTGGCGTATCCACATCCCATGGTTAGCAATCGCATCAATACCGCGGGCACTCGTAGCAATATAGGTTTTGCCGTCAAATTGTGTATAAGGCTTCAATTCTGGATGCGCTTTCAAATAGCTTTTGTAAGAGGTGCTGTATTTCTCAATATAATCGTCTATCGGTTGTATCGCCCCTTGGTCCTTCAAGGTCGACATATAGTCGCGGCCAAATTCCCACATCAGATCCGGCGCTTCACCCGCAGCAATCAATGTGTTAAGCTTCTTTGTTGATTCTGTCCGTACGACAGGTACCCATTTCACGTTAATACCTGATTTCTCATTAATATACTTGGTTGTCCGGTTGCTTTCGTAAGTCCCTTCGTCACTTGCCACTTGACCTCTGTCCAGGATCGAAACGCTAACTTCAAGCTTCTTCTTTTTGTCGGTCCCGCCGTCCTTCTTGCCTGTATCTCCGCTGCTGCCCGTACCGCCGTCTGAGGAGCATGCTGCAATTGTGAATAGAGCAGCCACTAGTATTAGCGCCATGTTTTTTCGTTTCAACATCATCGTTCGCCTCCGAATATGAATTTGGAACCGTAACAGACCGGCTGGCCGCCTGGTCGGCATCCCCTCTAACCTTTTATGGACCCGATCAATACACCTTTAACAAAGTACTTTTGCAAAAATGGATAAATACATAAGATCGGCATGACGGAAATGATGATAGCTGCGGCTCTGATTCCTTCCGGTGTGACCAGATTTTGCATCGTGGCTCCTTCGCCACCACTCGTAGCATTCGAATTGAGAAGATTGAGACTGGTCGTATCAATCATCTGCAGCAGCTTGACCATAAGAGACAATTTGCCTGAGCTCGTAATGAACATCAGCACATTCATATACGAGTTCCACCAGCTTACCGCGTAAAATAATGTCAGAGCCGCTATGATCGGCATCGATAAAGGCAGAATGATTTTCCAAATAATAACTAAATCATTAGCGCCATCAATTGCTGCCGATTCTTCCAATTCCGCGGGCAGGTTCTCAAAGAACGTTTTCATAACGAAAAAATTATACGTGCTAAGCAGCCCGGGAAGCCAAAGTGCCCAGTAGGTATTCATAATCCCCAAAGTTTTGATCAGAATGTAATTAGGAATCAGCCCACCGCCAAACAGCATCGTGAAGGTAATGATCATCAGAATGAGATTTCTTCCCTTCAACCGTTTCCGGCTTAAAGGATAGGCTGCTATGATCGTTGCCACAATATTTAAAGCTGTCCCCACCACAGTGATCAATAGAGTATTTTTCATCGCATTAAACAACTGACCATCATCAATCAAATTAGAAAATGATATAAAAGTGATTTCCTTTGGCCATAAAAACACTTCTCCGGACATGATAGCCCGAGAGCTGCTCATGGATGTAGCCAGCACATGAATGAACGGAAATAACGTCATCATGGCAAGCACAGCCAATAGTACATATACAAGGCCGAAGATCAGCTTTACCGTAAACGACTGAGTGCCGGACATCGCATTCCCCTCCTAAGAGTTTTCGTTAGAAAACTTGCTGCGTAAGCATAGACTTACCATAGCCCGTTTTCACCCATGGCTTTAATAATTTTATTAACACTTACGACCAAAATAAGACCAATAATCGATTGAAACAAGCCAAGGGCGGTAGTGTAGCTGTACTGTGAGCCTTCCAGACCAACATGATACACATAAGTGCTGATAACGTTGGAAACTTCATAAACGGCTTTATTCTGCATAACAAAAATATGCTCAAAGCCGACATCCATCATCTGTCCCACACGCAAAATGAGCAGAATAGCAATCGTGCTGCGGATACCTGGAAGCGTTACATGCCATATCCTGCGCAGCTTGCTGGCCCCGTCGATCTTGGCCGCCTCATACAGCTGAGGATCAATCCCTGCAATTGCCGCGAGGTAAAGAATCGTACCCCAGCCGGCATTTTGCCAGATTCCTGATAAAATGAAGGCGATTGGCCACCAAAAATTACTGGCCATAAAATAAATTGGCTCAATTCCTAGCAGCTTGACAAGCACAATATTAACGACGCCCGTAGAAGGGGACAAAAGCGCAATGACGATACCGCCAAGCACAACCCATGAAATAAAGTGAGGGATGTACAGCAGGTTCTGGATCGTCCGTTTGTACCACTCGATTCGAACTTCGTTCAATAGGATTGCCAATACAATCGGAACCGGAAAAGCGAATACGATGCTGTAGATGTTCAGCAGCAGCGTGTTTTTTAATACCTTGAAAAAATCAGGACTTGTAAAGAGCCTCTCGAAATGCTTAAGTCCAACCCATTGACTCCCCCAGATTCCATCGGCAAACCGATAATTTTTGAAGGCAATGATCTCGCCGAACATCGGGGCGTACTTGAAGGTGAAATAATACGCTAATATAGGAAGAAGCAGCAGGTACAAATATTTATCCCGCTTCAGGTATTTCCATACCAGCTTCAGCCTGCTCGGCTGCACCGATTGCCTGATTCCTGCTTGCGCGGCTGCCCCGCCCATTTGTGATTTCATAGCTACACCTCCCTTCTGTTCTGCTGCTTACAACCTTCATGGTAGCCGCAGCAGTACTGCTTTGGAAATATTCCCTTTTTATGCTTTGATCCATTTTTAACCAAATGAGTATATTCAATTTTTATCCTCTTCACTTTTTTTAAGATATTGGGGGCTCCCCCGAAAATAATTGGTATACACTGCATAGGCTCTCATCACTTTCGGGGGACTTTGTTATGGTTTTCCCTGAACTCCCCTGGCGTTTGCCCGGTATATTTCTTGAAGATACGAATAAAGCTTTGCGTACTGTTGTAGCCTACACTTTCGGCAATCGCATTTACCTTCCGCTTCGGATCGAGCAGCAGCTCCTTGGATTTCTCCATACGGAATTGAATTAAGCAATCCATAAAATTCGTTTCTGTTGTTTCCTTGAACAGCTTGCTCAAATAAGGAACGCTTAGCTGGAACTGCGAGGCTAACAGATTGAGCGACAGGTCACTATCCATGTAATGCTGCTCCAGATATTCCATCACCTGCTTGATCGTATCGTTATTACCCCTGCTTATCCGTTTCTCTTCCGTGCGAACAATCAATTGATGCAGGAAGGCGGAGATGTAGCTCTTGATGTCGTCCACATTGGCGCAGGATTCGATCCGGTTATAAATATTTTCTTTAGGGTCCAGAAACTCCTTAACCTCCAGTCCTTTATCCGATATGACTTTAATTGATTTCATAATTAATTGCATACACATTTGCTTGATCATTTCCGGAGGGACGTTGCTAGCTATAATTTCTCCGAAAATTTTGTCCAGCTGCGCCTCCAGCTTCACCTTATCGGTGTCACGAATGAAGTTAACCACCGAATCGCTCATCCCTGAAATGCGATAAAATTTATCGTTATGATTGTTACCTGCAATATCATCAATCGATACAACCGAGTTGTCGCCCATGATCAGCTTGTATTTCAGAGCATTTAACGCTTCCTGATACGAATTATGAATCCCTTCGAGATGTAATTGAGGACGGCCTACTCCAATCGTAACTGTTTGCTTGAAATGGCCGGCCACGTAATCCTTAACAAGGTCAGCCACCTGCAGGGCTTGTATCTGGTTGCCTTGGCTGTCATCCTCTTCAAAGCTCATGATCAAGGCCACTCTTCCATCCGTTAATTCCACCGACACTCCTTTGCATACACCAGCAACCAGCTCTTCCGCAACATTGCTAATCGCATAAGTGAATAGATAGACGTCACGCGGGGTCGCTATATCCTGAATGCGATCCAGTTCAATGACCAGCACAACAAAACGTACGTCATACAGGTTAATGCCAAGCATGTCAAAATACGGCTTCATCCGGCTATAATTGGTCTTATCCCCCATCAATAAGCTCATAATAGAGCGCCATTTTAGGGCGGGTAAGCTTTCATTCATCTGCTTTTGCAAGGTTTCATTATCTGAAATAATTTGTTTGAAAAACTTTTCCATATACGTAAGGTCGCCAGGACGGCCAATCTTCTTCTCAGTAAACGAACGGAAGAACAGCTCCAACGGACGGAATGTGTAGTTGCTTACTGCAAACACAAGCGCGATGGCAAGCAGAAACATCCCAACCGCAATGGTCAGCAGCAGATTACGTATGATTTGCAGCGGCCGGTTCATCTCCGGGTTCGGGATAATGCTCACATACTTCCAACCGTTATAAGCGGAGGTCAAATAAAACGTAGTATAGCTGCCGTTATCCGTATTTTGGGTTAAATAACCGCTATCTGTTAGCTGATCTAATCTCGGAGCCCCTTCAATGCTGCTAACAGGCTGAAACAGCTGATTCTTGTTTTGGGACGATATGATCATTCCCTGCTCGTTAATAACCAAGGTTTGCCCAGCCCTTTGTTTATCCACATTCTGAATCAGGTTGGAAACTGTATTCTCAGCTACATTGACAATAATTGCTCCTTTGCGAAACTGCGGCATGCTGATGAGCGGGTATGAGCGGACGAGAGTGATAACATTTTTATCAATATGCAAGCCAGAGCTAATCTCTGTAATTTTCCTGGTGTCGAGCCACTTCTGATAACTTGTCATAGATGTAAAAGCCTCACGCCATTTCATATCATAAAAGTCAGCTTCGTCGGAAAAAGTAGTATCGGTCAGCAAGCTTTTGTTCTCCAGAGAATATAAATAGAAGGATGAAATATTGCTGTTAGCGAACATCAGAGCCTTAAATCGGTCATTCAAAACCCGAAAATGGTTAAACCGCAAATCGTCATTAGCGTAACGTCCATGTAGAAAAAAGGAGACATCCGGCGCTTGAATAAAGTTAATCGTATTCGTATCGATTTCCCGAAGCATCATCTCGATTTTTTGCTGAATCAAATTGAGCAGCGCGACATTCGTGCTTCGCACTTGATCCTCCAGACTTCCTTTAGAGCTTAAGTAGGATAGCCACACGGTTGAAGAAATAATTAACAAGAAAAATATTCCATAGATCACTTTAAACCTTGCAGAAATGTTCCCCTGTAAAAAGTGCATGACGATGGCTCTCCTTTCAAATAAAGTCGATGTAAGTTTCAAATTATTTATGGACAGAGTCTTTGTAAGCGCATTCAAATCGTTTGATTTTGTTGTTATCTTTGTTATCCGATTTATTTATTTCTTTAATTCCACAATATAACATCCGCATAGCATACTCAACCAGAGTTTATTGAAACCATCGGCACACAGGAAAAAAACTGTGAGTGTTTAGAAGAATCGAGCCCTAATGTGGGGTTCGACTGCCCACCATGCACCCCTCCCTTGCTTGACTGCATTCACTGCCTTATAATAAAAGCAAGTGACGAAGAACGTCCCCTTTCCATTCCGACGAGTGGAGAGGGGACGTTCTTTATTTTTCTGGAGGGATGAGAAAATGACTTTAAAAGAAGCGCACGACGTATTTATCCGTCATCATCTAAAAAGCAGGTCAGGGGAACGCCGCAACCGACTGGAGAGGGGACATCTTCATGGAGAATCGCTGTTTCTAAAAAATGTCTGGTGGCCGCTCCGGGGAAGTTTCGATGATCTTCATCCAGAATATGAAGTTCTGGATTGGCGGGGCAGGTCTTACTTTGCCGATTTGGCCTGGCTGCCGGGATTCGTGAAATTATTATTTGAAATAAAAGGCTTCGCTGCTCACGTGCGGGATATGGACAGGCAAAAATACAGCAACGAATTGAATCGTGAAACGTTTCTTCATGCGATGGGATACTCCGTTATTTCCTTCGCTTATGACGATATCGAACAGCGTCCCGATCTTTGCATCGCATTGCTTCGCATGGTGCTGAGCAGATATCAAACTAGCCAAGTGCCGATCTCTCGCGCATTGATTGCTGAAAAGGAAATCATCCGACTCTCAGTTCAACTTGCTCAGCCTATTCGACCGAAGGATGTGGAGCGTCATTTTGAGATCGATCATAAGACGGCCGTCCTTATGCTGCAAAGGTTGTGTACAAAAGGTTGGTTGCGTCCTACTTTTCGCGGTAAAGGAGAAAGGATCGTCCGGTACGAATTAGCTCGTGGTGTACTGGATTACTTAGATTAAAGGGAAAATATCCAGTTAATTTTTTGCTTTAATTATATTTATAACGAATTAACTGGAAACAATCCCGTTAATCATAACGAATCCGGTCCATTCTTGCACAAACACCCATTTAGGTGGAGGATTTCCAGTTAGTCTTACATTTTTCGATGTAAAGGCCTCATTAGCTGGAGGGTTTCCCTTTAAATGAATTCTCCCCGTAGCAAGCTGAGGGGGGAGGGGCCATCTTCAGAATTAAAGCAGGGATCATCGCCGGATTTGGAGCAATCGCTAGCAATAGGGACTCCGATCGTTACAAAAACATTTTGTTTGGTATCCATTATTACTATATTCTTCTGGACAGCAATAACATTTATCCGGTATCCGCAACACTCTAATTCTATAATCTCCAAGACAGAAAAAACCTGCCACCACTAAACGTGGCAGCAGGTTGCTGATGAAGCTTCTTCCGTATACTTAGCTCTTAAATGCCCAAAGGCTTCAACGTTTGCATCATAGCATCATGAATGTTACCGTTCGTACCGACAATATGCTTCACCGTCAAACTGTAAGGATTGCCGAGCGTATCGGTCACCGTTCCTCCTGCTTCCTCGATGATAAGTACCCCTGCAGCGATATCCCATGCGTTGAGGCCATATTCCCAGAAGGCTGCCAGCTTGCCTGAAGCAACGAAAGCCAGATGCTGTGCGGCCGAGCCAAATGCACGAATGGTACGGCATTGAGGGCCGATCTCCTGCAAGCTTTTCATAACGGCATCACGCGTTTTCTTTTTCGATGGGAAGCCGGTTGCAACTACACTTTGTGCCAGCGTCTCTACACGAGAAACCTGGATCGGCTTCCCATTTAGTGTGGCTCCCTTGCCTCTCTCCGCCGAGTACATGTCATCCCGGCATGGATCATAAATGACTCCGACCATAATCTCTCCGTTGCACGCAAGAGCTATAGAGACCGTAAAGCCCGGTATGCCCTGCACGTAATTGCTAGTTCCGTCAATCGGATCCACGATCCATATGAAGTGCTCGGATTTGGCTCTCTCCAGCCTATCTTCCAGCAGCTCCTCATTGGCAAACGATTCTTCCTCTCCCAGAAATGCATGGTCGGGGAACACCTCAGCCAACCGCTCACGAATTAACTGCTCAGAGGCCCTATCGATTTCTGTAACGACATCGAATGCCGAGCTCTTTTCCTCGGTAACAAAGTCTGTGTCCATCTTGGACTTGATCATGATACCCGCTTCTCTTGCAATCCGTTCAGCTGCCTCCAAATAACTCATGCTAGCTCTCTCCTCTTTTCCTTAAATTCCCCAATAATAGCTGCTATAGCATGACTTTCATGATGGACGGTCACGGCATCTGCTGCATCCGTTAAGAGCGGATGAGCATTTCCTACAGCATAACCCAGGTCGGCCTCTATGATCATGGTTAGATCGTTTAAGTTATCACCAACCGCTACCGTATATAGCTCGTCTACTTTCAACAGCCTTACCAGCTCCCGAAGAGCCGTCCCCTTCGTAGCATGCTGCGGCAATATTTCCAAGTAATTCGACTCAGAATAGACCATTTCGCAGGGCAAGCTACTATCCCTTACGGCCTGTTCAATTTCTTTAGCAGCTTCAATCCTTTCACTAATAATAAGCAACTTAGTAACAGGTCCGAGCATAAGCTTGTCTTCAAAGGTCAAGCATTTCACTGCATCCTTAAGCTCATGCTTTTCTAATAAGGCATTCCGAAGCGGAGCATACACTTGACCTCCTTGGTAGACCAACAATACCAGGTCATCCGATAGGCGTCTCATAATAATGTCCCACAAAGCCTGCGGGAACGTTAGCTTCCGCTCATAAAGCACCTTGTCTGTAACCGGGCAATAAATTTTGGCTCCATTATACAGAATCACAGGCAAGTCCAGACCCAGCTTATGGATAAAGGGCATAACCGCCTCCTCCATACGTCCCGTTGCTAAGGTAAACAAGCCTCCTTTTTCAATAAAACGTTTAATCGCTAATTCATTTTCCGAGCTAATTTGCTGTGAAGCATTCAGTAAGGTTCCGTCCAGATCAGAAATCAGTAGTATATTGTTCACATGCTCCAACCACCCAGCTACTAAGTTATGTGGATAACGTACTCTCTTTTTGTCCAAAGCTTTTCATTGCAGATATATGGTTCGACTCCATCGAAAGAACCACATCCATTGCGGCGATTTGTTCCAGTGCGGCGACTAGCTTCTCCTGCTTTTGTATCTTAAGACTAAACTGCATATGCATGGAAGGGGCTTTGGAATGATCTGCTGTATCCACTTCATCCGAGCTCATTTTCAAACTCACAATTTGCAGATCATAATTTCCAAATATCGATGCGATCCTGCCTAGAGAGCCCGGATTATCAACAATTTGTATCTCCACCTCATGGTATCTCCGATTTCGCAGCAGATGCTTTTCCCATTTATTTAATAAAAATAAGCTGATCAACACAAGAAATGTAGCGAGGAGCGCACCTATATAGAAGCCTGCTCCTACGCTCAGCCCAATGCCAGCCACAACCCAGACGGAAGCTGCTGTCGTTAGCCCTTTGATCATATTTCCATTGCGCAGAATCGCTCCTGCGCCAAGGAAACCAACGCCGCTTATTACTTGAGCAGCCAAACGCGCCGGATCCATACGGACGTTGCCTTCGTTGACGAATTGTGAGAAACCATAGATGGATAGCAGCATAATGGTCGCAGATCCCAAGCATACAAGAATATGAGTACGGAAGCCCGCGGCATGATTGCTCCATTCCCTTTCAATACCGATCAAGCCACCCAATACCACTGCCAGAATCATCCGCAGCACCAATTCCCAATGCGTTATTTCCCATACACTTAAGCTAGCTGTCCCCATACATTTCTACCCTCCAACACCGACACGTTAAAATGATGATGCACCCAGCTTAGCTCCAAGATTAGCTGCTGGTGCCGATGGTGCAGAGCCTTCTCCGTTGCCCCGCTCTACAAGCACCCCCGTCTCCTTGTCATACACATTTACCTTCTCGAGCGGGAACGTCACCCATACCATTTTGCCGATTGGCAAATCCAGCTCCCCGATAACCTTGGCCAGGATCAGGTTCTCACCGCTGGTGGTCAGCTGAAATAAAGTTTCTGATCCGGCTGGCATAACCGAATATACCGATAGAGGTATGCCTCCCTCGACCTTTTCCGATGAAATTTGGATGTCCTCAGGGTAGATAGCTAAGGTTACCTTTCCGGAAGGAGGCTGCGTGCAAGGAACCACAAGTGCCCCCAGCTCCGATGTCGTAATTATCATCCCGTTGGAATACTTGCAATCAGCATCGACGAAATTAATTTTGGGATTACCGATAAAATCCGCAACACGGATATCTATCGGATGCCGATAAATATTACGCGGTGTATCGACCTGAACCATATTGCCCTCGAAGAAAATAGCAATCTTCGTGGATAAGGTCAAAGCCTCAACCTGATCATGGGTAACATAGACGATCGTTGTTTTCAATTCGCGGTGCAGCCTTTTCAGCTCCGCTCTCATCTCTAGGCGCAGCTTGGCATCGAGGTTGGAAAGCGGCTCATCGAGGAGCAATATCCTCGGCTCCGTTACTATTGCCCGGGCAATAGCAACACGCTGCTGCTGACCGCCGGATAGCTCTGAAGGATAGCGGTCTTTATATTTGCTGATCCGCATTTTCTCCAATGCGTTTTCCACCTTCGTACGAATCTCCGCCTTAGGCATTTTGTTAATCGATAGTCCAAAGGCAACATTGTCGAACACCGTCATATGCGGCCATAACGCGTAGCTTTGAAACACCAAGTTCAACCCACGCTTGGACGGGGGAGCGTAAAAGCCCTTGGCCCCGTTAATCATTTCCTTGCCGTTGATGGTCAGAATCCCTTCTTCGGGATTCTCCAATCCAGTTATAACCCGCAAAGTGGTCGTTTTACCGCAGCCGGATGGACCGAGCAGCGTCATGAAGTCTCCATCCTCAATATACAAATCGAGGTTTTTTAGAATATGATTTTTATCAAAATATTTATTGATTTTCTCAAGCTTGATTCCACTCATATGGTTAGCCTCCTATGCCCTTCGAAAGATCTGCTTTGCCGTACTTGGTTGCCACAAAATGCGTGATCATAATCAGCGCAATAATAACAATGACGATGGCATTAGCGTATTGCTGATAACCCTTTTCCGCATAGCGGAACGTAAGCGTCGTAAGTGTGCTCGTCTTGGGAGTCACAAGCAGTATAATCAAGTCCAGCTCCTTCATTGCGCTTATAAACAAGAGCAGGAAGGCGCTAATTAATCCCTTGCGGCTCAACGGCATCATAATGCTGAAGAATCTTCGCGGCCATGAAGCTCCATGAAGCTTCGCCGCTTCCTCCAGTTCACCGCTGATTTGGAGCATGGTGCTCGTACCTGAGCGTGTTGCGAAAGGCAGCTCTTTGACTATCGTTATGAGGATGACGAGCGCCAAGGTTCCATAGAGAGCAGGCAGCAGAAATTTAGGCTGGGCAAACATGGACAAGTAAATCGCTGCAAAGGAAATGCCTGGAATCAGATAAGGCATGAAGGACAACTGCTCGACAAGCTTTCCGGAAAGCGTTTTTCTTCCCTTCGAGATTACGTAACCGAATACAAGTCCCATTACAGCAGCTATAGCAGCAGCTACAAACGCAATAGTCAATGAATTTTTCAAGCCTAGCAGGATGGAATCATTCTTCAGAATTCCCACTTCACCGGAAGCGATACTGAAATCTGAATCCCCAAACCAATAATGCGTAGTCAAATTGCTTAAGCTGTAATTGCCGTCCTGCAGCATAAACGTTTGCCATAACAGCAGTAGAAGTGGGAATATACCGGCCAAAAACATGAACAGGAATACAAGAACAATGGCCGGAACTTTCCATACACCAAGCGGATTAAGATTTTTCCTTGAATCCTTGCCGCCTATGGTTGCGTAGCTTTTTCTCTTGCCAATGGCACGCTGGTTGAAATAAATAGTTAACGCAGAAATGATAATCAGAATCAAGCTTAGTACATAAGCATCGGAGATCATCCGGTTCTTCATACTGCCGTACAGCATCGTTGCAATTGTGTAATACTTAACTGGCAGTCCAAGAAAGGCGGCGGCTCCGAACGTCCCCATACTTTTGGAGAAGGTCAGAATCAGTGCGGACAGAATGGCCGGCATAACTAACGGGAACGTAATCTTTTTCAAGATCGTAAAGCGGCTTGCTCCCAAAATATCGGCTGTTTCCTCCAAGCTGCTGTTGATCGAACTTAGTGAAACGGCGATAAGCAGGTAAAAGAAAGTGTAATAGTGACCTACAAGCACGATGGAAATCGGGAAAAATCCGTAAGAAATCCAATCGGGTGGATTGATGCCAAACAAGTATTGCAGCATGCCCTGTGTGCCGCCGACCCGGTCATTCTTGAAGACGATCAGCCAGGCAAATGATTTAATCCAAGAAGGCAGCATATAAGGAATGATGGCTAGAAAAGCAAATGTCTTCTTGAAAGGCAGATCGGTACGAGTAACGAGCCAAGCTAGCCCACCTCCGACAACCATGGAGAAAAAGGATACAAACAGCGCAATGTTGAACGAATTCAACAGCGGTTTATAGAAGATCGATGAGCTTATATCACTGTACAAGACATGCAGCCAGTGGTTCAGGGTAAGATCCCCCGGTACCGCTTGGGGATTAGCCCGAATATCCTCGGGATGCCAGGTCAACGTATGCGAGATGATTTCCCACATTGGGATGACAATCGTATAGCCTAAGAAAATAATGGCAATGAGACTGATTAAATGCAGAGGATTCGTGAGGCTGCTCTTGATCATATTCATTAAACGAACCAAAGTGAATTTGGAGGCGGATCGGTTAGTATATTCGATGTTGTTCACCCGCTATTCCCCCCTTCTAGTTCCGGTTCGACTAGGATGTTGTTTCATGTTGTTGCCTCCTTCAATCGTTGAACGGATGCCAGCACATGCTCGCTGAGGGATCTGTCCTTATCAAATTTATCCATGGTGAGCTCCAAATTATATACACCTTGGTATCCAGCACGCTGCAGGCTTCCAACATAGTGCTCCAGGGGCAAGCTTCTCGCTTGAGTCAACGGGTTGTGCGTACCGGTTAGTCCGAGCCCGTGAATATGCGTATGATAGACTCTTTCTAAAAAAGAGGGAGGCGGGAGATCCTCCATGTGTACCTCGGGTGCAGCTTTCAGACCGCGTTCATCCATTAGGTTTGAGTAATAATGACCCATATCCCATGTGATGCCCACATAAGGACTCTCAACCTCATTCACTATCCGCTGTACACCGCCTATCGAATCTCCCGGATCTACCTTGCTTGTTTTCTTCCGGTTATTTTCGATGCCGATTCTCAGCGGAAGCTGCTCCGAATCAATCACTGCGACCCATTCGTGCAAGAGCTTGACTGTTTGCTGATGCAGCTCTTCCTCTGACCCCGACTTGGCGTCAAAAGCGTGCAGCGCCATCGTCAAGCCATCTTGATACTTATGAAAATGGTTCAATATATAACTCATGGAAGGGTAAATCTCTGAGAATCGCGTACCTGGATGCTCCCCGGCCACATGACCGTGAACCGTTAGCTTCAGGCCCGCGTCCCAAATCTGCTGTATAAGCCCCCGATACGCCTGTTCATCGGCTCCGCGTGGAAGAATTCTAACCTCGATCGAGCCTACGCCTGCTGTCTTCAAGGCATCTAGCAGCAGCTCCACCTTTTCATAATGTGCGATCAGATCGTTGGTGCTTTCTCTACTGAACTTGCCTAAGAATACAGGACTTTGCAATGAAAAGCCTAGCATGGTTTCAACACTCCATTCCGAATGGCTACTGATTTTTTATCCAAAAATTAACGACATCTTGATAAACCTTATAAAACTTTTCGCTGTCATACTGCCAAATATTAAGCTCATTGATGTTTTTCGAATTTTTATGCTGGACATCCGATCGGGTCATCCAGGAACCGATTTCATTAAACGGTACCGTTCCCTCGCCCTTGCCGTCCGTTTCTCCAGCCATCCAACGAACTAACAGCTTTGCAGCATTCGGGTGAGGCGCTTTATTGCCTACAAACAACAGACCTTCGTCGGCAACGGAAAGCTTGGGCTTCATATCCCAGATGATGTCTGCCTTTAAGCCCTTTTCCGACATTTTGCGAATATCTCCAGATACTCCGATGAACACAGGCGCTGGTTTGTTGGGAGCAGCTTTGCCTACAGCATCCTGACCGTCTCCGCTGCTTTTGACAAGAATCACATTCTTATAAAACTGCTGCAAAAATTCATAGCCTGCGTTTTTCGTGCCGTTAAGGACGATATCTTTGCCGAACTTCTCCTTGTACGCTTTGGCCATATCATCGGAATTGACGACGAAGGCTACGAACATATCCATTTGGGCCGGTGACTGCAAAGGATCGACCATAAGCACTCTGTTCTTCCACTCAGGTGTGGTCAGATCCCACCAGTTTGTAACCGGCGGCGTTTTATTCTGCTCCGTGTTATAGAACAAGGTGCGGAATTCCATGTAAGGTACAAAAGCAATGCCTTCGCTCTTGTAAGGCTCATGGATCTTGGAAGCAATGTCGCTCGGCAAATACTTGAAGAGCATTCCTTTCTTGACGAGCTCTTCTTCAATAGCGCCTCCCACTTCTTTGGTCAACACAAGATCGGCGTTGAATATGCCTGCGGCTTGCTCCCGGATCACTTTATCCATAATGACATTGGACTTGAGATCAAATGCCTCGATCTCGACGCCCGGATACTTTTTCTCGAACGTTTTCTCAACATCGTTAATTCGACCTGAGGTGGAGTATACAGTCACTTTGCCTTCTTTTTTAGCTTTTTCGTACAGCTCATCGACGGTTTCAGTTTTGTATAATCCTGCGCTTTCGGCCCATTCGGATTTTACGGCTCCTGCTGGACTGGCGGCTGCGCCGGCGACCTTTTTATCGGCTGATGCTGGTGTTCCTGTTGATGTCGGTGATGGAGTTGGAGTTGAACTGCTGCAGGCTGCGAGTACAATGGTGAAAGTTAGTAATAATGCGGAAATATTCCTCACTTTTTTCATCTAACTACCTCTATTCTCAACGAATTAGTACTGCGTTACATCCTTCATTCCATCTCACCATCACTGCATCTTTAACCAGAACTCTCTGAACTTAACGAAATTTTTATAAAAATAATCGGAATCATAATCCCATACGGAAAGCTTGTCGATAGCCGGTTGATCAGTACGCCCATTATCGATTCGGGTGGACCAGGATCCCATAACATTAAATGGTTTGAAGCCATCTGCTTTCCCGTCAGCCTCTCCTGCCATGTAACGGATCATCAGCTTAGCTGCATTAACATTCGGTGCTTTATCCGCAACGTATAAGTAGGAAGGACCCACAACTGAAATTTTGGGCTTAACATCATACGTAGCTGCAATGCTTAGCTTTTTCTCAATGACATCCCTTAATTTACTGGAAGCACCAATGCCGATAGGCGGTTTGCCTTGGGTTGATACTCCTACTGCCTCAACAACCTCATCGCTTGACTTCATGAGTACCGGATCATTTTTCAGAAATTGCTTGATGAATTCATAAGCCGCGTTCTCCGTGCCATTTAGGACAATATCCTTGCCGAATTTATCCTTGTACGCCTGCTTCATTTCATCTGAATGCTGCACCATAGCCAGGAATAAATCCATCATATCTGCGGAATCGATCGGATCGTTCAGCAGCACCTTGCCCTTCCATTCCGGCTGAGTCAAGTCCCACCAATTGGTGATCGGAGATGTTTTGTACACATCGGTATTGTAAAAGATCGCTCGCAAGCTAAAGTACGGTACCAAGCCACTGCTCTTGCTCTTATACGGCTCGACCATTTTATCGGAAAGATCCTTTGGAATATACTTATGCACCAGCTTTTTCGTAGTCAGCTCAGTTGTAACAGCTCCGATGGCATCTTTGACGAAAATAACATCCGCATTGTAGATTCCTGCCCCCTGCTCTCGAATGACCTTCTCCACGATGTCGTTGGTGGACATATTAAAAGCCTCGACCTTCACACCCGGATATTTTGCTTCAAAAGTGGCCTTAACATCTTTAATCCGACTTGATTGGGAATAGACCACAACCTTGCCTTCACCCTTCGCCTTAGCGTACAGCTCGTCAGTTGTTTCCGTCTTATTCAGCCCGTTCTTCTCTGCCCAGTCTGATGCTGCTGCTACATTACCTTCTTTGGCTGCAGGCTTGTTGCCTTCAGCCGTAGTAGCGCCGCCTCCCGTTGTCTTACTGCTGCACGCCCCAAGCATAACCAGTAATCCAAGCCCGACTAAAAGCGAACTGGCTGCCTTCCCCTTTTTCTTCATTTCCATAAAACCTCCGATTTGGTTGTGATTTAGAAATCATCAATATGAAGGCGTTTTCATGTTGTTTTGTAAAACAAAACTTTAGTAAGGGAAGTCCTAGTTATCACTACTGCTGCTTCAACCAAAAGTCACGTACCTTAGGAGAATTCTCATAAAAGTATACCGGATCGTACTTCCATACATTTAGCTTAGATAGCGGTAATTCTTCCGCCTGTGCAACATCTGAACGCGTTGACCATGCGCCTGCAATATTGAATGGCTTCAAGCCTGCAGCTTTTCCGTCCGCTTCGCCTGCCATCCATCTAATTAATAATTTGGCTGCATTAGGATGCTTCGACTGATCGCCTACATATAACAGAGCCTGCTCAACCTGAGAAACCTTAGGCTTCACATCATAGGAAACACCCAGCTTCAATCCTTGGCCTTGTGCTTCTCTTAGCTTTGTAGAAACGGCTAGCCCGATTGGCGGCTTCGCTTGACCCGTTTTACCTACCGCTTTGACAATATCTCCACCTGAATTAGTTAGAATAAGGTCGTTTTTAGAAAGTCTCTTAATAAATTCGTAGCCGGCATTAGGCGAGCCATTCAGTTCGATATCCTTGCCGAATTTGTCCTTATAAGCCTGTTTCATATCATCCGCATTTTGAACCATCCCTAGAAACAAATCCATTGTATCGGCAGATTTCATCGGGTCGCTCAGCATCACTCTGCCCTTCCATTCGGGTGTCGTAAGATCCCACCAGTTGGCGATCGGCGGCGTTTTGTATACTTCGGCATTGTAGAAAATGCCCCTAGCTTCAACATAGGGTACTAAGCCTTCAACTTGACTTTTATAAGGCTCCGCCATTTTACCGACGATATCACTTGGCATATACTTGTGTACGATACCCTTTTTCAACAGCTCCATTGTGAAAGTGCCGCCCGTATCTTTGGTGAAAACAACATCGGCATTGTAGATGCCGGCTCCATGCTCTCTGATCAGCTTCTCGAGCATATCGACGGAGCTGATGTTGTAAGCCTCCAGTTTAATCCCCGGATATTTGGCTTCAAAGGAATCCTTGACATCACTGACCCGGCTCGACATCGAGTATAGAACAACAGAGCCCTCACCCTTGGCCTTGGCATACAGCTCATCCGCCGTTTCCGTCTTATTAAGGCCGGCGCTCTCCGCCCAAGACGATGACGCAGCACCGGGTGCTGCTGCTTTCTTATCCCCGCTGCCTGTTGTACTGGAGCCGCAGGCGCTCATAGCTAATACGGATGCGCACAAGCCCATAATAACCGCCGTTCTACCAATAGTTCGCTTTACGTGTTGCATGGATAGTTTTCCCCCTTTTCATTAGCAATCCATTCGGTCCATGAGACTGTATATCCATCTCCAATATTGCTTACACAGTATTCATAAAATTGCCTTACATAGGTTAATCGATCTACAGCAGCTTGATATTTATAGACGTCCTTCGGATCCATTCTCTGAAAATCTCTGCCCCCAATTTGCATTTGACGCCTAGTATGATCCTCAAAGCCTACTTCATCCGCATTTCTCATCATATCGTACATACAAAAGAAGGTACTGGCTCGCCCAACGCCGCCACGACAATGAAAGTGAAGCCAAACGTCGTCAGGAAGCGCTTTCACCCATTCGATAAAATGATCCACTTCTTGATCCAAAGGACGATGGTGGTCGGTAACGAAGAACCGCTTATACTTAAGCCCCTCCGCCTCCGCAAGCTCCTCCTCGCTCAGAATCTGCTTTGGATCCTGTACAGGGCCGCCTATATCGACCGACTTGCCCTTCAGTTCATCAAAGGTGATCGAAGGCTGATTTTTTAAACCGTTCAACAATTGCTGTTCCTTGATGATAACCTCATCATTGCTTAAACCTTTGTTAGCTCCGTTATGCAAACCAAACCAATTGACCGCCATTCCATTGACAAAGCCATGATTCTCTTGCCGCAAATCAACAAGAATGATGGGCAAATCACCGATAGCTTCTTTCATCGACTGCAATTCACGCTGCGAGTATTGTCCGCTGGCTGATGCCTTCAGCTCCACGAAGCCTTTCAGATCCGGGATTTGAGCATTTACTTCGTCAACGATTACGGCATCTCTTGACATTCGGAACCTTTTTGGCAGCTCGCTGCTGTCATTATTTCTTTCGACCACTAAATGAATGGGTGAAGCTTCAACTTGTTTATCAGCACTTTCTAGCATAAGGACCTCTTCCCCCTCTAATGCTTTTCATTCTAAAACAAATTCTGCCTCGCCCAAACAAGTATGCGCTATCATTATGTTTATATCCTGTGCTTTTTCAGCATGGATATCTCTTCTTATATTTTTGCCTCCGAGCAGGTTTGCCGGATGATCAGCTGAGTATTTAGAAGGATGGAATCAGCTGTCAATCGGTTATCCAACAGCATCTGCATAAGCAATTCAGCTGCTTTGCGACCCATCTCCTTGCGAGGCTGCGCAACTGTGCTTAATTTAATCCAATGAAGATTGCTTACTTCCAGATTGTCGAAACCAATAACGCTCATTTGCCCGGGTACGGAAATATCGTGCGCGGCCAGCCACTCCAATGCTCCGATGCCTAGAAGATCGTTAGCAGCGAATACAGCTGTCATAGCTGGATACTCTTCCATCAGCCTGCCCATGGACCGAGATCCACACTCCATTGTTCTTCCATCCCATATGACGCCCTTCGGGTTAGGCTCGAGCCCTCTCTTCTGGAGGCTATCTATATAACCACGGTATCTCTCCTTGCCTGTGAAGGAATACTGAGGCATTCCAATAAATCCGATTTCCTTATGTCCCAAAGAGAATAGATAGTCCATAGCGTTACAAGCGCCTTCATAATGATCGACATCGACGAACGGCATTTCCAATCCTTGCGGCGGCCGTCTGCGAAGAAAAACCACTGGTATTTTAAGTCTTTGCAGCAGCTCAATACCATCCTCATCAAGAAAATCCGGTGTTACGATGATACCGTCCATTTTCCGCTCTAGCACGCTGGTCAGGAACCTTTTTTCTTTATCAGGGCGACGGGAAGTATTCACATAGATGACCAGATACCCATTATCCGATAACACTTCTTCAACATCATGAGCCATAGCGGAGAAGAAAGGATCCGTAATATCCGGAATCATCAGTCCGATCGTATTCGATTTGCGTTGAATCAGGCTTCTTGCCAGAGCGTTGGGCGTATAGTTGATACGCTTCATTGCCTCCAAAACTTCCTGCTTCGTTTCTTGCCGTATATCTGGATGATTATTCAATGCTCTCGAGACAGTTGATACGGATACTCCCAATTCCTTAGCTAAATCTTTTATGGTTGGCATAGTGTTAAATCTCCTTTGGTAACGTTTCCGGTAACGTTACCAAAATCTTATGACAAATCATCTTGTTTGTCAATTGAAACTTACTCGAATTGGCAAAATGGCTTGCCCCAGCACCATAGCAAACAGCATAGGTTCAAGCAGCAACAGTTCATACGATAAAAGTCGCCATGCTTTGCTTTAACTGCTTCGACTGCTCATCCAAATACTGCGCCGAGCCCAAGTTCTCCTTCGCTGATGCAACTTGGCGTGACGAGGTCTCAGACACCTGCTCGGCACTTGAGGCTGTCGATTGGGCAATAGACAGCATCTCCTGTAAATCATGGGCAACCTCATCCGTCCCTGCGGAGAATTGTTCACAGGTAGCCGAGATGCTCTGGATGAGTCCGGAAAGCTGCCCAATAGATTGCAGAACGCTCTGAAATTGATTGCCGGTCTGATGAACCAGAAGGATGCCCTTCTCGACTTCAACAGTGCCCTCCTTCATCTGCATCGCTGTTGATACCGTTGCCTGTCGGATATCCTGAACGACTCTTGTAATTCTTTGGGCAGCCGATGCGGATTGCTCCGACAGCTTGCGCACCTCTGAGGCCACGACAGCAAAGCCACGGCCATGCTCGCCAGCCCGCGCAGCTTCAATGGCGGCATTAAGAGCGAGCAGGTTGGTCTGCGCTGCAATATCCCGGATATCACCGACGGATTTACCGATATCAGCCGAGCCTTCTTCCAACGCCTTAATCATAGCTCCCAATTGGCTTATAGATTCTTTTATCTGATTCATTTGCTGAACGGCATCATTAATTGACTGATACCCTGTCTCTGCTTCATGCGTTGTTTTAACAGCTTCCTCCGAGGCAACCGTCGTGCTTTCGGCCATATGCTGGATGCCCTCAGCCATATCCGCCATTTGAACAGCAGATTGCTTCGCGCAACCCAACTGCATCTGGGCTCCCTCTGCGATTTGGTGAAAAGCTGCTGCTGCGTCCTTGCTGCTTTCTGACGAGTCGGAAGAACCCGCTGCAAGCTGATGCGCCAAAACCGACATTTCTTCCGCAGCCTTGAGGTTGGCTACAATGATTGTTGCAAGTGACTCTGCCGTTCCATTAAACGCGGCACATATCGTTCTAAGCTCATCCTTTGTCTCCAAAGGCACACGAACGGTAAAATCGCCGGAAGCTAATTTCATTGAACCAACCGCCATGAATCGGACAGTTCTGCGAATTGACACATACAGTGACACAAATAAATAAACATTAATGGCAATAAAGACAATCGCAACGGCCAGCAGCGAATTTTTCTTCCATTGATACGTTGTAAGCTTAGCTTGAACACTTCGCTCCAACTGAATCAGCACAGCTTTATACAGCTCCACATCTGTCTGATAGGCACGCTCGCCCAACGCCGTCAAGTCATTTCCCATATCAAATACAGGGCTTTTGTCTTTGGACAGCAGTTGAAGCTGTATGTTATCGACAAGCGCGGTGTTGCTTTGCTGAAAGGCTCCATGTAGCGCTTCCAAGGAATTTACCGTATTTTTGTTCATTTTTTGCATATTGGTCTTGATCGCCTGAAGTCTTTTAAAACTTGCTTCTTTGGCAAGAAGTCCCCGATTAGCGTCAGACATTTGACTGAGAGTTACTGTACTTTGCCCAATCGTGGATAGCAAATTCGTACGTTCCGTTTGATTGAAGAGCTGTGTAGCAGTATCCAGCAATAAATGAACCTCCGAATGAGCATCCAGATTCAATAGAGAACCCTCCGCCACCGAATTCCAATAATCCTCAATATCTCTTATTAGCTTCTTATGCGCATCTATTCCTTGTTCATACCCTGCATTATAGATTTGCAGCTTAGTGTAGTACCAGTCCTCCTGAAGCGTCTTCCATTTATCCTTAGTGTCGTAGTTAGCGCCATGTGCATCATTCCAAGTCTTTAACGCGCTCATTTTTTCTTCGACGTTCGCTTTCTGCTCATCCATCTTTACCTTCATTGAGGTAGTACCATTCAAATAAAGGATGGACTGACTCCGATGCGCTTCAATTTCCATTTGGAGCTCCATTAACAGCTTGACCGGAACAATGCCTTCCGCTTCTTTAGTCGTAAACTGTATATTCTCCGACACATCCGAAATAAATAAGTAAGCCGATACAACAATCGGAATGATGAAGATCAAGCCCACAACCATAAACTTCTGTAAAAAATTCAATCCGTTCAAAAATTTCACTGCGGGAATAAAGACCCTTGAGATCCGAATAGGATTCATATCTGCGTTCGCGGATGCTTCTGTTCCCATACAGCACCCCTCCATCATCATTTTTCCAGGACAGCTCCTACATCCCGCGTTTGCTTCCGACAGGTCGGATATGAGCCTGCTTTACTCTTCTTATGGATCCGAAAATACAATCGTAAGGCTCGAACATTCCTGAGCATTTATCCATAGTAAGCTCTAGATTATAAATCCCGTCGTAACCTGATGCCCGTAGAAGATCCATGTACATTTCAAGCGGCAAACTTTCTTTTTCTATTAAAGGATTATGCAGGCCATTGGAGGCAACTCCATGTAAATGGGTATGGGCGACCCGCTTCATAAAAGATGGAGAAGGGAGTTCTCCCCCATATCTCTCTATGGGCAGGGAATGACCGCCGAAGATGCGCAGCTGCTCAGCATAATAAGCTCCAAGATCCCAACAAATACCGACAGAAGCGCTTTCCACCTCATCTACGATACGAAGCATTCTCTCTAATGAGCATCCGGGAATAGAGCCATAGGAGCTGCAATTCTCTAATGCAAAGGTAATGGGAAGTTCCTCAGCAGAAACAATCTTCGTCCAATGACGAAGCAAACCAACCGTTTGCCCGTGCCATTCAGCAGTCGAAGCGTTAGCAGTCTCTGCTTCCCTAAACGGAAGTGTCATCAACAGGGCTGATTGGTGCTTGTGAAAATGGTTTGAGATGTAGGACATGGATGGATAAATCTCGGCAAAACAAGATCCCCAGGTATAAGCACTGGCTTCCCCTTGAATCGTCAGCACAAGCCCCATACTCCATATGAGCTCGATAATCTCGCGGTAAATCCGAGGATTCGCCCGACGCGGTAAATACCGAAGCTCGATCGATGTGATTCCGCTTGCTTTGAGCGCATCCAAGAACAGCTCGATGCTTTCATAATTTGCAATCCATTCACTGCTGCTATCCTTACCGACACCCCCGAAAAAGGCGAGGCCTTGTAATGAAAAACCCAGCTTCATAATGGCTCACTTCATTTCTTTCATGTTAAGATGCGGACTTCTAGCCCTCAAGCCACTTAGACCAGTTCCCTTCAAACCCCTCTTGAACATGGATACAGTACTTGTAAAAAGAATCAATAAAATCCAAACGCTCCATAGCAGGTCCGTATTTAAACGTATCGTTTGGATCAACACTCTTCATATCTTTGCCGCCAATCTGAATTTGACGCTGGATAATATCCTCCTTGCTCACCTCTCCCGAATTCCGCAGCATATCATACATCAGCATAAAGGAGGTTGTGCGTCCCACGCCTCCGCGACAGTGAAAATGGAGCCACGTATCCGAAGGCAGCGCTTTCACAAATGCAATGAATTGATCGACAACCATATCCAATGGGCGATGATGATCCGTTACAAAAAAACGTTGATAGCCTAAGCCTTCTCCTGTAACCAGCTCCTCCTCCGTCATAATTGTTTTTGGATTGGTTATTGGCTCAGCCAACTGAACCGATTTCCCCTCCAATTGATCGAAAATGATGGATGGAGACGCAATCAAACCGTCCAGAATAAGTCTTTCCTTATCCTTAGCCTCGGTATCGACCAATCCTTTATTCGTACCATTATTCGGACCATACCAGCTGACTGCCATTCCATTAACAAAACCATGGCTCTCTTGCCGCAAATCAACTATCGTAATCGACATGTGTCCAATCGTCTGAGCCATGCATTGCAGCCCTTTTTGAGAAAACATACCACTCCCCGATGCCTTTAATTCTGCAAGTCCAGCCAGATTCAGCGAATCCCCGTCAACGGATTGGATGGGTGTAGTTGTCATGCGGAACCGTTTCGGAAGCACATGGATGTTATCCACATCAATTAATTGGTTCACCTTTAGCTTACCTATCTCACTCGTACCGGCTTGGCCAGAATTCTGATTATGCTCATTTGTCATATGTGAATGCCCCTTCCATCCCTCACTAAAATGGATTCGTACGCACCGGCAGCGTATTTTCTGTTTGAATCAACCGCTGCAGCAGCTCCCATATCAATTTATCGCGAATCTTTTGATAACTTGAGTCGCTCCACACATTGTTTAATTGAAGAGGATCCAACCTTAAATCATACAAGACACCCTTCTCTTGATTGCTCCAAACGGTTAGACGGTAGTCTCTATTGCGA
Source organism: Paenibacillus foliorum (assembly GCF_013141765.1). GTDB lineage: Bacteria > Bacillota > Bacilli > Paenibacillales > NBRC-103111 > Paenibacillus_S > Paenibacillus_S foliorum. Next base: position 117,968 of record NZ_WHOD01000082.1, read on the forward strand.
AGTGTTTTTTCGAACACCTCTGCCGTGTCGATTCTAGACACCTCAGAATTCAGTTCAATCAGTGCAAAAGGAGCTCTTTCAGGATCTTCCTCGCCTCTGAGCAAAGGCAGCAAGCTCCTTGCTTGCATGGAATGTGGCTTCATACTGCCAGTCAGGTCGCATATCGTCGGCGCCAGATCAAACAGCTGCACGATGTCATCGACTACTCTGCCACCGCCCTTTATGTTCGGCGCTTTTACAATCATCGGGATGCGGATGCTTTCATCCTCTGATCTTCCCTTACCCCATCTTCCCCAATCGCCTAGAAACTCTCCGTGATCGCTCGACAACATCACCGCCGTTCGCTCGCTCAGCCCCGATTCATCCAGATAGTCAAGCAACTTCCCTATACAATCATCGACATGAGAAACCAGAGTATAGTAAGCCGCTTTCTTTTGCCGAATCATAGCTTCGTTCTCTGCAGTAATTTCACAATTTCTCGGGAGTGAGAGAGCATTGGGATCATAACGATCCAACAAATCCAAAGGTACGATAAAAGGCGAATGCGGGTCAAAAAAGCTGGACCAGAGCATAAATGGAGACGAACCAAACTCTTGTAAAAATTCGATCGAAGCTTCGCTTACCCAATGGCTGTGCGAGGCTTTAGCAGGAAAGCTGCCATTTCCGGAAAGATGATCCGTTTGATTCCTCACTCTTGTCATACCCGGCTCAATTCGTATCGCATCCGCATATTCAGGATGGTTCCGTTCAACCCATTGTGTGTAAGGATCACGATAGGTTCCTCGCTCATCCGTCACCTGAAGTGTTCGATATCCATAGCTTGGATGCGGAGCCGTATGATCGCGATACGTGTGATTCTGTACGTGAAGCTTACCGATATGAGCCGTATGATAGCCTCTTTGGCTCAATAATTGCGGAAACGTCACCTCCTGCTCTGATAATCGCACACCGCCGCCACGAACCCCATGAGCATGAGGGAAGCGACCTGTCAGCAGTGAGGAGCGTGCAGGCATACAAGCAGGAGCATTAGTAAATGCATGTGTAAACCTCACACCTTCCTTGCCCAGCCTATCGATATTTGGCGTCTCGATCTCCTTATTGCCAGCGCAGGCAAGTGCGTCCCAACGCAGCTGGTCTATGGTTATGACGAGGATGTTCATCATAAGATGCCATCACCTCCTTCTTTTGACAAATCTACTTGTTGAGGGTAAGCGCTTTCTCTAAGGGTAAAAATAAGTTCCCTCTAAAGCTCAGGAAATGTGCAAAATCATTATACAAAATCATTCAGTATGCAAAGCTAAGTAGTAATAGTCAGTTGATGTATAGCCTTCATGTACAACGAGCGTGATTTGTATTGAAGCATCCGAATCGTTCAGGTGCAGCAGCCTCAGTTACATTATCACATCCTCTTTTCATTTTGGTAACGTTACCGGAAACGTTACCAAAATTGTAAAATAATATCCCCAATTTGTCAATTCACATTTTTCTAAGGCTTGACCTTATTAAGGCAGGGCTTATCTCTTCCCACTCGGATCAACTAGCTCTGGGGGATGCTCTACTGGATTAATAATTAGGCTGCCGTCCTCAAGCCGCTGCCACGTCTCGAAATGCCGCTCCCCTTCAGTTAAACGAATAATGCGAGCCCCACGCAGGAAATCATCCGGCCCTTTAGCGTTAAAACCACTTAACCGGGAAAAACATAGCCGGATACCATGCAAATCACCGTAATAATCATTCAGGTGTTCATGACCTACGAAGGTCCCCATCACATCTCCCATCTCAAACATGGCTGCAAACATACCTGTATTGATCTTAGGACAGCTGACTCCCTTGTTATTGCTTCCATAGCAAACGCCATAATCCCATATTTCATTATATTCCGGCAGCGGAATATGGAAGAAGGCAAGCGCTGGCAGCTGTGTGCTCCCGTATTCCTCAGCCATTGCAGCTGATTGGCGAATATACCAATCAATCTGATTGCGGTGAAACCAAGCTGAACCGCCAAAGGCATGCTGAGTTTTGGCTCCTGAATCCAGCATATACAGGGCAGCGCCAATATCAGTGGATTTGCTCGATTGTATGCGCAGCACATAGTTAGATATTCCTTGAACTGTCTGGGGGCCTAGTTCAAACAAGCAGTTAGGCAGCTGCTCCAGCAGCTTGGCAAGCTGGTTCGGATCAATCCCGGATTCATATTCGTGGTTCCCATAAACAAACGCCCAAGGAATTCCACATTGAACCACGGTTGAAACAGCATCATTAAATGCAGCTAATGGCTCATTGGTTTCTTTCTTGTGAATTACGTCTCCGGTAATGACAATTAAGTCGGGATGCTCCGCATCAATGACATGACTCATAAATTGCTGTGTACGCAAATCGTTGCTATCCCCGTTATACCAGTGCAAATCAGTGAATTGCACGATCGTAAAGCTTCCGTCCTCGCCAAATTGCAGCGGAAAAGACATAATAATGACCTCCCAGCAGTTCTAAATACATATTCCGGTAACGTTACCAATATAACTAGCTTATATCCTAACTCATGTGAATTTCGTTTTCAATACATGCTGCAAAATTATGCAAAGAAGAACTGCCAGCGCAAATTGATATTCCCCCTTTAAACAGACTGTGTTAAAACGCGACACTAAAATCATCCTAATGATCCACCAATATTGCCAAAGTAACCTACGCTTCTGCAACTCTCCGAGATTCATGCACGCTATGTTCATCGTAACTGTTAGCTGTTATAGTCGTGCTCCATTGAATGGCTGGCTTGCATCAGTTGGAACATGAGCTTCAGTCGCGGGTAAGTCAGCTGTCATAGTAAAGTAATGCCACATCCATGGAGCTAGAGAACAATAACGGAAGCACGCGTTCCTTTATCGCATGGAAAAATCATCAAACAGGGAGATAACGGAACAGCTAGTTCCTTTATCTCCCTGTTTAATGTGCTTAGTCTCATATTTGCCTAGAATAACGGAATTCCGACTTCCGCTATTGCCTAAAATTGAAGGAGATGACTTGAATAAAGGAACTCTTAGTTCCGTTAAGACCCTCCATTCCCTCCAAACCCTCCAGTCCTTCAATTCCTCTTAAGTCCTTCTGCCCCCACAACACAGGTTGACCCAGCCATATTAACAGTAACAAGCCATCCGTACGTACCCTCACTTCTCACTATTTATCGACAAAAGGAAACAGCAGCTTCTGATTTTCATGCGTGTACATGTCTTTCTTGGTAATGACCTCGGATCCGGTATCGATCCTGCTGCTGACCTTCTCCCCATTGATAACCTGAACCGCGGTTTTAATGGCAAGATAGCCCATATTAAACGGCTTTTGAATCACAGTGGCTTGTAAGATCCCTTCTTCTAAAAAGGAAATTTCGTCCATAGAGCTGTCGAAGCCTATTAAAGGAATTTGAATCCCGGCTTCCTTTATTGCTTTGGCAGCACCTACTGTCGAGGGCTCATTAAGACCAACAATTCCTCCAAGCCGCGGATGGGAAAGCAGGAGCTTTTGGGTAATAGCATACGCCTTTTCCTCGGAAGCATCACTGTAATACGTATCCAATACTTGAAAATGATCTGAATCCTTCAGGCTATCCCTTACCCCTCTTTCTCTCTCCATCGCTGGAGCCGAGCCTTTCACGAAATTAATGATAGCGATAGTGGCACCTGGTTCAATCCGCCGTTGGAGTGCTTGCCCTACCTTCTGACCTGCTGCATAGTTATCGGTAGCAATGAAGCTGGCTGACAAATCGCCCATCAAGTCGGAATCAACGGTGATTAGCTTTATTCCAGCGTTGACAATCTTTTGTGCAACGGGAACAATTCGATTGTAATCGGTTGCTGCCAGTATAATTGCCTTAGGTTTATCCAAGATTGCTTGCTCCAATAACAGGATTTGACCTTCAATATCGTCCTCGGTTGAGGTACCGACAACCTTTACTTCAGCACCATATTCTTTGGCGGCAGCAAACACGCCTTGATTCATTACCTGCCAAAACTCCGTTTTTTGACCAAAAGATTTCGGTACGAACAGGATAGGCTTGTTTTTGTCGGTGAATCCCCCCGATGATGTTTGGTAAATCAGGATAGAAGCAGCAATGATGACAGCAGCAAATGCTAGACCCGCAATCCTTCTCATTGCTTATCGCCTCCTTCCATAATAGCCGGAATTCGCAGTATCGCTGTGGTGCCTTCTTCCTGCTCGCTTTCAAACTCCAAGCCATAGGGATCACCGAAATACAGTTGAACCCGTTGATATACATTATGCAGCCCAACACCTTTGCCTGCCTCCGTTAAGTTAACATTCGACAACAAAGATTTGACCTTCTCAGGCTCCATTCCAATTCCGTCATCAATAACCTTGAGGATAACAACACCATTCTCTTGTTGTCCGGTGATATGAATATGCCCCGTATCGGCCTTATGCTTGATTCCATGATAAATCGCATTTTCGACCAAAGGTTGGAGAACGATTTTTAATATTTTACAGTCAAGAATAGACGGATCGACATCGATCGTATACGAAAACTTATTCCGGTAACGAATATTTTGTATGGTCAAATAATTACGGATATGCTCCAGCTCGACGGAGATCGGTACCAGCTCTTCCCCCTTACTGATACTGGAACGCAGCAGCTTGGACAAGGCCGATGTCATCTTCACCACCTCCTCCATCTTGGACATCTCTGCCATCCAAATAATTGAGTCCAGCGTATTATATAGAAAATGCGGTTGGATCTGGGCCTGCAGTGCCTTCAACTCACTGATCCGCTTTGTTTCCTGCTCCTGTACAATCTGATTCATTAAATCTTTGATTTTGCCAATCATCAGGTTAAAAGTACGCGCCAGCTTCCCGATCTCATTCGTGCTTTCGATGGCCGCCCGGATATTAAAATCTCCTTTTTCCACCTGCTTCATGTGAGCATCCAGCTTCTTGATTGGTTTGGTTAAAGTGAAGGATAGAAGGATAGATATAGCAAGGGCAATGATTAGGCATACAAACCCCCACAATGCTGAGGAGAATTGGATTTCCCGCTTGTTGCTTACCAATTCATCGAGATAAGTAACGCCTACGATCTTCCAGCCGAAGCTCGTTGTACGAATCGTATACATTTTCCGTTCGCTGCCTTCGCCAATAACGATCGAGCTATCCTGCGAGCTGAGAATCATCGGTATGTTCTCGCTTTTCAACCTTGTGTAGATAATCTGCTGCTGCGGATGATAAATCAAATCGCCAGCCGGATCCAGTATAAAGACATAACCCCTTTTCCCAAGGCGAATCTGTTTGCATAAGTCATTGATCAGGTTATAATTCAGATCGACTAGAAGCACACCGGATCGGGAATCCTCTGCATGGCCCGTCAGCTGCCGGCTGATCGATACGACCCAAGGGTATTCATTACGGAACACGTGCTGCACATGAGAGGAGGAAATAGCGACACGCCCTTGTGTTAGCTGAGCTTCCTTGAACCATTCCTGATCCGTTAGCTCCCCATAAGACTTGAGCTGGCCAGAAGCTCGATCCGATAAGGCCCTGCCGTTGGAACCTACAAACAGTATGGAAGCGATATCATTTCTGGAGCCGACTATGGATCGAAAATAATTGCCAAGCTGCCGCTCCAGCGCAATCCCTTCATTTGTGTTTGGATCATTAAGCGACAAATACCGCAGCAGATCACCATTGCTAAGCGCAAGCGCGGAGATGCTCTCCATATTTCCAATATAAGTTTGAATGTTAGTATTGACTTGTTCGATGAGCTCTGTTGTATACTCCAACGAATTTTTGGTTACCGCGTCCGCCGACAGCCGGTAAGAATTATAGCTTAAGATGGCTGTTGTACAAAGGATTAAACAGGAAAATGCGATGGCAATATTCGTATGAATGCTTTTGAATGAGAAGCTCCAGAACTTCATAGAGAGGGATTTCCCTTCTGCTCCAATCGATATTCTTTGGGAGTCACCCCGGTATGCCGTTTAAAAATCACACTGAAATACTGCGGATCTCCATAGCCCACTCTCGATGCAATATCATAGGTTTTAAGCTGGGTAACCGCAATTAGCTCCTTGGCTTTCTCCAGTCGAACCCTGGTCAAATATTCAACGAAGGTTACCCCTGTATGCTGCTTGAACAAAGCGCTGAAATAACTGATGCTCATAAAAATATGGCTGCATACCTGATTCAACGAAAAATTTTCATCACTATAATGCTCCCGTATGTAGGCTTCTGCCTTCTGCATCTGGGATTCCGTTACATCCGTTCTTCTCTCGGATAAATAACTAATGATATGATGGCAAATACCTTCCAGCCACAGCTGCGCATCATCCAACGTTCTCATTGTGGAAATCTGTTGGAATGGACTGCTCCCAAATACCTCCGTATTATCGAAGCCGGTTTCGACCACCAGATTCATTAACGAAGCGATCAGCTTATGGATCGATCCGTAGCATTTCTCAACCGAGGAGTAGGAGTGCTTCATCTCCTCTATTCCATCGTGCAGCACGAGCGAGACCTGCTGACGGTTACCCGTCTTCATAGTAGCTAACAGTTTCCTCTCCCAAGCATCGTAGCCTGCTTTATCTACCCCTTTTCCATACTCCAAGTCATTGATGGAAATGATCCTGTTCTTTCCAAGAAGAAATCGGTAATCAAGCGCGGACAGCGCCCCTTGGAACGACTTCGATATATACGGAAGCTCCGTACAAACTCTGCCGATACCGATGGATACGGTTAGCCTCAAATACTTCTGTACGCTGTGCCTGGCATGCTCCGCCAAGGTCTGCGCCTGAACTTCAATCTCCTCAATCTTCCCAGGAAAGATCACAGCAATCTTATCGTCACGCGTTCGGAAAACAATGCCTCCGCTTTCCTTCTCAAAAATTTCCTGCATAATATTAAAAGCAGCGAACCTCAGCAGCTCTACTTCCACATCCTCACTAGGAATCGAATCACGCATAAACCCATCGATATCTCCGACTAAAGCAAGATATGCAGGACCGCTCAAGGACAGCTGAAAATAGTTGAATTTACGTTCAATTTCATCCTTTTTAATAACAGTGGCCGCCAATCTTTCCAGAAACCGTTCCTTTAGCAGGGGAAGGCTTTGATTAAGCTGAAGCTGCAAATGGCTCAGGTCTTCCTTCTCTTGCCGCCCAGCATCCAGCTCCTGCTTCAGTACATACAGAAAGCTTGTAAACTCCTCGGAGTTGATTGGTTTGAGCAGATAGTCCTTAACCTTAAGCTTGATAGCCTGCTTCGCATAATCAAACTCCTCAAACCCGGTAACAATGACAACCACGATATCCCGGTATTGCCCCGCTACTTGCCGAGCTAGCTCCAAACCATCCATAAACGGCATACATATATCGGTTATGATCACATCCGGCTGCAAGGATTGAATAGAATCTAGCGCGTCACGCCCATTATCAAAGGTTCCTGCCAATTCAAAGCCACATGCGCCCCAATCGGTTTTCAGCTCAATACCCTCTCTTACTTCGTCTTCATCGTCTACAAGGATGATCTTATACATAAACGCTGCCCCTCGGGAAAAGTTATCGATTTGAAATCATGACGTCTGAAACAATCAGCTAAAGCTATTATCGCGACGATTTCCTGAATTCATCATACACAGACCTACATTCATAGAGCAACACAAACTTAGGAATAAATGGAAATGCAAAAAGAGCATGGGATTTTCATCTCACAGCTCTTTTTGCAGACGGTTAATTGTAAAGAAGCGGCTTAATCTGATCGGAATCGATGTTAGTCTTATCATACCAGTGGAAGCCCGTATCAATGTTTTTCTTCACCGATTCTCCCTTGATGGCTTGCACAGCCGCTTTTACAGACCAGTAACCAATACCTATCGGATCCTGAGTGATCGCTCCGGCCATCTTGCCACTGCGAACTGCGTCGATTTGTTGTTTACCGGAGTCATAGCCGACAACAATTATTTTGTCCTTCTTCGATTCTGTCACTGCATTAAGAACGCCGATAGCTGAGCCCTCATTGGCACCGAAAAATCCTTTAACATTCGGATGAGCTTGGATAATTGCTTTGGCCAGATCCGTCGATTTCAGCTGGTCACCGCCGCCGTACTGGATATCCACAATTTTAATATTAGGGTACTTCTCTTTAATTCGGTTAACGAAGCCATCACGACGATCAATTCCCGTACGGCTCGTTTGGTCATGTACAACTAACGCTACCTCACCCTCGTTGCCTATAAGCGCTGCCATTTTGTCAGCAGCCAAGCCAGCAGCAGCAGCATTATCGGTAGCAGCAGTTGTGATCGGTATGTCACTATCCACACCGGAGTCAAACCCTACCACTGGAATATTCGCCGCTTTGGCCTTCTGCAGCAGCGGGATCGCCGCTTTACTGTCAAGGGCAGCAAATGCGATAGCTTTCGGATTTTTACCTAGTGCCGCTTGCAGCATCTCAATTTGTTTGTCTACTTGGGATTCGGTCTCAGGACCCTCAAACGTAATTTCAACCTGAAATTCTTTAGCCGCCTTTTCAGCTCCCTGCTTAACAGCCTGCCAAAACTGATGCTGGAAGCCTTTGGAAATGACTGGAATGTAAATTTTATCCGTCTTTTTTGCATCGGGAGCTGGCGCGGGGGCAGCTGGTGCTGGAGCAGTCGTTCCTCCTGTCTGCGGCTTCGATGTCGGGGCCGGGTTGCTGGCCCCACAAGCACTGAACACGGTTGTTGCAAGCAGCATTAATGCAGCGGTAAACATGAATCTTTTACTTGTTTTCAAATCGATCTCCCCTAACTATTAATTTGAGTTGCTATTAAACTCCTTGGATAAGGAGGAAACACCTTACTGGTGCGAGATCAAAAGAGAGTCTTTTAAACAACCTCTACTGCTTGCGGCGGCGCAAAATATCCGCATATACGGCCATGATAACAACAAGCCCTACAATCACTGTTTGCCATTCCTGCTTGACGGACAGGATACGCAGCCCATTGGTCAACACACTCATGATGAGAGCTCCGATAACAGTCCCAAGAATCGAGCCCTTTCCCCCGCTGAGTGAAGTGCCGCCGATGACAACAGCTGCGATGGCTTCCAGCTCATAGCCCTGCCCCAATGCCGGCTGGGCCGAATTCAGCCGCGAAGCCATCATGACTCCGGCAATACCGCTGAAAACACCAGTCAAGGTGTAAATAATAATTTTCCAAAAGTTGGTGTTAACGCCGGAAAGACGTGTTGCTTCTTCATTGCTGCCCAGTGCAAAGTTATAGCGTCCGATGATTGTTTTGGACAATATGATGCTGGCAATTATCGCAACCACGAAGAAGATGAGGACAGCATTAGGAATTTCCAAGCCAGGGATAATATAGCTAATAACCGAGCCCATTGAAATCTGATCAAAGCCCGGAGTATCGTTAAAGTAAATGGGCTTCGTTCCAGAGATAACAAGCGATAAGCCCTTCGTTATCATCATCATCGCTAAAGTTGCAATAAATGGAGGTATCTTCATCTTGGCAACCGCCAAACCACTAATGATTCCGCAAACCGCCCCCGTTGCAATGCCACCCACGATACCCAAAGGCATGGGCAGATGCCATACGGTAATAATGACCCCTGTCATTACGGAAGAGAAGGTCATCACTGTACCGACCGCCAAATCAATACCAGAGGTAATGATGACAAAGGTGGAGCCTAATGCCAAAACGCCGATCACAGCCGTAGAAAGCATAATGCCTACGATGTTGTCGAACTGAAAGAAGTTGCTCGATGACAAAGAGAAAATAACAACAAGTATAATTAAGCTGGCAAAAGCTAATATTTTTTGCGTTGCCCCAGTTTTAATCGCTACCTGCGGTTTAAGTACGGATAGTTTCATGATGACGGCGTCCCCCTATTTACGTATGGTTGCATATTTCATAATGGCTTCCTGCGTTGCTTCCTTACTGCTCAGCTCACCTGTAATTCTGCCTTCGCACATAACCAAAATACGGTGGCTCATACGCAATATTTCCGGCAGCTCCGAGGAGATCATAATGATGGACTTGCCTTGGGCTGCTAACTCATCGAGCAGCTTATAAATCTCACTTTTTGCACCTACATCGATGCCTCTTGTTGGTTCATCAAAAATCAAAATGTCGCAGTCGCGTACCAGCCACTTACTGATAACCACTTTCTGCTGATTGCCTCCTGAAAGGTATTTTACAAACTGGTCTATGCTTGGAGTTCTCACCTTCAAGGCCTCAACAAAATGCTCGGCACTCCGTTGAATGCTGCTGTCTTTCATCCAGCCCGATCTCCGCCTGAATTTCCGATAAGAGGAGATGGCTATATTCGTTTTCACGTCCATATCCACCATAAGCCCGAATCTTTTACGATCCTCAGAAAGGTAGCCTATGCCATGCTTTACTGCATCATGAGGTTGACTAATCCGCACCTTTTTGCCGAACACCTGGATCTCTCCCGAATCATAGGGGTCCGCTCCAAAAACAGCACGCGCCACCTCTGTTCGTCCCGCCCCCATCAGACCCGCAAATCCGAGTATTTCCCCCTTTTTCAAGTAAAAGCTAATATCCTTCAACGTAGAGCCCTGATTGAGATGCTGTACTTCAAGCACCTTTTCATTGCCAGCCTTATCCGTCGCAGGTTTGGAGGCATTATAAATCTCGCGCCCTACCATCATGGAAATTATTTGATCAATGGATGTCTCAGCGGTTTTGACCGTGTCAATGTAACAGCCATCTCGCATGACGGTAATGCGGTCGGTAATCCGCTTCAATTCCTCCATCCGGTGAGAGATATAAACAATCCCCACACCGTTCTCACGCAGCTGCTGGATGATCCGAAAAAGCTCATCAATCTCAGCGTCCGTTAGCGCAGCCGTAGGCTCATCCATGATCAGCACCTCGGAGTTAAAAGAGAGCGCTTTCGCAATTTCAACCATTTGTTGCTTGGCAACCGTTAACTCCGATACCAGCATGCGTGGGTCCAGCTGGAGATTCATCCGATCAAAGAGCAGCTGCACTTTTTTATTGAGCGTCTTTTCATCCAAAAACAGCTTGAACGCATGACGTGGCTCCCTGCCGATATAAATATTTTGCGCTATAGTTAAATCAGGCATTAGATTAAGCTCTTGATGAATAATGCTGATACCTAATTTTTGTGCTGCTCTCGTATGGGGGATTTCCACTTCTGCCCCTTTATAGAGAATGCGGCCCCCATCCTTCTGGTAGACTCCTGTTAGCACCTTCATAAGCGTTGATTTTCCAGCACCATTCTCCCCTACCAATGCATGAACCTCGCCGCCTGCCAATTCGAACCGACATTGATCAAGAGCGTGAACACCTGGGAAATACTTATCGATACCTTCCATTAAAACCAGCGTTTCGCTCATTCTGCCACACCTCGGATCGTTATTTAATGCTAATTGTATATCTGAACCGTTAGGGAAAGAATGGAAAAACCTCTTTAAAAAAGTAGAAAAATCTCCGAATAAAGTAAAGCTGAACCTGCTAGGAAATTTGTAAAAAGTAAGTAACTCTTAAACTCGAAAATTCTAATCCCTTTCGCTGAGGATCTATTCGTGTATTAGCGGTAGCTTTTAAGGGGAATGCTTCAGGTTCAACTCCACTGAAAACTGCCTATTACCCCTCTAAAAAAAAGGCGCCTTTCGGCGCTTTTTGGCGTGCGATCTGCGTTTGAGCGTTTTAGAGGGATCGATGTGATTTTACAGCTGATGTTGTAGTCATGTTTATTTGATTAGACTAGCTGATAGAAACATAACTTCAAAGGCGGATGGGGTTCAACCACCGCCTTGAAACATGGAACGCCACAACGCGCACTTGAGGTTTCTAACATTTTCGTTAGTTTCTCATAATTCCAGATGATAGCGGAAATGAAAATTCCGTTATTTTAAAAAAAGTGCAAAATATGGGTAAATAGAGGAAGCATCCGTTCCGTTATCTCCCTGTTTTTAGTGTAAAGTACCTGCATTATCACGAATAACGGAACTGCGGTTTCCTCTATTAGCGAGAATCTGAAGAGCCGAATTGAATAAAGGAACTTTCAGTTCCGCTAAGCTGCTTCAGAGCTTATACCATGTCACAAGATGAATCAGTTTGAGGAGTTCGGGGTTCGGGGTTCGTCGTTCGGGGTTCGGGGTTCGTCGTTCGGGGTTCGGGGGTCGGGGTTCGGGGTTCGGGGTTCGGGGTCTGACCGATTTTTATTATTTTCATACATGAGTGCTGTAAAGTAACCCTTTCTGGATTGGGTTTAAATAAACTACCACTTATCTAGAACCCACACTGTACCTCAAAAAAAAGACGCCAATCACGATAATCGCGTGATCGACGTCTTTTATATATACTTTTCCATCCCTCACATTTCCACCCTGTCCGTTTGACGAGTGATTGCTGTCGCACCTTTTTGCGAAAAGAACGGAATGAGGAACGCACAAACAAGGGAAAAGCCAAGCAGCGCAACGAATATCCCGCCATTCAAATCCTGAACAAACAGAATGAGAATCAACATCATAATGCGCGTAATATTTAAACACCATTCTCTCCAAAGCAAAATCCGTGCTTGCTCTATCGAGGTATGTCGGCTAATAATGCGGAACTGATCGCTGTTCCAGACGGTACCGAAATAGAATAGCCCTACTGTCGTTAGTATGTTGGACAAAACCAGGAAAACTGAATGCTGCAGCAATGCCACTAAAAACCCTACGGAGATGGCGATCATACCAACTTTCAACCATATGCCACCACTTATATTCAGCCTCCGGTGCAGCACCATAGCTATTATCGCTGAAACAGCATAAAGCACGTTCAACAGGGCGATAACCAGCTTGTCGCTGGAGACCGAGAACGTAAATATGAGAGCAAACAGACCTTGAAACTGTAAAAATACCCCCGCGGCTAAACACGAAGGGACCATCCACCGAATTGCGGGATAGGAGAATACAGTTGAAAACCGCATATTCTGAAATAACGGTTTCTTTTCCCCAGCCAAGGTTATAGGAGGAATCATAAACGATACCGTCATAAGTATGGCTACAAACACAAACATTAGAAGAAACGAGCCCGAATACCCAATCCATTTAATAATAAGCGCGAACACAACCGGATTTACAATAGAAATCGTTTGGCCGATAATAGTCGCGATTGAAAAATATACTTCAAAGTCTTTACCTTTGCCAAACGCGGACAACGTAATATTTTGCGAAGCTGCATAAAATCCCCACATGATACCGACGGGAACGGCAATTATGGCTATCCATAATAATCGGTTATCCAGTGTGAGTGAAGTAAGCAGCAGGAATGTCAAAGCACCACAGGAAGCTGTCATTCGAATGAGTACACGCGTCGTGTAAATCGTCAGTAACTTCGAGCCAAGCGCAAATGCCAGACTCCAAGTAATGAACAATATCAGGTTAAACCACGTAACGTCAAATATGCTGTGCCCTTGCTCCCAAATGTATAAATTCACAAATATACCGATATAGTTAAATATAATATTGGAGGACGCATTCATTAAAAGCACTTTTCGAATGGGCGCTGTGATCTGCATGATGCTCTATTCAATCTCCCTCGACTGCATATTCAAAATCATCCATATCATACACCTGCACTGGAACTTCAGCCTCAATCAGTCTATCCACAAATTCTGGTTGATCGGTAAGCATTGGGACCTTCTCATGCAGGGAGGTCAATATTAGATCGGTTTCTATGGGATCGAATTGCTCGCCATATTCCGCATTCTCCACTGCATAAATAATAGTAAGCGTGACTTTACTGTTCAATGGCAGAGGTGAGCTTTTGGCCCAAGGGACTGATAGCGCTCGCTCAATCTTTTTGCGGTTAAAAGGCTCCTCGGTCATATTGATAAGCTCATTAATCTTCGTCCGTACATGGAGTTCATCATCAGCGTCCGGCATAATAGGCTCCTTGCTCTCTCTTAGCTCGTATAGCTCCTGTATAGTTGAATAGGGTACAAGATACTCCACTTCCCTATCCGGAACCAGCATCTCTCCATAAATAGTAAGCATGACTGCCTCTATAACCAACCGTCTGCGCACTACCACACACTCCTTACGAATTCAATATATGCAATAATTCCCGCTAATTTCCTATGATTCAGAGGGACTCACATTCATCATAGATGCTGAAAGTTTATTAATCAACTAAAACCATATATTCAGTCCAAAAAACATAAATTTATTATTGTGGGTAGACGATTATCTGGATCTCTATAATTATGCCCGCAAGCTTGGCGACACCGAATGGCAGCAGCAGATATTGCAAACCTTAAACAATAAAGACGAATTGCGCGAAACGCTTCAATATAATCTATGGAAAATGTTCGATACGATTAATGGTAAAATGTTGGAGCTCTACGAACAGCTTCGGAGGAGTAAAGATAGCAATCAGATCGAAACTTTGAGGGAACAGGTTTGGGAGCTGAGGAATCAGAGGATTGTTATTTCGAGAAGAATTAAAGCAATAAGTATAAAACGATAGGAATTATTTTTAATTCCTACCTATATCCTCAACTAATCCTTCACGCAATAATAACTTTGATTCCTCTCTCACGAAGCTGATCAATGACATCGGACGGAGCATCCTTATCCGTAATTACAATATCAACCTTATCTATGTTAACAATACGGTAAAATGCCACTTTATTGAATTTACTGGAATCCAGCAGCGCTACCACCTGCTCGGCATGATCGATAATTCCTCGGACAACTCTGGCCTCTTCCATGCTTGGAGTCGTTAGTCCCTGATCTATACTGAATCCATTAGCTCCAATAAACGCATATTCCACATATACGCCATCCAAGGCTTTCTCAGCAGTTTCTCCAACAAGCGCAAATGTTTGGGGACGGATATTGCCACCCGTCAAAAAAACTTGAATACTGTCAAGTCCCATCATGGCTGTTGCGATGTTAATAGCATTGGTAACTACGGTCAATGATGTGCGATCTTTAATCCGGGATGTTATCCGACTAATCGTAGTGCCCGTCGACAACGCTATCGTCATTCCATCCTTAATAAATTGGGCAGCTTCTTCGGCAATAGCCGACTTCTCCGCTGTAAATTTATCTTCCTTCTCCACGAAAGAGGGCTCAAGGAACAAGTGCTCATTGACCACAGCCCCCCCATGACTTCGAAGCAGCAGCTTGTCACGCTCCAGCTTCTCCAAATCCTTGCGAATCGTGACTTCCGAAACCTTCAGCTCCGAGCTAAGAAACGAAACATCCGCACTCTTATGATGCTTTAAATAGTTGATAATGAACTGATGCCTTTCCAAGCCTCTCATCTTACGGCCCATGTGCTCTTTTTCCATTAAAGCTCCCTCACAAATCTCTATATATTCGTTTCGTTATATTCCGATTGATTTCGTTTCGGTGTACACAGTAGTATAATGAATTCCTAAAGAAAAGACAATCGGCTGCTTTGTGAGGGAGACTTGAGATTATGGGTCAATTTTGCTTGAATGTTCAACGATTGAGCAGCATAATTTTACCTTTCACCGCACCTGGTTCTCGATATAAGTCGAAAGCTTCGTTGATCTGGTCGAGGTCCAATCTTTTGAACACGATATCTTTGAAATTCAATTGGCCTTTACGTAGAAAATGAAGCGTAGTCTCCCATTCCTTGCCCGGAAAAGGCGCACTGTAAGACATCCATGAGCCTGTCAGCGTAAATTCTTTGCGATTCATCAGCTCAAACTGCTTATGCGAAAAAGTCAAATCACGCACAGGCGTTCCAACAAAGCAAACCTTCGCTTTATTTGCAGCTAAATCAAAGCTCTGTCTCATGGTTATGTCGGAGCCTGCTGTTTCCATGACTACCCCAAAGCCCTTACCGCCTGTTATGCTTTTCCATTCCTTCTCGGATCCAGAATTCAAGGAATTAATGACATGATCGGCTCCCAATAATTGGGCGGTTCTCAATCTCTGTTCATCAATATCGAACACTGTGACTTCTCTAGCTCCCCAAATTCTGGCCCACTGCAGAACGAGTAAACCAATATTGCCTCCACCTAGGATGGCCACATGCTCTCCGCCTTGAAACTGAATTAATTGCAGGGCATGCAGAGCTACTGCCGATGGTTCCACCAGTGCAGCCTCTTCAAAGCTTACATCCTCACCGAACAGGATCGCGTTGTCTTCGGGAATCGCAACATATTCCGCCCAGCTTCCATTGACTCTGGAGCCAATGAAGGAATACTGCTTGCATTGAGCGTAATTGCCGCTGCGACAATCATCACATTGCCTGCAAGCCTTTAGCGGTACCCCTACAACTCTGTCGCCTACTTTTACTCGGGTGACATCGCTGCCTATTTGGTCTACGACCCCGGCAAATTCATGTCCTAGCACGATAGGATAATGATGAGCGGCTTCTCCCAAAACTCTCGGCAAATCCGAGCCGCATATTCCCGTTGCTTTCACCTTCACTAATATTTCATAGGATTCCAAGACAGGAATATCTATTTCTTCTACTCGTATTTCGTTCGGCGCATACAATACGGCTGCTTTCATAAGGTTCACCATCCCATTCTCGGAAACAAATCTTTTAGTCTGCTATAGGTTTCCAAATAAATATCATAAACCATCCGGTACATCTGCTGGTTATCCGAATTAGGGATCTGCTCACGATTCATGCGTACCGTCCTTGCTACCGCATCTTCATAATTCCGATAAATTCCCGTTCCCACACCTGCCAAGATTGCTGCCCCCAATGTGGTTGCAGAGTCGGACGAAGAGACTTTGATTGTTTTCTCGGTCACATCCGCCTTGATTTGAGTCCAGAGCGCACTGTTAGCTGCGCCTCCTGTACTATGCAAGGTGTGAATCCGAGCTCCGCTCTCCTCAGCCGTCCTAAGATTGTGCTGCAAAGCGAAAGCACTGCCCTC
Source organism: Paenibacillus foliorum (assembly GCF_013141765.1). Lineage (GTDB taxonomy): Bacteria > Bacillota > Bacilli > Paenibacillales > NBRC-103111 > Paenibacillus_S > Paenibacillus_S foliorum. The sequence continues at coordinate 134,866 of NZ_WHOD01000082.1, forward strand.
CATTATAGCCCGAGCCATATGCCCTCTGGTTTTCTCATAGGATAAGCCAATGAAAACACCTTTGGCTTCAGGATCCCAGATCGGTGAACGCTCCCCTGCCATATAAGGCAGGAACACAAGTCCTTCGCTCCCTGCCCGGATTCGCATGGCTTCTTCATTAACTTGCTGGAAGAAATGCGTCGAATCCTTGCTTTCACCCGCAAATTCTCTCCTCAGCCAGTTCAAGCTGCCTCCACCTACCGTTCCACCCTGCAGGATCCACATGTCTTTTACAACATGACAGCTAAGTATTAGCTTCTCGTTCTTAATAGGCCGGTCCATCACTATGCTCATGCCACCAGCCTGGCCTCCTTGCTCCTGCACCTCTCCAACCTGAATAGCACCGGCGCCCAGCGTCGCACATGCTGCATCCAATCCACCCGCTACGACGGGTGTTCCAACTGCTAAGCCGGTTTCGGAAGCTGCAAGAGGCGTCACTCCGCCAACTATATCACTGCAATCATAAGTAGGAGGAAGCAGCTCAGGGGCTATCCCCATTTGCTCGGCAAGATTATAGTCCCATGATTTCGTTTCAATATTAAAAGCATGCAGACCATTGCCTTGCGACACATCCTGGGAATATTCCGCCGTCAGCTTATATACAATATAACTATTACATTGTAAAAATTGGGTTGTTCTCTTGTAAAGCTCAGTTTCGTTCTGCTGAAGCCAACGTATTTTGCCTGTGACATAGGAGGGTGCCATCGGATTTCCCGAAACCGCAAACAGCCTCTCCTGATCAATCGTTTGAATCAATTGTTCACATTGCGATACCGCCCTGCGATCCAGCCAAATGATCGCATTCCTCAATGGCCGTCCTTGTCCATCGACCGCAATCGCAGCACCGCTCTGTCCATCAACCCCGATTCCCTTAATCTGACTGGGTTGTATACCGGTTTGCTTAAACATAGTTTGGAAATTAACACATACTGCGCGCCACCAATCATCCGGGTTTTGCTCCGCATACCCAGGCTGTGGATAATGTGTTTGATAAGGCTCTGTTCCTTGAAATACAACGGTACCCTCCGTATCGAACAGGGCGACCTTACAGCCAGAAGTACCAATATCAATACCGATTAAATATGTATTCAATATGTGAACCGCCACCTTTTCACAGCCTCCGGCCAGTTTAAGCTTTATTAGTGCATCCGCAAAGCTCCATCTTTTGTAACGCCAATTGTTTAACTACCGTTTTGGCAATAGACATGTATGAACGTGGGTCCAGATCATTAGGATGCTCGACAAAAAATCGCTGCAAAGAGTTCGTAAATGCGTTCTTTAATTCTGTCGCTACATTCATTTTGGCCATACCTAAAGCTACGCATCGTTTCACCTGCGCTTCCGGGATACCAGATCCTCCGTGCAGCACGAGCGGCACTTCAACAATACCCGCAATAGCCTCAATTCGTTGAAAATCAATGTTCGGTTCGCCCTTGTATATCCCATGTGCAGTACCAATGGCAGGAGCTAATGTCGATACCCCCGTCAACTCAACAAAACGCTGGCACTCATTGGGATCTGCAAGAGATGCCATATCTTCATCAACATGTATATCGTCCTCTACACCGCCGACTTTGCCCAATTCAGCCTCCACATTCACATTCAACGCACGAGCTACCTCAACCACTTTCTTGGTCATCTCTACATTTTTCTCAAAAGGATGCATCGACTGATCAATCATAACTGAAGTGTAGCCGGCTCGAATGCATTGGATAATGAGTTCGAAGCTTTGACAATGGTCCAGATGAAGCGCTATCGGTATTCGCGCCTTTTCCGCTGCAGTTCTTGCCGCATTTGCAATATATTCAATACCCAAATGCTTCACAGTTCCTACAGTGGTTTGCAAAATAAGCGGTGAACGGCTCTCCTCCGCGGCGTCAACTACTGCTTGCAGCATTTCTAACGTATGAACGTTAAAGGCTACAATCCCATATCCTTGCTTTCTTGCCTGCTGCAGCATAGGTGTGGATGATACTAATGCCATGAGTGCTCCTACCCTTCTAATTTTACTATAAAATGAAATCAATTAATTTCGTTTAGTTATTTATAAGTTTCGTTTTCTTTCAATATAACATATTTCGAATGACTCTTTTTGTCAATCCCTACTATATATTTCATTGCGCCACTGCATGATTACGGAAAAAAAACTTTTTGTTGTACAATAGAGTTAATCTATCCCGTAACAACACATTTTTGAGGTGGTCATATTGGAGCAAAATCAGCAGGATTTAGCAATCCAACCCATTATAGAATCGGATAACCATCGCTATAAAGAATGCACTTGCTGCAAAATGCCAAGGCTGCTTTCTGACTTTCTCCGCAGGACTGGCAAACGTTCCGGAAAAGAATCGCGCCGCGGCACGTGTAAAGCTTGCCGCAAGCTGCTAAAGGACAATAAAAAATCCCCAGGCTCGCCATCGCCAGAGCTGCAATCCTCAGCTCCCAAGCGATTGGTTAAGCGGCCGCTTCCCACCCCTCCGCCAAAGCTGGAAGGGCCCGATGCATCCATACTTGTCCCGAACCGACAAGGTATCCTAAGGATGCGCGGCAAAACGGATAAGGGACGCCGCTGGCAGCAGGAGACAGACCTGGAAACGGCGGTTACCCTCGTACGCGAGCATGCCGCTGTAGTCGTAAACCGCAATACGGTACGACGCGTGTACAGCAATAAGACATTCCGGCGATATATATTGGAGCGCGACCAATGCACCTGTTATTTTTGTGGAGAATACGGCGATACTATCGATCACCTGCTGCCTCGTGCCAAGGGTGGTCATACAACTCCCGTCAATTGCGTATGCGCCTGTATGCTATGTAATCAGAGTAAAGCGGACCTCAGCCTCGATGATTTTATCCATTCCAAGGGCGGAACTACTCCCACTTAGCTAAACAAAAAAAAGAAGCTGATTCGCAAGAATCGCTTCTTTTTTGCATGATATAATCAGTGAGTCTCTCACAGCTTTATTGACTTGTCCGTCGTCAGTCCATCCGAAACAAACAATAGGATATACTCCCTAATTTGCTCCTTACTGAGCGGTTCCCGCTGCTTCGATTTGCCCCATTCCGTAGTCAGTGAGAGATAAAGCTTCAGAATAACGAAAGTGAGAATTTCCGAATCGTAAGCTTTGATTTCCCCTTTTTGTATACCCTTGTCAATTTCCTGCTTTAAATAATCTATGACCACGCTCTCCAAGCGCTGCAAACCTTCCAATGCCTGCTGCGTTCCGATATCACGGAATTCTTGAGCCAGCTTAATAAAGAGCTCATGGCATGCCCGAAATTCCAACAGCAAATCGAGCATCCTGAATAAATTTTGGAAAAATGTATCTTCTTCACGCATTCCCTTGTGTATAGCATCCTTCATTTCTTGCATAGCATCTTGCAATATGGCTTCGAACAGTTCTTCTTTGGTTGTAAAAAAGGTATAAATCGTGCCTTTCCCTACATTCGCAATTTTTGCAACCAAATCCATAGTCGTAGCCTTGTAACCAAATTGAGAAAACGATTGTGTGGCCGCAGCCAGTATTAATTTTTTCTTATCAACCTTGGACACCTGCCGTCTCTCCCTTCGCTACCATTCTTTAAAAATTTATCACGATCCCGCATGGATTGCAATTCTATTGACGCATAGCTTGCAGTGGAATAGGAGACTCCCATAAGATCAGCACTGTAAGTCCCCCTCCATCACCATCATTGCTTCAATATGCCAACCAGTCTTTTAGCCTCTCCTGTTGGTGTAGCCATAACCTCATACATCTGGATCGTCAGAGGATACTCTTGTTCGTCTGTGCGAAGATTATCGAATTTAATGAATTGTTTGCCGCTGATTATACGGTTCGTACCTGTAAATGGAAGATCCTTAGCACCAATCTGCTTGCCTGTAGGATCAATGAGCTCCAAGCGCAGCTTGGCAAAGTTTTGATCGACAGTAACCTTTTCATTGCGTTCTATATCCATATCCATCATCAGCCTGTATGTGTAAGTGATAGGAGATGTAGTAGAGCCATAGGTTTGTGCGTTTAGAGTCCAAGTATTTAATTTTACATTAAATGGATAAAAAGACATCTCGCTTGCGGTCGGATCTGAAGCTTGGAAGGAAACCTTGTACGCTCCCAAGGGGGTGCCAGTAACTCCTGTTGTCTTGCCGTCTGAGAATGCTACGACCATCTGATTATCTTCTAATTCCGAAGGCAGATTGTAGGAATAACTGATTACATAGCTGGAATGAGGCATGATCTCCGATGCGGTCGCTGCTTGTCTGGTCCCACTGTACTTCAGTCCTTGCTTGGATAACAGCTTCGTTTGGAACACAGGAAGCGGTATCGGAATATCCCCGTTATTGGTCAGCATGTATTTGGCAATAGCTGTTTGGTAGCCTTCGCCTTCGTTAAGGTATTTATGAAACTCTACTAATGAAATGGACATATTCGGGTCAATTGCATTCGAGATTGGGTCAAAGCCAAATGCCGTTTCCGCTTCATAGACGGGAGCTTCGGCATATTCAGTCGAAATGCCGTTACCTGCCGGCCATTGAATGTTATATCGTCCCACATTGTAGGATAAGGCGTTCACTTGTCCCTTAGCATCTACCTGCCGGAAGGTCTCTGTTGTTAATACGTTAAATGAGTTCAGAATCGTATCCTTATCGGTTGGTATTACGAAATGAAGGTACTTCCTCCCTTTGGGCTCCAATATGATTGGCCCCTGCTCTACTCTCTTTCCATTGAAAACCAATTTATTGGAAACGCCCGGTTCAGCCTTGCCGTCTAAAGTGAAGTCAGGTACTGTCCTATCGCTATCGGATGGATTCTCCGCTAGCAGCACGACATTATTAATTGGACCCTCCGGTCCAAAGTCTTTGCTTACGGATACCGGGGTGTATTGAATAGGAGAATCGATGACAGCCGGAAGCACGAACGGCTCCCCCCAGCTTCTGCTATCCGCTGGATTCTGCAGAACAGAATTCTGGCCGTTCCAGCTGACTCCCGGAACAGGAATCGATAATTGAACGCTCTCTTTCTTCGGATAGGAATACCAATCTACGGAATACCAAGTCAGATCCGTAAGCTCAAAAGCATCGTTGCGATCCACGGTCACATAGTAATTCAGCTCTTCGACTGTTTGGGTACGAATGACATGCGCGTTGAGTGTACTAGCCTGAAGGGTAATCTCCTGATTGTCGGCAGTTGTAACCCGCAGATCGAGATCTGGAATTTTAACAGTCTTGGACGCCCCTTGACTCTTAATTCGGATCACTGCTGCAATACGCGTTCCTTCGCTGGTCTTCTCATTCAGCAGGCTTTTTACCTCAACCTGCAGCGAATCCGTTAATGCGTAAACCGCTGCAGCCTGTTGTTGTACGATATCCGTAGGCCCCACTGCCAAGGCAGCTTTCGGAGCAGAGATCGCAGCTGTAAGTAAAGATGCTGTAAGCAGCACAGATACAAGAGAGGCCTTCCGGCGGGATAAGTACCTTTTTTCCCTACGGATAGAATCATTGTTGAGTCGTTGATTTGTAGTAAGCATGTGAATCACTCCTGTCTAATTTGTAGGTCTAACGCTTGTTATCAACTTCATTGATATGTACATCAGCCGTCATGCCCGGCAGCAGGTTATCGCTTTTGTCAATATATACACGCACCTGAAAGGTATTCAGATCGGAAGTGCCTTTCTCCCGGCTCATTCGCAATGCCGCAAACTGTGGAGCCGCAGTCACAAAACGAATAACTCCGTCAATTTTGTCCTGTTGTGCTGCAAAATGTGTAGGAACAATACCCTCCGGTTTAAATTTGCTAACCTGAGTTTCATCTACGTAAAGATCGTAATACATTTTACCAGTTTCCAGTACAATCACCGGTGCCCCCGAGCCTACATTCTCTCCAAGCTTAGGAAGCAGCTTTACGACTTTCCCAACGGAAGGAGCCCTTAGGGTCAATCGGTCCTTCTGAATTTGCAACGACTGTATGGCAATTTGCTGCTGCTCCAGCTGTTTGTTCAACGCATCCAGACCTATTCTTTGGTTATCAATATCACCTTGAACCAGCTGCTGCTGCTCAACCGTTGCTTGTGCACGTTCGGTTTGTATACCTGCTTGCTTACGTTCCTTATCTGTCGCTCCATTGAGCATTTTATCAAGCGCCGCTTGCTGCTGTTCCTTGGCATTGGCGAGCGCTGCCACTTGACTCCTCGTATTCTCTACAGCATCCCGATGATCTTTATACGAATATGGATTCGAATCGTAGGTTTCTTCCATATTTAGCAATTGATTTTGAAGCTTAACCGCATGAGTATAGGCCTCCTCTGCACCTGCGACTGCCAGCCTCTGCCGTTCAATATCTTCCATGCGGGCTCCTTCCTCAACCTGCGCTTGCTGGGTTTCTGCTTGAGCGAGTCCAATCCTCGCTTGCTTGACCGCATTATCAAGCTTACTCAAGGCAACGTCAATGCTGTCCTGACTCTGCTTGATTTTTAAGGTCGTAACTTCCACATCCGTCTGCGCCTTTCTCAATTGCAGATCCAAATCAGTGGAGTCGAGGATCATAAGCACATCCCCCGTCTTCACCTTCTGTTCTTCTATGACTTGAACATCGACTATTTTGCCGCCTACCCCTTGAAAGGAGATGTTAACCTGTTCCGCCGTTAATATACTGCTTTTGCTTGCACCGGCTAAGGTCACAGCATCTTTCCCTTGAGCTTGAAGCATCCAGCCTCCGGCCCCAACAGATACAACTAAGGCTAATACCACTATCATTTCCTTCTTCAATTTCATCTATAGTTCCCCTCTCCTATGGTCATACGGTCACATTATTACTTACTTCGTTCTTCGGCGGCAGCAGCAGAGGCGGTTTGGATGCCGCATTCGCATTAGCGCTCGCCTTCCTGCTTTCTCGCAGGATAAGTAAGATCAATAGCACAAGAACAACGCTTATCATGATTAGGAAGGCCGCTATATCCTCCATGAAATATTGCAGCTCTCCTCCCCGCAGCCCCATTCCCCGAAACAGCTTAAAGTACCAGGTTGCCGGAATAATATTACTTAACATTTGAACATAGCTTGGGAACAGCACGATAGGGGACAAGACCCCCGATAATAGAAAAGCAGGTGAAATCAAAAGCTGTGCCCGACTCTCTGCTTTCGTCTGCGTTGCCGCATTCCAGCCGACTAGCATAGCAAACCATGCGTTTACGATGCAGAACAGGCCTAAGGGAAGCAAAAATTCCAACACGTTACCATCAAAGCGCAAGCTGCCAAATTGCTTCAATGCCCCTAACATGACTACCATAGAAACAAAAAATACCACTGTGTAAGGTAGCACCCGAAGCAATAAACCGACAGGCTGCTTCAACTCCTCAGCCAACCTATTCTCTTCACGCAGCCGGGCTACAATCGATAGGGTAGGTTTATACAAAATACCCAAGGAGACAATCGTCACGTACCCAATAACCAATATATTGACAAGGTTATTTGTCGGATTAAACAACAGCCTCTGTTGAAGAGTAATACTCGATAAAGTACCGTTAATTTGCTCATCGTTCATCCCAATTGCCTTTAATTTACCTAAAGCAGGCGCACTGGAATTCTCATATCCCAACACCTCGGATACTCCGGTTCTCAAGTTGGCTGTTGCGGAAGGTACCGTATAGTCGATCAAGAAGCCCACATTCGATGGTTTTCCTTGATATCGGTTTTCTTCCAATCCATGAGGCAAATATAAGACAGCCATGTATTTCTCGTTGTACAGCAATGTTTTCGGATCTATATCTTCATGAAGAACAGCCATAACATCAGCATACTGGGAAGCATTTATTTTATTAATTAGCTGCTGACTGTAGAGGCTATTGTCTTCATCAATAACAACAATCTTGCTCTCGTTCAGCTGATTCTGACTGAATAAGTATCCGAAAACCAACGCAAGTATTAATGGAGTGATTAATGCCCTTCTTATGTATTTTCCACGTAACATTAAGTTCCATTCTTCTCTCAGCGAATTCAATTCCCATCACCTTCCATTACATACTAATTGACTAATATAGTATTTTAGTCAATTTTATTCAAAAAATAAATCCTCCATGAAGTGAGGAAACATAAGAAACTTGCACACACAATCTGCAGTGAATTTTATAAATTGACTAAAAATACATTTCAGTCAATTAGTCATTAGTAAATATATCATGTTAATCCTTTAACTTCAATAGGTGATGGCAGTTCTACACAAAAATTTGTTTGTACACGGAACCACCATTCTCCTCCCACTCGAATGGGATTTTTCCACCCGATAAAATCGTTCGGCAGTTCAGCAGAAAAGAGCAGGATGCCATGGCTGGCTACCCTGCTCTTTGTGAGTCAATTAAGAATGTCGTTCGGGGACTAACAACTCGATTAATTCTTGGTTTGAAGGATCATCCTCCACTAGAGGTGCAACTAGAAGATCAGATCCAAACATGTACTCGTGCATCCACGAAGTCTGCTTTTTAAAACGTTCCTGCACATTTTTTATATTAAAACTTAAGCTTCTTCAATGCCATATTGACGAAGATTATGAAAGCTGAGCTCTAAACAATCAAATGCGTTTTTGCCGTAACATTGATCCTGCTCCACGGCCCCCCATTCTACTCCAATCTCCTTACAAGCTTCCAAAATACGCTCGAAGTTCATGTTTCCTTCTCCGACCTCCGCATAGCGCTGCTCCCGTTCGCTTGTCACCGCCATGTCTTTGAGGTGCACAACCTTCATGCGGTCCTTAACTTTGCGAATCCAGTCAACTGGGTCTGCTCCCCCCGCTTGAACCCAGTATACATCCAATTCAAAATCGACTACATCCGGATCTGTTTCTTGAAAAAGAATATCCATACCCGTGATGCCATTATATTTAGCGAACTCAAAATTGTGGTTGTGATAAATGAACTTGAGCCCTGCGCTCTTTAGTTGACGACCGATTTCCGATGCCTGTTTAGCAAAATCCAGGTATCCTTGTTTGCTGGATCGCTGCTCCAGAGGCATAGCACCTAAACCGACATATTTGCAGCCCCACAAATGGTGCTTTTCAATGACCTCATCCAGCTTATCCGTCAAGTCAGCATAACTGATATGGGTCGCGCAAATGTCCAATCCTTCGCTGTCCGTCATTTCCTTCAGGACTTTGGGATCAATTGGGCCTAATCCGGAAACTTGGACTGCATTGTACCCAATTCCCTTAACTTTCTTAAGCGTAGCCTCAATATCTTTAGTTGTTTTGAGGTAATCTCGTAATGTAAATAGCTGAGCTGCCAACTTCATAACAAACACTCCTTCAATTCCTTTAGTTACTAATCTAAATTGACAACAGCTTTAATCACGCCGGTATCCGGCATCAGCCAGGAGTCGTATGTCTCAATCATCCGATCAAAGTCAACGCGATGTGTAATATATGAATCCGTATCGATTACGCCTCTTCGGATGCTGTCCATTACTTGCTCAAAATCCTCAAGTGTGGCATTTCTACTGCTGAGGATGCTCATTTCTTTCCGATGAAAGTCCGGATCGTCGAAAGCGATCTTCGATTTGACCAATCCCACATAAATCAACCGCCCTGTATGCGCGACATATTGAGGTGCCGATTCCATGGAAGCCACATTGCCGGTAGCGTCCAAAACAACGGTCGGCATATTCCCTTGCGTAATCTCTTCAATGGCCTGCAGAGGATTGTTTTTTGCATTCACAGTCTCATCGACAGGAACCCATTGCCGGCAATAGGCGAGGCGTTCTTCATTTATGTCCAGCGCAATCACCTTCGCTCCGGCCAGCTTTGCGAATTTCATGACCCCGAGCCCAATCGGACCTGCGCCTATGACCAAGACGTATTCCCCTGGAACAATGCCTGCTCTGCGCACTGCATGAGCGCCGATGCACAAGCATTCGGTAATCGCCGCTTGCTCAGGCGTCAAACCGTCGGCTTTGATGAGGAGGCTTGTAGGAACAGCGATATATTCCCTCATCCCCCCATCCTCGTGAACGCCAAGCAGCTGTAATTTCGTGCAGCAATTCGTCTTCCCTTGTTGACAGGCAATACACGTTCCACAGTAGCGGTATGGAGACACGATCACCAAGTCACCACGTGATAATCCCATTTCATTAGCGCCGATTTCTATAATCTCCCCTGACATCTCATGACCCAAGATACGGGGATAAGTAAAATAAGGTTGGTTTCCTTTATACGCATGTAAGTCCGTACCGCAAATACCGATCCTCTTGATCCTCACCAGGGCCTCCCCTTCATGGGGCACCGGCTTCTCTGTATCCTTCATCACAAAACGGTTCGGTTCCTCACATATGATCGTTTTCATATTCAAGAGCACCCCTTTTCAACATTAAGATCTATGCTTGTACTCTACCGGCAGCATGCCTTTGAACTTCCTAAACGTTCGGATAAAGTAGCTTTTGCTCTCAAAGCCGAGCATATCCGATATTTGTTCAATACTGTGATGACTGTGCTCCAAATATTCACACGCTTTTTCCATCTTGAGTCTAATAACAAAATCCACAAAATTTTCATTCGTTTCTTTCTTAAACAACCGGCTGAAGTAAGTCGAATTCAAATGAAGCTGGTCTGCAAGATCCGACAACGATATCTTTTCATGCAAATGATCAATAATATATCGCTGAGCCTCAATGATTTCACGCCGCTTCGAACCTGAATTGAAGCTGCTTATTACTCGAAGCAGTTCAACCAAGTTATTCCACATCGTATCTTGAAAATGCTCCAGTGTTTCTGTATGCAGCAGGTTTTGATGGACTACCTCTTCAGAAAACTTGGTTTCAAAATATTGCAATGACTTTATTTTCACTCTCAAGTCAAGTAAAATTTTTAATCCCCATTCCCGGACAACCTGCGGCTTGTATTTCTCTTTTTGGATCGTGGCTATCCATTGTACCAAAGCAACCTTAAGATACATCTCATTTTCTTTCAGGATAAGATCTTGAAATTGCTGTGTGGCTTCCACATATTTAGCAAAAAGATCTTCATTTGAATACGAGAAATCAAGGCTTTCCAGATTAATAATGGAGCCTTCCTGGATATAAAAGCTTCGTTCCTTGGAATCCAGAAGCTGCTTGATATATGCTTTCAACTCCAAGGAATCCCTGGATCTGGTTCCGATAATCAAGGTGACGGAGAATTTCAAATAGTTCTTTAACGACTCACTAACTTTATGTAATAATTCATGCAGCGTGTCGTAAACATTCTTCTTCAGAAAATCCTGATAGGGAAACAGCAGCACCGTCTCTTTCCCGTTGTAAGAAAGATGAAGAGTTCCATTTTCTATCTGCCTCTCAATAATTTCATCTATGACATTCTGCACGGAAAACGATAATAAATTTTGTGTAGAGTATCTTTTTTGAGCGACATAATGCCGATTGATGCAGCACAGTACCGGTATATAATTATTTTGATGAAAATCGAGTCCTATATGACTAGCCTGTTCAATCCAGGTAGCTTCGTTCAGTATCGGGTTTTCCGTTAAAGATGAAATCAGTTCTTTTTTGATGAGTTGCTGCTTAATTTTTTTATCCTCATCCAAACCTTGTTTAATCTTACTCAGCAAGCTCGTCAGCACTTTAGGATCAAGGGATTCTTTGAGGATGTATTCCACAACATTCAACTTAATGGCTTCCATGGCAAATGTAAATTCGTCATGGCACGACAAAATGACGGAACGAAGATTATCCTTGTGTGCAGTTAAACCATTGATGAGCTCTAACCCGTTCATAACCGGCATACCGATATCCGTAATCAAAATATCCGGCATTTCCACCATGGCTTTATCATATGCCTTCTGTCCGTTATCGTAGCTCCCAATCAATTGCATGTCCAAGTTTTCCCAAGGAATCACTTTTTTTAAATATGCCAGAACGGGAAAATCATCATCGACCAACATGACTTTATACATTATTGGCCACCTCCCGAACGCGTTGGAATAAAGAGTGTAATCTTCGTGCCCTTGTCGGGTGTACTATCGACCTTTAACTGGAATGATTGACCGTAAATGAGTTTCATTCGTTCGTACACATTTTTCACACCAATTCCAGATAGTCCACTCATTCTCTCTTCGGTTTCATCCGAATCGGTTTCCAAACGATCAATTAACGCTTGTCGCTGTTCGGCGGTCATCCCCTTGCCATTATCCTCGACTGTTACGACCAGGAAAAGATGATCCGAGTTGACCGAAATAATAATTCTGCCTCCCCCTTCATGAAAACCATGGGTATAGGCATTTTCAATAAAAGGCTGGATGAAAAATCGGGGAACCTCCTGAAGCAGTGCTTCCTCCTGTAAAGCCACTTCGTATTGAATCGGATCCTCCTGTCTCATATTCATCAACTCGATATAGCTCGTAACGATATTTACTTCCTGATACAAGGGAATAAACTCGTTCTTTCGATTAATGGTCATCCGCAATAAAGAAGATAATGCTTGAATCAGCGAAGCATTTTCCTGATCGTCCTTCATCAAAATTTTCAGACGAATTGAATTCAATATATTAAATAAAAAGTGCGGATTGATTTGCGCTTGGAGCATTTCCAGCTCGATTTTTCTCTTTTTCGCTTGCTCCATCACCGTCTGTTTAATCATTTCCTCTATTCGGTTAAGCATCTTGTCAAACGATCTGCCCACTTTCCCTATCTCGTTATTCCCTTGAATCCCTGATCGTACAGACAGATTACCCGATTCAATCTCTGCTGCAACCCTTCCCAAATGTCCCAAAGGCTTAGTAATTTGTCGGACAAGGAAAATCAAAATCACTAAAAATAGGGAATAAAATAATACTTGAATGAGCAGGTTGGCACGTTGAATAAAATTAATTTTTTCCGTAGCTTCTTTATACTGGGTCAAGCTGACAAGAGACCAATCGGAAAAGGAGAGCTTATGGCTAGCCACCAAGTATTCTACGCCATCAATTTTGATAAGACGGGCATCGTCTCTGCTTAATGAAATGTTGTCCGCGTATGGAAACTTCCCACCAATCTTATCCGGGTCTTTATGAGATAATATCTTCCCATTGGAGTTGACCATCATAATATCTTGATTTCCGGACAGCTTTTGGAAAGATTCGTGAAACTCCTTTTCTTTCGCACTAATAATGACATATCCGAACGGTTCGGATGAATATTGGATCGTTCGAGCAATCGTCATCAGGTACGGATTACTTTTTTGGGTAGATAAAATGTAGTTTGGCTGGCTTCCCAGCCAATACGTTTCATAGGCATTCAAGCTCTTTAAATTACTGAACCAGGGTTCTTGGTAAAATAATTTATAATTGTAATTATAAAAGGAATAATTCGTATAGCTATTCTGATCTCCTACCAAAATCGTTATATAGAGATCACTCAGCAGGTTCGTGATGCTGTTCAGTTTAGCGGTGATCTTGGCTTGATTAAGTGCTTGCTCGCTTTCGCTTTGAATTTCTTTGCCTTCTTTAATCAACGAATTCATTTCACTGTCGAATTGAATGTAATTCGTAATATAAAGCAAATTATTCATCAAACCGGATATATTCAATTCAACCATTTTCATGGTCTCTTGTGAATTGCTTATCGCATTGTCCTTAAGAACATCTTTGGCCATATAATTAGAGACAGCCACTGTGATCATTAACGGGACGAGCAAGCAAATTATCGAGGATAAAATCAGCTTTTGGCGAAGAGACATAATCGTATATTTCTTTAGCAGTCTGCTCATAGGGTTCCACGATCCTTTGGGTTAAAATAACTTATCCTAACCCATCTTAACAAAGCTATCAACGAGTGCATAGGTTTAACCTTTAACCCCGCCTCCAGAAATCCCTTCAATAACATGCTTCTGCGCGAAAATGAAAACAATCAGAAGCGGAATGATGGCTGATACAGCACCGGTCATCGTTAAGGCGTAGAACTGACCCTCCGCATCGGAGAAGTGACGCATTCCGATTTGAATCGTATACAGTGCCTCATTACGAAGGAAAATCAGCGGTGATTGATAATCATTCCAAGTCCATATAAACCGAATAATTGCATATGTAGCTATAGCCGGGCGAACCAGCGGAAGCGCGATGCTGGAATAAATCTTGAAATATCCGGCGCCATCCATCTTGGCCGATTCGATGAACTCGGGATGCACCCCCATAAAAAATTGTCTTAACATGAACGTTCCAAATACACTAAAACAGTGCAGAATGATGATGCCAAAATGGGTATCGTATAAGTTCAGCCATTTGAAGGTGAGAAACTGAGGTACCAAAATGGCTTGTGCCGGAATCATGTACATCATCAAAATAAGTACAAACAGAAAATTTTTACCTTTGAATTGAAGCTTGGCAAAGCCGAATGCGGCCATACTCGAGAAAATAACGGAAACCAGTGTCGTTAATACAGAAACTTTGATTGAATTTATATAATACAAGTAGAACGGGAATTTGCCGAACCATACTTCCTTATAGTTCTCGACAATGTTCCACTTGACGGGCAGCCATTCGATCGGAAAGTTGAATACGTCTTGCTCCATTTTAAAGGAGGTCACCAGCATCCAAAGGAAAGGAAGCAAAAATACGATGCCCATTAGGAGCATAATCACAGTGAGAATCAATTTCCGAATATCGATTTGCTGCATAGTTTGAGTTTTCATTGTGATCCCCCTAATAATTTACCCATTTCTTTTGGCCGTACCATTGAATTAGGGTTATTAAAAACACGAACAACAAGAGAATTAACGCAATTGAAGAAGCATAACCCGACTTTAAGTTTAAGAATGCCGTATCGTATAAATAATATACGGCCACCGACGTGGAGTTGGATGGACCGCCACTCGTTAATACTGCAATAAGATCAAATGCTTTAAACGTGCTGATAATACCGGTGATCAGCAGGAAAAAGGAGGTCGAAGATATCATGGGCAACGTAATATTTCTGAATTTCCCCCAAGCACCTGCTCCGTCTATATCCGCAGCTTCATAGAGATCTTTCGGGATGTTCTGCAGGCCTGCCATAAAAATAATCAATTGAAAACCGATATGAACCCATATCATAATCAACATGACCGAAGGAAGCGCAAAAGTAACGTCGGATAACCATTTAGGTGGACTGTCCATTCCTAAAGACATTAAAAACTGATTGATTGGCCCATAGCTGGGGTGGAATAACACTTGAAATACAACCGCCACAGCGACAACACTCGATATATAAGGCATAAAATAAACGACTTTGAAGAAATCTTTGAAATACACATGTTTATTAATGATAAGGGCTAACAACAGCGAGACCGCCATTCCGATCGGGACGACAAGCATCAAAATCATGTTATTTTTAATCGAAACCAAAAAAATATCATCTTGGAAAAGCTCAATGAAATTGTCTAAACCGACAAAATGGATATTCTCAAGACCAGCTACAAAATTCCAGTCGGTAAAGCTCAGTAGTATCGTGGCCAGCACAGGGAAGAGCACAAGTACTATCACTCCGATTAACATCGGTCCGATGAACATATACGCAGCCATTGTTTCCCTTAGAGCCGACTTATTCATTTTTCTATTAGTCATCAATATATTCACCCTCTTGCTATCCATTTGCTATACTACCAAAATGCTTACAGTAAACTCGTACGTGCCAGGTAACACATTGTCCATCGTCCATTGCATCGGTGTACAAATGACGGCAGGAAATACCGCTGCTATTTTCTCTTCCACCTGTTTCTCATTCAGCATGAAGGCCGAACCTTCCCCTTCGATGATAACTGTCGTTCCCGCTGTACTCATTTGTATTCCTTTGCTGCCCTTGGACAGGGAAGTGTTAGACTGTATAACGAATGGTTCGATAATCGATAATCGATCCATTGGAAACTGGATATCGAATACATACTTCTTTTCCACCTTATTATCGAAAAAACGATAATGAATCGAGTATTGTGCCCTGCTGTCTACTGGAATGGGCTGCTCTTGCGGCTTCAATCTGCCATACGCGTAAAGTGCAGTCTGCTCAATGTCCGGAGCTATTTTCGCTTCATATTCATAAAGACTCCCGTATTTCGTTCCTTTAATTACGGCTTCAATCCTCGGTGTCGTTGTCCCTTTATACTCACCTGGGAACTCCGGCATATTAAATACTTCAGCCCGTTCATAAGTTGTGGCCGACCCAATTTGTACCGGGCCTAACTTTTCATGCCATAAATAAGAGATCGTACCGCCGGTAGGAGCGTTATTCGCGCCAAAGCCAGTTACAGTAGCCATGAAGCTTTCCGTACGGACATGATATGTATTAAGCGAAGGGTAGTGTTTTATTCCAAACTTAAGGTCAGATGGGATTTGTACTTTTTCCTGAGCCTGTTTTCCGTATACGAGAGCTACAGCGAGAGCATCTGCACGGTTAAAGGTTGTATGAATGCAGGCCTTTTCGAATATATCCCTGTGTCGAGGGCCATAGCCGACCATCCCTTGTTCATTCACACAGCTTGCCAAATAGTTGACATTTCTGCCTGCAGCTTCGGCAAATGCGGATTCCTCGTCACATAACATCATGAGTGCCATTTGGCAGCCATGAGCCGTTTTACTACCGTAAAGCGTCCATTTGTAGCCCCTACTACCAAAGGAATTATCCATGGAACCATCCGGGTATATCATCTGAACATGAGCCTTTAGCACTCTAAGCGTTTCTTCTTTAACGTGCAAATCCCCCGTTAATAAGTAATACTCCGCCATAGCCCCTATACTCATATCCATGTTATAACCAATGTCAATATTGTCATGCGGTCTATTCAGGTATTTTTTCTCACCCGTAATAAAGCCGTCTTTATTCACTTTTTCAAGTGATTCATACATCAATTTCTTTGCTTCCTGAGCGTAGCGAGGATTATTTAAAATTTGAGAACACCACTGCAACACAGCAGCAGTCGTAATAAAATAATTAATATTGGTGTGAAGGATTCCACCCTCGCAGAAAGCCCATGCAATCCATCGGGCTGCCTTTTCGATCATGCCGAGCAATTCATCTGCTTCATCTGCTTCATCCGATTTTTGCAAAAAATCATACGCATGACACAGAGATAACGTTTGAAACACAGTTGTTCCTTTCCAGACAGACGGCTCGTCATTCAGCCAGGAACCATCATACAACTGGTTTCTTTGCATAAACTGAACGAGCTTTCTTGCAGATTGTTTATATCGTTCTTCACCCGTTTCCACTGCATTATAGTACATAGGAAATATCGCGTCCCCGCATCTGCCGTGAATTCTTTTGCAAGCGGGACAGAGAATCCCACCATCCCATGAGTCAATTAAGCCCTCCACTTGATAATGCTCTACAGTATTGCAAAATTGCTCGACTAATTGCTTCATTTTTACATAAGGCATAGTAGGCTTCCTTCCTTTTGAGGGGCCTTAGCCCCTCGCTCCATTATTATTTCTTATTATTAGAAGAAATAATTTTTTGTACTTTCTCTTGAGCCTTCGATAATGTAGTGTCCAAACTTTGTTGTCCTAATAGATACAGCTGCGATTCATCCACGTAAGCTTTTTCCGCTTCCGGTCCATATGAAGGAGGGATGACCATTTTTGAGCCTGTCGTTTTATTTAACACATCCATGAGTGTCTTTTTGTCAACCGCACTCGGTTTTTTCGTGCCGGCAACAAGCATATCAACCGCCTTGCTTTGATCAGCTTTTTTCCATCCAGGCAAGCTTAACCCTTGCTCTTGAATCCCTTCCGTGCTGAACCAACGTACAAATTTATAAGCAGCCTCTTTGTTTTTGGAGCTTTTTGCGATACCGATGGTGTCCCCGGATGTTCTTCCGTAGCTGGTAGACTCGGATGCCGAATTTTTCGGATAAGGCGCCCATGCGATTTCAAAATCCGGCGTGAAATTGCCCCATTCTGAAATCATCCAGCTTCCTGCAATCAGCATGCTTGCTTTTCCAGTGAAGAACTGCTGACGGTAGTCCAGTTTTTGCGAAATCGTGTCGTGAAGAGGAACGGCTGACTTGTCCACATTTTCCAATTGGTTACGCAGTTCTAACGATTGCTTAAATAAAGGACTACTCAAATTCGACGTGCCATCGTCTTTGACGATATAGCTATCCTGTGGTAATCCGCTTACAATCAGAGAATTGTGCAAAAATTGATCGCGTAAAAACGTACCGTATCTTTTCGTAGCGCCTTCACCCTTTGTTAGCGCTTTCGAATAATCCGCAAACTCTTTCCAAGTCCAATCTTTCGGAACTGGTAATCCGGCTTCATCCAAATACCTTTTATTCAGCATGACCATAGCAATAATGTATTTAGCCGGCAGACCGTAATACTTGCCATCAATCTTCGGATCGACAAGGTATTCCTTTGAAACATCGACTCCATCCTTACTCAGGTATGCATCAAGCGGCTCCATCATACCAATCTTTACCCGCTTGGCAAATTCCCCCGCATCGTGAAACATGACAACATCCATTGACTCACCTGAAGCAGTCATGAGATCTAGCTTCTTCAAATATTCAGGTGCACTCACATTGTCTACGAGAGGAGTTGATTTCACTTTGATCCCAGGATTCTTGTCTTCGAAAGCCTTAATGACCTTCTTCCAATTTCCCGTTTCCTCGTTGTACCAGTGATAAAAATTAATTGTAACTTGCTCTTGCTTACCTCCACTTGCTTGAGAAGCCGTCGACTCTTGTTTATTCGTGCATCCCTGAAGTATTGCAGTAGCTGTTAGTGCAAGACACATGCTTACTACCAGACCCTTTTTTCTCATTTCATGCCCCTCCTTAGTAAGTTAGTTCTAACTCTTCTATAGTCTAGCATTCGTCATTCACCCTCAACAATTCACTCACTCTACTTTATTGAGATTATTTTGACTTCCTCTCTAAGTAACAAAATAAAGTCTGCTTGATCTCCACTTCACAGTCGCGAGGGATTAAGCAGACTTTTTGATCTAACCGTAATGCGCTTATTCGTATTGCTGAAGCAGCTTATTTCGGACATAACTAAGATGCCGATACATATGAGTAAACGCTTCATGGGGGTCTCGCTTAATCAGCGCATTATAAATATCTGTATGGAATTGGACCGTAATATCACGTTCCCGCTCCCTAATTTGGCTATCCATTTTGTCATGAGTAATAATCAGTGGATCTATCATGCCTTCAAGGATCGTATTGTTCGCACTCATCGCAATAATTCTATGAAATTCCTTGTCCAATTCCCCATAGTTGTTATCAACGCTGCCTGCTATTTCTTCAATGGTTTCCTTTAAACGTTTTAACTGAACACTCGTAATTTTTTCTGCAGCCATGGAGACAAGTCCCAGTTCTATTGCCATTCGTGCTTCGATTAATGCTGGAAGGTTACCAATGGACAAAGCCAGCATCAACGAAAACGGATTGCTGCCTATTTTATTGTTAAAATGGGTACCTTCATGGGTTTTTCGCGTAATCACTTCAAGTGCTTCAAGCGAGCTTAACGCTTCCCGCAGAACGGTCCGGCTCACGCCTAACATATCGATCAGCTTCATTTCAGACGGCAGTTTATCACCAGGTTTAAGCTGACCGCTAATCAGTAGCTGAACAATACTGTCAACGACTTGCTTGGACAACGTGTTTCGTTTAACGGACTCCAATTCTACGCTCCCTCTAAGGTCTATCATATTTGCCCTTCTTTCTTAGCTGACTAAAACGAATAATCGTATTGTAGGACAACTTAGATAAAATAACAATGTAGTGATCTAGCAACGCTCTTATTTCTGCTTGATCCAATGCCTATCCATCTGGGTATTTTACCAAGGCTGCATGAATGAACTATTCAGTTGACTCCGTACTTTGATCTAGTTCCCTGGGCCTGCGTACCTTACCTATTAACTTCTATGTTTGCCAATTTCTCATAGTAGCGAATCAAACTGCTGTGGTCGCAATCACCCATTCCATCAACCGCCAATGCCTGCATCATTTCCATGACAGCAGACGTAAGGGGGAGAGGTACGCCTACTTCGCGTGAGGTTTCCAAAACGTTGCTCAAGTCCTTTATGTGCAGATTGATACGGAAGCCCGGATCAAATTTACGGTCCATAACCAACGGCGCTTTAGCATCTAAGACGGTGCTGCCAGCCAATCCGCCACGGATCGCCTGATACACGAGCTCCGGCTGAACGCCTGCCTTGCTAGCGAGTACAAACGCTTCAGACATCGCAGCAATGTTAATGGCAACCACAACCTGATTGGCCAGTTTAGTCACATTCCCTGATCCGATGTCTCCTGTATGTATGACAGAGGCTGCCATTGCTTTTAACACATTGCAGCATTTATCGAATACTTCTTTCTTTCCGCCAACCATCACCGAAAGAGTTCCCTCGATCGCCTTAGGTTCTCCCCCGCTCACTGGAGCATCAAGCATTTCTATCCCTTTTTCCGCCAGCTTCCTCGCGATTTCCTGGCTGGTCAGAGGCGCTATCGAACTCATATCAATAACGACGGATCCCGATTTTGCCCCTTCTATCACACCATTCGGGCCCAAAACCACATTATTTACTTCCGGTGAATTCGGCAGCATGGTAATAATGACATCCACCTGTTGAGCCAAAGCTCTTGGTGTTGAGGCTGTCTGGGCTCCAGACGCTGCAAGCTCCGAACTATTTTTACTTGTATCGAGAACAACTAGTTCATAACCCGCTTTTAACAAGTTTATACTCATGGGTTTACCCATAATACCCAATCCGATGAATCCTACTTTCATATCACTTGGACCTCCTGATAATAAAATATTGAAATCATAAAGCCTGCTTGGATTAAAGAGCTCCCATTTGCTTCAAGATGTCAGCGAGCTTGCTTCTATTGATTTCAGAGCAACTCGTATTCGGTAAGATCGAGTTTCCCACTTCAAGACCGATGAGATTCATGGCCTCCTTGGTCACGACTGGAAAACTAGCGAGATTAAAAGCCATACGAAGCGGGGACAGCTTAAACTGGGCTTCCAGAGCACCTTGAAGATCGCCGGCCATGAACTTCTCATAGATCTCAACGACAAGTGCAGGCACAATATTCGCAGTCGATGCTACACACCCAACCGCACCGTATACCAAGGAGCCTAAGATCATGACATCCCTTCCCGCCATGACCTTAAATCCCCTATCTCGTGTTCTGCGGATATATTCTGCAGTTAAAGTTAAATCCCCACCGCTATCTTTCACTCCGATGATATTGGGAATATCCGCAAGACGTTCGATCAAGTTAGCAGAAATATTATTCCCTACGCGATCTGGGTTGTTATAAAGAAGTACCGGCAAGGCGGTCGATTCAGCTACTTTACGGAAATGTTGATACAATTCTTCTTCCGAAGGCGTCAGAAACATGGGAGGCAAAATAGTAATCGCCTGGGCATTTAGTGATTCGCCCATTCTGGCTAACTTCACACACTCCTTGGTCGTGATAGCACCGATCCCCATATAAACCGGTACCCGACCTGCAACCTGCTCGATCGTAATGCGAACTGCCCGTTCTTGCTGCTCATGATCCAGTCCATAAAATTCTCCGTTGCTGCCCAAAGATAGAATGCCGTGCACACCTCCTTTAATAACATGCTCTATGACCCTACGAAGCCCCTGTTCCTCCACACATTCTTCTGCATCAACCGGTGTAACGATCGGCGGAATAACTCCCTGAATAAAACTAGTATCCATTTTCGACTCTCCTTCGTCCTATTTCATCCTATTTATCTAACAAGGCAAGGCTGTTTGTTATCGAATTTCCAGCCTGGAATCAAACACTGCATCGCAATCGCATCATCGCGCGCTCCAAGCCCTTCCTTCTTGTAAAGCTGGTGAGCCTTCTCGATTTCAACCATATCAATCTCAATGCCTAGGCCCGGCTTATTCGGAACCGCTACCATACCTCCGACAATTTGAAACGGCTCTTTGGTGAGACGCTGCCCGTCCTGCCAAATCCAATGTGTATCGATTGCCGTGATTTTCCCCGGTGCTGCGGCAGCGACATGCGTAAACATTGCGAGCGATATATCAAAATGATTATTAGAATGCGATCCCCACGTCAGCCCCCATTCATGACACATTTGGGCTACTCGGACAGAGCCCTGCATTGTCCAGAAGTGCGGATCGGCAAGTGGAATATCGACCGAATTCAGTTGAATGGTGTGTCCCATCTGTCTCCAATCGGTGGCGATCATGTTCGTAGCTGTCGGTAGTCCAGTAGCACGTCGAAACTCAGCCAGCACCTCGCGTCCAGAATAGCCATTTTCAGCTCCGCAAGGATCTTCGGCATAAGCAAGAACATGGTGTTGATCACGACAAAGGCGAATTGCTTCAGCCAAAGACCACGCACCGTTGGGATCCAGCGTAATTCTTGCTTGCGGAAAATGTTCTGCTAGCGCGGTTACAGCCTCGATCTCCTCTTCTCCACGAAGCACGCCGCCCTTTAGTTTGAAATCGTTAAATCCATACCTCTTGTATGCCGCTTCAGCCAGCTTTACTACAGCTTCTGATGTGAGCGCTTCCTCATGACGCAATCGTGTCCAATCATCCGTGGCATCCTGCCCACTCAAGTAAGGAAGCTTCGATTTTTTACGGTCGCCGATATAGAACAAGTAACCCAACATCTCTACGCGGTCACGCTGCTGACCTTCGCCAAGAAGTGCAGCAACAGGAACACCGAGAAATTTCCCCAGAAGATCTAGCAGCGCAGCTTCCAAAGCTGTAACGGCGTGAATAGTGACGCGCAGATCGAAGGTTTGCAATCCACGTCCTCCAGAATCTCGATCAGCAAACTGCTTGCGTACTTTGGTAAGAATGTTATTGTATTGACCTATGGGTTGACCTATGACGAGCGCCCGTGCATCCTCTAGTGTTTGACGGATCTTTTCACCACCTGGAACCTCGCCAACCCCCGTCTGGCCAGTGTTATCTTTAATAATAATGATGTTGCGTGTAAAGAAAGGAGAATGTGCTCCGCTGAGATTAAACAGCATGCTATCATAGCCTGCCACAGGGATTACCTGCATGTCCATAATGATCGGTGTGCCTGAAAAACTGTTTTTCAGTTGCTCTTGTGTCATATTCTGCATAAAAGTGTTCTCTTCCCTTCAACTAATAATATAAAAACAAAGAAATGATTTGTATATATGTCATATTGTAAGACAAATTAAATTGTACGTCAATTTATTCTCTCATGACCAGATTAGATCACAAGATGCGTAAGAACTGTCTTGACTTCCACCACTCTGATAGGGACCCATCCGAACATTCCTTCCAGCAGCTCGCTCCACTCTCTCTCCCCCTCCTGCCACGGAACACATCCAGCACGGTATTCCACTCTGCCGTTAATGATATCGCCTTCCATCGGCGCTCTTCCGGCAAACCAAGGCTCCAGCATGCCTTCAGGCAGGCTGTAAGGGTGCCGCTTAATTTGATCGAATTCTACACAATTCGGCCCGCCGCCAAACAGAAAGATCAGCGGGTGTCCTTCGTAAAGAATCCCGGTTTCAGCCGCATACACATGATCTGGAATATACTGTAAATATTGTTTGAAGATTTTAACTTTCTAAAAAAATAAAGGAGCTGCAGCTGCAGCTCCTTTATTTTTTACATCTTTAGACAATACCCTACTCCAATTCCCTACTCGCTGCTACAGGCTCCTCCGGTTGGTACACTCGCTGATTGGTCGTCGTGCGCTTGCCTCCGTACTCTCCCAGCATCATACCCGCCCCTAGCGCGGTGCAGTCAAGTGGATCCTCCGCGATATGTACATGAACTCCTGTTTCCGCTTGAATGCGTTTATCGATCCCTTCCAATAAAGCGCCTCCTCCGCATAACAGTATGCCCTGCTCAATTACATCTCCCGCAAGCTCAGGAGGGCACTTATCCAACGTTGTCCTAATGGCTTCGACCAGCGTTTTGAAAAAATCATCCACCAGCAAGTAAATTTCTCCAGAGCTTATTCGGACTGATCGGGGCAAGCCACTAATCATATCACGTCCTCGAATATCGAGTGTTCGTTCTTCGGCAGAGGCATTAGCTGTTCCTATCTGTTTCTTTATTTCTTCGGCCGTTCGTTCTCCAATCTCCAAGCTGTACTGCCGTTTCACATAATCCATAATGTCCCTGTCTATTGACAAACCTGCCCGATGTACCGTATGACTTGCCACAATACCGCCTAACGACAAAACAGCTACTTGGCAGGTACCTCCGCCTATATCAAGCACCAAATGTCCGATTGGCTCATCAATTAAGAGTCCCGCTCCCAGCGCAGCGGCCAGTGGTTCTTCAACAGCAACAGCTCTTCTGGCCCCCTTATGGATGATGGTTTCCTCAACAGCCCGCTTTTGCACATTGGTTATGCCGCAAGGCACCGATATATATACTTGGGAGCTTCTTAGCAGCGACTTGCGTCCTTGGATTTTTTTGATAAAATGCTGCAGCATCCTGCTTGTCATGTCAATATTAGCGATAACGCCATTCGTTAAGGGATAAGTGATATCCACATAGCCGGGAGCTCGTCCAATCATCGCCTGCGCCTCAGCACCTACAGCCAGCAACTCACCCGTATTTTGGTTAACCGCTACTACAGACGGTTCGCTTAACACGATACCCTTACCCTTCTCATATATAACTGTGTTAGATGTACCAAGATCAATACCGTATAACTTATCAAATCGTTTTAACATACTAAATCTCTCCTCCCTCGTTCGAATACCGAAGCACGGCTTGGAGGCTGCTCAAACGGTTATTCTATAATATTCTTCATAACACTCCGTTTTGAGGGGGAGCTAGCCTTAATTCCCTGTATATTCCAAGAACATTTAACTAATCGACATGAATTTAGAAGCCTCAAATCTATCACAAACATCAAGCACCTAAGTACCCAGAAAGGGGCTTTCTCCAAGTTTCCCATGAAAATCAAATAACCTTAGCCCCGTGGAAATACGGACTAAGGTCTCCTATTTATTAGTATCTGCTTGTGGGGGAATTTCCGCTTCCGAGTACCGGACGGTTTACCAGGATGGAGGTTTCCTTTTAAAATAAACTCCATTCAAACTCGCCGGACAATTTCTCCAACAGATTCACACCTGCTACACTATTGCCCTTTTTATTTAAGGCAGGACCGACTACTCCAATGCCGTACCGACCGGGAACAATCGATAAAATACCACCTGACACACCGCTTTTGGCCGGTAGACCCACGTTGATTGCGAACTCGCCAGAAGCATTATACATACCGCATGTAGTCATAAAAACCTTGGCAATCTGAACATACCGTCGCGGGATGATTGATTTTCCTGTTGAAGGATCGATCCCCCCCAATGCCAATACCAGAGCCATTCGCGCCAGATCCGAGCAAGTGACCTTCACAGCACAATGACGAAAATAGATATCAAGTACATCCTCCACATTATCGTTTAGTATGCCTT
Organism: Paenibacillus foliorum; assembly: GCF_013141765.1. Classification (GTDB taxonomy): domain Bacteria; phylum Bacillota; class Bacilli; order Paenibacillales; family NBRC-103111; genus Paenibacillus_S; species Paenibacillus_S foliorum. The sequence continues at coordinate 160,300 of NZ_WHOD01000082.1, forward strand.
TATCTTTAAGATAATAAGCCAATGATCGATTGAGATGCCCTGTATCCGATTCGGACTGATATACATCCAGGTCATAATCAAGTGTATCATTGCCAGCCAGCAGACGGAAAAACTGTAAGATCTTCGATGACCTTTCGTGAGGGCTATCCCCTCCGATTAACGAAGTGACAGCTATTGCCCCTGCATTGATCAACGGATTAAAGGGCCTGCTCGGCGCCACTAATTCCAGCTTCAGCATCGAGTTGAAATTATCTCCGGTTGGCTCCATCCCCACCTTGGAAAATACCGCAGCTTCCCCGTGTTCCATAAGCGCAATTATCAAAGTGAACACTTTCGAAATGCTCTGCATCGTAAATGAAAAGCTGCAATCTCCTGCCGCGACCGAGCCTCCAGCCGTATCCATAATGTAAATTCCCAATGTATCCCTTGGCGACTTGGCCAGCTCTGGAATGTATGCTGCAACCTTGCCTTGTACTGCCAGCTGCCGGCTCTCTTCAACCCATTGCGGAAGTAGCGATTTTATTTGTTCTAGTTCAATGGTATTCGCCATATTCGACCTTCCTCCTTATGCCGGCTTCATTTATTTTTAATAATAATGAAATGGAGCTAAGGAAGCAACGTCTTTATATCGTAAGCATTTACACATAGAAAAAACGGATAACTGAAAACAATCATAATATCGCATTAACTCCCTCACAGGTTTCTACGTAAATTAGAAGCTCTTTACAAAACAGATGTATCTAAGGAAAAAATGGCTGTGATGATCGCGGAAGAGAATTTAAAACTAGAGGGAAGCATTTAACGCGCAGATAGTTCCTTTATCGCCAGGGAAAGACAAAAAACAGAGAGATAACGGAAGTGCTAGTTCCTTTATCTCTCTGTTTTTTATAAATGGGCTTCTATTCCCCCAAATAAAGGAATTCCCACTTCCGCTATCGCCTTAAATGGGTGCCCGGAGATTGAATAAAGGAACTCTCAGTTCCGCTCAACCCCTTCCTTTATGTGCGGATCGGCTTGGTAACTAAGAGGTACTAATTATTTAACCGTCGTTTCTTTGCGGTATTGAAGTGGCGGGGTGCCTGTCTGCTTTTTAAACACTTTGCTAAAATAGTTCTCATCCTCGTACCCGATTTGATTGGAAATTTCATGAACTGACAGATTGGTATGGGATAATAGCGCTTTCGCCTTTTCGATTTTCATATCGGTCAAATAAGCTACTATCGTAGTATGGAACGTTTCCCTGAACTTCTTGGAAATGTACTGGGGACTGAAATGAAACTGCTCCGTAATTTCTTTCAATGAAATATTCTCGTGAAAATGGTTGTCCAAATAAGCGCGGATTTCATGAATATCTCCATTGCCAACGGAGGATGGCCTCATTTTATCGAGCAGCAGATGGATCTGTGAAATAAAGATTCGCTCCCATTCGCCCACGTCGCAGACCCATAGCGGTATGGACGGGGCTTTCATTGCTCCTGCCTGGGATGTGATCATCTGGCTGTAGCGGCCCAGTAACAGGTTGGCTTCCATCGTGCAGCGCTGAAGATCTTTAAGCAGCAGAGTCCCTCGGAACCTAAGCGCCTCAGCATGCTGCTGCACAATATCCGTCGCGAAGAGACGGTTGCCTGACTCGATGGCTCGTCGCAGCAAAATCTCATGCGACATCAAACTTGGCAGCGGCTTCTCGCTGCCTTCCGTACCTTTACTATCGCCAATATTCAGATGCAGCAGAGCATTCTGGGCTTCGCCGATCGCCTGATGAATATTTGTCAGGCGAGAAGTTCTCCCTTCGGCACCGATCAGGACATCCAATTGAATCGTATGCTTCCATGCCCGCTTCAGCCGCTCCAAATAAAACTTGAGATCCTGCTGGCCCGATCCCTTATCCGGAAAATCAAGCAGAAGCACCCATTGATAAGCATCCAATCTGCAAATATAGTGAACAGCCTGGCCGCTTAGGGAATACCCGGCTATGTTATCAATGGCGAATAAAAACAACTCGTCATCCATCATAAATCTCTTGTTCAGTACATGGGTCATATTCTGAGGAACTAGAATCAAACAACTAAAATCATATTGCCGTATACCGGTCTTATCGAACATTCTCTTGACCGTCTCTGTTAGCGGAATTTCATTACGAAAATAAGAAGCCAGCTTCTTCTCATCCAACAGCGCATCCGCTTTACGAACCAGATACTCCTTCTCTACATCCGCTTCTTTTGACTTTACCTTCTCCTGCCAAGCTGAGACTGCCTTGCTGAATGCTTCCTCCACATCCTTTTTCCTAAATGGCTTCAAGATATAATCGATTCCGTTCGCTTGTATGGTGGCACGTGTATACTCAAAATCATTATAGCCACTGATCACGATAACTTGAGTGTTCAGTCCCTCTTCTCTTATTCTTCTTAGCAGCTCCGTACCATTCATCACCGGCATCCTCATATCACAAAACAAAATATCAGGCTGATGTGCGGTCATAATTTCTAGCGCTTCCATCCCGTTCTCTGCCATATATTTATCCGTAACGCCAAATGCCTCCCAATCGACCGAGAGATCAATGCCTTCCCTTACGTGCTCTTCATCATCCACGATCAACACTTTCATTGCCTCTCCTCCTCTGTAAGGGGTAAGCTTAAAATAATTTCCGTTTTCTCATAGGGTTTGCTCGTTACAGTCCATCCGAAACGGTCTCCATACCTAATTCTTAGACGCTGCAGCACGTTAATCAAACCAATTCCCTCCTCCTCCTGAGGACGAAAGCGTTCTTCATTATACCTCTTCTTCAGCTTCTCTACGGTATCCCTGTCCATCCCTTGTCCATTATCCGCAACGCGGATCACAAGCACAGCCCCGACAGAAATCATGATGTCGATCCTTCCTGAGCCTGTCCCCTTTTCAATCCCATGAATAATGCTATTTTCTACCAGAGGCTGCAAAATCATTTTGGGAACCTGGATATTCAACGCTTCAGGTTCGCTAGTTATATGGAACGCCAGCTTGTTCTTGAATCGTCCTTCCTGTAGAGACAAATAATGCTCCATATGCGCAATTTCCTGCCTTAAGGGAACAACCTCCGTGTTGAAATCCATGCTGTATCTAAGAATCGCACCCAACTCAGATATCCTGTCGCTGATTTCCTCTATTTGATGACGCAATGCAAGTGTGTTAATCGATTGCAGCGCATTATACAGAAAATGAGGGTTGATTTGTGCTTGCAGCATTTTTAATTGTGCCGTCGAAAGCTCTATTCGATGCTGGTAATCCCGGATAATATATTCATTCAAGTTGCTGGCCATTAATTCAAACCGTGTTTCAAGTAGGCCTATCTCGTCCTCCCTGTGAGTGGTAGCCTCCAACCCGAAGTTTCCTGTCTCCACCCGGGCCATGTTGCGGACCAGCCGTTTGATAGGCACGATAGTGGAATAAGCGAGCAGGAATGCAAAGACAATGATTACTGCCAGTGCAGCAAATTGAATAGCTATGGACTGCTTTAACGTTTGCTCTGCTGCCCTATTAATAGAAGCCGAAGGAATAAATTTAATGATCGTCAGCGGATTTTCCAGAAACTGATCGGTTACATAAATAAATACGCCAGCCTCTCCCTTCCAATTGCCGAACCAATAGCCTTGCTTCTCACGAATGGAGCTCAATCCAGGGTGAATAGTTTCAAGCGATATTTGAGATTCTCCCTCCACTTGACTTGAAGTAAACAACAGTTGGTTTTTTTGGCCAAAATACATAAAATCAATCTCATGCTTGGGATCAAACATTTGTCTGTTCAACCGTTCAATTTCCGATAATGAGAAATAGACAGACACTAATCCGAACCAGGTCGGGCGAGGGAAATCCATCAGTTTCTTATGAACCGTTAGAAATCGATCGTTACCGATTTGTTTTACCTCAAAGCTGGGTAAATCATACCAATCCTCCTGCTTGCTCGACGGAAGAGAGGCTTTCCATGGAGCGTCGTACAAAGAAAAAGGAAGCTGATAATATTGTTGACCGGAACCCCCTGCGTACAAATGGACAATGCTGATTTCTGAACGTTGACTGTATAACGAGGCAATTTGCCGGTCGACGTACATATCCTGAGCGATATTGCTTTTTTCCTGCCGAAGATATTCCATCAAATCCGCATCATAATACCAGGAAAGAGAAATTTGATTTAGTTCTTTCAAATACTTCTTTATATTTTCCATCCCGATGGTCATCGAATTCTGATTCAGCTGAATATGGCTTGCTTGAATGGACTGGGAAGTGGAACGATAGGAAATGACATTGGAGAGTAAGAACGGTACAGCCGTGGCTAGAAGCATTAATATCAGCAGCCTGACGAACAAACTTTTCTTATACACGTGCTGTTCACCAACCCGTCATCAAAATTAGTGGAGATTTGATAGTTATATCAATAAAGACGGTTCCGGTAAATGGACAATATGAATGTAAACAAGGAATAATTTCTCTTCTTCCCCCAAAACACATAAATTATACGGCAAAAAGCGGTCTGACCCAAGGGTCAAACCGCTCTCTCAATAAATAACTACCGACTAATTCGGATTTTCCTCACCGCTCGCGTTTAAGCTTCCATCTATATCCTCATCGACAGGAGCTTTCTCGACGAATTCTTGATTATAATTGGGCAACACATTCTGCTGTAGATACGGTGACCCAATATATTTAGCCAAATACTGCTTACCGAATAGACCGTCATATTGCAGCTGCCTATATTTATCGACGTCTTCCTTGAGTGAATCGGGTACTGCTGGGTATAAATTCTGATTCGCATCCACTACCAGATTCCGGAGCATGCCCGGCATTTTCTGGGAAAGCTCTACATTGTACGCAAGCGTCTCTGGAAGCTGCATGCCCATATGGCTCAACATATACGCCCCCAGGAAGGAATTACTAAGCACTGGCAATTGCTCTTGAGGCAGATCTACATTAGACCATGTAACGAATGGCACACTATGCATCTTCTTCAATTCTTCAAGCGTCCAGTCCTGCGACTTGCCCGTCTGAATAAATCCGGCCTGAGTATACACATCATAATCATAACCAAGCATAGGCAGATGATCCCCATAAAAAACGATTACTGTAGGTTCACCCGTTTCATCGAAGTGATCAATCAGCTTTTGCAGGCTCGCATCCGCATCTTGAACGCCCTGTGTGTACGTTTCAAGAGTATCTTTTGCCTCCGGGGTTAGATTGCCCTCGACTTGAATGGGATTACTGCCGTAACGCTGATCATCGTATGGACCATGGTTTTGCATCGTTACCGTGTAGATGAACATCGGTTTATCCGTGCTGTCCACCTGCTGAATAATACTATTAGCTACCTCATCATCGGAGATGAAATCGCCTTTATATTGCGGATTGCTGAATTGATCTTTACTCATGAAGCTTTCAAAACCCATTTCTTTATATACATTCTCCCGGTTCCAGAACCAGCCCTCATAGGAATGAATGGCCATGCTTTTATAACCCTGCTCTTCAAAATATCCTGCAAGACTAGGTAACGGTTGGGAAATATATTGCTGGTAAGGTACAGAGCCTGCTGGGAGAAAGCTCATGGATTGCCCGGTTAGCACTTCATACTCCACGTTACTCGTACCGCCTCCGAATTGTGGTGAGAGCAGGTACCCGGATGTGGATTCCTGCTGCAGCCTGTGAACTGTAGGCGCTGGGTCTTCACTAAATGTCACATTTGGAAGCAGAGTTGGATCCCAGAAGGCTTCACTCATAATAAAAATAACGTTCGGCTGCTTCCCGTTAAATGGATCTGCTTTAGCCGATGCCGTCTGCAGCCCAGACTGATTCATCATCAGCATCTGCGCCAAATTCGCCATAGTTGGCTCATCATAGCCAGCTGGTTTCGGAACGATCGCATTTTTCACATTCATCGTAAAAGCGAGCGCCATCCCATTATTCCCATAATTTTCGGACTGATTCCACACAATCTCGTTTGCACCCATACGGTCCATGAAGCGGCTGGCCCAAGGTGCATTAACTCCAAAGGAGTAAACCGCAAACACCGCCACCAGACCAACTGCCACACGGGTCTTTATCCGCAGACGCAGTCGCGGCAACAAGAATGACATTAGGAGTAGCACAAATACTGCGCCCAGCATAGTTCCGATTCGCAGCAAAGCCGATTGGTTCGTTACCAAGGGCAGTACGTTCATACTCTCTTTATTAAGAAAAATGTCCCATGGAAAAAAAGGCTCTCCGATCAATTTTACCTTGAAATAGCTTATAAACGACATTGAACATAGCAACAGTATGGACAACGCGACCGAGGGCAATAAGTTACCCAACAGTGCATAAATCAATAAAAAAACAAATAAGTCCAGTAGAGCATTCATTGTAAACAGTTTGGGGTTCTGGATTAACCATGCCCACGTTTCATGTAAATTACCTCTTTGAATAAATTCCACGCCAAAAACCAAAACTAAAGGTACTACTGCACAGGCTAATACTATAAAGAAGGTACTCCACAGTCGATTTAGCGCAGGCCCTGCTTGCTTCCGCCTTCTTGGACGCATAGGTTTCTCACACTCCTATCCCGCGGTTCTCTTTCTCTATTTGCGGATAATTTTTGTTCATAAATCTAATTCCAACTCTACACCGAAGCTTCGTTCATTCGTTCTTATCATGTTTTAATAATTTAACGAATTGGCCCCGATACAAATAAGCAGCTGCCACATAGCCGCTTTTTATTCTTTTAATGATAACCAAGTAAACTTAATAAAACCTTAATATTTGCTGAATGTGAACTTAAAGTTGCCAAATAAATCACGTCACCCCTTGACTGTAAGCTTCGCTCATACCTAACAAATACATACATATTAATAGGAAAAAGGACTGAAGATCAATCGGGTTGTCCCTATTGATTTTCAATCCTTTAAACTATTTCGAGTTATGCTTCCCTTTTGGCTTGCCGTCCCTCTACACTTAAACGAGGACACGTATAGCAGTAGCCGTGAGAGGTATCCGTCTTATAAGCTAGACAGCACGCTACCTTCTGACGTATTAGCTCATCTGGATGCTGCATATGCTCAATCCAGTGAAACTCCAAGTCAAATGGGTTCCGCTTCAATCCGAGCTTCTCCACATTCAATTCATTCAGCAGTATTGCAAAGTCCTGTTCAATAACAGGCCGTCTTTCCGGTAATAAGGAAGCCTTTTGTAATAAGATATCTTTCTCATTATAGAGTCTTGTCGCGAATTGGGCCCACAGCTGGTTTTCTTTGGTAAGGGATGCGAGCGCAAGACCACCCATTATCGGACGCACAGTCTGTTCGTAAAAGGAGTTCAACACTTCGGAACGGGATGCCCCAGAAGTCTCTATCGACATGTCAGCACTGACAGCATCCCGCAGAACAAATGATACCTTCCTTCGTCCCTCCACCATTATGATTTGCAGCTTTAGCCGGTCAGGAGACAGTAGCAATACCGTATCATAAAGCGATAACGAGGCTTGCACAGCCGAGCAAACCATGCCGAACCAGCTGGACATATGATACGCCGCAATATCGGGCTTATCCGCGCGAATAATTAGCATAACCGCCTGAATAAGGCGCTTTGCTTTCTCCTCATCCAACAAGTCAGCGAGACTTGCTAATAATACCGACTGTGGATGCTCCTTTGTCATGAAATTATACTGCTTGTCGAGAAAGGCATAATCCATCCTATTATTCATTTAAATGACATTCCTTTCATTAGAGACATCCGCTAATTCCATAAACTCAGGAAATACAGGAGTGTCCGCGAGCAGTGATCTTGTATACGGATGCTTTGGATGATGAATAAGCTCATACACACCTGCTTCCTCTACAATCACTCCATGCTGAATAACCAATACTCGCTGACATAGCCCTGCCACTACAGCAATATCATGGGAAATGAACAAATAACTGACTTGACGATTGTGATGAAGCTCTTGAAGCAGGCTAATCATTTGAGCCTGAATGGAAACATCCAGAGCGGAGAGGCATTCATCCAGCACAAGTAGCTTCGGCTCTGGAGCAAGCACACGCGCCAGGCACACCCGCTGACATTGACCGGTGCTTAATTCATGCGGATAACGGTCCAAGTAATCGGTATTTAGTCCAACCGATAGAAGCAAGCTTTCCATTTTTCCAATGAACCCCTGCTTGTTAATACTCTTATGAAACTGATGAAGCGACTCCAACAAGCTCCTTCTTACCGTCCATGCTGGGTTTAGACTGTTTCGAGGGTCTTGAAATACCATTTGTATGTCTTGATGCGACATCCGCCTTACGGCTCGTTCCTTTAACGATCTACCATTCCAGAGCAGCTTTCCTGCATTCGCATTCTCCAATCCTGCCACGCAGCGGGCAATAGTGCTTTTTCCCGATCCCGACATCCCAATCAAACCGACAATTTCACCGGGACTGATCGAGAAGGATACTGAATCCAGCACTTTTTTTCCTTGATAGCTTTTTTGCAGACCTTCGATTACAAGCATTAAATCCTCCCCTTCCGCTACGTTTCAGGTTATTTTTCGGATATGAGATGGAATGCGCAATGAGGGAATAGCTTGCAGCAGCTGACGCGTATACGCTTCGCTCGGATCTGTAAATACCGAACGCACATCCCCTTGTTCAACGATTCTCCCCTTCTTCATCACGCAAATTCGGTCTGCGATCTGCGCAACTAACCTTAAATCATGGGTGACGAAGATCATCGCCACTTTCCGTTCCTTCTGTAGATCCGCGAGCAGCTCCATAATTCGAGCCTGAGTACTGACGTCAAGCGCCGTCGTCGGCTCATCGGCCACAATGATTTGCGGTTCGTTGATCATAGCCATAGCTATAACGACTCGCTGCCTCATACCTCCGCTCAATTGATGAGGATACTGTTGATAGGTCTCCTTGGGGAGGCCCGTTTGTTCCAACAGCTTCACCACCTGCTCCTTCAGCGCCGCTTTATTCAAACCTACTTTCTTATGAGCAGTCAAGCATTCCCGCAGCTGTTCCCCGATGGTAAGGACCGGGTTAAGCGAATCCATTGGATCTTGCGTTATATAAGCGATCCGGCTGCCGCGCACCTTGCGCCAATCGCTCCATTCCCAGTCCTTCGTATCCGCGCCTTGTAAACGAATCGTTCCTTTGGTTTGCTCAAGCGGAGAACGGAGCAGCCCCATGAGAGCAAGCGCAAGCGTGCTTTTCCCTGATCCGCTTTCACCAACAAGACCCAGACATTCTCCAGGATGTAATTCCAATCGGATATCTTCCAATATCGGTTTGGCGGTATTCTGTTTACCTTCCACTGCTGCAACGAACAGTCCCTCTACCTCAAGCAGCTGCGTTGAATTCTTATAAGATTCGTTCCGTTGGCGTTTGCGTCTGCTGCGGAAAAGCCTCGGCATATTCAGTGATCGTGGCTCTAAGGCATCCTTCAGCGTATCGCCCAAATAATTAGTTCCCAATACAATTAGGAAAATGGTCAGCCCTGGCGCAAGAAACAACCACGGTGCTTCCTCAATGTAAGCTCGGCCCTCATTCAGCATCGCTCCCCATTCCGGCTGGGGAGGGCGAATGCCCAATCCCAGAAACGACATCGAAGCTATGCTTAAGATGATGCTTCCGATGTCCAACGTTACCAGCACAAGTATGGGACCGACGATGGATCCGAGAACATGCGTACCGATGATTTTCCAAGCAGGAATGCCTGATGCTTTTGCGGCCTGTACGTAGCCTTCATTGCGTACGGTCAGTACGTAGCTTCGAAAAATTCGCGCGAAGGATGGCCACGACACGGCAGCAACCGCGATCATCAGACTGCTGAGTCCTGGACCCATCAACGAAGCAAGCGCTATAGCTAACACCAGCTGCGGGAAGGAGAAGAGCACATCCATCAATCGGGTCAGCACCATATCAACCCATCCGCCGAAATATCCTGCGGCAAGCCCGATAATCAGACTTAAGGAAATGATTAGGGTCACCGCCATAATCGAAGCGCCCAGAGAAGCAACTCCCCCATGCATTAACCTCGATAATACGTCTCTGCCGAAATTGTCCGTTCCGAGCCAATGATCACCGGAAGGAGGCAGAAGCGCCTGCTTGTAATCTACTTTGACCGGATCGTAGCTAGAAAACCATGCCCCACCGATTGACATCACAATAATGACCACGACAATTGCCAATAAAAACATCGCCAGCGGGTCTGTCTTCAGTGAGTAGAAGAGACGTTGGCGAAATCTATTATCCATGCTGTCCCTCCTGCTCCAATCTGACCCGCGGATCCAGCCAACGGTAAATAACATCAACAGCCAAATTCAACACGATGTAAACAACAGCCATCAGCAGAGCAAAAGCCTGAATAACCGGGTAATCTCTTCCTGTTATCGCATCGACCACATACCGTCCTACACCCGGCCATGAAAAGACAGTTTCAATAATGACGGTTCCACCGATAAGCCCCCCTATTACAAGCCCGAACGAGGTCAAGACCGGCAGTAGCGCATTAGGCAGAGCATGCTTGAAGAGAATGGTCCGCCAATGCAGCCCCTTAGCTTCCGCCAATATGATATATCGCTGTGAAAACACTTGAAGCAGGCTTGTTCGCAGCAAGCGCGCCGTGACTGACGATAGTCCAATGCCCAGCGTCAGGGCCGGCAGGATCAGGTGATCGCTCCCGCCTCTTCCCATCGTCGGCAGCCAGCCCAGCTTCACAGACAGGATGTACATAAGCACCAAGCCAAGAAAAAAACTCGGTACCGACACGCCTATCAACGCAATAACCCGTGTTGCATGATCCACAGCCTTACGATGGTATATGGCTCCCGCAATCCCCGACGGAATCGCAATTACAAGCATGATGAGCAGCGCAGCCCCGGCGAGCTCCAGCGTCGCCGGAAAGCGATGCAGCAGCTCATCGAGAATCGGCGTTTTGCTGCGAAAGGATACGCCCAAGTCGCCGCGAACAATTTTCCATAGCCAGCTCCCATATTGAACAGGGAAAGGCTGATCAAGACCCAGCTGCTTATGTAGAACCTCTGCGTCCTTCTCCAAATCACTCAGATTCGTGCTAGGATCGAACATCGTAAGCAGAATGGCTCGCGCTGGGTCTCCTGGTATAAAACGAATCAGAGAGAAAATAAGAAGAGTAATTCCTAACAAAGCCGGCACTGTAAGAAACACACGAAGGATCAAATAGCGGATCAGCTTCATTTAGAAATGTACATCCCGGGGACGATTTTCGTTTGTAAATTTTTATCGATGCCTTTCACTTTATTGTTATAGGCAGCGCCCCAACGAGTGTTATTGAACAAATAAATGATCGGAACATCTTCCTGTACGAGGGTTTGAATCTGTTTGGCCAAATCTACTTGCTTAGCAGCATCGAATTCAGAGGTCAATTGGCTGATCAGCTTATCCACCTCGGGATTACTGTATCCACCATAATTAGATGCGACACCTGACTGGTAATAGGAATATAGTTGACCGCCAATATCGCCGGTTGCCGTACCGCAGGAGCAATAGGTAGCCGTATCAAAGTTGCCGTCCAGCATCATCTGGTTGGAAGCCGTTGTTTCGACCGGATTCAACTCAATCTCGACGCCTACATTTTTAAGCTGCGATTGCAAAGCTACTGCCAATGGCTGAAAAACCGTGTAAGTCAGCATTTTCATCTTCAGCTTTTGTCCGTCCTTAACGCGGATTCCATCAGAGCCTTTCTTCCAGCCAGCTTCATCCAGAAGCTTCTCGGCTTTGGCCTTATCCGTTACTGCTCCTGTGTTAATCGAATATGGAAGTCCCGCAGGGAAATGTCCTGTTGCATTGGATGCAAATCCACGACTAACACCTTCGATAAGCTCCTTGCGGTCAACAGCTAAATTCAGAGCAATCCGAACATTTTTATCCTGAAGCGCAGGTACCTTTTTCATATTCAACCATAGATTAGTCGTTTGTCCGATCGGGAAATAAGTAGCGAATTTCGGATCCTTCTCGTACGATACCCGCTGTTCGACTTCCACGTTCATATCCGCATCAGCATCGCCGTTCTTCAATGCAAGCAGACGCGCTTGTGCGTCAGCCCCTAATCTTGCTTCCAGCCGCTGCAGCTTTGGCTTCTCCCCCCAATAACCAGGAAATGCTTCAGCAATCAGCAGCTCCCCTGGAGTAAACTGGACGGGCTTCATAAAGCCAGTCAAGTCAGCTTGCGAATTAAACTTATCTCCGAGACGATTAGCTTCCTCTGTATTATGTATAGCAAATCCGTTTAATTTGAAAATAAAGTTAGGGTCTGGCTTAGGTGTTTTGAGCTGCAGATGTAGACTGTCTTTTACGATAAACTCTACACCGCCAATTTGTGAGGGACCTCGCTTATTCAGCTTTTGATGACGTTCCAATGCCGCTTTTACCGCAGCAGCATCCATTACTGCACCGCTCCAAAACTTTACGTTAGGCTGTAATTCCACTTCCCAAAGCGTGGGCTCCAGGTTCTTCCAAGATTTAGCCAGCCAGGGTCTGATAGACCCGTCATCATTCAGCATAACGAGCGGTTCCGCAATGCCGTCAGAAGTAATTCGCTGTGCATCGATATGGACAGGGTCCAGAGAACGCGGCATATTTAAGGTAATGTATTTTAAAACCTGCTCCTTGGCTTCACCAGATGGGGATGCAGCTTTAGTATCTGCGGACTGGCCGCTGCCATTTGACTTGGATGATGAGCTTTGGCATGCCGATAATGTGACTAAAATAATAACGAGAATAAGTGCAAGAAAACCACTGAACTTTTGACGACTGGCTCTGGATTCGGATCTCATAAAAAGGTTGCCTCCTGATTTTCTTTTAATAGTAATAATTACAATTAATATCTTACCCATACTTCTTTGCTTCGTCAATACCATTTTCACAACAAAAAAAGACATCCCTACCTCAGAAAAAAAAGGTAAAGATGCCCTGTTTATATGATTGAATAAACGACGGTCGTCTCAACACTTCCCTATCTTCCGTAGGTCAAAGCAGTGTTGTCAGAACAGGCAGGTCTCCTGGCTCCGGAATTCACATCATCAGCGGCCTTCCCAATCCTTGTGCACAAAGATCAGTGGCATTGTCGCTGTGACTCCTCCGTTACAGTGGCGGGACCGCGTCGGTTTTACACCGAACTTCCCTTTTAAGCTTCAGCAAGCTGAAGCACCTTGTTCCCACAATATTTAATTAACATATGAACGTAAACCACGATTCAAGTTATTGTAGCACAGTAAATAATGGAAGTCATCCGATGACTGCAAATTTAATCATAAGAAAAATATGAAGTATCAGTGGATACTTGCTCGGTCAGTGGATAAATGAGCTTCTCCTCCTGCTCCAAATGCTTGATTAGAATACGGCATGCATAAGTTAAATAGCTTGCCGCTTGTTTCATAGGCATGGCCTCCGAATCCGATTTCAGTGCATGCACGGCTCTCAAGAAGGTATCCATGTAATTCATCGCCAGTTCATGATCCTTCTCCAGATCACATAGAGTCGGTGTGGCAGAAAGAGTGTTATGCCCCTGGCAACAAATGTTCAATAACGGGAATAACTCCCGTTCCTCCCACTCGGAGTGCCGATTCAGTTCTTCCTTGAATCCTAAGGTCCAGAGCCTTAGATGCAGTAGTGAAACCATCGCATGGTTTTTGTCGGCTTCCCGCTCCGTCTGACTCGCCTGGTTCTCCAAATCCATCAGAACCTGCAACAATTCGGCATGGTCTTGCTTCAAACGATCCAGCAGCTTAGGTAACTCCGCTTCAGGAGCAATCTCCGAATTAGCCTGTGACTTGCAGGGCATACTCATCTTTGTGCCTCCAATCAACCTATTATTTTCCTTATACCATACAGATTACTCTCCTACCCCTTGTTTGTATGTATAAAATATCACAGCATTTACTATTTAAATCCTTAAAATGTACGAAATGATTCGAGCAAGTTTTTTCTATCAGCTTGTACCCCCTACATAAAATAGTAACTTTTGGAACATGCTATGCAAAAACGGGGTTGTGGTCTTATTCATGAGAGTTCTTTACTCCGGTAGCCTCTGATTGGAGTGGCATTTTTTCCTGTGGGAATTACAATCCCGCCAAATCCTTGAATGCTGTTGGTTGATGGTCATAAACGGCAAACTTGGTAAAATGCTTCACGTTAATAGTAACGGTTCCATCCAGGTTTACCATTCCTCCGAGATGGACCCAGCGTTGCTTTGGGGTTGGCCGGACGACGATTCGTCTTGCTTTAAACCAATTGAAATTAGAAGGGCATATTTAACAAGGAAAGGGTATCTTCATATCTCTCCCCAAGGTCGAAGAATCTGTAGCTCCATATCGCAGCTATAGGGAATATCTCAGGGAACTTGGTCTACAAGTAGAGACGAAGGTCGTTCAGCTTAACGTTATTTCCGCCGACAAGCATTTGGCCAAAATGTTGAATATTGCTAAGCAAGATGCCGTGTTTCGACTGGAAAGGCTTCGCTTAGCAGCTCACATTCTTGCACCATCAAGGCTTGCTTTAAAATGACATTGGCTTACTCCACGATCAGAGGTTGCTTTTTATACAGATAGTGGCGATGCCGCTATAAGCCCTGACGGATTTTAACGGAACTGAGAGTTCCGTTAATCAATCTGTGACCTCCAATTTGGAGCGATAGCGGAAGTCGTAGTTCCGCTATTCTCGGCAAATAGCGGCTCTACACGAAAAAACAGAGAGATAAAGGAACTTGCTGTTCCGTTATCTCTCTGTTTTTTGTGCTTTCCAGGCAATAGGGGAACAAATACTTCCTCTATTGCGCCCCATTTCCGTGGATGAAGCAGTATCGCCAGAAGCTTACATACTTACTGGTTTACCTGATCATCCTATGTTTCCCTCACCGTACAGCTTAATCCAAAAAATTTTAAAGTGTCATAGACTGCCCATGCCTTGCTAAGAAATCTTGCTTTTCCTTATAATCCGGCATAATACTTCCTACTCGTCTCCAAAATGATCGATCATGATTCATATGAAGCAGATGACATAGTTCATGGATGATTACATAATCTATCACTTCAATTGGAGCCATTGCCAGACGATAATTAAAGGTCAACTTTTTATCCGAGCTGCAGCTTCCCCACTTGGTACTGGACTCTACTATATCAATGGTTTTGGGTTTAACCTTCAGCTGTAATTGATATCCAGATATTCGATCTCCTATAATCTTCTTGCAGCTTAAGAAATAGAACTTCTTGAGATTTTTTTTAAGCTCCTCTTCATTCAATTCCCCCGTCTCTATCAGCTCATGCAGATAATACTCTTTCCCAAGATGAAGGAACTTTCCTTGATCCTGATATTCTCTTGCCTTAGGGATTTCTCGAGCCTTCGCAATGTTTTGTGATTTCTCCAGTATCCATTTCCCATGATGCTCCACAGCGCTTATTATAATTTCCTTACTTGTATCATTTGGGGCTTTTACTGTTATGAAACCTAAAGAGTCTATATGAATTGAAAGCTTCTTTCTATTTCCATATTGAACATTAAACTCTATGCTGGTATTTTCAAATTGAATTTTCATATCCACCATCGCTTCTGTAAAAAATAAATCTAACTCTTATACCTTATTTCATTTTTAACAAAAAATAAACTCCTGATTAATCACAACTCTTTTACCGCAGCATTCAGAAAAATTTCTTTTTCTTCGTGATACTCCCCTAATTTACCATGTATAACCCAGTTATTTCATCGAATACTACTAGTACACCAATGAAAAGGAGTGACTACCAAATGGCAAACAATAATTCTTTAGTCGTACAACAAGCACAGGCAGCAATCAATCAACTGAAGTATGAAGTGGCCCAAGAGTTAGGTATTCAATTATCTCCAACCGGTTACAATGGCAACCTTGCTACACGAGATGCAGGAGCAATTGGTGGCAATATTACAAGACGTCTAGTTCAGATTGCAGAGCAGAATCTTTCGAGCTTCAAACGCTGATCCATCCCTCCCAATTTAGATATGCAAAAGACTTACATCACTCTTGTTCTTAAGAGAGTGGTGTAAGTCTTATTCGTCATTCTTCCCAAATTTGATATGGGCGCTTAAATTTTGATCAAATGCCGAAACCTATTATTTCCGAATCCGGCGTCTTCTCATATTCCAAAACTTGATCCATAAGTCCATATTATCATCCCTAAACAGACGAATTCCTACGAATTTAAACGGTGTCCAAATTTCACTAAAATAGTAATGGGGCATATCATTCCGTCCTTTATTTTACTCGCTCTTTGTGCCAACATTTTCAGCAAAACAGTTAGCAGCCTCGCAACATCCAGAAATATCCAGAAATACACTATTCAGTTTAGTGTCTGTCGGAGCCACTTCGCCTATAACAAATACCGCAAACTGGGCATTGTGATTCACCTCTAGTGCTACTCCCTCCTACTTTAAGACTATTTCAACAAAAAAAAAATCCCCCATATGGGGGGTAACACGATTTAAATAGGGGTACTCCTAGTACCGTCATTAATTCTTTGGCACGCTGTAGCGCTTGTATTTGATTGTTTACTCCGAGCTTTCTGTACACAATTTCAACCTTTTTAAGGACGAATTTTTACTTTTTGAGGTCACGCTTGTAAATAATTAAAAATCGAATTTAATACATTCCTATAATAGGATGATTCATGCGGAACAAATCGATCTTTCCCTACATGTTCATTAAAAAACACCCTATCCCCAACATCATCCAATACGAAACCTTCGACATGTATTTCATCTTTATCATTTAGATAAAGTGCGTGAAAATCACTAAACTTAGCCCTCAAAATTCCTGCTACTTCTTCTTTTTGCAACGTAAAATCATGAAAAGAATGGCTTGATTCATACAGATAAACGTGAGCGAACTCTTTATCAATGAGCTCTTCTCTTGTCACACAATAATTAATTACACCTAATGATATAAGTTCTGTTATCGATACATCAATACCCACTTCTTCTCTAACTTCCCTGACTCCGTCTTCTATCGTTTCATGAGCTAAGATATGTCCGGCGGCTGTAATATCAAACAGGGATGGATAGTCTTTTTTTGTATCACTTCGAATCTGCAAATAAATAAAATCCTCACCTGCTTCTTTGCAAATAAACCAGCAGTGGAAGGTTTCATGCCAGTGCCCGATTCTATGAACTTCATTTCTAGTAGCTATACCAATTGGGTTTCTATTATCATCAAATATTTTGAATACCTCATTTTCCATTATTAATTCCCCCATAGGCTACATTCATCTTATTGCGACCATCAATCATAACAAAATTAACGAGCCGTTCACTTTGCTTATCCAAATATATTGCGGAAATCTATACGCTTGTGCGTTGGAGGGCGCGGATTCAGGCCACGACCTTTAAGTCCTTTTGTATCCACGTTTATAATGGCCGAACAAATAAGGGTACTACCCTCTATTCAACTTCTCGCTTCAAGAACCCATTCATGAGACGGATAATTGGCATTATGTCGTTGTACGCTTTCTTTAAGCATTCGCGCCTCTTCTGGAAGAACTGATTCAAGGTCGCTCCAGCCATTCAAAATGATCTTTCTGCTGCGAATATTTTTGCATAGCAGTAGTTCTTCTTCGAATGCAGACCAGGTTCTTCCGTAATTATTTCTACAGTAAAGAGCTCTTTGGATAACCTCATGAAGCTCCTGAGCAGTTTGTACTTGAGACAACCGAAAAATCGCTTCCTCATCCTGCTGCCACATGGTCATACGGTTTCCGTCCAAATCAGCAAAGACAAAATAACGACAATTCCAATTAATATCCCCATGAAGCGTAACTCCATTATCTTTCATAGCTTGGTATGCATGTGCAAGATCTGATGTTTCCCAAATGAAAATTGAATGCGTAGAAGGAACATGATTTTCTACCTTAGAAAATCCAATATTCAAATTACCTGCGTGTAGCTTGCGTGCGTCGAAATCAATTCCAAGATGCAATGAATACCACATCCTTGCTTGTTCAACATCCCGAACTGGAATAGTCGCGACAATAATTCGGCTGATACTTGGAATGTTTGGCTGGTGCTGGATCTCCATTTGGTCATTCAGTATGTATACCGATTGATCTTTCATTTTTTACGCTCCTTCTAGAAAATTATAGGGCTTATTTTCGCTCCCAATCCTATAGAGACTACATAATCGAAAAACCCGTCGCTTCCGCAAAAATGCTTGCAGGAAGGTTTCCTGTGACGCGTCTTCAGCTAAGTGATAATCACCCAGGACACCGTAGGCTACTGAATAAACTGCACTTTTATACTGAACCACGATAATACGATACGAATCCAAATCCCCTGCTCGAATTGCGTGGATCCACCTCAACTCTTCACTCACTCTTCTTCATCCTGTACATTAAAATTTATTCATAGTTAATAAGTATTCGTTAACATACAAATTTTTCCTCCATACTTATCCAGTTAATCTACTGTTAACGAAAGAAGGCTACCGATCCGGTGCTATCGGTAGCCTTCTGATGAAATTCATTGAGCAGAAATTGAGGCTCAGAACGGAAATCAGTGCTTGACGAAATCACTCGACTTCGGCTCTTTACCCAGCTCAGCGCTTGACAAGACCTTACGAACGGCAATGACAGCACACAAGACATTATTTGAGCTATTACCTACCCTCAAATCCTGCATCTATACAGCCTTTTGGCCGTTTTATCGGAAGTCTTGGTGAATTCATGCAAATATGCATCTCTTTTTCATTATTAACTAAAACTGGACCATTTTACATTAAATTTCTGTACTTTTGCAGTTCTTTCCTCTCACAAGCAAATTTCGATAGATAATAACTGCATATTTGCAGGCTTATGCAGGCTGATGATCACAGGAGGTCAAGCACTGATTTGAGGTTAAACTGAAATTGAGAAGAAAATTTAAAAGCATGAAAATGAGTTGATCTCTCTTAAATTAATTCCAAAGATCACCCAAAACCTACCGGTCCACCTAAAACCTGAAACCGAAACGCGTCCGACAAAAGTTGGGTAAAACCAGAAGCGGCTCCCATTATTAAGCCAAACAAAGGTGTTTCGATACAAGCAACGTGAAATAGATCGGGGGTCAACAGCAAAAGCAGAAATGGTTGGTTCAAAATGTGGGGGTGGGAATGTTGGTCCATGTTGTGGGCCGTGTTGCGGGCCATGTTGCGGTCCGTGTTGTGGGCCATGCGGCGGGCCATGTTGTGGGCCGTGTTGTGGGCCATGCGGCGGGCCGGATGGTGGCATAAAGGACATTCGATGTCACTCCTTTTCTAAAGTGGGCTAATATAATGTATGTAGGAATGAATCCTTCGGATTGGGCCCTTACCTAATTTCCCGAAGTTGTAAAAACTGTTATTTCTGTGTAAACATGAAAAAGAACTGCGCTGCCGCAGCTCCTTCGTTGTACAGACAATCAGATACCCTTTATTGAGTGCGCTAAACTGTGAAATAACTTTAGAGTGCTGCCTTTCTTTTATCCAAGTATATTTGGACTTCATTCCATGTTCTATTTGCTATCTTCCTTTATAGGTACAGACCAATCCACATTAGTATACAGCCGATCCACTACCGTCCGAGTCAGCTGAAGCCGATCCGGTATCTCCGTAAGGCCCTGAGCGCGGAATTCAAATAGACCACCTAAATTCGGTCCGCCGAGTTGAATATAACCGTCTTTCCATCCAGAAGCTCCTTCTGTTGTCGAAGCGCCGCGCATAGAGATTGTATACTCTTTGCCATTGAGTGCTTTTAACCTCCATTCGCTTTGCGAATACTCATTCCGCAGCTTTCCGTCTAGATGCAAGGCACCCTCCACTTCTTCTCCATTCGTATTCGGCGGGGATTCTACAGTGAAATCTCTTAACATGAGTTCATCACCATCAGAACGAAAAGGAACCGGTTGAACTTTTAGCTTGGACGGCTCAAACTGGACCGAAGCATCGTCACGCTCGGAGACGAAATAACCATCAAATACGAAGGTGTAGGGGCTGTCCCGTGGCAAATATTCAAACGTATAACTCCAATGCATCAAACCGGGCTTGTCCCCAGGGTGATGGGACTGGGTCATTACAAAACCCGGTGCTACTTTTCTCGCGTTAACGCTTTGAATCACCCCTCCCTGCATGTCCTCTAAATGAAACTTCAAGCCTTGCTGCTTCCATAATTCGCCGGGAGAACGGGCTAGCGCTTCCTCACTGAGTTCGGTGTCGAGTTCTAAGCGAACACCCTGCACCATCCGGGTCAACCGCTTCAAGCGAATCGTCATTCCGTCCGGAGCAGTATAGCTTCCCTTCAGCGGAGTAATGGTTGTCTTTTTATTAGCTTCCTTCATATCGACGGAAAAATCGAAATTCCATCTCCCTTTTTGAATGGGAATATTTACGCCTTTATTGCCCAGCTGAGTAAGATTGCCTTCTATCGTAATTCGGTCGGTTTGAAGGGGTTCTGAGAAGAAGGCTACGAGATAGTAAAAATCGTTCGTCGCCCCTATATCGGACATATTTCCAACGATTTTTCCCTGATCGTCTTTAATCTTTATGCTGTTCTCCGGACCAAAGACCAACCGATTTCTGTCATGCTTTCCATCCGGTCCGAACAACTGCAGTGCCACTACCACTCGGGTTGGGTCTGCTACCGCTTCGTTTATCATAACGGTGTAGCCATTATCCTTTACCTTAATGTTTGGATGCTCCACCAGACCGAACTCTTGTGCCCGAAGAAGCCCAATATCGATGTTATTATGCGTAAATAAGGAACGGAGCGTCTCCGCTAACGTTGGCACGGAATACAAAATAACAGTGCTAAAAAGAATCAATAGCGAAGCTACTCCAAGCGTTAGCTTCCAAAAGATTGCACCTTTTCGATGAAACAAGCCTTTTTCGACTAAGGTAGATGGAGTTTTGCTGACTTTCACAGCTATACTGCCACCTTCATTTTGCTCCATATTTATTGCTGCCATAGTCCCTATCATTGGATCTTTCTTATCATCAAACACCAACTCTTCTTGCTCAAGCGCAGCCATTACTTTGGTGGTAAACGAATCGGGCAAGGCTTTTTCAAACAGTTCTTGGGACCACAGTGCTTGCTCTTCCAGTTGTTCCTGATAAAGCGATCGGCAGCGGAGGCAAGTTACGATATGCTCGGCCACTTGCTGTTTATGGAACGTAGGATCGTCCAATATGTATTGTTCCATCTCAACGGGACTTAAGCAATGCATCGTTCCTCACCTCCTCGATGGTTATCATTTGTTTTAATCTCTTTTTTGCCCTATAAAGGTCATTTTGGATTTTGTTCAATGGAACATCCAATACTTCGCTTATTTCTTCATAGCTCAAATCGTTCGTATAGCGGAGCAGCAGCACTATACGATAATTGGGAGGAAGCTGATGGATTAGGATCTGAAGCTCCGTTCGATGCTCTGTCTGCAGCAGAGTCTCTTCCGGGTCATAGCCGACTGAAGGATCCGTAGGTGGATCGGCTAGCCGTTCCGTTTGACGTGTTTTTCTCCAGAGATCCTTCAGTAGGTTGGCAGCGATTGTATATAACCATGCGGCAAAACTTTTACTTGGGTCATGCGAAGCTAGCTTGCGATAAGCCTTAATAAAGGTCTCCTGAGTCAAATCTTGGGCGTCCTGGTGATCGGCTCCCATTCCCCGCAATACTCCGTATATTTTATTTTTGTATCGGTTCACCAGAAAGGCGTAATCCTCCTTATGGCCTTCAAGTACACGAAGAATCTGTTGCTTTTCATAATTTTTCTCATTTCTATCTACACATTCCTCCACTACAAAGCCTCCTTGGAGTTCTATACTATATAGACGAGAAACAATCGAGAAACTCTCACACGTGAGATAAATCTTTGCCGATGATTTCTGTGCAGCTGAATACATAAAAAACCACGCAGCATCAAGCCTTCGCGGTCTTTGTCGATGAACAAAAAATTTATAGACAGTCGTATTCAAGTATCTCTCCGCATTAGCTTGGTGCATCCAACCAAAAATATCCTTAACAAGCCTAAAACGGGGAATTCGTTTACCGCGGTAAAGCAATAGATAAATAAACAGTTCCACGCATTTCCGCGAGATCCACTTCACACGGACCGATTCGTTGCTCACGGTGACGTCGCCGAGCGCCGTTATGACGATCCTACAAGAACCTGAGGAAGCTGGAACCGACAGTAATGGAGAATGGATGATCCGCCGGTTGCCATAAAAAAACGTAATACATTAAACTTATTCTTTTCCCCCTACAAGTAACGGTAGCTATGGACGTCAAAACAAAGTCCCCTGACTACCGCTATTCTATTGAACTACTCCCTTTTGTAATACGTTTTTCCGCATTGATCCTAACTAATCTACCTATCCCGCGGTTTTAAGGGTTAATCCAGACTGAAACAATTTAATACTTTGTGATTTTAATCACATGAAAAAACTTTAGTATATGGTACATTATAGGTGTAGAGGGGAAGTAAACATTTCTAAGACGAAAGGAAGATATGCCATGAAAAAACAAAAACGATCCCTTTCTTGGCTGAAATAGATAAAGCTTATTTTTTAGTACATTATGTGAAAAATTTCACCAATGAAATTTAGGAGATGATTATCATGTTAGGAAAATGGCTTAGAGAAAATAAATATGCAGCAGTTATTCTGCTTTTCGTAAGATTGTATTTCGGATATGAATGGCTCACTCACGGATGGCAAAAGTTAACCGGCGGATTTGCTGCCGAAGGATTTTTAAATAACGCGGTCACTAAACCGGTAATCGACAAAGCAACCAATGAACTTGTTTACCCGACCTTTACCGCATTCATACAACAGTTTGCTTTGCCGAATGTTAAAATAATTAATTTCGTGATTCCACTCGGCGAATTCTTAGTTGGTCTCGGTTTAATTCTTGGTGTTTTGACTACCGCGGCAGCATTCTTCGGACTTCTCATGAACTTCATGTTCATGTTCGCGGGTACCGTAAACACGAACCCATGGTTCATTCTTATCGGCGGGATCTTGTTCATGGCAGGCGCAAACACCGGCAGATTCGGTTTAGACCACTACCTGATGCCGTACCTACGCAAACTATTCACACATAAAAATGACAACACTAACCGCACAGCAGGAACGGGTACAAATCATACGCAAGCACATGCCTAACCACAGCAAAACAATTCAAAAAGGATCCGCCGCAGCGGATCCTTTTTGAATTTATATTGAACTATCTTCCCGTAATAAATTCATCGATTTATCATTCCTATTCGGGTCGTACCTATCCTCAAACTATTGGAGGATATAGTGATAGGTGTCTGTCGGCCTCTTCCATTAATAAAGGATACTTATTAGTTGGCCGTCTCGGCAGTCTTCTTGAGGTCGGCAAGCCAGGCATTGAGCGAGGACGTTAGTGCCTCGCGCATGCCATCGGGGTCAGCTGCTACCGGTGGACCGTCCCAGGACTCAGTTGTATGCACGACGACTCCTTTGGCGGTGGGAGTGATGGTCCATACGTGGACGCCATCAATGCCTTGTGCTGGCCCCCCAAAAACGATGCGTCTCATGGGGTCGACCTCACGGATGGTAGAGACGATGGATAGCCCTTGCGTCTGCCACTGGAAGGCGCTGCCCACAGCAATTGGACCGGATAACTGTGCCTGGGCGACGTTTTTCTGCCAAGCTGGCCACTGATCAATACCAGTCTGTATCCGCCATACAGTTTCCTGTGGAGCATCGATTTCGATAGAAAGGTCGACTATGACCTGGGCGTTTCGGTCGACATCAATGCTAGCCCGTTGGGAATTATCAAAGCAACTAGCAAAAATGATCCCACCCATCAGAACGATTATCAGTAAAAGAAAGCTCATCGTGAATGTTTTTAACTTGAATGATCTATTCATCCTATCCATCCCCTTATTTATTGATTAATTAATTACTTTTGTACATAAGATGCCTTACTCTCCTGTAATGCCATCACAGTCGCGGTAATACCTTCCAGGAACGGCGTCGCGGTGATCGGTCCGATAAACCGTTTGTATTTTTCTCCACTTAGCGTCAGCGGCTCTTCGGTTAAATAAAGCATATCGATGATTTCTTTCATCACGGGCACGCTCATACCAATCAACGATAAACCTAATTTTTTCAAGGGAATGACCGGTTTAACTTGGCCGCTTGCCTTTTGCGCAATCCGTACAATCTCTCGCCCCGATATAAGCCCCGTCCGTCCATAACCTGCTGGACCTGCTTCAACAACGCTGTATTCGCGCGAAAAGTACGCCTGAACTATGAACGGATGTTGTTCAGCAAGCACCTAAGGAATGAGATCCGCAGCTTTCGGGTAGAACGGATTCTGGGCCGCTTCTCCAGATAAACTCGAGACGGACCAGAAACCGGCTACGAAAAGTAGGGGGGTGTACCATTCTTTGTATATTTACCTGATACTGCCGTATATTTTATGTTTTCAGTCATTTTTACTCCTCCTTTAAATTGAAAACGCGGTATCAAGAGGAGCAAAAGTAAGGGAACCGGTTATGAACTTTGTTTCAGGTGATCGATTCGGAAGTATATTAGCAACTGATAGGTTCAAAGCCTAGCAGCTCTTTGAAATAGCGATATCTGGTTTCACTGGTTTCAAGGGAGACAAACCTGCGGTTTGCTCGATTCCGCATATTCATCTTTCCAGACAACAAACGTTTTCCATTTCGCTTAATGAACCTTCATATTCATAAACTCAGTACGTCCCCTGACTTTCCACCGTAACGGAGCGTAGGTCAGACTTGCGAAGGTACTGGACAGCGAAATCAGTCATAGAAATTGTGACGCCGCTGAAACAGATAAGCTGGTTCGTCTTTACGGCGGCGATGAGATGAAATCCCTTGCGATTGCAGGCATTGATGACTTTTTCAATGGTATACCAGCTACCCTCGAGAACGTAAACCTGTTCATCCTGCGTAGACGGAAAGGCTTCGATCATCTCGAGGGCAAGATCGTTCTTGCTTTTAAATGACAGGTCGTGCTCATCGCAATACGCTTCACGGTAATAAGAACGGAAGTCCCAAGCATAGGAAGTGCCTTCGCTTACAACGTGGGCAGTGACAACACAGTAGTGGCCATCGACAGCAATATTTTTGCAACAGTCAAGTTATTTAGTTAAAACAGGTGGTATTTATATAACCACTAAAAAATTTGGCTCAACTTCAAAATCAGCGCTTGATGATGAAGCTCAAGACAATGGCTAGATCTGTAACGATCAAAAACATCGTTACAGATCTAAAAGCTCAAAATAATGGCTCTAATACGATGAAAAACATCGTATTAGAGCCATATATAAGGAAAAATCGACAAAATCAGGTCCGCTGAATGGACAGTCAATGAAGTCGTCAAGCACTGGTTGTGGCATAGAGCCAGAAAAAGTCATTACTGAAAAGAATTGCGCTCTCAACTTGAAAAAGAAGGCAAACGCTGCTTATTTCTTTTTAATAGGTATCCATATTTCGCTTTTAAATTGCGGCGATGCTACATCTTTGTGCTCATTCCAGAGCATTTCCGGCCCTTCGCTTAGCTCATATTCCGAGGACGGAAACCATTCGGAATAAATGCGTCCCCAGATCTCTTGAAGCGCACTCGAAAAAGGGCCGACGGCTGTGAATACAGCCCATGTAGAGGCTTGCACCTCCAGCTTGGCGAAGCCATCTCCATCTTTCGTTGTGGCCGCCCCGATGTAATGATCGAGCTCTCCTTTCTCCTCCATCCGCCCTTCACTGAAATTCGTGGAAGCACTGATTAGTCCTGAAGGTTGTACATTCGAAAAGCCCTTAATCTTATCAATCATTTCTGGGGTGAGTCCTTCAAACATTGACGCAATCTCCGGATTCACCCCTTGAAATACTATTGGCACTCTTTTTTTGATCCCCACGATGCGAAAAGCCTCTTTGTCTTCAATTCGGTAGTTCATTTCACTTCCTCCTTTGATAGTCAGTTGAAACGTCATCCGCGGGAAGGCTTTGAGGGACTGTCCATGGATCCGGGCTTCCGAGGGAGTAATCCCATGCATGCTTTGGAAAGCCCTAGTAAAGGAATCCGGCGAGGTATATCCGTATTTCATCGCAGCATCGATGATCTTGATGTCACTGTGACTTAGCTCGAGTGCTGCCAAAGTTAGGCGTCTTCGGCGGATGTATTCCGACAGAGTAATGCCTGCAAGGAATGAGAACATCCGTGTAAAATGATATTCCGAACAGCAGGCAATTTTCGCTGCCTCCTTATAGTCCACACGATCAGTAAGATTCTCCTCAATATAGCTTAAAGCTTTGTTCAGTTGCGCCAGCATATCCATGATATCGCCTCCCCTCGTTACTCAAAGCATAGCAGAGAAGGTAATTCCCTTCCCGACATTTAGTGCACAATCCTGTAGGGTCTATCTCAGCTCAGTGAACAGCAGACAAGTCTGGTAGGAATGCCGTGTGCTCCTGTGTTGTCTCTTTGAAGTTGGCTGGCAAATCCGTAGGATTGGGTACACGGAAAACTTGCTGTAGAGTAACAGAAAAAACAATGAGTAGCTGCCGCGGCAGACTACTCATTGTTTTTTCACTAACGTTTCCCGTTAGTTCAACCTAATAGTCATTTTCCTTTACTTGTATCAATTTTAGCCTTTTCAATTATTTGTGTTATAAAGG
>NZ_WHOD01000083.1 GCF_013141765.1 Paenibacillus foliorum
GCTTAATGATAAAATCAGCATCGAGTTTTAACAGAGCCTAACAAAAAAAAGCCCCGCGGGAGCTTTCCCAGCGAGGCTTCTTGTTATCGAGCTGCTAAGGTATTTAACATATCCGATACTCCTCTCGTCTCCAACAGACATAACCACGTATCAAATAAACAAATTGTCTGTGGTTATACTAACTTTAGCCTTAGGAGGCGATTGACTATGATACGAGTACTCAATGTGGATGGCCAAAAACTAACCCCATGTTTACTTCACCGGGCTTGGAGGGAAGTTAATCGAGCCCGTGCAGTCTGGATCGACGAGCAGACAATCCAATTACTTTACAACCCATTTTTATTTCGAGACTATCGAAAAGCTGCATTAAAACGGGATAATTACACTTGTTTGTGGTGTGGACGTCCCGCAACGACTGTAGATCATATTGTCCCTTCAAGTAAAGGAGGCTCAGATCTTCCCCAAAACTTACTCGCTTCTTGCATTGAATGCAACACGAAACGAGGAAACCGTTCAGCGTTCTCATATCTTTTAGAAAAAGTATTTTCCGTGCCGAATTCTATCAAGCTCTGTTACCGCATCATTAAAGCTAAACATAACCATCGTCGAGCGAACTGATGTAAGTACTCTTCACCGCCTTGAGGCGGTTTTTATCTTTATAGGGCGTCCAATAGGCATAGTTGTTTCCTAATTGGGGAAGCAGGAGGAGTAAATGCGGTTCATATGCAGGTTGCCGTTTCTTCATGTTTATTGAGCTATCGTTCTCCGATAGTTGAACGAAGCTTCCCATCGAACAACGTGATATCTAGAAAGACTTTAATAGAAGAATATCATGGATTAGTTCCTAACCTCGAAACTAATTTTTATCTGTTCGATATCTTTTTTCAACAAAGTGTATTGTTCCTTATCCTCCTGGTTGCTAGGATCGTATTGCACATCTGTTGGAGTGTCAAACGCATAGACAGTATTACCTAGCTCACCAATTTTAGAAATGTGAATAATCTTAGCCAGTTCGATCCCTTTGGTTTCCCACTGATCTTTAGGCCAAACCTCAACTCTAAATAATTCACCCTTTCCGACCTTTGTGATAAATCTGAAGGCCATAACATCTTCATGTTTGAGTTCAACAACTTCAAAATTATCGCGCCATTTAGATGGTAACGTAAGGCTGAATTTATACTTCTCGTTCTCATACTTAATACTTTTAGTGACCACAGTCGTATCTTTTGAACAAGCGGCTAGAATCTGGACTGCGATTAATAATAACATTACTGCACGAACTACCAACTTTATCATAGACGACTCTTCAGCTCCTCAAGAATACTATCGTTCCTCGTTAACTTAACCATGCCCAATAGCGTCATGGGGCTGCCGATTAATCCTCGGCACCCCCATGATGTCTGTTTATGCAGCTCTCGTATCCGATAGCTTAATCAATTTTGCCATAATACCACCGGCCGCTAAAGGTTACTTTTTTCGGTTCTTGCACCTTGGACACCAAGTTCCATTCTTAATGTTATTTGGTTTTGCCGGCCATTCGTGCCCTCGGCCGCATCTCCAAATCAAATGTGTCTGACTATTAACGTAAACATCCGTTAAGCATTCACCACCACGTTGACGGGCCAGTTCATGCATTTCCTCTATAGTATCCTTCCGGGCTTCAGAACGCCTTTTGGTCGAACATTTCTTGCACCATCTCCCGCTCCTTACGTCAGAAGCAGTAGCTTTCCATGTATGACCCTGTTCGCATTGCCAAAGAAGATGCGTTTGACTGTTGATATATTCATTGGAAAGACACAAACCATTCCGCTGACGAGCAGTTTCATGCATGTCAGCGATTGTTAGTGGTTGATTGCCAGCACACTTCCCGCACCACTGACTACTGGTAATATCATTTGGTTTAGCATTCCACTCATGACCAAATTTGCAGCGCCATGGAACCGGGGTTTTGTTATTTATATACGAAGTTGCGAGACACTCACCACCGTGCTTCCGTGCCAATTCCCTTAGCTTATTCAAGGGTTTTAACCCTTCATAAAACGAACTAAGATTGACCTTATTGGTGACCAAAGGAACACCTAGCAATTTTAGGTGCTGCCTAGTAAATCGGATGAGTTCATCGTCGGAGTGAGCGGCAGTATAAGGGATCGCAATCAATCGAATCCCGATCGCAGCACACATTGCTTCCTTCTTGCGCTCTTGACGCTCAAGAAATTGACCATAGAATTTATGAAAGTGTTCTAGAAACTGATAATGCTGAATGCCGTGGTACTCGAAGGCTAGCTTCAAAGTCTCATTATAGCCATCCAATTCATATGGCTTTATGACTCTCTTGTTTTTAATGAAAGCTTGTCCGGTTAACTCTTGAATGATGATCCGGCATTTATCCTCGGTCGTAAGCCGGCAGGTTGGGCACCAAGAGCCGTTTTTTATAGAATTCGGCTTGGCAGGCCACCGGTGACCGTTATGGCATTCCCATTCCAGCTCTGTATGGGCATTCGTATAATCAGTAGAAAGGCAGCGGCCTCCCCTTGCTTCGGCCAGTTGCTGCATCTCTTCAATACCTGCTCGAGCACTTATTGCTCTCTGCTGAATGGAACACTTTGAGCACCATTTTCCACTTTTGATAGCCACCGGAGCTCGTTCAAAGACATGACCCTTACTGCACAGCCATTTTAGCTTCGTGCCGGTGTTTATATAATGCTGGGATAGGCACTTCCCACCCTTAGCTTGTGCAAGCTCCCTCATTTGCACGATGGTTGATTTTTCACCGCCGGCGCAGACTCTACACCAGGAGCTGAACTTGACCTTGGCGGGTACAGCGTCCCATGTATGACCATCAGCACATTCCCAGGTGAGTTTAGTTTGGCTGTTGATATATTTGTCCGACAGGCAGCGGCCGCCTCGTACTTCGGCCAGCTTGTGCATGTCCTCTATCGTTTGTTTTTTGGTCATTTTCGGCGTTCCCCGCTTGCTTAAGAATTAGCGCCGGCAGGCTGTGTACTTGAACTATCGTTCACCG
>NZ_WHOD01000084.1 GCF_013141765.1 Paenibacillus foliorum
GCTTTTATAATTGTTTTGCTCAATGAACGGGATGGGTTGTCTCAAGGTGAGATTGCTTTCACCTTAAGAAAAGATAAATCAAGCATCACTCGGATGATAGCGAGCCTTGAAACTAAAGGTATAATGCACAGAATTACTAATAGTTATGATCGTCGTTACTTTAAAGTATCATTAACAGATAAAGGTAAGAGCTTAGCTATAAATGTAATACCTTGTATTTCAGGAACTATTGATGTACTTGAAACAGGTTTTTCACTTGAAGAAATGAATGAATTACGCAGGCTTCTAATTAAGATGCGAGATAATATGAAAAAATGATTTGCGTACACCCGATAGTTGATATATCAACTATCGGGAAAGGAGGAGTATCATGTTTGAGCATATCAATCAAAATTATGAAGGAATAGACTTTTGTAATCAAGATTTGAGGTATGGCGAGCTAATAAGTTGCACTTTTCATCGTTGCACATTTGCTAACGGATCGTTAGAGGAGATTACAACGAGGAACTGTCGTTTTGTTGAATGTAATTTTCGGGGTGCCTCGTTAAATAGCTCCGTTCATAAAGAATCTGCGTTTGAGAATTGTAACTTTGCCGAAGCCAATCTATTTGTTTCGAAGTTTGAAAACTGCAAAATGACGGGTTCAGATTTTTCCAGTGCCAATATGGATGGAATCACCATATTCCAAGGGGATTGGTCTTATACGAATTTGAGAAATGCCGGACTGGTTAAGCAAGATTTGCGTGGAATTAAATTTTATGAATCTGACTTAACCGAAGCAAATTTAGAAAAAGCTGACTTAAGAAATTGTGATCTTACGAGAACAATGCTAGCTAGAGCGAAATTACAGGGAGCCGATGTAAGGGGAGCTAAAATGGATGGTGTGGATTTCAAATCCCTCACACTCAAGGGGTTACGAATGGATACAGAGCAAGCAGTGTTGTTTACACTTTCGCACGGTGCAAAAATGAATTAAATGACTATCGGTCTCATCCTTCGTTAAACTAACGAAGAACGATAGCTTAATGAGATACTAGTATAAGGTCGCACATGGGGCTTTCTTTTTTCTAATGGTGATGGGGATTCGGATCAAAATAGTTATATGACCAGTTTCTTGTCATTTATTGAATCAATTTCTTGTCATCCGACATAGATATATTCCTTCATCAATTGAGGAGTTAATGATCCAGTGCCAAAGTAAGATACAGAATGCCCCTTCTGTGGCTAGCTTTGACTATTTGTTTATTGAAATGCGATGAGGAAAGATGACGGTTCACCAGAGGCTTTTCTATGAAGTGGGCTTGGGTAATGGGGAAAGAAGGAAATTTAATGAATATGAAGAATTATTGAATGGGTTGTACTTTATAGAGGGAGATTACATGATGCCACTATTATTGCGCAGTACATTTGAAGAAGATTGGGATCAAATAAAAGCAATTTACCTCGATGGGATAGCGACAGGAAACGCGACTTTTCAGACATAGTACTACAAAGCTGTATAAACCATTGAAGAGGTCCCACAAGCCCTTAAATGATGATCTGGGGGCATTCAAGCACATAAAGCAGGATCGTGACGTAGATCGAGTCAGACAACGTTATATGCAGCTGACGAAACCCGAATTGGTTTATTTGTTAGTACGCATGGAACAATACATTGCTCATCAAAATCAGACTTGGTTAAAAACTGAATTTGGAAAATTTCAAAAGCAGCCAGATTGACTTGAAGAACGCTACGTATTAACATCAAATTAATTTCTATATATTGTAAAATGCGATGAGAAGGAAGAGTAATTAAGACCTCGAATTTTCAGAGAGCTCATGATAGGTGGAACATGAGTATTCGAACTTGATGAAAGAAGCCTTTGAGTAACAGACTGAAAAAGGGAGTAAGTCTGTCGGGATTTCCCGTTAGCGAAAATGCGCTTTTTGCGTGTAAAAGTGGGTTGTATTTACTCAACCAAATTAGGTGGTACCACGGAAGATAAACCTTTCGTCCTTAGCGGATGAAAGGTTTTTTTGTTTATAATTACAACTCTACGAAAGGAATGATTAAAAATGAGCTACAATACAGAGCTTGCTGATCTGTTATTTCCTGAAGTAACAATATCTCCAATTGAAATTTTTAGCAAATACCCGCCAAGAATTTTAGATAAATCAGCTATGGTGACTAGATTTGCTCCCAGCCCAACCGGCTTCATCACAATTGGCTCATTATACGCTACATTTATTTCTGAAAGATTAGCACATCAAAGTGATGGTGTTTTTTATTTACGAGTAGAGGATACTGACAAAAAACGCGAGGTGGATGGAAGCATAGCGGATATGATAGATGCCTTGAATCAATTCGGTATTGATATTGACGAAGGGCCAACAACATTGAAATATGAGTCAGGGGAATATGGACCGTACACTCAAAGTTCTAGGGTCTATATCTACAATGTGTTCATTAAGGAATTGATTAAACAGGGTCTTGCATATCCATGTTTCTGCAATTCAAACCAACTACAGAACATTAGGGATTTTCAACAAACTCAAAAAGTAACTACAGGTTATTACGGGCAGTGGGCTGCGCATAGAAACTTTACCTTGGACCAAGTCAAAGAAGAAATTAATGACGGAAAACCATATGTAATAAGACTAAAATCGCCAGGCAAGATAACAGGAAGGGTCATTTACAGAGATCTAGTTAAAGGTGATATTATTATGCCTGAAAACCACCAAGATATAGTTATTATGAAATCTGATGGCATTCCAACATATCATTTAGCCCACGTAATTGATGATTTTCTTATGGGAACGACCCATGTGATAAGAGGGGACGAATGGCTTTCATCAATTCCTATTCATCTTCAATTGTTTGAAGTTTTTTCTTTTAAGAAGCCTGAGTATGGACATATTGCTCCAATAATGAAAATGGATGGAGATTC
Source organism: Paenibacillus foliorum (assembly GCF_013141765.1). Classification (GTDB taxonomy): domain Bacteria; phylum Bacillota; class Bacilli; order Paenibacillales; family NBRC-103111; genus Paenibacillus_S; species Paenibacillus_S foliorum. The sequence goes on from NZ_WHOD01000084.1 coordinate 2,928, forward strand.
CAAAAGGAAATTCAGCAAAAGAAAGGATCCTGATGCAGCAGCTAAATATTATCTACAAGAAGGGTATCCTAGTGAAGCAATTTGCGAGTATTTCATGACTTTAATTAGTTCCGGTTTTGAAGAATGGAAAATGAAACACTCTGATCAACCATATTCAAATTATAATGTAGACATCTGTAAAATGAATGTAAGCGGTGCTTTGTTTGATATAAACAAGCTAAACGACATCAGCAAGGACTTTGTCTCGCGTTTAAGTGCAGAAGAAGTATTAGATCGGGTACTCATCTGGGCCCAGAAATACGATATTCAGTTATATAATTTATTGACTAAAGATAAAGACTATTCAATAAGGATATTTAATATAGGACGCTCATCATCAAATAAACCGCGTAAAGACATTGCAAAATGGTCCGAGGTAAAATCATTTTTCGTGTACTTTTTTGACGAAATGATCGATTCTCCAACAAGTAGATCCACGGGAGATCTCCCTAAAACAATTCCTTACGGCATAGCAAAACAGCTCGTTAATGATTACTTAGAAGTTTATGATTCAAATGACGACCGAGAACAATGGTTTGAAAAAGTAAAGGATATTTCGGAAAAGCATGGATTCGCCAGAGACATGAAACTCTTTAAGAAAAACCCTGAAGATTATCAAGGACACGTCGGAGATGTTGCAACAATACTAAGGATAACTCTTACAGGTCGAGCAAATACTCCGGATCTGTACGACATCATCCAAACGATGAGTGATGATCGGGTCAGAAACAGACTAATTAAATTTTCTTCAGAATAAAGATAAAAAAAACGAAGCACATGAAAAAATGTGCTTCGTTTTTTTACAGGGAAAAGAACAACTTATTTTTCTATAAAAAGAAATTCACTTTATAATGTATGACACCAAATAATATAATAATAATAATAAAAACCTTGTTAGACATAGGGTTTATCCGAATTTCAGACATATGTATAAAATACTATGTAACTTACACATACACAAACTATAGAAAATGCTAGTATTTCTGTTAGTTTATATGGATTGTGTCACAATACAAGGAGATTCCTCAATAAAGATAAGAAAATAGGGAAGTAGATCGAGGAGTGGTGCGCTGTTAATCATAGGCACCCGATAAACAAAGGTTCATCCAAGATAATTTTTGTTATTTTGAATGGATCTTTGTTTTATTATTTCTATAAGAACATTGCTGATTTAGCTTTAAATACTATAAAAATAGGAGGGTGACTCCCCCTTTTGTGCTAAACTGATTATGATGTATTTTGTAGAAAAAGAGGGGATTATATCCATGTGTATTTATGGACGTGACTACACTCAGCTTATAATTGAAGAGATGGATCAATGGAAAGCGTTGAGGGAACAAGAGATCGTAAAACCGTTAAGCTTAATCAAGGTGTGAAAGAGTTTATTTAGAGAATACCCGAAAGCAGTGCGGCACTATATGAGTTTGTTCCCTAACCATTATATGGATATAGAGGACTTAAAGGATGAAACTGAACTTAATGAATTAGCAGAGATGTACCTTGAAATGCTGGATACTCCGGGAACGCCTGAGCGTACAGTCTTAAACTGGTTAAGGGAGAATAAAGCATATTTCATAATTGCGTCAATACTGAAATATTACAGCTTTGGACATCACGAAGCCTTCATATTTCCAGAGCTTAGGTTGGGTACAACGCTACAAGTTGACTTCTTGATTATCGGTAAAAATTCAGGTGGGTACGAATTTATCTTCATTGAGTTAGAGGCGAGATACGGAAAAATAACGATGGCTGACGGTGAATTAGGTGACGTGTTTAGAAAAGGAATTCGTCAAGTAAAAGATTGGGGGGACTGGCTCGAGGTTTACTTCACTTCATTTCAAGAAACGTTATTAAAATACAAGAATTTAGAGCAACCACTACCACTAGAATTTCTCAAACCTGACAGGACACGTTTTCATTATGTGGTTGTCGGTGGTCGTCGGACAGACTTTAATGAAAAAACATATCGTATTAAGCGGCGCATCAGAGAGGAGCAAAATATTGATTTACTTCATTACGACAATCTTTACGATACAGCAAAGGATATTATAGGAAAGCCTACATATTAAATTTAGGGTCAAACGGAGGCAATATGAAGTTAAAAACACTAATTATAGAAAACTTTAGGTCTTATAAAGAAGAAATACGTATCGAAATGTCTGATTTTACTGCATTCATAGGTGTAAATGATGCTGGAAAATCTACCATACTCGAAGCGATGGAGATTTTTTTTAATAACGAAGTAGTTAAAATTGATTCCAGTGATTACTGTGTTCATAGTGGTAGTAAGTTAGTTCAAATTGGCTGCATTTTTACAGACGTTCCGGAAAGAATTGTTATAGATTCAACCTCTACAACAAGTTTATCTCAAGAATATCTTTTAAATAATGATGGTAATCTGGAGATACATAAATTATATGATTGTTCAATCAAGTCACCAAAAGAAAGTGTCAACATTAAATGTATACACCCAACGAAGACTCAATTAAACGATCTACTGCAATTAAAAATTTCCGATCTAAAAAAAAGAATGAAAGAGCTGTCCGTTGATGAAAATCATATCGACCTCAGATCAAGCTCATCTATACGAAAAGCAATATTTAACCACTTCGATGGTCAATTACAGCTTTCTGAACGAAACATACCCTTGAACAAAGAAGATGGAAAAAGCATTTGGGAGACTCTTAGTCTTAAATTACCGATATTCGCATTATTTCAAGCAGATCGTCCAAGTAAAGACGATGATTCTGAAGTTCAAGATCCAATGAAGTTGGCAATAACTGAAGCAATCAGGCAAGTTGAAACTGAAATTAATCAAATTGTGGGAGAAATAAAACGAAACGTCGAAGAAGTTGCAACTCGCACGCTTCAACATCTCCAAGGATTTGATCCTGCGCTAGCCAACGAATTGTTGCCACAATTTAAAAATGATCCGAAATGGGACAGCTTATTTAAGCTTACTCTTACTGGTGATAATTCTATTCCAATTAATAAAAGAGGTAGTGGGGTCAGAAGGTTAATATTGTTAAGTTTTTTTAAAGCTGAAGTAGAAAGAAAGAGAGGTCAATCAGCTGTTCCCGTAATATATGCGATTGAGGAGCCCGAGACTTCACAACATCCATCAAATCAACTCAAAATTATAAAGACGTTGCTAGAGCTCTCAAATGAAGATAATTGCCAGGTTTTGATTACTACTCATGTACCGGCATTAGCTGGAGAGATTCCAATTGAATCTTTGCGATATATAACAGTTGATCCCGTTGGTAGAAAAGTTGTTCTCGAAAAAACAGAATTTGTCTTCGATCAAGTTGCATCAGCACTTGGTATAACCCCGGACATCTCCAAACCAGTTCCACCTGTAATAATTTGTGTTGAAGGTTCAAACGATGTAAATTTTCTAAGACACATCAGCAAAGTAATTCATCAAAAGGATAACTCCTTGCCAGACTTAACTCTAGACCCTAGATTAACTGTATTACCACTAGGGGGGAGTACTTTGGCAGACTGGGTTAAGCATCGATACCTTAAGAATCTCGGAGCTATTGAGATACATATCTATGATAGAGATTATGAGCCGCCAGCAGAACCAAAGTATCTCTTTTCTGCAAACAGTGTTAATCAAAGGCAGGATGGGTCAATTGCTTTTATTACTTCAAAAAAAGAACTGGAAAATTATATTCATCCAGAATGTATAAAAAACATAATGGGCCTAGATATCACATTTGGTGACTTTGATGATGTACCTAAGATGCTTCGTGACATTGGGGAAATGGGTGAATCCAAAATAAAGAAATGGCTCAATGATCAAGTTGCGGCAACTATGACGTACGAGCATTTATGCGCAATTGACAAAGAGATGGAAATAGAAAGTTGGTTTATAGAAATTTCTAAAAGACTAAATAGAGGAATGTTGATAGCTGAGGTAGCAGCGAGTACCGAAATTATATAATCAAAAAAAGCGGCAAGTAGATCACGAATGGTGACTACTTGCCGCTTTTAATTATGTTGTATATCTCAAATATCGTTCTTACCTCAGAAATTTCCTTTGTCAGTAACTCTCCACTAAAAACCTCAATCAATTCTTCTTTCGAAAGCTTATTTGAAAGAACAATCTCACCAAACCTAAAAAACTCGGAGAAAGACATATTCAGTGCTTTAATGATCTTCTCAAGGGTTTCTAACGATACATTACGCTCCCCACGTTCAACGCCACCAATATATGAGCTTTGTAACCGAATGTGCCAATTGAAGAGGTGGCCGGAGTCATTCAAGACTTGATTAAAGAAGGTAAGATCCAACACTGGGGACTCTCCGAAGCAGGAGTCGAGACGATCCGCCGCGCACATGCAGTGCAGCCACTCACTGCAGTTGAGAGCGAATACTCAATGATGTGGAGAGGCCCTGAACAAGAACTGCTGCCTACACTTGAAGAACTTGGAATTGGTTTTGTGCCATTTGCCCCGTTAGGAAAGGGATTCCTTACTGGTACAATCGATAAAAACTCAACATTCAGCAGCGATGATTTTCGGAGCAAGCAGCCTCGCTTTCAAGCGGAACATCTTGCAGCAAATCAGATTCTAGTAGACATAATCAAGAAGTTTGCTTCAGAGAAGAACGTTACACCGGCTCAAATCTCTCTCGCTTGGGTGCTCGCTCAAAAGCCGTGGATCGTACCGAATCCTGGTACGCGTAAACTAGAGCGCCTTGAGGAAAATCTTGCTGCAGTTAACGTTGAACTGACTTTTGCAGAATTAAGTGATTTGAACACTGCACTTTCGAAGATCGAGATATCTGGAGATCGTTACCCTGCAGGTTCGGATTATGCAAAAAGAGCCAGTAAATAAGGAAGTTAAAGACCACAATCTGCGAAACGGCAATGCTTTATGAAAGGAGGGATGGGCTCTGGATCGACTTTGGTCGAAATCATATGTTTTCATGATTATAGGGATGTTATTTCTATTCATAGCATTCTACTCGCTGACACCAACTCTTCCTCTATTTATTAAACAGATCGGAGGTACCGAAGCGCATGTGGGGCTGGCTACAGGAGTATTCATGCTGTCCGCCGTTGTTCTTCGGCCGATTGTTGGAGGACTCTTGGATAAGTTCGGCAGACGACCGTTTATTGTTTGCGGTCTAATTCTTTTTACTTTGGCGATGTATATGTATAGCTGGATCGGCGGAATTGTCGCATTGCTGGGTCTTCGAATACTGCATGGGATGAGTTGGGCTTTTTCCACCACCGCAATGATAACTGCAACAACGGATATGATCCCGAACGCTCGTCGTGGCGAAGGAATGGGGTGGTTTAGTTTGTCCATGACCTTGGCGATGGCAATCGGGCCATTATACGGACTATGGGTCATTGAGAATCTCTCATATCACTTCATGTTTCTATTTGCCGGTGCTCTTTCTGCCGTAGCGCTGCTATTGACTTTTGCAGCAAAAATGCCTTTTCAACCACAAAGGGAAACCCGGAGAATTGAGCTTTTTGAAAAATCGGTTTTTCCTGTCACCGTGACGGTATTCTTTCTGTATATCGCGTATGGTGGCATTTCTGCTTTTATTGCGTTGTTCGCGGACTCAATCGGAGTGAATGCAGCCGTATTTTTTCTTGCCTATGCCGCAACCCTGGCTCTAACTCGTCCCCTAGCAGGAAAACTTTCGGATCGACACTGAGAGTCATTTGTAATCGTGCCTTCACTTGTCATAGCGATTGTAGCACTAATTATTTTGAGTGTCTCGAGCGGAATGTTGGGATTGATTGTTGAAGCGATACTTTACGGTATTGGTTTTGGTTCTGCCCAACCGGCTCTTCAAGCTGCTACTATTCGCCTTGCCCGCCAGGACCGAAAGGGGTCGCGAACGCTTCTATACTGACAGCAACAGATCTCGGCATTGGATTGGGTGCAATCATATTGGGGGAGGTCTCCCACTATATGAACTATCAGGTTATGTTTATGGTTAGTGCGGTATCGGTTTTCATTTGCTTCTTGTTGTTCATCATTTTTGTGAAACGCTTGTTGATATGAGTGTGGTGGTGGAAATGTCGGACGACACAAACATTATCCGTTTCAAGGTCGCATATAATGCGGCTTTATTTTGTAATGGGACAATGTTTATGTCGTGAACCGACGACAAGAACATTGTCCCATTCTCAACTCACGACATAAACATTGTCCGTTTTTCGGAGTAGAAGAAAACATCACCGTAAACGTCCCTAGATGAGCAGGCAGGATTGTTTCCGTGTAAGATGAAAACGCTGCTGCAGCTCTGAGTGAAGCAGTATAGCATTGACTAGGTATAGTGAGAGTTAAGAGAAAGCAGCCAGCTTCAATTGAAAGAAAAGCTTGAGGAATCAGGCTTTTTATTTTTTATGTAGAGAGATTTGTGTCATTTGAAAATGCAATTCTCCCTACATTGTCGCGAAGTATAGTTGCACATGTTAATGAAAATATTGTTGCAGAGTGAGAAAATAAAGTATTAGACTGGCGGATGGATTAAGCTATCGGGCAGTTTAGCGGAGGAAACGAGATTTAACGAATTCTAAACCCAATAAATGTTGTATTATAGACTTATGCCAAAAAATTGGGG
>NZ_WHOD01000010.1 GCF_013141765.1 Paenibacillus foliorum
AAAGAAAAGAGGAACTGCTCAGCTGCAGATCCTCAACTATAGTTCCTCGTTAGTTTAACGCCATATTATAATCCCATCCAGTCCTTTACTTCAATCCATCGACTATTGATGTTTTCTCTTTCGAAAGCAATTCCGGGCGCGCCTCTTAGAGGTGTTATTAGGCTAGGATCCTTATCTAATAATGAGTATATGTTTACGATTCTTATGTTTGAAGAATCACTATTGTACTCGTCGGTTTCGGTGCCTTCGAACAACCTCCAACCGCTATCTTCCTCTCGGTCGGGAGTTTCGCGATAGAGCCACCGAACGCAAGCACCTTCTTCCAAGCACATATTAGAGACCAGAGCCATTTTTTCACCAATATCCAACCAACGTGGATCGCCTTTTGGGATTATGATTCTGGCAATATGCTTTGGCTCAAACTGGATTTTATCGCCAGCATGTAATGAGTTAATGTATGTTGGTTGGTTTGTTAGAATCCCGATATATTTGTGACTAAATAACTTCTTCTCGGTAATTTCCACCCACATTCTTTCCGCGCGAGGATCATTCTCGGAAGGGCGATTTAGAACAAAGTGCAATCTGACTAAATCGCCTTTCTTTTGCTTTTGCCGTTCTTTTTGACTTGGGATGAAAAAAGTATTCGGGTTCAATAGACTCGTTTTTTCTACATCCTCTAAGCTCCATTCCAAGCGAATCCCCCCCTTTTTATTGCAATCAAATGAATAGACGCACTTCGCATCTTTTCGATGTTGGCTTTACACAATCCTGTCCGTTCAAGAAAAAAGGAGCAGTTTCCGGCCCGCGGCAATCTGCTCACTTTATAACTAACGTTCTCCGTTAGCGTAATGAACTCTGCCGAATGGTCCCGCAGCGTGAATGTGGTGTTATACGCAGTACCCTCTACTCTAAATAATCTAGGAATCCTAATAATATGTGCACCAAAATACTCTATCAGTGATTACTTCAAAATTTGATACTTCAATTAATGTAATTAGAATATCTATATCGCTTTTACCAGTGAATTCACGACTATCTGCATTATAAAATTGATCAAAAACCACTTTATATATTCCGTTATTCAGATCTATTTCGTTTTTTGAACAGTTTTTGTCTGGTACTGATTCATCTTCAAATTGTGCTGATATCGTTAAACAATCGTAATCAATGATATATAACTTATTATTAGTAACCTTTATGTAACCGTCAGCACTTCTAAAATATTTATTGTCTCGGTCCGTTTTACCTATTTGTATTTCAATATTCCATGAGTGCTGCACTCCTCGATTCGTCATCTCAAACACCAATATATTTCCATTTCTCATCTCATCTGAAAAATGATTTAGTAACATACCTAGTTGCCAATCTTCATTCACAAAAGATTTATATTCTGAAGCGTTTACTAAACCAATAAAATTTGTATCTCCGAATTTCATGCAAAACTTCATCTTTTCTCCTCCCATTAGTTTTTATTTAGGGTATTGCTTTTTTGCGAACTTCGTAAATCCGTCATACCTAAGGTATTCGCGAAGTGATTACGCTATCCTGCCCGATCGTTGAATAGGCTGCCGATCGCGTCGGCAGCCTATTCATGGTTGAACTAACGTTCCTCGTTAGGTTAATAACGTTTGCTCAATTATTTTCTTGAACTTTTTTCTATTTTAGGTAAGGATTCAGATATAATTCTATGAACAGCTTACAAGGTAATCATCACCAATTGCATAAAAAAACTTTCCTTCAACATAATATATAAAATCCCATTCTCTATAAATAGGTGTGTCAAACATGAAAGTTACCTTCCTCATATCATTCGATACTCTAAGTAATTCAACTTTACTATATGTATTCCACTTATTTTTAAGTGATTTATATAACTCTGTACATTCATCTTCACTGAAGTCTATGGCATACATACCGAGTATATTGTCCTCGATAATATCCAATTGATAAGAATAATGGTAATTTGGCATAAAACACTTTGAACCATATATTCTCCATAAATCATATGCATCCTCAACGCTAATTCCTTTATGGGATACTACATTACGTTCCCATGAATTATTCGTGATATTGCATAAATTCTTAAAATCTTCAATGCTCCAAAATATGGTTCCTACCCTAAGACCTGAAGCAGCTTGGTATTGCCAATACTCTACGTCGATATGGGTATTTAAAGGCTCTTTCCAGATAATTGTGTTTGCCTCTTCTAAAATTTCAATATATCCCATATCGGAACATCCTTGAGAATCACACATCTCACATACATCAAGTTGCATAAAAGTCCCTTTTAAATCTACTTCTAAAAAGCGGTTAGCAATCAATTCATTATTAATTATAAGTTGATACGTTGGTGACTTCTCATTTCGAATCAATTTATATTCTTGTACCTTCAACGAAATCACCTGCCCTAAGTATAGGAAGTTGCTCTAAGAAACGTGTTTCGTAATTAAATAAATGTAATTTATTCGGACCGTCTTTCGTGCTCTTTACAATAATACTATATCATTGAACTAACCTGCCCGTTGAATAAATGTAACCAAATCGCTTTAATTTATCAAGAAGCTCTGGAAACTTATCCGGAGCTTCTTTTATTGCATAAAGCTAGTACTTATGTTGTGTTTGTCAAGAAAAACGAAACATCCTTTTGTTGGTAATTTAAACATTTTAAAGGAAAAAAATGATCCTTGGCTAAACTATACAAAAAATGAACGTACACAGGAAGCAGTGACTTCCTGTGTACGTCCATTTAAACTATCGTTT